>CAZNZC010000001.1:0-95288 GCA_964577425.1 uncultured Phycisphaeraceae bacterium
GCGGCGTGGGCCGTGTCGGCCTGCACGGCCCGGGCGACATCCGTCAGCGGCGTGGGCTGCGCCGAAAGCGACGCGAAGCGGGGCACGGCCCGCTGCACGCCCGCCACGCCGATCAGCCCGATCAGTACGAGCATCATGCCCGACACCCGCGTCCGCCGGACGAGGCGCCTGGCCCTGGGCGAGAGGAAGCGGTGCCTGCGGTCCAGCGTGCTGAGCACCCCGGCGGAGAGGTCCGGGCAGGGGACCGGGCCGCGCAGGGCCGAGAGCGCTTCCATCGTTTCCGCGACATCCCGGCGTTGGCGCGGGTCGTACCGCAGGGCGCGGGCCACCTCGCGCCGGGTGCGCTCGTCCACCGCGCCGTCGAGCACCGAGTCGATCAGCGACTCGGGGATGCGCCCGGGTGTGTCGTCCTCGCGGAACGGCTGGGGGGGGCGGGAAGGGCGGGGGGGAGTCACCTCCAGACCTCCTCGATGCGGGTCTCGAGCTTCTTCTTGTCCTGGAAGACCTGACGCAGCCGGCGTCGTCCGCGGTGCAGGTGGCTCTTGACCGTGCCCTCGGGCATGCCCAGGTGCTCGGCGATCAGGGCGATGGGCCAGTCGAGCTGGTGGAACAGCACGAGCACCTCGCGCTGCTCGGCGCTGAGTTCCATCAGCGAGGTCTGGAGGGCGTCGCGCTGCACGGCCTGGCGCTCGTCGTCGTACATCGCCGCGTCCGGAGCCCAGCCGGTGGACCGGTTGCCGAACGAGCCGACGAAGTCCGAGTCGTAGGTCGGGCGGGCCTTGGCCACGGCGTTCATGTACAGACGCCGCGCGATGGTGAACAGCCAGGTCGAGAAGCGGAAGCGGAAGTCGAACCGGTGCAGGTTGCCCAGCACGCGGACGAAGGCCTCCTGCACGATGTCCTCGGCCACATCCGCCCGCCCCGACATGCGGAGCAGGTAGGCGTACACCGACTGCTGGTGGGCGCGGATCAGCTCCCCGGCCGCGGCACGGTCGCCCGCCGCCGCCCGTTCGATCAGATCCACCTCGCGTTCGCGTTCCATCCAGGTCTCCCGCATGTCCGAACAGAGTCCGGACGGGTTGCATTCCTCAGTATACATCGAAGAACGCCGCGCGGATGCGAAGATTCCGGGCGGCCTCAAGATGGGGAAACCACCCGAACGCTGGATCAAAAGAAAAGCCCCGCGGAGGACGCGGGGCCTTTCGGGTCAGGTCGAGTTCGGCGGGTGTGCCGATGCCCGAAACTGGAGAGAAGAGTCTGGGGAGGATTCTTCTGGGGTATTTTAATCAGGCATTGATCGACTTGACGGTCGCGCCGGTGTACCGCTGGCGGTGGCCGGTCTTGCGCTCGTAGGTGTTCTTGGAGCGGAACTTGCGGATGACCAGCTTGTCACCCATGACCACCGGCTCGGTGATTTCGAGGGTGACGGACGCGCCCTTGACATAGGGGGTGCCGATCTTGGCCGAGCCGCCGGCCTCGCCGACGACCAGGACGGAGTCCACGGTGATGGTGTCGCCGACGCTGGCTTCTCCCGCGTTGACCAGGTCGATCAGGATCTCGTCGCCCTGCTGGACCTTGCGCTGTCCGCCGGATTCTTCGATGATGGCGTAGGCCATGGGGTTGCTCCGATCAGCTGCCGCACGAGGCTCGGGGCGGGGGAGTTCACCCGTCTTGAAGCCCGGCCCGTGGCGGGCCTCGATGATAGGCCCGACCCCGGTGGTCGGCCAGTGGCGAGGGGCCGGGATTCCCGCAAATGCCGACGCACCCTGGGGTTGGGTCGGAAGCGGGGTGGTCAGCCCTCCGCGGCGGCCTTGGTTTGGCGGTCCATCCGCCGGCGGGCCGACTCGTCGAGCATCATCTTGCGGAGGCGGACGCTCTTGGGGGTCAGTTCCAGCAGCTCGTCGTCCTCGATGTACTCCAGGCCCTGCTCAAGGCCGATGTCCCGGGGGGCCTTGAGGGTGACGGTGGCCTCCTTGTTGGCCACGCGCATGTTGTCGAGCTTCTTGGCCTTGACGATGTTGACGGTCAGGTCGTTGCCGCGGTTGTGCTCGCCGACGATCTGCCCGGCGTAGACCTTGTCGCCGGGGCGGACGAAGAGCACGCCGCGGTCGTGCATGGCCTCGCAGGCGTGGCCGGTGACCTGGCCGGACTCGTTGGCGATGAGCACGCCGGCGATGCGCCGGCTGCGCTCGCCGCTGACCGGCTCGAAGCGCAGGAAGGTGTGGTGCATGATGCCCTCGCCTTGCGTGGCGGTGAGCACGCGCCCGCGCAGGCCGATCAGGGAGCGGGCGGTGATCTGGAACACGCAGTGGGTGATCGCGTCGCCGCGCGGCTCCATCTTGAGCATCTCGCCCTTGCGCTCGCCGACGAGCATCATCACCGACCCCACGGACTCGTTGGGGCAGTCGATGGCGAGTTCCTCGATGGGTTCGCAGAGCACACCGTCGATCATGCGTTCGATGACGATGGGGCGGCCGACGGAGAGCTCGTAGCCCTCGCGGCGCATGGTCTCAAGCAGGATGCCCAGGTGCAGCACGCCGCGTCCGGAGACGACGAACTCCTCGGTGCCGCGCCCCGGCTCGACCCGCAGGGCGACATTGTGCTCCAGCTCGCGTTCGAGGCGCCCGCGGATCTGGCGGCTGGTGACATACTCGCCCTCCTGCCCGGCGAACGGCGAGTCGTTGATGCGGAAGGTCATGGAGATGGTCGGCTCGTCGATGGTGACGGCCTCCATCGCCTCCGGGTGATCCGGGTCGCAGATGGTGTCGCCGATCTCCAGGCCGTCCACGCCGGAGATGGCGCAGAGGTCGCCGGCGTGGACCGTCTTGCGGTCCACGCGCCCCAGGCCGGAGAAGCCCTGGAGCGTGGCGATTTTGGCGTTGATGTTCTTCGTGCCGCCGTCCTTGAGGTGCTTGACGACCACGGCGGGGGTGCCGACCTTGATCGTGCCGCGCGAGACGCGCCCGATGCCGATCCGCCCGAGGTACTCGGAGTAGTCGATGGTCGTGACCTGCATCTGGAACGGCTTCTCCATGTACACATCCGGGTGGGGCACATGGCGCACGATGGCCTCGAAGACCGGGCGCAGGTCCTTCTTCTCGGCCGGGGGCCAGCAGTCGCTGGCCCAGCCCTCCTTGGCCGAGGCGTACACCACGGGGAAGTCCAGCGCGTGGTCCTCCGCGCCCAGCGCGACGAGCAGGTCGAAGCACTCGTTGACCACGCGCTGCGGGTCGCCGTCCGGCCGGTCGCACTTGTTGACGACCACGACGGGTCGCAGCCCGGCTTCCAGGGCCTTGGTCAGCACGAAGCGGGTCTGCGGCATCGGCCCCTCGTAGGCGTCCACCACCAGCAGGCAGCCGTCGGCCATGCGGAGCACCCGCTCGACCTCGCCGCCGAAGTCGGCGTGGCCCGGGGTGTCGATCACATTGATCCGGTAGGCCTGCATGTCCGTGGCGACATAGCTGACGGCGCAGTTCTTGGAGAGGATGGTGATGCCCCGCTCGCGTTCGAGGGGGTTGGAGTCCATGATGAGGCCGTGCTGCCCGCCCTCGAGCTTCTCGAGTTCGCCGGCGCGAAAGTTGCCCGACTGCTTGAGCAGGTTGTCCACCAGGGAGGTCTTCCCGTGGTCAACATGGGCGATGATGGCGACATTGCGGAGCGCGGCGATCGCTCCCGTCTCGGTCATGGTGGACATGAGAATCTCTCGGGGGGAATGGGGGGAAAGTGTAGGAACCCCGACCCGCGAGGCAAAGCCGGGGTTTCATCGCCCCATCGCGGGCGGCGGGCCGGGCCGGTGCGTTCAGCCCTCCCGCACCGCCACCGTACACACGCAGATCCCCAGCGACAGCGCCCGGTGGCGCACCCCGGTGAACCCGGCCGCCCGCAGGCGGTCGCCCAGCGCCTCGTGGGACATGAAGCTCGACACCGACCGGGGCAGGTAGCGGTACGCGCCCGAGCGGTCCCCGCTGATCCAGGTGGCTGTCCGGGGCATGACCCGGCCGCAGTAAAAATCGTTGAACCAGCGGACCGGGGCCAGACGCGGGCGGTCGAACTCCAGGATCACCGCCCGCCCCCCCGGTTTCAGGACGCGCTGGAACTCGGCGAGGGCCAGGTCCGGCGCCTGCACATTGCGGATGCCGAAGGCGATGGACACCACATCGACCGAGGCGTCGTCGAGGGGCAGGGCCGTCGCGTCCGCCTCGATGTACCGCACCCGCTCGGCGATGCGGGGGTCCAGCCGGGTCCGCTTGTGGGCGGCCAGTTCCAGCATGGCGGGGGTGAAGTCGCCCCCGATGACCAGAGATGCCGGGCTGCGTCGGGCGAAGGCCTGCGTCAGGTCGCCGGTGCCGCAGGCCATATCCAGCACGACCTCGCCCGGTCTGACGCCGGCCATCCGCACGGCGACGCGCCGCCAGGCCTCGTCCTGCCAGAGCGAGTGGACGCGGTTGTTCAGGTCGTACGAGCGGGCGATGGCCCCGAACATGGCTCGGACCCTGTCCGCCTTGTCGTCCCGCTGGTGGATCGCGGCCAGTTCCTCGTCCCGCCACACGGCCTCTTCCGGGGCGAGCGCGGGGGCCGGTGCTGGGGCCTTCGCCGCCGTATAGTCCTGCTGTTCGCTCGTGCCGGGCATGACGCATGGTATTCGCCGTTGCCGTCCCCACCCGTCCCGACGACCGATTCGGAGGACACCCGTGATCCGACACCTCGCCACCTTCGGACTGCTGCTGACCGCCTTGACCTTGGGGGGGCTGGGCGGGTGCTCGACCAACCCCGCCACCGGGGGGCGGTCGCTGACCCTGCTCTCCTGGAACGAGGAAAAGGCGATGGGCGCCGAGGCCGCGCCCCAGTTCACCACCGAGTTCGGCGGCGCGGTGCCCGATCCGCAACTCCAGCGGTATGTCACCGAGGTCGGCCGGCGACTGGTCGCCCAGATCGAGCCGGAGGTGCCCGGCGATCTCGAGTGGGAGTTCGTGCTCCTGGATTCGGATGTGATCAACGCCTTCGCCCTGCCCGGCGGCAAGGTGTTCATGACCCGCGGCCTGGCCTCCCGCTTCACGGACGAGGCCCAGCTCGCCGGGGTGCTCGGGCACGAGGTCGGCCATGTCACCGCCCGCCACGGCAACCAGCGGATGAGCAAGCAGATCGGGTTCAACATACTGATGGGCGCGGCCGCCGTGGGCGTGGGCATCGCCGACTCGGACTCGGATGTGCGCAAATACGGGCAGTACGCCGTGCCCGCCCTGGCCGTGGGCGGCAATGTGGTGCTGCTCAAGTACGGGCGGGACGAGGAATCCCAGGCCGACCAGCTCGGCGTGCGCTACATGGCCCGGGCCGGCTACAACCCGACCGCCCAGCGCGAGGTCATGGAAGTTCTCCAGCAGGCGTCCGGCTCCTCCGCGGGCCGCCCGCCGGAGTGGCTGTCCACCCATCCCTACCCCGAGACCCGCATCGACCGCCTCAACCAGATCCTGGCCGAGCAGTACCCCGACGCGGCGACCAACCCGGCCTACTCCCGCGCCGAGCAGCGGTACAGGACCGAGTTCCTCGCGCGCCTGAACAACCTCCCGCCCGCCAAGCACACCGGCGCGATGCTGACCGCCGGCGAGGAGGCAATCATCGCGGCGGGCGTCCTGGGCGGGTGCCCGTGCCACGAACGCCGCCCATGAGGCCGCTCGCCTGACCCCCGGGACCGAGCCGCCCCGCGGTCTTCGCGCCCGTTCCCCGCTCCGGGAAAAATATCGGTACGATCTCCTCATGGAAAAGAACGCCAATCTTGCCCGCAAGATCCGCCTGTTCGCCATCGCGGCGGCCGTGGTGGTGGTCCTGATCCTCATCCTCCAGAACACCACGGAGGTGCGGACCCGCATCCTCTTCGCCACCGTCGTCATGCCGCAGGCGGTGCTGCTGGTGGTGGTGCTGGCGATGGGGTTCGTGATCGGCCTGCTCACCGCCGCGCGGAGCGGCAAGAAACCCAAGGACGAGAACTAAGACGATGAAGCGGGCCTGCGCCGTTCCGTTCCTGCTGGCGTTCCCCGTCGTCCTGGCCGGGTGCGCGGCCGCGGTGCCGCTGGTTTCGGCCGCTTCCGCCGGCGCGGCCGCGGGGGAGGCCGGGTACAGCTTCTGGCGTTCCGGCCTGCTGACCTATGTGGACGAGGGCACGATGGAGGAGATGAACGAGGCCGTCGCCCTCACCCTCGAACGCCTGGCCCTGGAGGTCCGCGAAACAAAGGATGAGACGGACGGCGCGGTCCTGCGCTCCCGCTGGTGGTCCATCCGCAGCGACCGCGGCCACCTGGTCACCATCAAGGTCGAGCCGCTGACCAGCGCCATGATCGAGGTCGAGATCGACGCCGGGCGCTTCGGCAACAAGGCCGCAGCCGAACTCATCGCCGACCGCTGCAAGAGCGAACTCGACCAGATCCAGGCCCGCCCCGCCCCGCTTGTGGCGCCGGGGCCGCTCCCGAGCGGCATGTCCGATCCCGGCGGGTTATGATCGCATGAAGGCGGGCCGCTCCCGTCGCCCACACGCACGGGGTTTCTCATGAAAAGCAAGCCGCCGCCGTCCTCCGCGACGACCGATCCTTACCGCATCCTGAGCGTCTGGACGATCGCCTCCTGGCTGCTCACGGCGACCCTGCTCTACTTCGTGTGGGCCGGTCTGACCCACCCCGGATTGTACGCCGACCTGAGCCGCAAGGACGATCTCGAGTCCACGGGCATCATCGAGCACCTGACCGTGTTCGTTCTGCTCCCGGGCATCGCGGGCGCGATCTATGCGCTCGTGCGTTTCCGTCGTCGTTTCCCGTCGCGCCTCCACGCGGGCTGGCTGCTCATCTGGACCCTCGCCTGCATCTACTTCGCGGGCGAGGAGTGCAGCTGGGGCCAGTGGTACTTCGGCTTCGACACGCCGACTGTCATCGACGACATCAACAAGCAGGACGAGTTCAACCTCCACAACACCACCTCATGGCTGAACGAGAAGCCCCGGGCCGCGGTCGAGCTGTTCGTCGTGACGCTCGGCCTCTTCGTGCCCATCGCGGCCCGGTTGCCGGGCGGGGGGCCGCTGCGGTTCCTTCGCACCCAGGCCACCCGGTCCTGGCCGGCCTGGGTGCTGGCCCTGCCCATGTGCTGGGCGGCGGCCGCGTACTTCCTCCTGACCCGTGTTCTGGACTGGACCGCCACCCCGGGGGTTCCGACCGTGGACGCGGAGCTGCGCGAGCTGGCCGTGGCCTGGTTCCTCAGCCTCTATCTCCTCTCCTACCCGCTCCGCCTGCGTCGCGGGCCGGCCATGGGCGATGAGACCTGACCGGACGATCCGCCCACCCCGCGCAGCCCGCACCCCGCTCGCGTGAAAAATCAAGCGCCCCTCGTGCGAATCCACATGGCGTCCGCGTGCTATTCCCTACTTATCCACGACCGCACCCGGGTTATCCGCGTTCTCGGACCAGCGACCCGCAAGCGCTTGCACGCCCCTCAGTCTGATAAAAAATCGGACGGATCGCCCTGAACCCGGGTTCGCGCGTTTTTCGCGCGGTCGCATGAAGGCCCGCTTCATCCCGCTATCCCCAAATCGCGTCATCACTCGATAGCAATGTCCGCACCGGCCAGCGTACGCCGGAACGCAGGCCGCCCGCGTGGGGGCGGCACACGACGAAGAAATCGGAGTCCTCCCCCATGTCCGCCGAGATCCTCACCGAACGCCTCTTTGAAGCCCTCATCGAGGGCAACCGCGACCAGGCCCGCCGCATCATCGACGAGCAGCGCAAAGCCGGCGCCAACCCCGAGGTCGTCCTCACCGACCTCTGCTGGCCCGCCTACGAGCTGGTCGAGGCCATGCACCGCCAGGATCGCCTGACCACCCTGGCCTACAACCTCGCCACCCGGATGCTCCGCTCGCTGGTCGATCAGGCCAGCCGCGAGCTGCTCGCCTGGGCCGGCTCGGCCCGCACCGGGCGCACCGTCTTCGCCTGCTGCGGCCCGTCCGAAGGCTCCGAGCTGGGCGCCCAGATGGCCGTGGACCTGCTCGAAGCCCGCGGCTTCCGCGTCCGCTTCGCCGGCGGGGCCGTCCCGACCGACGAGGTGCAGGAGACCGTCCAGTCCACCCGCCCCGATGTGCTGCTGATGTTCTGCTCCGAGCCGCGCGACCTCCCCGAGATCCGCCGCCTGATCGACACCCTGCACGAGGTGGGCGCCTGCCCGCACACGCAGATCGCCGTCGGCGGCGGCGTGTTCAACCGCGCCGAGGGCCTGGCCGAGGAGATCGGCGCCGACCTGTGGGCCACGCACCCCCTCGAGATGGTCGAGATCCTCATCGACGACGCCGACATCCGCGCCACGCCGGAGCAGCGCACCGTCGGGCAGATCCGCCCGCGCCTGAACCGCGCCGCCTGATCCGATCCATCCAGACTTCGCCGTCGCGGCGGGCCGGCTCACCCCGGCCCGCCGTGTCTTTGGCAGACCGGCACTCCGTGCCGACTCTGCTTGACAAGCCACGACCGCGAGGGGCGACCGAGCGAGCAAAGCCCCCACAAACAGGGGAGCATGGCACGGCATCTCGTTGTAAAAAATTTCGCGTGTAAAATTAAGGACAATCAACCACAGCATGGAATGGGGCCTTCCGCTTGACACATGGGTGAAGCCACGGTACCTTGGCCGCCGTTGGCATCGCCGATGCCTCAAACCCAAGACTCGAAATGGAGCAAACATGAAGTGGACGAACTGGACCTGCGGGCTTCTGGTGTCGGTCGCGTCCTGCGCCAACGCGCAGCAGGGCGGGATTCTGTACGATGATCTTGATCCCGCCCTGCACGCGGAGGTGAAGACTTTCATCTCCATGTACACGCACGCCCTGATTCACGGTGAGCCTGCCGCGGGCGCGGAAGATTTCTCGTTTACGCAGGCGGAGGCCAACTCGCCCCTCTTTCAGCCGTACATCGCGTATGTGAGAACGCTGGCGAAGATCAAGGGAGGGGGCGATAGTCGGTTTTTCGGCCACCTCGTCGGCCCGGCGGATGTCGCGGCCTACTCGGACGGGACTTTCGTGTTCACCTCCACGAGTGAACCCATGCCGACGCTCAACCATCTGTCCGCGATCGCCGCGTCGGACGGCGCGGTGCAGGTGGCCGTGACGGGCGGCACGCTCGGTTCCGTGGGGCTGAGCGTCCAGCCGGTCGAAGGCGGCTCGCCCTATGTGTCCCCGCTCGATCCGCCGGAGTTCGAAGACTGGATGGCCGACCTGGCCTCGTTCGCGGCCAACACCGCGGCGACGCTCGATCCGGCGATGGATGTCAGGCACATGCTTCTCGGCGAGCCGACCAACGCCGAGCGGATGCGGGCCTCGCTCGATGCGTGGCTCCAGGTGCATCGCGCCGAGGATGATGGCCTGGGATCGTATGTGATCCATGGCATGTTCGGCCCGTTCGGGGCGTTGCCGGTCATCGTCCTGAGCTACGCGGACGGGTATCTCCTGGTGGACGGGATCGACGGCACGCTGGCGGGTCCGTATCTGTATGACGACGAGATCGACCTTGCGCCGCTCGTTTCGTTGCACAGCCAGTACAATGGAGTGAGTTCCGTCGGCGCCGTCAACATGAGCAACTCCAGTATGGTGGTGGTTGCGGCGAGAAGGCAAACCAGACCGCCGCGTCATTATCAACAGGACCAATCATGCCCGGGAAATCAGGGGTGCTGGGAGCCGAGAAATGCGCCGGCATATAGTTGCCAGCCACGCGGTGGGGCTAGCGGTGGTTGCGTATGCACACAGAGAGGCAACTATGTGCCTCTTCCCACGGCGCCCCCGGGCAGCCCGGCGAATGTGACGACGAGAATGACTTGTACTATACCGGGACCTGGCAGTGATTGCCCGAACTCCGCCACTCTCCCCGCGCCGCCCGCTCACATTCCTGCCCCCGCCAGCTGTGTGCAGACCTGGTACCATGATCTGCCGGTCTGATCCCCGCAAACCCGCTTTCAGGCGTCGCCCGCTGAACTCGGCGGGCGATGCTTTTCGCCGTTTCCTGCTCGTGTGTTTCGCGGTGGTCGCGGCTTGCATCGTTTATTCCTCGCTGAACGCAGTGCTGTGGTTCCAGTACTACCGGGGTGTAGAACAGTACTGGAACGGCACGATGGCCCTGGCGGACCTCGACCGGCTGGCCCAGGACCGGATGCTCGCCTGGAGTGAGATGGGCCTCTTTCAGCACTATCAGCATGTCGATGCCCCGCTGATCGACTATCCCTTCGGTCTGACGGGCACGGCCGAGATGGGCGAGCGGTGGCCGGTCATGCTCGCGGCGGCCGCGCTGCTGTTCCTGGGCTGCCACGCCGTGGTCTTTCTGATCCTGTGGCGCTGCGTGCGTCGTCGGCTACCGGGGCTGGATCCGGAGTTTTTCCGGCTGCCGGAGGTCCGCCGGGCGCAGAGCCGGATCGTCGAACGCGCTTTCGTGGTCCTGCTCTGCGTCCTCCCCGTTGCGGGTGCCCTCTCCTGGTATGTGTTCTACGACCGTCTCCAGAGTTCCTTCGACCGACCGAACGGGACCACGCGCTGGGCACGCTATCTCTACCAGTCGTTCTCGCCCCGCACGGAGGACTGGCTGTTCATCGGCCTCTGCACGCTCGCGGCGGTCGCCTGGTACGCCTGGTGTGCATCCAGAAAACTGGTCCGAAGCCTCAGCCCGGAACTGGTCGCGCCCTACCACCGGCTCTGCTCCGCGTGCGGCTACCCGCTGGCGGATGTCTCGGGGCGCTGCCCCGAGTGTGGGCTGCCGAAGGGCGAACCTTCGAAACCCGAGGGAAGGCTGACTCCGCGCCGACTGGCGTTGGGCACACTCATCGTCGCGTTGATCCTTTCGACTGGGTGGGTTTTCGCTCTCCGCATCAAGCACGGTGGATATCCATACCAGTCCCTGCGCCATTGGCTGACCATGCGCGGGGACACGAGAAAGTACTACCCCGATCTCTATCTGGTCCCAAACCGCCCCGTCATGCTCCGCTGGGACGGGGTGGATGTGTGGATCGTCGTGCAGCACCGTGAGCACGGCGAATGGACGGCAAGGCCGGACATCTACTACACGGATCGGCCGGTCGTGGTGTGCAAGGTCGGCCAAGAGCCGGCGGTGGTGATCGAACAGATCCTACTTCGGCACGAGAGGCCGGACCGGCTGGTCGTCGGGAGGCAGGAGGCTTTGGAGTGGGCTTTGAGTGGAGGCCTTGTTGCACCGATCACATGGCTCCGGACATGGCTCTATACAATACCCGTGCTTTCGCAGCCGGAGACGGTGCAGGGGTTCGGGGTGAGCGGGCTGCTGACTCCGGACGCCGAGCAGTTCCTCGCCGAGTGTGAGGAGGCGTTCGCCCGCTGGACGAGCGAGCGCGGCGACTGACCGAGGCCGGGCGTTGCTTTGTAGCCGCGCACGAAGTAAGCGGATTCTTGTGCTTGCTTGGGAGGCATCGAAGAATCCGCTTACTTCGTGCGCGGCTACAAGTGGCAAAAGAATCCGCTTCCGCTTCCTCCTTGCCGGATCATTTTCTCCGCCGGCGCGTCCCCGCCAGCAGCCCGCCGAGCAGCGCCGCCGCCGTCGGCGCGGCGGGGATCATCCGTCCCGGCCCGTTGTAGACCACCCGCACATTGTCCAGGCCCCACGACTCGTCGAGGATGCTCTGGTTCGTCGCGCCGATGAAGTCGATCTCCAGCAACTCCCCGGCGTTGGCGATGTCGAAGCGGATCTCCAACGCCTCGTAGCTGATGTCCCGGTAGTTGGTGTTGTACCCGTGGTTGCCCTGGATCTTCCATCCGCCGAGCCGGTTCTCCCACGGCTCGAAGGTCTCCAGAACCTCGTTGAAATACTCCTGCCCGTTGATCTGCACGATGAAGCGATCCACGCCGTAGGTGCGGTCCAGGCCGTCCCATGTATCGAACAGGTGCAGGTCGAAGAACAGTGAGTACGAGCCGGCCACCACGCCTGGATCACCCCCGCCCCCTCCTCCATCACCACCACTTCCGTTGCCGCCGTCCCCGCCCCCCTTGCCCGGCCCGCCGGTGTAGTAGAACACGCCGTGCCCGAGCAGGCCCGACCCCCCGAGGCCCGGCCAGCCGCCCCGGGCCGTGTGAACCGGGCGTCCGTTGACCGCGCTGCCCACCCCGTTGCTGCCGCCCGGACTTCCGCCGCCGCCTTTCCCGCCCCCTCCGCTTCCTCCGTCCCCCCCTCCGGAGCCGTTGCCCGATCCGCGCCCCAGCGTCAGCCGCACGGTCTCCTGCCCGAAGTTGCCCAGGAAGGTTCCCCAGGGGGATGCGATCGTGCTCACCTTCTGGTTCGACCATTCATCCCCGGCCACCCCGGAATCGAAGCTGTTCTGGTAGACCACATCCGCCAGTGTCGCCGTGCCGCAAACCCCCAGCATCGCCGCGGCGGCCACGAGGGACGGACGGAGGAAAAGTCGGGACGCGGGCATGTCCATCGGTTCACTCTCTTTCGTTGACGAGGCCGGGCACGCGCGCCCCCGGCGGGAGCGCGGCGCACCACAGGCTGACACCGGGAGGGGCTTCTCACCACCATTCCGGCATCCGTCCCGCACGCTCAACCCGCCGCGGTTCGTTCTGTCCCGCCTGCGGCATCGGGCGAAGTCCGAGAACCCGCCGATCCCCATCCCGACCGCCCCAGACGGACGCCCGCTCTCCCGGATCTTCACGGGCCGGGTGACGACGCCGACCCGTGTTTTCGATGTTGAAACCATGACGATCCGCCACACCGCCGCCGCCGTCTCCGCCGCCCTGCTCGTCGTGCTGAGCGGATGCTCGTCCGGGCCTTCGTCCTACGCCCAGGCTAAGGCCGAGCAGTCCGGTGGCCGCCACGGCTCCGAGAACCGACGCAACACCCATGAGGTCGTCGTGGGAACCGTCTACAACGCCGACGGCGTGCCGGTCTACAAGACCCCGGTTTCCGCCCTCACGCTCGACCAGATCGCTGCGGAACTGACCGCCATGCGCCACCTCGACCAGGAACTCGTCCGTGAGTCCACCGGCGCGCCCCTGACCGCCTCCGAGGTCAGCCGCATCCGCGCCATCGACCGCGCCCACGCGGCCCGCCTGGCCCAGATCGTCGACGCCATCGGCTGGCCCACCCGCGAACTCGTCGGCATGGAGGCCGCCCAGGGCGCGTTCGTCGTGGTCCAGCACGCCGGGCACGCGCCCGACCT
The DNA here is from genome assembly GCA_964577425.1 of uncultured Phycisphaeraceae bacterium. Taxonomy (GTDB): domain Bacteria; phylum Planctomycetota; class Phycisphaerae; order Phycisphaerales; family UBA1924; genus UBA6054. Next base: position 13,192 of record CAZNZC010000001.1, read on the forward strand.
CCAGAACCGCTGCCTGGCCCTCATGGTCGATCAGGTCGAGAAGGGCAAGCTGCCCGCCCCCTATGTCGCTCTGCTCACCGACCGCGTCCGCCTCTTCGCCGACCAGCCCCAGGTCTTCGGCACCCAGATGACCTTCGTCACCGGCGACGACGGTGTGGCCCACTGCGTGCCCGCCGTCGCCATCGAAGACCCCGCCAACCTCGACGCCCGCCGCGACCTCATGGGCCTGCCCCCGCACACCGGCTTCATTGCCCAGCTCGAGCAGGCCTACCGCACCCAGCACGGCGGCGCGTTCGCCAGCGTGCTTGTTGAGTAGGCAGGAAGGGGTCAGGGATCAGCCACCAGGGATCAGGGGAAGAGCGCCCTGCGGGCGTTCTTTTCCATAATTCTGATGGCTGATGGCTGGTCCTCTCCCCCAGTGGCCAGTCCCAAGTGGCTGTTCCCTACACTTCCCAATGCCCAGCCCCCGCCCCAAGACCGAACTGGAAACCGTCGAACCCATCGGCCTGCGCGTCCTCATCCGCAAGGACGAGGACAAGAAGCAGACCAAGGCCGGCCTGCACCTGCCCGACAAGATCGAGATCCCCACCCTCACCGGGCGCGTGGTGGCGGTGGGGGCCAAGGTGCTCTCCGAGGGCGACTACCCCATCGAGAAGTACGACCGCGTCCTCTTCAACCCCAAGCACGCCATCCCGGTGGACTTCGAGGGAGACAACCGCCTCTTCGTCGTCCCGGTGGAAGATGTGGTGGCGGTGTTCCGACGGGGGGAGTGATCGTTCTCGGGCGTTCTTTCCGCCCAAGCGCCCTCTTTTCTCTCAATTCCTGGGATGAAAACCCTGAAACCAACGGCTTTCCGGGCCTCCCAACGGCGCGCCCGAGGCCAAAACACGCTTCTTCGCACGATTTTGCGACTTTTCCTCAAGAACTCCCGCTAAACTGAATACGGGTTGTGCCGACCCGCGCCATCAACCCGCAAAAGCAGCGACGCCCGGCGTCGCGGGAGTTTGTATGACCGTCAAGTACGCCCTTGCCTTGGCCGCCGTCGCCGGGCTTGGTACCACCCAGGCTGCGGCGAGCGATGTTCGCATGGGTTCCAGAAACCCCGGCGCGGTCGCTCCCGATCGGTTCGGTCCCATCAGCGGCCCCAAAGACGGCCCGGGCGGCGAGTACCGTTTTGATTTCACCGGCACCATCAGCAGCGGCTCCGCCGTCGGCGGGCCTAGCCTCGCCGGCACCGCCTTCACCTTCAGCCTCTTCATCGCGGAAACCGCGGTCAATCTCACCCCCAGCGTGTCCACGGCCAACTACCGCCTCGCCCGCGCCACGCTCGATATCGGCTCCGATGGCGGCATCGAGGAAACCTCCCTGCCCGACCCGACCGGGTACGCCGCGGTGTTCATCGATCCCGGCGACACCATGCTCGTCGGCGGCTTCGACCTGTTCAATCCCGACATCTCGTTCCTCGTGGGCGTCCACCTGCCGTCGGGGGCTTTCGCCAGCCTGTCGGACCTCGCGGCCCAGCCCGTGCTGTCCTTCGCCGGTCTGACGGGTTCCACGCTGAGCTACTACAACTCCACGCTCTACAACCTGGTGTTCGATGTCACCGGATTCAGTTTCAACAGCACCGTCGCGGTCGTGCCCCTGCCGGCGCCGGTCCTGATGGGGGCCGCCGGCCTGGTCTGCGCGGGGGTGGTCGCCCGCCGGCGCAAGGTGCGCGGCTGATATGGATTCCAACTGATTTCCGGGCGTGACCCGTTGGCCGCCGCGCCAATACCAGCCGCAATCCCAACAAAGCCGGCTTCCGGCTCACCGTTGATTGCAAGCCGCGAGGGGCATGTGCATCGCTCGGCCGCTCCCTTGCAGTCGCGGCTTGTCGATCCCGCCACGCCCGTCCGGGGCGTCCGTCCCCGCCCGCCGCTATTCTTTCGGCGTATGGCCCAGCCCATCCATGCCGCCCCCCCCAGTGAGACCACCGCCGTCTACGCCGGCTCGTTCGACCCGCCGACCACCGGGCATGTGTGGATGATCGAGCAGGGCGCGCGCCTGTTCTCCCGCCTGATCGTGGCCGTGGCGCGCAACCCGGAGAAGAACTATTCCTACCCGCTCCCGCAGCGCTTGGGCTGGCTCCGCGAGGTCTCGCGGAGCCTGCCCAATGTCGAGATCACCAGCATCGAGAACGAGTTTCTGGCCCGCTACGCCGCCCGCGTCGGCGCCCGCTTCATCGTCCGCGGCATCCGCAATGAGGACGACTACCAGTACGAGCGCGGCATGCGCTATGTCAACGCCGACCTCTCCCCCGGCATGACCACCGTCTTCCTCATGCCCCCCCGCGAACTCTGCGAGATATCCTCTTCCTTCGTCAAGGGCATGATCGGCCCGGAAGGCTGGGAGGATGTCGTCGCCAACATCGTTCCCCCTCCCGTCTTCCGCGATCTCGTCGCCGACAAGTAGCGTGGGAGAGGGACTGAACGCAGAGGTCGCAAAGGTCACGCAGAGGACGCGGAGGGGATTTCAACGCGAAGATCGCGAAGGACGCGATGCGTGGGGCGGAACCATGGACTCTCTCTTGCATCCTCGAATCTGATTCTGCAAAATAAGGCTCGGAGAAGGTGTGGGCGTCCGAGTAACCGCTTCGCGCTCTTCGTGGACTTCGCGTTCAAAAATCTCCCTCCGCGTCCTCTGCGTGACCTTTGCGACCTCTGCGTTCAAAACACCAGCACCGAATGCACCGGCGCGAACCGCGTCATCCGGTCCCGCCCCTTCAGGAAGTCCAGCTCGATCAGCACGGTGATCCCCGCGATGGTCGCCCCGGTCTTCTCCACCAGCTCGCACGAGGCCTGCATGGTGCCGCCGGTGGCCAGCAGGTCATCGACCATGAGTACGCGCTGTCCGGGACGCACCGCGTCGGCGTGCATCTCCAGGCGGTCGGTGCCGTACTCGAGCGCGTAGTTCACCCCGTGCACCGTCCGCGGCAGCTTCCCCGGCTTGCGCACCGGCACGAACCCCGCCGACAGCGACTGCGCGATCGCGATCCCGAAGATGAACCCCCGGCTCTCCGCCCCCAGCACCATGTCGATCCGCTGCCCCCGGAACGGGTTGCACATCAGCTCCACCGCCAGCGCTAGCCCCCCCGGGTCGGCCAGCAGCGGCGTGAAATCCTTGAACAGGATCCCCGGCTTCGGGAAATCCGGCACATCGGCGATCAGCGAGCGGAGACGATCAACAGCGCGGGTGTCCATGGCGGGGAGGATACCGCCCCCGTGACGCCCGCGATGCAATCGCGGGATTCTTCGCTTTCACCTACCATCGCCCCGTGCCCACCGACCTGACCCAACCCCTGGCCTCCCTCCTTCACGCGGTCGAACTCCCGCTGGTTCCGCTCGCTCCGGCGCCCGTCCCCGTCCACCTCCGCCCCCCCGGCTCCAAGAGCCTGACCAACCGCGCCATCCTGCTGGCCGCGCTGGCCGAGGGCGAGTCCACGCTCACCGGGGCCTTGGTGGATGCGGACGACGCCCAACGCATGTTGGCGGCCGTCCAGACGCTCGGCGCCAAGGTCGCCCTCGGCGGCACCACCGTCCGCATCACCGGCGTCGCCGGGCGATGGAAAGTTCCCGAGCAGGGTGTCACCATCGACCTCAACAACGCTGGCACGGCCACCCGCTTCTTGGCCGCGAGCGTGCTCGCCAGCCCCGCCCCGATCACCGTCACCGGCAACGCCCGGATGCAACAACGCCCGATCGGCGAACTGATCGCCACCCTCGAACGCCTCGGCGTACAGGCCGAGTACCTCGGCACGCCCGGCTGCCCGCCGGTCCGCCTGATCCCGCCACTGGCGGCGGTGGGGGAGGGAGGAGGGCGCACCGTCGAGATCTCCACCACCCAGTCCAGCCAGTTCATCTCCGCCCTGCTTCTTGTCGGCTCCGCCCTCCCCGGCGGCCTGACCGTCCGCCTCACCGGCGACATCACCTCCGCCTCCTACATCCGTATGACCATCGGCCAGCTCGACCGGCTCGGCGTGGGTGTCAAGTTCTCCGATGATCTCCGCGTCATCCGCGTGGAGCACACGCTCGGCCGGTTCACCACCGACATCGAGCCGGACGCCTCCGCCGCCTGCTTCTGGTGGGCCGCCGGCGCGCTCCGCCCGGATCGGCGCATCTTCGTCGATGCCCTGCCCGCCGACTCCCTGCAGGGCGATGCCGCCTTCCCCGCGGTCCTTGAGTCGATGGGCTGCACCATCCGGCGCGAGGGCAACGCCGTGGCCGTCATCGGCCCGCCCCCCCTCACCCTCCGCCCCGTCATGGCGGATCTCAGGGACATGCCCGACGCAGGCCCCGCCCTGAGCGTGGTGTGTGCCTACGCCAGCGGCCGCAGCATCCTCCGCGGCGTGCGCACCCTCCGCGTCAAGGAGACCGACCGCATCGCCGCCCTCGCCGCCGAACTGGTGAAGGTCGGCGCGATCGTCACCGGCGATCTCAACAACGACCCGGACGCGATGGCCGTCGATCCGATCCCCACCCACGCTTCCCCAAAGTCAGCCCCGAACGCAAGTGAGGGGATGGAATCCGTCGCCTTCGACACCTACGACGACCACCGCATGGCCATGTCCCTGGCCATGGTCTCCCTCCGGCGCGAAGGCGTCACCATCAACGACCCCCAGTGCGTCGCCAAAACCTACCCCGCCTTCTGGCAACACTGGCACCGGGCGTTCCTCGCCTGACCCCGATCAGAAGACCGGCACGCAGAAAAATGAGCCGCGGGCTTCAGCCCGCGCGGTGGTTGCGATTCCCCTGTGCGCACGGAGGCAAGTTGGGAACATCGACGATTGGGACGAGCGCGGGGTGCAAGACACAGGGAATGGTGTTGAGACCGCGCGGGCTGAAGCCCGCGGCTCATTCTTTGCACACAGCATCTTCCCTCCGCGGCCTCTGCGTACCTTTTCTTCTCCCCCGCTTCACCCCGGCGATCTACCCCATCGTCATCCCGTGCTTGCGGACGATATCGACAAACCGCGGCACCGGGATCACGCCCCCCGCATCGTCCACCTCGCCGAAGAACCGCTCGAACCCGCCCGGCGATGCGATCAGGATGAACCGTGTCGGCGTCTCTCCCACGCACCGGAACGAGTGCTCGATCCCCCGCGGCCCGAACGCCATCCCTCCCGGCTCCAGCCGGTGCGCCACCCCCGCCACCGTCACCTCCATCGCTCCTTCCAGCACCAGCCACGCCTCGTCCTCGTGCTGATGCACATGCGCCGGCACCCCCGTCCCCGCCTCGGACCGGTAGTCGAACAGCGAGAACGCCCCGCCCGTGTCGTCCCGGCTCAGCAGCAGCCGCGCCATGTGCCCCATCACATTCATCACCCGCCCCTCGCCCGCCCCGCGGACCACGGGCGACAACCCTTGGCCGACCCCGGCCGGAACAGCATTCTGCATCGGATCAACCCTCTCGTGCGTGCCCGGCGCGCCATGCGACGGGGCGGCATTCTTGCCACGACCCCGGGGGGCCGTCAATCCGACTTCCAGTCGGCCGTCCCTGTCTTCGGTGGCACAGGCGTCCCGCCTGTGTTCGCCCCGCAGGGGCGAAAAGCAAGCTGGAAGAAGACACAGGCGGGATGCCTGTGCCACCAATACAAAGACCCGGCTCGGCCCCCCCGAGCGGGGCCACCGGGGAACAAGAAATGGCCGACTGCAAGCCGGCCCGGGGCAAAGAACACCCCCCACCCCCCAACCCCCACCCGACGGCGAAAAACGGCCCGGGATCCTCTGGAACCCCGGCCCGCGAGGAGCGGCCTTACGGGCAGCCGCCGTTGAAGGCGAGCAGGTACGCCGAGAAGTCGAAGAAGTTGAGCAGCCCGTCCCCGTTGAAGTCCGCGGCGGGGTCCTGCTGCTGAAACAGGTTGATGAACCGCGACAGGTCAAAGAAGTTCAGCACGCCGTCGTTGTTGAGGTCGGGCGGGCAGGTAGCGGTCATGCACGGGATGATGCCCGCGCCGAGAGCGATACCGTTCTGAACGGACATGGCGTGCCCCGCCAGCGGCTGGCCGAGGCACAGAACCGTTCCATCGGGCATTCCGGCAGCACCGGCGGAAATGGCGGACGATTCAAGGCTGACATCGGACTGCGCGATCGCGTTGGATGCGGCAAGGGCAAGGACAAGAATTGAACGGTGTTTCATTTTGATCCCCTTGACGCCGAATGTGCGGCGTGGAAAGCCTGAAGTGCGGAAACCGTGTGCTCGAACCACATGGCAACGGACGGATCGTCGTGCCGCACGGAGCGTCTAAGGCGTGGTGACGATCGATCCGCCGCGCGCCGGCACGAACTGACGGATGTTGCCGTAGGTCGCGCCCGGCGGCACCGTGAAGGTGCGTGGCGCGAGCAGAATGGGGAATGTGGAACTCCCGCTCGCGTTCGCCTCCGCGAACGACCGCCACGGGGCCACCGCCGATCCGTTCGGTGAGCCGGTGAAGGCCGGGTCGGCGAACTGCATGGGAATCTGATACTCGAAAGCACGTGCCACCATTGCACCCGTCGGGTAGAGGGCGATGGAACGGCGTGTCCGCTGCCAGATGCTGGGCAGCATGAGTTCGCCGGGATGGAGAACCTCGTTCGCATGGTTCGTGCCAGCAGGATCAAGCCCGATGTTGAGGCGGTTGGGGTCGAATGTGTTGCCGCTGACGAGAGGCACCACCCGAGGATTCGAGCTGCGCCCGGTCCATCCGACTGTATGCCCGAGTTCGTGCCGAACCACGGTCAGCAGGTCAAATCCATTGGATGTGGGCACATCCGAGTCGCTCGCGGGTGTGGGGTCGATGAACCAAGAAATTTGCGTATTCGTATTGAACTCGATTTCCGCCCGAACAAGGACGCCGGATGAGTTGTTCGGCTGTGTATAAGCCCGCGCAAGGGGACCATCCTTCCCCAAGTCCACGCGGCGGAAAGTGATGGGATAGATCGCGGGATTCACGCCCCGGGACCGGAGTACGGACTCCCACTCGGCGATGGCGAAGTTGATGACCGTCCGCCAGGACGAGGGGATGCTCGCCTCGTAAGTCGCATTGATCTTGAAGCCTCCGGAACGAGAATAAATCGGTTCCTCGTCGGTGAACTCGATGGTGACGCCCCCGCAATACCCGATCGGGCCTTGGCTGTCCCCTCTGATCTCGGTTGGGGTCGTGGTGATGGTGGTGATGGCTTCGCCCCCATCGTCGTGGTCGGACGGCGGTGCCGTCTGCGCGTGCGTGGAGACCTGGATCACCAGCAGCATCAGCGCCGACAGGAGTGCATGCGTTTTCATTGTTCTGTTTCCTTCCCGCGATTACTGGAGGTTGACCAGCACTAGGACCATCCCCCGGCCCTCGGTGAGTTCGCTCATCGCCTTGCCGATCGTCACCCCGGCGATCGCCGACGCTTCATCCACCCGCATCGCGTGCCCGAAAGTGGCCGAGGTCGTCAGGCGGTCGCCGCGGCGGATCGGGCCGTACGAGGCATCGGCCAGACACCAGACGCGGCCGGTCATGGCCACCGGGTGGGCGCCGTCCGCCAGAGGGTCGCCCTCGGCGCTCATGAGCATGCCCGGCTGCAACCCGTTGGCGCCCGAGATCACACCGGCCACCGCCGTGTCATAGGGGCGGGTGCATGGCGTCAGTTGACCATCCTTCTCTCGATCGATGACTACAACCATGCCCGGTTCGACCTTTGGGTCGGCCGCCTGAGTCGTGATGTCGAACGGTTCGGCAAGGTCGGACCCGCCGGTGATGCGGAGGGAGCCAGTGGTCGTGCGCCCAGTGATAACAGACGGACCATAGACACGGAACTCACCCTGCAGGTCTATATGTCCCACACTCACGAGGCCGTTCATCCGAACCAGGAAGCGGGAACGCCATGTGTCCGGGTTCTGCCCGCCGTAGGTGGTCCCAATACCGAAGTAGTCGTTGAAGTTGGCCCCATCACCTATATTGAGCCGCATACCGGAAATGTCGGCGGCCCCGTTGTGACGCGCAATCCAGATCGGATCGGAGTTTTCGCCGTTCCAGTTGCCCAACGCAGGTCCGCCGTAGAAACGCAGGAAGTTCCCGTATCCTGCGGTTCCACCGCTCGACGCGGGATGGATGACACCGATACCCAAATCACCTTGCGTCCTCGCCTGTGCAGGAAGCGTGCTCGCCACCATGGCGTAAGGCACGGCCGTGACCAGCGCCCGCGGTGTCAGTTCCGTCCCCGCGACCGCCACGGTCCACCAGCGATCTTCGCCATTGAAGGTCGCGGGGTTGGCCGGCAGAGGCACGCTGAAGATGCCGTTCGAGATCGGGACGGCGTGCAAGAGAATGGTCGCGACGGGCGTTCCGCCGCTCGCGGATGCGTAGAACCGGAAGGTCAAATCGTGCGCCCCATCCGCGAGACCGGTGAGCCTGCCCTGGAGGCTGATGCTGGTGGCGCTCGACTGGGCTGCGGCGTGCGGGGTGACGACCATGCCCACCAGCCCGACCGCCAACGCGATGAGCGTTGCGAGGAACCGCCCGTAGCCGCTCCCGCGATACGACCGTCCGCAAGCCTGAACGATCCCGCGCTTGGAGTTCTTCGTCATGTTCGTTCTCTCCTGTGTGTGGTCCCGGTCGGGACAATGCGATACCTGCCGGCTCTCTGAGCCAGTTTTCCAGACCCGGCTCGGCGAGCCGGGCCACCTGATGCCGTGTGGCTGTTCCGCAGAAACGGAACTCCCACATCTCTTCGTGCGTCTGAGAGGCCCCAACCCCGCCATGAACTCAGAGATTTTTTGCTGTTGGCGTTGAAAAACCGGGTTTGTTCGGGTGATTTTGGTGGTTTTGGCTCCTGATGGCCCGGCTCGCCGAGCCGGGTCTTCTCTCTCGTGGGGCCGACTTGCAGTCGGCCTCGGGGGGCTCCTGCCCCCCCGCTCCGAGGATGTTGGAAGGGAGGAGATGGCTGACTGCAAGTCGGCCCCACGGGGGGAAAGAGTCGGCACGGAGTGCCGACCTACCAAGGCCATTGACCCGCTCCCCCGTTTCTGGTATTTTTCACGCCCCCCCCCTCACCCCCCATGCCCACGCCCCCCTCCCCATCCCCCGGCACCGTCACCCGTTTCGTCAACGGCATGGGCCTGCCCGTCGATTCCGACGCCGATCGGCGCGTCTACGAGCAACTCCGCGCCATCGCCGCCGAGCACCTGCGCCGCGAGCGCGGCCGCGACCGGAGGGGCCTCGACACCACGGTGCTCGTGCATGAGGCCTGGATCCGCATGGCCGCGAGCGGCGAGGTTGGAAACGGAGCGGGGGGCGAGGGCAGCGAGGGGCCGGCGTGGAACAGCCGCGCCCATTTCTTCGCATCCGCCGCGCGGGCCATGCGGCGCATCCTGGTGGACCGGGCGCGCCGGCGGTCGGCGTCGCCGCTTGCGCTGGGCAGCCGGGCGGGCACCGCCCTCGGCGCGGATGCGTCCGATCCGACGGACATGCTCGCCCTCAACGAGGCGCTGAGCAAGCTCGAACGCCACGACCCGCGGGCCGCCGCCGTCGTTTCTCTGCGCTACTTCGCCGGGCTGGACCTGCCCGGCGTGGCCGAGTGCATGGACCTGAGCCTGCGCACCACCGAGCGCGAATGGGCCTACGCCCGCGCGTGGCTGCTCGGACGCATGACCGACCCCCGCGACGGGGACGAGCCGTGATCGCGCCCGGGGGGGCCGAGGTGGCAGACGACGCCTTCAACCGCGACAAGTCCGTCTTCCTTGCCGTGCTGGACCGTCCCACCGACGAGCGCGACGCCGCGCTCGACACGCTCTGCACCGACGACCCCGCCCTGCGCGCCCGCGTCGCCCGCCTGCTGACCGACCACGGCCGCACCGCCTCGCCGCTGGACCGCCCGCCCGCGTGGGACGGGTGGGGCGGCGCCGCGACGGCCGACGCCTCCGACCCGGACTTGGCCGACGACCCGCCCATCCGCCCCGGCGAACGCCTCGGCCCCTACACCATCCTCGGCCCGCTCGGCTCCGGCGGCATGGGCGTGGTGTTCGAGGCCCGCCACGCGGCCACCGGCCGCCTCGTCGCCCTCAAGCTCATCCGCCCGGACGCCAGCTCCGCCCGCGCCCGCCGCCGCTTCGAGGCCGAGGGCCGTGCGCTGGCCCGCCTGCGCCACCCCGGCATCGCCCAGGTCTACGACGCGGGCGTGGCCCATCCTGACACCCCGAACGCTCCCCACGCCCCCCCGATTCCCTACATCGCCATGGAACTCGTCCGCGGCCGCCCCATCACCGATGCCGCCGCCGAACTCCCACGGCCCGAACGCCTGCGCCTCATCGAGCAGGTCTGCCGCGCCGTCCACCACGCCCACCTCAACGGCGTCGTCCACCGCGACCTCAAGCCCGCCAATGTGCTCGTGGACGAGCAGGGCCGCCCCAAGGTGCTCGACTTCGGCGTGGCCAAGCTCACCGAGGGCGACGACAACGCTCCCGTCACCACCCACGCCGGCCAGATGGTCGGCACGCCCGCCTACATGAGCCCCGAGCAGCTCGGCGCGGACGCCCGCGCCGTGGACCACCGCGCCGACATCTACGCCCTGGGCGCGATGCTCTTCGAGACCCTCGCCGGGCGTCGCCCGATCGACACCGACACCGCCGACGGCCTCTGGTCCGTCCTCCGCCGCGTCGAGCAAGGCCCGCCCCCGCTGTCCGGCCTCGACCGCGCCCTCCGCGGCGACCTGGATGTCATCACCGCCGTGGCCATGCGCCGCGACCCGGCCGAACGCTACCAGTCCGCCGCCGAGCTGGCCGACGACTTGGCAAGGCACCTGCGCCGCGAGCCGATCCACGCCCGCCCCCGCACCCGGCGGTATGTCCTCGGCCGCTTCGTGCGCCGTAACCCCCTGCCGATCGCGCTGGGCGCGGTGGCCGCGCTGGCCGTCATGGCGGGCACGACCGGGATCACGCTCAAGCAGCGCGAGGCCCTGGCCGCGGAGGCCCGCGCCGTCGCCCGCTTCAACGAGACCCGCGACCTGGCCCGCGTGGTGCTGTTCGACCTGGAGGAGGCCATCGCGCGGCTCCCCGGCTCGACCCGCGCCCGCCACCTGCTGGCGGCCACGGCGCAGGAATACCTCGACCGCCTGGCCGCCGACCCCGCGGCTGATGATGAACTCCGGCTTGAGATCGCCGAGGGCTACCTCAAACTCGGTGAGATCCTCGGCCATCCCTACGAATCCAACCTGGGCGACTGGGAAGGGGCCTTGCGGAACTGGCGGATCGCCGTGGACATCCTGCAACCCTTGGCCGACCGGCCCGACGCGAGCACCCGCGTCCTGGCGACTACAGGCCGCGCCGTATTTGCGTTCAACTCGCTGTTCGGTTTCAGCAGCGAGCCGGCGGAGGTCATCGAGGTCATACACCGCGCGTCCGATCTGCTGGCCCGGGCCGCCGAGATGTCGCCCGACGACCCCCTCATCGCCGCGTGGCATACCGAACTCGGCATCCACATGGGCATGTATCTCAAGGATTTCGGCCAGTACGAAGCCGGTCTGACCGCGCTTTTCACCGCGACCGAACCGGCCGAGCGCCGGCTCGCCCGCTGGCCGGAACACAGACAGAGCCGCCACGCCGCCGTGGAAGCCAACTTCTGGTTGGGCTATGTGCTCATCGAAGGCGGTCGCGACGGCGCGCAACCATACATGGATCGCGCCGAAGCCATCTGCCGGGACATGCTCGCCGCCGATCCGGCCGACACCGTGGCTTTGCACCGCCTCGCAAGGATCCTGGGCCGCCAGGCCCACCTCGCGGCGCTCGACGCCGACGCCGTCCGCGCTGGCGAACTCGCCCACGCCAGCCAAGGTGTCTGGCGATCCCTCGTGGCCTCTGATCCCGAGAACCAGATCGTGTTCCGTGGCCTGAGCGTCGGCATCGTCCAAGCAGGGGACAGCTTCCGCGTGCTCGCCGACACCGATCCCGCCAACCGCGCCCAGCACCTCCGGACCGCCCTCGATCACTACCGTGAGGGCCGCGACCTCCTCGAACAACGCATCGCCCGCGGCTGGCTCTGGCCCTGGGAATCCCACTACCCTGAGGCCGCCCTCGCCCGCATCGCCGAATGTGAGCAGCTCCTCGCAGAAGCCTCCCGGTAGATCGGCACTCGGTGCCGACTCTTCCCGGTGGCCCGGCTCGCCGAGCCGGGTCTTCTTCCTCTTCCGGTGGCACAGGCGTCCCGCCTGTGTCGGGCGCAGCCCGATCCGACATCCCCGGAGCGGGGGGCATCCTGCCCCCCCCTTCGGGCACAGCCCGAAGTCGATCATCGTCCTCTCGGCCTGCGGCCGACGGGGGCAGGATGCTCCCCGCTCCAATGGAAGACATCAGGGTTTCCGCTCCTCCACCCCCTCAAACCCGATCTTCACCGGCACGATCAGCCCATCCTCCCCGAACTCCAGCCGGTCCATGCACACCACCCGATGGTTCCGATCCGTCTCCCCCAGCGGCCGCCGGTGGTAGACGATCACCCACTCGTCCTCCCCCACGCGCAGCACGCTGTGGTGCCCCGCCCCCGTCGCGACTTCGGCGTCTTGCGCCAGGATCACGCCCACCCGCTCGAACGGCCCCAGCGGGGAGTCCGCCACGGCGTACGCCACCCGGTAGTCCGGCCCCGTCCATCCGCCCTCCGACCACATGAAGTAGTACTTGCCGCCGCGATGCAACATCGTCGGCCCCTCGACATACCCCTCTGGCGTCACCTCCCGGAAGATCGTGCCGTCCTCGAACGGAACGAACCCCGTGAAGTCGTCGTTGAGCATCGCCACATTGCAGCGCCGCCACCCGCCGTAGTACATGTACCACCGCCCGTCCGCCGGATCGCGGAACACCGCCTGATCGATCGGCTGCGCTCGGTTGTGGAACCGATCAATCAGCGGCTTCCCAAGATAATCCGCGAACGGCCCCTCCGGCCGATCCGCCACCGCCACCCCGATCCCCCCCGGCTCGGCGTCGCTCTGGATGTCGTTGGCCGCGAAGAACAGGAAGTACCGCCCGTCCTTCTCCGCGATGCACGGCGCCCACATCGCCCGCCACGCCCACGCGATCCGCTCGGAATCCAGGATCCGCTCGTGCTTCGTCCAGTTCACCAGATCCGGCGACGAGAACGCATCAAACTGCAACTGATCGTTGTACGGCGCGGAGTAGGTTGGATACACCCAGTACCTGTCCCCGAACACCGCGGAATCCGGGTCCGCGTACCACCCCGGAAAGATCGGATTTCCCGACATACGCGGTGCATGACAAGCCTGAAGCAGAGCGAAAGCAGCTACCAGCAATCCTCGCATTGAAAACCTCCTGACATCACTGAAATACTGAGTTGACGAATATCTTTGACGCATCATGTTCTTCCAGGGCCTCCTCTGGAGGAATGCCCCAACGCTCGACCCGCAGTCCGTTCCGTTCGGTGAACGCGGTCAGCGCTCGCTGGTGTTCCCGACCGCCCTTGAGCCAGCTCCCCACATGCAACGCACGCTCACCGTTCATCAACACGGCGTGGCCATAGTGGAACGGCGCCCCTGAGCCGCCAAGGCCGACCGGGCGCGTCCGCCCCGTGATGAGGCGCAGCACGCAGCCATTTGAAGCGATGCGGCCGAACATGGTTTCGATCTCGCCGTCACCTGCCATGCGAAGGATGTCGCCGTGACGGCGACGCCGATGCAAGCGGGCCGCGTGGTGGCGGTACATGAACCAGCCAAGGACGCCCCACAGAAGCATCAAGCCTGGAAGGAAAAACAGCCATGAGCGTGTGCCCAGGAACCCGGCCACGATTCCGCCGCCGACGAGAACCATCGAGAGCAGAACCCCGCCGATGAAAGTGCCGAACCCCTGTATCCGCGGTGATTGGAACCGCGTCGCGCTCCAGACCGCACGGTTCTCGTCAGGCAGGTACACGATCCCGAGATCCAGCAACGGTGGTTGACGAAGCCACCCGAGTGAATGCTCCCGGCTCACGCCGCTGTATGCGGTCTGGTCGGTGTCAGTCATCACTCCACCAACGCCCAAACCCCCGCACCCCCGCCGAGCCGCAGCCCACCAAGAGCAACGAAGCGACCACGGCAACAAACAACCGGACTCTCAGCATAATCCCTCCCAATGACCTCAGGGCCCGGTGAATGTATTCCTCGTCCGTACCCGCGCCTCGCCCGGTGTCGGGTCCAGCAGAACATGCCCATTCACATCGCGCGTCACGAGCGGGTGTCCCCGGTGGTCCAACTCGATGAGAAACCCGATGCACGGTGTCGGGGTCTCGGGTAATCTCGAGGTCAGATACACCCCGTGCCTGATCCCCATCTCATCCAGCCGCGCCGAGATCGCATCCGCCCCCTCCAACCCCTCGATGGCCCGCTCGATCACGGCTGCCACCACCTCCGGCTCCAGGTCCACCCGATACCGCCCGAAGTACCGCTTCCAGTCCCGCGCCGAACTGCTCGCATACGGCGCCCGATCCGCCACCGCCCCCGCGTCCAGCCCGCTCGGCGACGCGAACGATGCGCACCCGCCGAGCAGCAGGAGACACAGGACCGACATCGCACAAGCAATCCGCATCTTCACTCCTCCATCAACACTCCAATCCCAGCTTCCAGCATGCCCGTCATGCCCGACCCACTTTCAACACCAGAGTACCTAATCCCACCCCCTCCGGTCGATCCAGCAACCAGACCAGAGCATGCTCCCCTCTGTCATTTTTTCCCACCGGCACCCCTCCCCGCCCCACAAACGACTTCTCCCCACTCCGCATGTTCACGATCACCATATCCCGGGACTGTTCGTCGCGGGTTTTCAGCACGCCCACCATAAGCACGCCTTTCGATCGCAGGGCTTGATATGAGCCAACCCCCCACCTGGGGGGCCGGAACCGATCGATCAATGTTCCCGCCACCGGATCAACGCGGTCCAGCGAGCCGCCGTCCCCATCCGACAGAACCCACAGATCCCCGCCCGCGACCGCTTCCACTCCGTACACAAAGTGTCCCGGTCGGTACTCCCAGTCACGACCGTGGTCAAGCGGTCGCACGGCCCGATCGTCCGACCAGTATGATCCGATATCGGTTGAGTAAACACAACCAAATGTGCATCCACGCCGTCTCCACGAGAATCGGTCCTCGATCGACCCAGTCGGCCCCAGCCGCATCACACCTTGCTCCTTGCGATCGTTCCATGCCAAGTAAACATCTTGGCCCAGCGCCCGCGGCTGCCCGTATTCCAGGGCTGGATTCAGCGGAGTTCGCCGTACCGCTCCGTCCTTAGTGCGGAGCAGGCATAGTTCATCTCCGGAAACCCACCAGCCTTCAAAGTCCTGCTGCCGAAAGTGGTGCCATGCGCTCGCAGTCTCCAATGCCCAAACCATTACCCCAGTCCGCGTATCCAGCCCGAACAACTGGACTATCCCGGCACAGCCAGGGCTGGAGTAGTGCAGCGTGACGACCACCCGATCATCAAGCAGGTGGGCATCAACCACGCACTCTTCATTATCTGGCTCAAAACCAGTGACGAACGACAGCGGACCGGACGGCCCGGGCAGCTCCGAGATCAGCACTTCCCAGCACACATGCCCGTCCGTCAACCGAAGACAACGGATGCCCGGTTCGCTGTCCGCCGCTTCAAAGATGGACACCATGAGGTCTTTGTTTTGCGCAATCTGTGGGTCCGAGTATCTCCAGCACAATCGGCATCCGGCCCGGAACCGATCCTCAATGACCGCGCTGCGCGCAATTCGACCACTCCGCGCGGCCTCCGGTAGCTGCCATCGCACTGTCCCGGTTGCCAAGTCCACACCGACAACATCCGTAAGGCGAAATACCGCCACGATCCCGTTCCCGGCCACGACGCTGGCATTCGCTTTCATCCATGCGTCCCCAACGACGGGGGCGTCGGGAAGTCTGTCAAACTCTCGAACCCTGGCCTCGATTACGGGCATCTTCACTCCTCCACCAACACCCAGATCCCCGCCTCCAGCGCATCCACCACCCCCGCCAGGAACGCGAAGTCCAGCGTCTCCGCCGTGTCCGTGGGCAGGTGGTAGTGGGGGTTGCGGAAGTTCGAGGTGTCCGTCACCATCACCGCGTTGAACCCGGACAGCCAGTAGTTCCCGTTGTCCGACCGCCAGATATCCCGCAGCACCGCCGGCAGCGCGACCGGCGCCACGGCCACCCTCCCGGTCCCCGCCATCGCCGACCCCAGCCGCCCGACCAGCTCCGCGTCCTCGGTGCGCCCGGCCACCGCGATGAAGTCCCCGGCATCCGGCAGATTCATCCCCCGCGCGATCGGCGAGTCCGACGGAAACGGGTACCGCTGCGACCCCGGCGTCGAGTCCGCGTACCCCAGCATCTCCAGCGACAGCATCGCCACCACCCGCTCGCCCCGCTCGCGCGACCCCTCCGCGCTCACGCGGCTGCCCATCACGCTCCCCCGGCTGTTCGACCCCTCCTCGTTCGTGTACGCCACGAACCGCAGCGTCCTGGCCGTGTCCACCCCCGCGAACCGCCGCGCCAGCTCCAGCATCGCGGCCACCCCGCTCGCGTTGTCGTCCGCCCCCGGCGTATTCACCTCCGTGTCGTAATGCGCCCCGATCACCACGATCTCATCCGCCCCCCCTCCCCCGTCCATCCCGACCCCAGCCCGCTCCGCGATCACATTGAAAGCCGACCCCTCCCGCACCGGCACATCCTCCCGCCACACGCGATACCACCCATCCCCCATCTCCACCAGCCGCTGCTCGACCCACACCCCCGCGGCGTTCAGATTCCCCCGATCCCGCGCGCTCCGCTCCCCAAACCCCTCGCTGAGCACCCGCACATCCCGCTCCAGCCGCGCCTCCAGCGACAGCCCCGCGGCCTCAACCCCCGCTCCCCCAACCCCTTGCGCCCCAGTCCCCACGCAACCGCCCAACCCGGCCACACCCATCCCCACCCCACACCATGCCCAAAAAATCCGCATCCTCATCTCGAACCTCTTCCCTCATGCCTGATGCCCAATCCCTGATCCCTTCTATACTCCCCCGCAGGATACCGCAAACCGCCTTCCTCCGAAGACCGAGCCAGAGAGACCCCCCATGACCACCGCCTCCGCCGCCCCGATCACGATGACCGACGCCGGCCTCCAGGTCCCCAACCACCCCATCATCCCCTTCATCGAGGGCGACGGCACCGGCCCGGACATCTGGAACGCTTCCGTCAAGGTCTTCGACGCCGCCGTCGAAAAAGCCTACGGCGGCGAGCGCCGCATCGCCTGGCACGAGACCCTCGCCGGCGAGAAGGCCTTCAACGCCACCGGCGACTGGCTCCCCGAGCAGACTCTCGAGGATTTCCGAAACTACCTCGTCGGCATCAAAGGCCCGCTCACCACGCCCACCGGCGGCGGCATCCGCTCGCTCAATGTCGCCCTCCGCCAGATCCTCGACCTCTACACCTGCCTCCGCCCCGTCCGATACTTCGAGGGCGTCCCCTCCCCCGTCAAGGCCCCCGAGCTGACCGACATGGTCATCTTCCGGGAGAACACCGAGGACATCTACGCCGGCGTCGAGTTCGAGCAGGGCACCGAGGACTGCGAGGAGTTCCGCAAGCTGTTCAAGAAGCACTTCGAGTCCCGCTACGAGAAGTTCCGCTTCCCCAAGACCAGCGGCTTCGGCATCAAGCCCGTCAGCCAGAAGGGCACGGAGCGCCTGGTCAAGGCCGCCATCGACTACGCCATCGCCAACGGCCGCACTTCGGTGACGCTTGTCCACAAGGGCAACATCATGAAGTACACCGAGGGCGCGTTCATGAAGTGGGGCTACCAGGTCGCCAAGGACCACTACGGCGCGACCGACTACGAGGGCGGCCCCTGGCAGGTCATCGACCTGAACAAACTCGGTGGCACAGGCGTCCCGCCTGTGTCCTCCCGTGAAATCACCCACATCCCCACCCTCAACGGCAAGGCCAAGGCCGACCCCACCAAGCTCATCATCAAGGATGTCATCGCCGACGCCTTCCTCCAGCAGATCCTCACCCGCCCCGCCGAGTACGATGTCGTCGCCACGATGAACCTCAACGGCGACTACATCTCCGACGCCCTGGCCGCCTGCGTCGGCGGCATCGGCATCGCCCCCGGCGCGAACATCAACTACGACACCGGCCACGCCATCTTCGAGGCCACCCACGGCACCGCCCCCAAGTACGCCGGCAAGGACCAGGTCAACCCCGGCTCGGTCATCCTCTCGGGCGAACTCATGCTCCGCCACCTCGGCTGGACCGAAGCCGCCGACCTGATCGTCAAGGGCCTCGAAGGCGCCATCGCCGCCAAGACCGTCACCTACGACTTCGAACGAGCCATGCAGGGCGCCACCCTCCGCAAGTGCTCCGAGTTCGCGGGCGACATCATCAAGCACATGGGCTGAAATCGCCGATCCCAAGGCTCCCGGGTAGCGTACTCAGAGGGAATTATGGCACTTCAAGTACTTTCTGAGGGATTTTCCTTGGTGATTGTGGGGTCTCAAAATCCCGCAATTCATCACCCGATGTGGTATCGAAATGCAGGTCTGATAACCCATGACGAGATGCAGCATGCTTTAGCGGACGAGGCCTTCTCGTGCCTACCAGTTGTCGCGCAGTTTCGTACTGGGACTATGGCATTGACTTGCGACTCTGAGAAATGGATTGGTGTTGTTCAGCAGGCGGTGCATGTTGATCGCCTAGTTCAACTTGCAGGTGCAGTCTTTGATAAGCTCGGGGAAACCCCTGTTGGAGCATTTGGATTTAACTGCGATCGCCATGTCGTATCTCGGTGCGCGTCGGTGGAAGAATACTTCGCTTCTAGGCTTGCGGATGCGAGACTTGGCTTACCTGATGCTACGCCCGGCTCTAGAGTCGGACTGCAGATTCGATATCCTCGTGAAGACGGTCATTTCATGATTCGGGTGGAACAATCATCACAAGATCGTGCCGCAGTTTTTTGCTCTACGAATCACCACAGGTCCTGCAAGAATCTCGGCGAACAGTACTCAAATTTCGACTTAAAAGCCATTTTAGAGCGTTTCGTACCTCAGGCTATCCAGGAATCTCTCAGGGTCGTTGAAGGTGTAGTGGAGTCGATGAAATGATCGTTGCAACCGATTCGTCTGCAGTACAGAACGCCGGATCGCGGCGAGCTAAGTTGCCGGCGCGAAGCCGATTCAGCGGTTTTGCAACCCGCAGTGCTGATCAGATTCAATCGACTACTTCTGACAACGTCGGGCTTGGACAAGTTTTTTATGGTGGAGATTTTTCAGATCCCATGTCCCACATTGGGGGTGACAGAGGCACCTCTCTCTCTGAATGCTGGGACAAATTTCGATCCATATCAAGTAGACATGTGTACTCGGAAGTGCTTGGCGGGGTTCTCAAAGACAATTTTGACGGTGATAGCGAAGATCACAGAGTCGATATCCAGCACTTTCTCCAGTCGCTTTGGGGCGCATCGCCATTCAGGGTACAAGCAGAAATTGTCAAAGTGCTTCGGCAAAATTCCTTCGAAGAGATGGAGTCTGCCGCCTACGATCTCGGCAAGTATTCTCAGTGGTATCCAGAAGAGTTCGCTAGTGCGCTTGATGATGCTGTAGACAACGACCGTGAGGTTTGGTGCTTGTTGACAGCGCTTAGCGTTCGACGTCGTGAAGATGAACGAGCTACGTCAGAAAATGTTCGTCTGTCGACAGCGATTAATAAATATCTGAATTCTGATATTCTTGAGTACCGAGAGCTAGCGGTTGGAGCTACCCGTTCTCTTTCTGCAATCGTAGCTATCTCTATGCTTGTAGACCGTTTGTTGCTGGAATCGGATAGTGACATTCTTGGCCTTATTCGAGACGAGATTTCGGATATTCGGGGTCAGGAATAGCGATGCTGATTACGCGTCGTGTCGGAAGCAAAGCTGCATTCGAAACGCTTAATGCAGGCGATCCGAGTTCCATTACTCGTGCGGCCAAGCATGTTGAGGGTGAGAATCTGTCAATATACGAAGTTGGCGATCCGGCGGAAGCGGTTCGGGTGATGCTTCTGCATGCAGCGACGAATGTGCCTAATCCAGACAAGGTAGATTACTTGATTTTCAGCAAGGCCGACATGCTTCGATCTGGTTATTGCGTCACAAAATCAGCAACTGCTAAACTGCATTCATATCTTCGAGAGCGCCATAGTGAAATTACTAACTGTGCAGAATTAGGGGGTTCCGAGGCTATTGTAAAGACTCTTCTGCAAATTGGGTGTAGATCGGATCGAATAGCTTTTCTTGATGCAAAAAATCAGATACGAATTATGTCAGCGGCTGATGCTGAATTGGTTCAAAAAATGCAGCCTAAGTGGGCGATGGCTATTCGGTAGTGTCTATTGATCAGTTGCAGGCGTGTGTGTTGGCGCCCGGAGATTTAGATTGAAGAATTGGTGGTATGCAGATCGCCGAGAAGAAGTGCTCATCCTCCTGCACGACACCCTCCTCCCCCTCGAACACGCCCACCTTACCCCCGGCGTCCGCTCTTCCCGCGCCGCCCTCGAATCCCTCCTCCACGAGTCCTTCACCG
The DNA here is from genome assembly GCA_964577425.1 of uncultured Phycisphaeraceae bacterium. Classification (GTDB taxonomy): domain Bacteria; phylum Planctomycetota; class Phycisphaerae; order Phycisphaerales; family UBA1924; genus UBA6054. Next base: position 33,740 of record CAZNZC010000001.1, read on the forward strand.
AGATCGGCGCCAGCGGCCCCCTAGACACCCGCGACGCTCCGCCTCCCTCTCCCGCTTCCAGCGGGAGAGGGCCGGCGTGAGGGCTCCTCCTTCTCCCCGGCTTCCCTTCCTCCACTTCTCCCAGTAACCTCCCCTCCATGCTCCACGGCATCCTCGCTACCGACGGCGACCCGCATCTCCTCCTCCCCATCAACCTCGCCCACGAATGGCGCGGCCACGACGAATCCGGCGACAGCCAGTACGACCGCGCCTGCGCGCTCATCGATGACGACCGTCCCTACACCCTGATCCCCGTCGCCGACGCCACCGCACTGCTCATCAACAACGCTGACGGCATCACCGCCATCGCCTCCACCCCGGACTTCCCGTTGCTCATCCTGCTCTGTCAAGAGTGGGGCGGCTATCTCGAAGAGGACATCCGCCACGCCATCGAAAGCCTCCGTTCCGAGCTCCTCGAGCCGACCCCCGACCGCGTCCGGCTCAACGCCGACGAGGCCATCCTCATCGGCGCCGCCTGGCCCGCCGACGGAGCCCTAGGCAAACTCCACATCCCGATCCGGCCCGCAACATACACCATCGCCACCGCCGCATACGCACGCGGCAACACAACAATCCTCACCCTCGCGCTGAGGCCCGAGCAATGAGCGCTGATCTCCCCCAAACCCTCCTCCCCCTCGAACACGCCCACCTCACCCCCGGCGTCCGCTCTTCCCGCGCCGCCCTCGAATCCCTCCTCCATGAGTCCTTCACCGAGATCGGCGCCAGCGGCCGCCTCTACACCCGCGACGACATCATCCCCCTCCTCCTCGCCGAACAAACCCACCCCCCCCGCACCATCTCCGACTTCCACACCCGCCCCATCACCAACACCGTCGCCCTGACCACCTACACCCTCACCCGCACCGACGGGGGGGCCGACGGCACCCAGCACCACTCCCGCCGCAGCTCCCTCTGGCTCCTCGAAAACAACACCTGGCGCCTCACCTTCCACCAGGGCACCAATCTGCCGCCTCCCCCTCCCTCTCCCATCTCCTGATGGGAGAGGGCCGGGGTGAGGGCTCCTCCTTCTTCCCGGCTTCCCTCCTCCTTCTTTCCCTCATCTTGATACGGATCTCACTGGATTCCCCGGCGGGATCGGTATCAATCGCCGGAACCAGTATCAGCCGCGACCGCGAGGAACCGGGCTTGCGTCTGGCTGTCGCTTGCAGGCCGCGGCGATCATGTGCGTCAAACGGCCGCTCCCTTGCAGTCGCGGCTTGTCGTCCGGGCCACGCCCGAGGTTCAAGTCGGGTCCGTATCACCCCTCCCGCGCCCACCCCATCTCCAACGCCCCCACCCGAAACCCTGCCCGCTCGAAGAACCTCTTCCCACCGACATTCTCCGCGGCCACCAACGCCCGCATCCCCACCCCCTCGGCCTCGGCCCAGGCCCGCGCTTGCCCGATCATGCTTTCCGCCGCCCCCGTCCCCCGCGCCGCCGGCTCCAGAAACAGGTCATGCACATACACGCACGCCGTGGCCCAGTACCTCGGCTCGGCCGGCATCAGCTCGGCGATCATGTAGCCCGCCACCGCGCCCTCGACCTCCGTCACCAGCACCATCACGCCCGCCCCGGCGGACCGCCCCCGCGCCAACCACGCCCGGTACGCCGGCTCGGTCGCTTCGCTCACGCCGAACCGTCTCGCGTCCCACCCGACATGGGCCGCCGCCAACTTCGCCTGCATTTGCAGGATCACATCGACATCCCCCGCCCCCGCCTCCCGGATCACCGCATCCATGCCGACCTCCTTTGCAACCCCACGATACCCCCTCCGCGCTTTCCCTCCCTCCTTTTTCCCTGATGGCTGATGGCCGATCCCTGATCCCTCCCCAAAACGACAGCGGGCCGCGACCAATGCCGCGGCCCGCTGAGGCAAGATCAAATCAGATCAACGACGCCGACGCACGCCGACCAGACCGCCGAGGCCCAGCAGGGCCATCGCGCCCGGCGCGGGGACGACATGGAAGTCCAGGCGGATGCGGGTCAGATCCTCGCCCGTCTGCTGCACCCAGAAGGCGTACTCGCCCTCACCCAGGGAGCTCAGCCCGCCGGAGAGGTCGCCCAGCAGATCGGTGCCGACCAGGTTCTCGAAGGTGATCAACCAGCCCGCCAGCGGCGCGGGGTTCGGGGCGTTGGGGTCCACGGTCACGATCGGCCCGAACTGCAGCCCGATGAACCCCGCCGCGTCGAAGCCGCCGAGCGGGTTGGACGCCTCGGACAGCATGATCGCCGTCAGGGTCTGCCCAGCGCCGATGACCACCGTGAAGTAGTCGCGGTCCCCGCCCTCGTCCGGGAAGTTGGAGAACCGCGTCTCGCTGATGATGCCGCTCACGCCGTTGCCCAGCACGAACACATTGGGGTTGAACCGATCGTCCGACAGGTCTCCGTCCACCGCGTCGTCCCAGATGATCAGGCCGCCGGCGGAAGCGATCGAACCAACGAACGCCACGGCAACCAGAGCGGCCGCGTTCTGAATACGCATCTTTCTCTCCTCTTTGGGGTCCAAACAACGGCAGCAGCGGCCGGAACCGGCCGCCACCCTCCATCCGAGAGAGATCATGCCCCGGATGCACGCTTGTTCCACCCCGGGCGACAAAAACCTTGGTCCCAGGCCCGATCACGCCCGCAACTCGTGCTCACCCCGCGCCGCCCGGGCCTGGTTGACCATCGCCAGGACGGGGGGATGGTCTGCGATGGTCCGGATCAGTTGGGTGGGAGAAACGCCCAGTCTCAGCCCAGCCTTCTTCGGGTCGTGCCCGCAGGCATCCAGCACATCCAGGGCTTCCGCCAGCATGGTGGGGTAATCCCGGTGCTTCGCGCTCAGCACGATCCGGCCGCCCCGTGTCCGCTCCCGCCACAGCGCCGACCGGATCTCGCCCGCCGGAACCCCCACCCGGACCCCCACGGCCAGCGCCAGCCGCAACCGGCGCAACGCCACCCCCTTGTTCTCCTCGGCGCTGCGCCGCTCGGAGGCCTGCGCCGCGATGCCCGTCGGTGTATGGGTCAGCACCACGGCCGTCTGGTTGTTGTGCCTGTGCTGGCCCCCCGGCCCGGTCCCTCGCGTGTGATGCACGGTGCAGGCCGCGAGCAGGTCGCGGTCTTCGAGTCCGGCCGGGTGGATGGCGCGCTGTGCCGCCTTGTCGAGCGAGGCGAACAGTCTGGCCAGTGGGTCGTCCATGCGGCGGGGGGTGGGGGGTGGGGGGTGGGGGGGTCAGCCGGGCTGGGCGGCGCGGAGGAGTTCGGCCACCGGCTCCAGACGCCGGGCGTACTTGTCGGTCTGATCGGCCGCCGACGGACGCAGGCGCGGGCCGGGGACGGAGGCATCCAGACCCAGCGCGCCCATCACCCGCCCCATCTCGGCGTCCGTGTCGGAGACCAGGCCCTCGCGCGTGGTGGTGACCACGGTGTGGCCCATCCCGGTCAGCAGGCGTTCCCAGTGGTCAACCAGCCGGGCGAAGTCGGCGGCATACGCGGCGGTCGAGCCGATCTCCTTGCCGTAGGGATGGTGCCCGTGCAACGCGGAACCGAAGCACCCGAGCACGCCCGCCCCCGGCTCGCGCCGGACGAAGACGAACTTCGCCCCCGGCAACGCGCCGGCGGCCAGGCCGAGCAGGTGGATGTGCAGGGAGTTGCAATCGACGACCACGGATCGCCCCTGCGGCTGGGCGGCGAGGGCCGTCTGTTCGAGGTAGGCCGTGCCCATCGCTCCGAGCTGCGAGCCGCGGAGCTTGCCGACCTCGATCATCATCGGGCGGTGGGGGGTGGGCTTGGCGTCGGCGTGGCGCATGGCGGCCAGGGTCAGGATGTCGCAGGGGCCGACGGAGCCGACTTGCGCGTCGGCCGTCATGGCGCGGGCGAGTTCCTCCGCGCCGGACCCCGGCAGGCCGACGACGAAGATCCGCTCGGATGCGTCGGCGGTGGGGCGTTTGAGCCGGGCCACGGCCTCGGGGGTCCAGGCCTCGATGGTGGCGTTGGTGATGCGTGCGTGGACGGCCGGATCGAACTGGCCCCGGCGCAGGTTGGCCGAGCGGTTGAAGGCGCGGAAGGCCTCGTCGAACTCGCCGGCGCGGTGGAACAGTTCGGCGCAGCGGCGCAGGGCCTCGCCCTGGGTGACGGCGTCGAGGCCCACGCGCTCCGTCATGGCCTTGAGACGCTGGGCGAGGACGCGGAACTCCTCCGGCGAGGCCTGCGGCTTGGCCAGGGCGACGGCGCCCGCGCCCATCGCGGCGGGAAGCTCCTCAAGCCCTTGCTCGACCGCGCGGTCCAGCAGGGCCTTGGCCTCCTCGATGCGCCCGCGGGCGGCGAGGATCTCGACGCGGGCGCGGGTGGTGTGCGGGTTGTCGGGGTCGAGGGCGACGCTCTGCTCGTGGATCGCGTCGGCCTGGTCGGTCATGCCGAGGGCTTCCTGCGAGCGGGCGAGCTGGGCGAGGACGATGAGCAGTTGCTCGGCGCGTCGGGGCGTGTTGGCGTCGTCGTCGGGGGTGGGGGGGGCGGCGTCCATCGCGGCCTTGATCTCGGCCGCGGCGACGGCGAGTTCCGGGCCGGCCAGCTCGTGCATCCCCATGGCCGCGCCGCACAGCCCGTGGACGATGCGGATGGGCGTCTGGTCCGGCAGGCGGGCGCGGAGGAAGCCCAGCCGGTTGGCGGCCTCGTGGAAGTCGCCGACGCCCATCAGGCGGCGCGCCTGGTCGAACATCTGCTGGGGGCTGGGCTGCTGCTGGGGTTGGGCGGGCATCATGGTGGGGATCTTTCGGCGTGGAGGGGATCGGGTCGGCGTGTCGGGAACGCCGCCGGGCGGACTAACCTTACCCCGATGCGACGGATCACCCTGATTTCGACCGGCGGGACCATTGAGAAGACCTACGACGAGCACTCCGGCTCGCTGGAGAACCGGGCCTCGGTGGTGCAGGAGATGCTCGGCCTGCTCCGTCTGGAGGACACGGTGGTCAACACCCTCCAGTTGATGCACAAGGATTCGCTGCACCTCACGGACGCTGACAGGGAGCGGATCGTGGGGGCGGTCGAGCTGGTCGTCGGCCCGGCGACAGCCCCGGCGGGGGGGGGCGGGGGGGAGGGGGTGGTGATCCTGCACGGGACGGACACCCTGTGCGTGACGGGGGAGTTGCTCGCGGCCCGGGTCGGCCCCTGGGTCCGGGTGCCGGTGGTCCTGACCGGGGCGATGCGTCCCTTTGAGATGAAGCGGAGCGATGCCCTGCAGAACCTGACGGAGGCGATTTTCGCCACGGGGGTGCTGGGGGCGGGGGTCTGGGTGGTGGCCCACGGACGGGCGTTGCGGTTCCCCGGGCCTGTGAAGGACCGGGAACGAGGGACATTCCGTCTGGCGTGAGGTCCGAGTATGCACCCTTGTTTCGGCGGATTCCCCATTCTGATGGAGGGTTTGCGCGAACAAAGGCCAAAAATACGGTTCCGCAAGCGAATGTGCAGGAATTTGACAGATTTGAGGCGATTTTCCGCTTGCAGGGCGGGAGGGGTTTGGATATGCTCGGTATGGGTCAGGAACGAGTTGTTCGTTTCCGAGTCGGTATTTCGGTACCCAACCACCTGTCTGTAACGCTGTGAGGAGAAAGACATGAAGAGCATCGCTGTGCTGGCTGTCGCCGGCCTCGCTTCTGTGGCCGCGGCCCAGAACATTTCGACCGACCTGGTCGTCTCGCTGACTTTTGATCGTGATGTGATCAACATCGGCGAGACCGCCACCGCCACCATCATCGCTTCCTGGAACGGTGTGGACGGCTCGTACTTCTCGTCGTTCAATGTGAACCTGAACGCTTCGGGCGAGTATGTGTCCCTGAGCAACCTGGCTCCGATCGCCTGGAACAACACCGCCCTCGGCTTCGACGGCACGGGCACGATTTCGGGGGCGAGCATCCTGAACCTGCAGGCCGCTCAGTTCTCGCTGATCCCGCCCTTCGTGGCCACCAACCCGATCCTGGTGACGACCTTCACCGTGACGGGCACCGCCGAGGGCGTGCTGTCCTACAGCACCACGAACGCCGACGGCGCTCCGTTCCCGATGTCCGTCACCGGCCCGGTCTTCTCGGACCCGGTCGTGCAGTTCGGCAATGACTCCTTCGTCTCCGGCTCGCTGACCGTGGTCCCCGCCCCGTCGGCCATGGCCCTGCTGGGCCTGGGCGGCCTGGCGGTCGGGCGTCGCCGCCGCTGATCCGACCCGATCCTTTCGGGATTGATCTGACCAAAGCCCCCGCCCGGTCCGCCGGGCGGGGGTTTTCATTGGGCATCTCGGGCTTTGAATGGGGTATTTTTCGGATAGTTGGGCGGTTGCGGGTCATTCTGAAAGGGTTTTGATCGGATTATGCCCCGGATGAGGGGAAAATTTACATGATTTGGGGGATGATTTTGTGTGGTTGGGTGGCCGTTTTCCGGGCATGGCGCATATTTGGGGCGGCCCGAATGTCTGGGCCAGATTCGCAGAATCCCGTCCACCCTAAGAGGAGAGTTTCCAATGAAGAGCATCGCCCTGCTGGCCGTCGCCGGCCTCGCCACCGTCGCTTCCGCTCAGAATGTCTCGACCGACCTGGTCGTCGAGCTGACCTGGGACAAGACCGAGATCGCGATCGGCGAGACCGCCACCGCCACCGTCATCGCGTCCTGGAACGGTGTGGAAGGCTCGTACTTCTCGTCGTTCAATGTGAACTTCAACGCCTCGGGCGAGTATGTCTCGGTGAGCAACCTGGCTCCCGCGGCCTGGAACAACACCGCGCTGGGCTTCGACGGCACGGGCACGATCTCGGGCGCGAGCATCCTGAACTTCCAGGCCGCTCAGTTCTCGCTGATCCCGCCCTTCGTGGCCACCAACCCGATCCTGGTGACGACCTTCACCGTGACGGGCACCGCCGAGGGCGTGCTGTCCTACAGCACCACGAACGCCGACGGCGCTCCGTTCCCGATGTCCGTGACCGGCCCGGTCTTCTCGGACCCGGTCGTCGAGTTCGGCAATGACTCCTTCGTCTCCGGCTCGCTGACCGTGACCCCCGCCCCGTCCGCCATGGCCCTGCTGGGCCTGGGTGGCCTGGTGGCCGGCCGTCGCCGCCGCTGAGAAATCTGAACCATCCTGCTGGATGGGCTGAAGCGAAGCTGGCCCCCCCCGGTTTTCCGGGGGGGGTCATTTTTTTTGGGCAAGTTTCTGGTCATGTCTGTTTTTGGGCGCACATTGAGTATGGCTGGTGTGGGTACCGGCCTCTCGTAGAACACCATTCACATACCTAGTGAGGAGAGTTTCAGATGAAGAGCATCGCCCTGCTGGCCGTCGCCGGCCTCGCCACCGTCGCTTCCGCTCAGAATGTCTCGACCGACCTGGTCGTCGAGCTGACCTGGGACAAGACCGAGATCGCGATCGGCGAGACCGCCACCGCCACCGTCATCGCGTCCTGGAACGGTGTGGAAGGCTCGTACTTCTCGTCGTTCAATGTGAACTTCAACGCCTCGGGCGAGTATGTCTCGGTGAGCAACCTGGCTCCCGCGGCCTGGAACAACACCGCGCTGGGCTTCGACGGCACGGGCACGATCTCGGGCGCGAGCATCCTGAACTTCCAGGCCGCTCAGTTCTCGCTGATCCCGCCCTTCGTGGCCACCAACCCGATCCTGGTGACGACCTTCACCGTGACGGGCACCGCCGAGGGCGTGCTGTCCTACAGCACCACGAACGCCGACGGCGCTCCGTTCCCGATGTCCGTGACCGGCCCGATCTTCTCGGACCCGGTCGTCGAGTTCGGCAACGACTCCTTCGTCTCCGCGGACCTGATCGTGACCCCCGCCCCGTCGGCCATGGCCCTGCTGGGCCTGGGCGGCCTGGTGGCCGGGCGTCGGCGTCGCTGAATCCGAGCCATCCTTCTGAATGGCTGAAGCAGACCAAGGCCCCTTCCGGTTTTCCGGGAGGGGTTTTTTCGGATGTTTCTGGCAATGTCCCGTTTGTGGCGCACACTGTTTCCTGGCCGATTCGTGTTTCGGCCTTTCCGAATGCTGCTGACCTGACCACCTTGAAGAGAGGGCATCTGATGAAGAGCATCGCAGTGCTGGCCGTCGCCGGGCTTGCTTCCGTGGCCGCGGCCCAGAACATCTCGACCGACCTGGTCGTTTCGCTGACCTATGACAAGACCTCGATCGGGATCGGCGAGACCGCCACCGCCACCATCATCGCCTCCTGGAACGGCGTGGTCGGCTCGTACTTCTCGTCGTTCAATGTGAATCTGAACGCCTCGGGCGAGTATGTCTCGGTGAGCAACCTGGCCGGCGTGGCCTGGAACAACACCGCGCTGGGCTTCGACGGCACGGGCACGATCTCGGGGGCGAGCATCCTGAACTTCCAGGCCGCTCAGTTCTCGCTGATCCCCCCCTTCGTGAGCACCAACCCGATCCTGGTGACGACCTTCACCGTGACGGGCATCGCCCCGGGCTACCTGACCTACAGCACCACCAACGCCGACGGCGCCCCGTTCCCGATGTCCGTGACCGGCCCGATCTTCTCCGACCCGGTCGTCGAGTTCGGGAACGACGCTTTCGCGCCCAACGGGATCTGGGTTGCATTTCCCGCCCCGTCCTCGGTGGCCCTGCTGGGCCTGGGCGGTCTGGCGGCCGGGCGCCGGCGCCGCTGAATCCAACTCGATCCTTTCTGGATCCGACCTGAATTCCCCCGCCCGGTTCGCCGGGCGGGGTTGTTCTGCGGTGAAATACGCATGAGGTGGCCCGTAATTCTCTGATGAAAGGCGGGGAATGGGCTTGCATCGCCTGGGGCGATCCCTGATACTGGGAGGGTCCGGGCGTGCTGCTCGGGCGAGAGTTGTGCGAGAGGAAAGAGGAGAAGAACATGAGAACGGTTGTGGTTGCGGCGGCGCTGGCGGCTCTGGCGGCCGGGGCGGCGGGGCAGAACATCTCGACGGACCTGGTGGTGTCGCTCACTTTCGACCAGTCCGACATCGTGATCGGCGATATCGGTTCGGCGACGATCACGGCGAGCTGGAACGGCGTGCCGGGGTCGTACTTCTCGTCGTTCAATGTCGATCTGCTGGCCAGCGTGCAGGCGATCCAGATTCTCAGTGTGGCGCCCGTCGCCTGGAACAACACCGCGCTGGGGTTCACCGGTTCGCCGGCCTCGCTGGACGGGGCGAACATCATCGGGCTTCAGGCGGCGCAGTTCTCGCTGATCCCGCCGTTCACGGCGACCAACCCGATCCTGGTGACCACCTTCACCTTCCTGGCCGTGTCGGCGGGCGAGGTGACCTACAGCACGCAGAACGCCGTGGGCGCTCCGTTCCCGTTCTCGGTGACGGGGCCGATCTTCAGCGATCCGGTGGTGCAGTTCGGGAATGACGCGTTCCAGTCGGGCACGCTGATCATCTTCCCCGCGCCCGGCGCGGTCGGCCTGCTGGGGATGGCGGGGGTGATGGCGGGGCGGCGGCGGCGCTGAGCGGCTTGGCATTCCAATTCTTCGAGAGCGCCCGCCGAACCCGACGGGCGTTTTTCATAGGGTTTCGTCCGGAAAAGGGTGGCCTCGGGCGGGGAGTGTGGCATATTTGAGGGGAAGCCCGCTGTCTCGGGCGGCGTGGGAGGTGCGGCATGCGCGGGGTGATGATCCGGCGGGCGTGGGCGGTCGTCGGGGTGGCGGGGCTGGGGGTATCGGCGTCGGCGCAGAACTTCGTGACCGATCTGGTGGTCGCGTTGACCTTTGATCGGACCTCGATCGGCATCGGTGAGACAGCGACCGGCACCATCACGGCGTCGTGGATCGGCCCGGTTGGCTCATATTTCTCGAGCATCAATGTGAATCTGATCGCGTCCGGCTCGTTCGTGGAGGTGAGCGGTGTGGCTCCGGTGGCGTGGAACAACATCGCGCTTGGTTTCGATGGGCAGGGCGTGGCGTCGGGGGCGGACATCATCAGTCTGCAAGCAAGCCAGTTTTCGCTCATCCCGCCGTACACGACGGACCACCCGATTCTCATCACGGCTTTCACGGTGACGGGGGTGGCGGAGGGTTTGCTGTGGTACCACTCGGTCAACGCTCCCGGTGCACCGTTCCCATACTCCGTCACTTCTCCTTTTGTCGGCGGGCCTGCCCTTCCCCCGTTCGGCAACGATGTCTTTGTGTCGCAGACACTGGTGGTGACGCCGGGGCCGGGGGTGGTGGGGGTGTTGGGGGTTGCGGGGGTGGTTGGTGCGGTGCGGCGGCGGGGGTGAGTTGGGGGGGCGGAGGAATCCGCCGATTGCATCGGCGGCGTCACGGAGGGGGTTGCGAGTCGGTTTCGTGTTTGGCCGACTGCAAGTCGGCCCCACGGGAGAGGGGAACCCCACGATTCGAGGACTCATCGTGGGCGTGACCGGAACACCCGGCTCGGCGAGCCGGGCCACCGGGCCACCGGGTCAGCGACGCGACCACCACTCGATGGTGAAGGCGTGGGCGTGCCGGGCGTCGGCGGGGTGATGCTCGCTGCGGTCGAGGGTCCATTCGGCGGAGTCGAAGTCGGGGAAGGAGGTGTCGCCCTCGACCACGGCGTGGACGCGGGTGAGGGTGATGTGGGTGGCGCGGGGGAGGGATTGGCGGTAGATCTCGCCGCCGCCGATGATGCAGATCTCAGGGGGTGGGGCTTGGGGATGGGCGGGGTTTTCCTGCTGGGCGGAGAGGGATTCGGCGAGCAGGTAGCCGGCGTATTCGACGGCCTCGTCGAGGGAGGTTTTGACGATCGCGCCGGGGGCTTCCTTCAGCGTGCGCGAGACGATGATGTTCACGCGGTCGGGCAGGGGCTTGCCGAAGAGTTCATCGAAGGTCTTGCGGCCCATAATGACCGGGCGGCCGATGGTCTCGCGTTTGAAGTGTCTGAGGTCGTCGGGGAGGCGCCAGGGGAGGCCGCCGTCGATGCCGATGATGTTGTTCTCGCTGGCGGCGGCGATGAGGACGATGCGGACACGGCGCACGGCGTCGGGGGCATGGCCCTCGGGGGCGGGGGGGTTGGTTTGGGGTGGGGTGTGCATGGAGGGGGCCACTGAAGATCTGGAACCCCACGATTCGAGGACTCATCGTGGGCGTGACATTGAGGATGCACAGGCGGGACGCCTGTGCCGCACCGGAAGACCATCCCCTCACTTGCGTTCGGGGCTAACTGGGACGCCTGTGCCACCGCAGAAAGAAGAAGACCCGGCTCGGCGAGCCGGGCCACCTACACGGCGACCTCGGCGCGGATGGCGGGGGCGGGGTCGTAGTGGTGGATCTCGATGTCTTCGTAGCGGAAGGCGAAGAGGTCGGTGATGTCCGGGTTCAATCGCAGCGTGGGCAAAGCCTTCGGCGTGCGGCTGAGCTGTTCATTGACCTGGGGGAGGTGGTTCAGATAGATGTGGGCATCGCCGAGGGTGTGGATGAACCGGCCGGGGCGGCAGCCCGTGACCTGGGCCAGCATGTGGGTGAGCAGGGCGTAGGAGGCGATGTTGAAGGGCACGCCGAGGAAGAGGTCGGCGGAGCGCTGGTAGAGCTGGCAACTGAGCCAGTCGGGGCCGCCGTCGGTGGCGCGGGCGATGTGGAACTGGAAGAGGCAGTGGCAGGGGGGCAGGGCCATCCTGTCGATGTCGGCGGGGTTCCACGCGGTGACGATGTGGCGGCGGGAGCAGGGGTTGGTCTTCAGATCGTGGACGAGCTGGGTGATCTGGTCGATGGGGGTTCCGCCGTGGTGGTCGGGCCAGGAGCGCCATTGGCGGCCGTAGACGGGGCCGAGGTCGCCGGTGAGGGGGTCGGCCCATTCGTTCCAGATGGTGACACCGACGGCGTTGAGTGAGCGGGCGTTGGTGTCGCCGCGGAGGAACCAGAGGAGCTCGTGGATGATCGAGCGGGTATGGACCTTTTTGGTGGTGACCAGGGGAAAGCCGGTGCGTTCTCCGGTGGCGATCTCGTGCTCGCGTGCTCCGGGATAGTCCGGATGGAGGAGGTAGCGGGACTGGTGCCCGAAGATCGAGATCGTGCCCACGCCGGTGCGGTCGTCGCAGGGGGTCCCCTCGGCGAGGCAGCGGCGGAGCAGGTCGAGGTATTGGAGCATGGGGGGAGTGTATCGGAGAAGGGATCAGCCATCAGGGATCAGGGATTGGGGTGGGGGGTCTTCCGGCCCATTGGCGGTATTGGCGTCGCGCCTGCTCGGGGCGCACGCTTGTTCCGCTTGCGGATCTGGACCGCGCGGCGTCTTGTCAATCAGGCCGGGGGCCTTTCGGATCCCGGCCTGTCCCCTCCCACCCGGTCTGCCGTTGCGTGCTTACGGGCAGCCCGCGTTGAAGGCGAGGAGGTAGGCCGAGAAGTCGAAGAAGTTGAACAGGCCGTCGCCGTTGAAGTCGGCGGCGGGATCCCGTGCCTGGAACAGATTCCCGAAGCGCGTCAGGTCGAAGAAGTTGACGATGCAGTTGCCGTCCAGGTCGACGGGGCACAGCGTGGTCGGATGGATCCAGCGGGCGACCAGAGCGGCGGCGGGTCCGCCCGCCGTGCTGAAGTAGCCTCCGGTGTACAACGCCGGGCCGTACCCGCTGCCGTCGTCGAACGCCGCCATCGCTCCGGCAGTGTTGTCCACGCCGCTGCCCAGGCGAGACCATGACGCCCCGTCCCACTTGGCGATGCGGTTGGCCGCCTGCCCGCCCGCCGTGGTGAACTGACCGCCCGCGTAGAGCGCCGGGCCGAAGCCGTCATCGTGGACCGTCAGGTTGTAGACATAGTTATTGACCCCGCTCCCCACGGGGGACCAGGCGGAGCCGTTCCACTTGGCGATGTAGCTTGCGGGCTGTCCGCCGGCGGTGGTGAAGCGGCCGCCCGCGTAGAGGGCCGGGCCCCCGCCCGTGCCGTCGTCGAACGCAGCGAGGGCATAGACATAGTTGTTCACGCCGCTGCCCAGGGGTGACCAGGAAGAGCCGTTCCATTTGGCGATGCGGTTGGCCGCCTGCCCGCCCGCCGTGGTGAACTGCCCGCCCGCGTACAGCGCCGGGCCGGAGCCGTCGTCGAACACCGCCAGAGCTTGGACATAGTCGTTCACGCCCGCACCCAGTGGCGACCAGAACGCCCCGTCCCACTTGGCGACGCGGTTGACAACCGCGCCCCCCGACGCGATCGTGAAATAACCGCCCGCGTAAAGGGCCGTGCCGGTTCCGTCGTTGAATGTCGTCATGGCGCGGACAGTGCCGTTGACCCCTTCGCCGAGGGACGACCAGGCCGAGCCGTCCCATGTGGCGATGCGGCCGGCGGGCTGGCCCCCGGCCGTGGTGAACTCGCCGCCGGCGTACAGCGCCGGGCCGATCCCGTAGTCGAACACCGTGAGCGCATAGACGGGGGCGTTCATGCCGGAGCCAAGCGGTGACCAGGTGGAACCGTCCCATTTGGCGATGCGGTTGGCGGGCTGGCCGCCGGCCGTGATGAATCCGCCGCCCGCGTAGAGGGCCGAGCCGGAGCCGTGATCGTACGCGCTGAGCGCCCAGACATAGCGGGTGCTGGAACTGCCGCCGCCCGCGCCCGCTCCGAGCGCCGACCACCCGCAGTTCTGGGCGTGGGTGGGGATGGCGGTCGCCACGATCACCATGCACGCCGCCACGAGATGCAAACGATTCATCAGATTCCTTTCTCAATGGAAAAGGCATTTCCCGAAAAGCCGCGCCGGGAACGCGGACGCGGCACTGAAAATCGGGGCATGGTCTGCTGGGACCATGCCCGGCTTGGATTCATGGGCAGCCCGCGTTGAAGGCGAGGAGGTAGGCCGAGAAATCGAAGAAGTTGAACTGGCCGTCGCCGTTGAAGTCGGCGACAGGATCCTGCTGTTGGTGCAGGTCGACGAAACCAGACAGGTCGAAGAAGTTGAGCGAGCAGTCGCCGTTGGTATCGGCAGGGCAACGCGCAGTGGGATGCCTCCACTCCGCGATTCGGCCAGCGGACTGCCCACCGGCCGTGGTGAGGCTGCCACCCGCGTAGAGGGCCGGGCCGCTCCCATCGTCGAACACCGCCAGGGCGGAGACATGGTTGTTGACCCCGCTGCCCAAGGGCGACCACGATGTACCATCCCACTTGGCGATGCCGTTGGCAGCCTGCCCACCGGCCGTGGTGATCCATCCTCCCGCATACAGGGCCGCGCCCCTTCCGCTCATGTCATCAAACACGGTCAGGAACTCGATCGTGCTCGCCACTCCACTTCCGAGCGGCGACCACGATGTACCGTCCCACTTGGCGATACGGTTGGCGGGCTGCCCGCCTGCCGTGGTGAAGCTGCCGCCCACATAGAGGGCGGGGCCGCTCCCGTCGTCGAACACCGTCAAGGCAGCAACGGCGTTGTTCATCCCGCTGCCCAAGGGAGACCACGATTTCCCGTCCCACTTGGCGACATAGTTTCCAGGCTGTCCGTTCGCCGCGGTGAAGATGCCGCCCACATAGAGGGCCGGGCCGCTCCCGTCGTCGAACACCGTCAACGCAGAGATGCTACCCTGGTTGAACCCGCTTCCGAGGACCGACCACGCTGTGCCGTCCCACCTGACGATGCGGTGGACTTCGGGCTGGGCATTGGGAGTGGTGAAGCCGCCACCCACATAGAGGGTCGGGCCGCTCCCATCATCGAACACCGTCAAGGCATGAACTCGGAAAGTCACTCCGCTTCCGAGCGGCGACCACGATGTGCCGTCCCACTTGGCGATGCGGCTGGCAGTCTGCCCTCCCGCCGAAGTGAAGTCGCCTCCCGCGTACAGGGCTGCGCCGCTCCCGTCATCGAAGGTCGTCAATGCGAGGACATGATTGTTGCTGATTCCACTTCCGAGTGACGACCAGGCAGAACCATCCCATCGCGCGATGTGGTTTGCGGACTGACCATCCATTTCACGAAACTGACCCCCCGCGTACAGGGCCGGGCCGCTTCCGTCGTCGAACACCGTCAACGCATAGACGCCAGGGGTGAGAGCTCCCGATCCTGGGCTGTTCCAGCCAGTCACCCCACTTCCAAGCAGTGCCCACCCACAGTCCTGAGCGTGTGCGACCATCGCAACCATCATGTACGCCGCGATGAGACTGAAACGATTCATGGGATCTCCTTCTCTCTTGTTCTTGACCGAATCTCTGGAACACAAGCGGCCGCATGGGGCGGGCTGTCAACGGTCTCATCATCCGCCGCGTGGGGGCGTTTCGCAAGACGCGATTTCTGATGTCGTTGTTTGTGATGTCATCACGACGGACGGCATCGCGGAGACTATTTCGCGTCGTCGGTCCAGGCCCCGAAGGCGATCGCGTAGACGCGGTGGACGAGCTGCACGCGGTCCTGCACGCCGGCCCGCTCGAAGACGCGCCCGAGGTAGGTGCGCACGGTCGGCATCGCCAGCCCGAGTTCGCGGGCGATCTGCTTGTCGGGCATGGAACGCATGATGCGGCGGACGATGCGTTCCTGCTGCGGCGCGAGGGCCAGCTCACATATGACGGCCGCCCACGCTTGTTCGTCCAGCGGTGGCGGGAGCGGGCAGGCGTCCGCCGGGGTCGTCTGTCGGGACGATGCGCGGCGGGATGGCTCGGGGCCGGGTGGTGAGCTGTCCGTCATACGGGTCCCATCTGAATCTTGGGCGTGGCCGGGATGACAAGGCGCGAATGCAAGGGAGCGGCTGAAGGGGAGGGGGACGACAATGCGGCGGTGGTGGCCCGCTTCGTTGCGGTCGTGGCTTGTCTTTGTTCCGGTGATTGATGCGGATCACGCCCGAGATTCAGGCGGGACCCGTGTAAACTCTCAGTTCGCGTTTGCGGCCGCCGGTTGTGGCGGGAAGATGATCCAGTCGCCTTGGTCGGAGGGGTGTGCGGATGGGCTGGGGTGGTCCTGCTCGTAGCGGCGTTTGAGGGAGGAGACCGATGAGGTTGAGGCCGGTTCGACTGGGCGGGCGGCGTGGTTGTCCCGGCCGTCGGCGCCGACGAAGTAGACATGGGGGACGCCGTCGATGAGGCGGTACTTGATGGGCCGGCCGGGGTCGAAGGGGTCTTCTGGGACGGCGGTGAGGAGTTGGGGGACCAGTTCGTCGAGGGTGGCGGGCCATTGGCCGGTGCGTTGGCGGTGGATGTGCAGGGCGATGGTGGTGAGGGTGGCGTTGGTGTGGGCCTCGGCTGTATGAGCCTTATCGGTCATCCAAGGGAATCCGGCAATGACGAGGTTGACGATCTCGTAGCGGCGGCTTTGCTCCATGCGGTTGACGCGCTCGGCCATCTCGGCACGGAATGTGGACTGCGAAGGGTCGGACGGGGCAATTTGGAGAGAGGCATTGGCCAGACGCATCATGCTGTCGAGCATTTCGCGTTGTTCGTGGCGTGAGCCGATGGGGAGGGTGGCGATCGGGTCGCTCAATCGGTTGGGCAGCATGGCAGGAATCTCCTGGCCATTGGGGAGATCGTCCAGCTTGCGTCTGAGTTCCGTGAGGAGCCGGAGTCCGTCGGCGGTGATGCGTCCATCTCCGCGGCCGTCGTCGGTATAGATGCGTTGAAGAAGGTCGTTGGCTTTGCGTGTTTCGGTGGCGAAGTCCGGTGTGCGTGAGATGCGGCCGGAGTTCGCGGCGGTCTGAGTGATGGCGTTGAGGTTGGATTCGGAAAGAAGGTCTGGATGATCATGCAGGATTCTGATGAGCACGGTTTCGCCCATGTTCTGGATTGTCATGGCGAGCAGCGATGTGATGATCGAGTGCTCCTGACCGACGAGCCGGGCGATATCGAAGACGGCGGTGAGGGAGTCGGCGGCACGGCTGGGGTCGTCGGCGCGGGCGGCGAGCACGGCGTCAAAGGCGATGAGTTCGGCGTATCCCCTGGCGTGGCCGAGAGAAGGAAGCAGAACATCAATCACGGGGCCGGCAAAGGACGGATCCTCGGTTGGCGGCAGCATTCTGGTGCGGACGGATCCATCCTCCGCCGTGATCCTTTCATGGCGGTCCGAGTAGAGAAAGCCGAGGACGGGCAGGCGGGAAGCGGCGATGGCGGCATCAATTCGCGGGCGCACGCGGGCGTGGGCGGCGAGGAGCCGGTCGTATCCGGGCGTCCCGGGGCGCGATGTTGGGAAGTGCTCGAAGGCGGTCAGGTCGTGTCGGACATCCTCTTGTTCGGTGGCTTGGCGATACTCCTTGTCCCAGGCCATGAGGGCTTCCTGCTCTTGTCGCCATGCGTAGTAGAGTGCTTCGAACTCGGGGAGTGCGTGCTCGCTTGCGGGGAAGGCGCTGTTTCGTTGGTTGAGTTCGGCGAAGTAGTCGTGCTTGACGGTGGGGCTGCCGGCATTGAAGCGGACGAAGAGGACGGCGTAGAAGGCGATGATGAGCAGGCTGCTCACGCCGATGGTCTGGAGGGCGCGGTGGCGGGCCTGCCAGTGCCAGGGGCGTTTGCGCCGTGTGCCGCGTCGGAGGAGTGGGGCGATGGTCCTGGGGTCGCCGAGGTTGGCCGCGGCTTCTTCGGGGGTTTGGCCGGCGGCGAGGGCGTCGTGGGCGTGGGCGACGAGTTCGCGGGCGATATCGGCCTGCTCGGACTTCCAGAGGCGGGTCGAGCGGACGATGGCCGCGATGCGGATCGTGATCGGCTCGGGGAGGTCGGCGGCGGTGAGGAGTTGGTCAACGCCGGCGCCTTGCGGGGCGGATTGCGTGCGCGTGGTGGCCTTGCTCATGCCGGCGCTCCCTTCAGCACGCCGAGGGCGGCGAGGGCGCCGGCGAGGCGGTTCCACTGATCGAGGTCGGTCTGGAGTTTGCGTTTGCCCTTGCCAGTGAGGCTGTAGTACTTGCGTTCGCGGCCGGAGTCGGCGTCGCGCCACTCGGCTTCGATGAGGCCTTTGGCCTCGAGGTTGTAGAGCATGGGGTAGAGGGTGGACTGGCCCATGGCGAGGACGCCGTCGGTGCGGGCGGCGAGGGCTTCGACGAGCTCGTAACCGTACATGGCTCGGCCGGAGAGCAGGTGCAGGACGGCGGTGGGGCCGGCTCCACGCATGAGTTCGCGTTCGAGTTTCATGGGGGTCTCCCGGGGGATACTTGGCGGTCCATACTATATACGGCATAGTATGGGGCGGGGTTGCGAGGGAGGGGGAAAAATTGAGGGGATGGGGAGGGAAAAGGAAGAGAAGGTGGGGGAGGGAAGCCGGGGAGGTGGAGGAGCCCTCACCCCGGCCCTCTCCCGCTGGAAGCGGGAGAGGGAGGGGGGGAGGCGGAGGGAAGAGAAGGTGGAGGAGGGAAGCCGGGAAGGTGGAGGAGCCCTCACCCCGGCCCTCTCCCGCTAGGAGCGGGAGAGGGAGGGGGGGGAGTGATGATGCCTCGGCATTCGCCGAAGCCGATGCGGCGGAAGCCGTCGCGCTCGCAGTACGCCTTCATGATGACCTCGTCGCCGTCCTGGAGGAACTTGCGTTCCTCGCCGGTGGGCATTTTCAGGGGCGTGCGCTGGGTGCCGGGGACGAGGACGGGGGGGGTGGCGAAGGGGTCGCCGTCCCAGGTCAGTTCGAGGAGCGAGCCGCGGGAATCGCGGGCGGTGCCGGAGACGGTGCCGGAACCGAGCAGGTCGCCGGGCTGGAGGTTGCAGCCGTTGACGGTGTGGTGGGCGACCATCTGGGCGAGGGTCCAGTACATGTCCCTGAAGTTGCCCTTGGAGATGCGGACAGGGGCGATGTTCCTGTCGCGCATCTGGGCGGTGGCGAGGTGGACTTCGAGGGTGATGTCGAAGCCGCCGGCGGCACGGTTGGACGGGCTGTCCATGTAGGGGAGGGGCTGGGGGTCGCCCGCGGCCCGGTCGAAGGCGGGGCAGCGGAAGGGGGCGAGGGCCTCCATCGTGACGATGTAGGGCGAGACGGTGGAGGCGAAGTTCTTGGCCAGGAAGGGGCCGAGGGGGACATATTCCCACTTCTGCAGGTCGCGGGCGGACCAGTCGTTGAGGATGCACAGGCCGAGGATGTGGTCCTCGGCGTCGGCGATGGGGATGGGGTCGCCGAGGGTGTTGCCGCGGGCGATGATGGCGCCGAGTTCCATCTCGTAGTCGAGCATCTTGCAGGGGCCGAAGGTGGGGGGGCTGTTGTCGTCGACGGGGGCCTGCTGGCCGTTGGGGCGGCGGATCGGGGTGCCGGAGGGGACGATGGACGAGGCGCGGCCGTGGTAGCCGATGGGGATGTGCTTGTAGTTGGGCAGGAGCGGGTTGTCGGGGCGGAACATCGAGCCGACATTGGTGGCGTGGTAGATGGAGGCGTAGAAGTCGGTGTAGTCGCGGACGGGATAGTTGTCCGGGATGTAGTCGGAAGCAGAAACAAAGTGCTTGCGCACAGCGCTCCTGATCGAACTGTCGGAGGTTGCGAGCAGTTCAACCAGTCGCTTGCGAATGGCGATTCTCCGCGTCGGCTCGATATGGGCAAACGCGAGAGTGATGAATCCGTTCCCCAGCATGTTCAGGCGGAGGTGGGGATCGAGCAGGCCAGTTGAAACGAGTCCTTTCAATGACAGGATTTGATCACCGATTCGCACGCCATCTACACATTCCTGTTCCTGCGCCTGATCGACCAGGTCACACAGTGGCAGGTTCTGGATCGGGAAATCGGTGTTGGGGTCGTTGGCGGATTCGACCCACGATTCGAGCTTGGGGTCGTGGGTTTCGTCGATGGGATAGGGCATGGGGGACTCCGGTTCCTGCTCCCTCTCCCGCCTCCGGCGGGAGAGGGCTGGGGTGAGGGCTCCTGCTTCTACTTGTCCTTCTTCGCTTCGTCGCACGATAGACGCTGGGCCGTCCGGAGAATCCCGGCCAGCACACCGGGTTCATTCTTGGCCAGTTGGGAGGCGGTGATGCGGAGCACGGTGAGTCCCCGGTCCCGCATCCACCGATCCCGTGCGGCGTCCTGCTCGCGGCGGTCGTTGTGATAGGTGCTGTCGAGTTCGATAACCAAGCCGATCTCGGCGCAGAAGAAGTCGGCGACGAACGGACCCATCGGGTGCTGACGCCGGAACTTGAAGCCCCCGACTTTGCGGTTGCGCAGGCGGGACCAGAGGATTTTTTCCGGGATGGATTGGTCGGCGCGGAGGCGGGTCGAGTTGTTCTCGGATCGGGCCGTGCTGGTCAGGGCTTTGGCGAGGTAGGGTTTGGAGGGGTTGGTGTCGGGCACGGGGGCAGTGTATGGGGTTGTGGGAGGGGGGTGGAAGAAGATGAGGGAGGGAAGGAGGGGAGGGGCAGGAAAGGAGAAGAGAGAAGGTGGGGGAGGGAGGCCGGGGAGGATGAGGAGCCCTCACCCCGGCCCTCTCCCGCTGGAAGCGGGAGAGGGCGGGGGACCAGGCTCCTACGATGGGGCTGATGGCCGAGAAACCGCGCATCCTGACGGGCGACACGCCCACCGGGCAGCTCCACCTGGGGCACTGGGTGGGGTCTCTGGAGAACCGGGTCGCCCTGCAGGACGCCTACGACTGCTATTTCCTGATCGCCAACATGCACGCCTTCACCACGCGGGCGGACAAGCCGGACGAGATCCGGCGGTCCACGCTGGAGATCGTCAAGGACTGGATCGCGTGCGGCATCGACCCGGAGCGGTCCACCTTCGTCCTCCAGACCGAGATCCCGGCGATCGCGGAGTTGACCTGGTATCTGGCCATGCTGCTGCCGTTCAACCGGGTGATGCGCAACCCCACGCTCAAGACCGAGCTGGAGGACAAGGGGCTGGGCGACAACTACTCTTTCGGCTTCCCGATGTACGCGGTGGGGCAGTGCGCGGACATCCTGATCTTCCGGCCCGAGCTGGTTCCGGTGGGGGAGGACCAGCTGGCCCACATGGAGCCGTGCCGCGAGGTGGCGCGCCGGTTCAACCAGCTCTACTGCGGCGTGAACCCCAAGACCGAGGACGCCGACTACGAGAAGGCCGGCGGGCTGTTCCCGATCCCCGAGGGCAAGGTCGGGCGGGTGGCCCGGCTGGTCGGCACCGACGGCAAGCTCAAGATGTCCAAGAGCCTGAACAACGCGATCTTCCTGACCGACGAGTTCAAGCAGATCAAGAAGAAGCTGGGTGGGCTGTATACCGGGCGCGTGGAGATGAACGAGCCGGGGGACATCCACAACAGCCTGTTCCAGTATGTGCGGGCGTTCGTCCGGGACGAGGCGCGGGTGGCGGAGCTGGAGAAGCGGTACGCGGCGGGCGACAACATCGGGGACGGGCACATCAAGGTCGAGGTGGCCGAGTGGATCGACAGGCTGCTCGCCCCGATGCGGGAGCGCCGGGCGGATCTGGCCGGAGAGGCGGGTGACGCGAGGGTGCTTGAGATCCTGCGCGAGCACACCCGCAAGGCCAACGCGGCGGCGGAAGAGACCCTGTACCGGGCCAAGCAGGCGATGCGGCTGGACTTCGGGAAACGGGAGCTGGTGTTCCGATGAGCGAGAACGAAACGAGCGTGTCCACGCCTGAAACCCCGCCCGCGGAGAAGCCCCGCGTGCCGCGCTTCTTGGTGTCGCGCATCGCCGTGGTGCTGATCGCGCTGATGTGGGTGGTGGCAGGCGTGACGAAGGTGTATTCGATCGACAAGTTCGTGGACCTGGTGGCCACGCACGGCGTGGTCGCGCCGGAATGGCAGGGGCTGGCGCTCGCGCTGCCGTTCCTGGAACTGCTGATCGCGGTGGTGCTGGTGTTCGTGGCGGGGTCGGAGCTGCGCAAGCCGTTCGGGCGGGCGGTGCTCGGGCTGTCGCTGGCGGGGATCATCGGCTTCGCGTACTACCTGAGCCTGGTGCCGGACGCGGTGCTGCAAGAGTCCGGGTGCGGGTGCCTGGGGCCGCGGGTGGCGTCGGGGATGGACGGGAGCGTGCGGCTGGTGGCGGGGGTGCGGACGGGGGCGCTGGTCGCGCTGCATGTCGTGGCGCTCGTGGGGCCGGTGGTGGGGGGGCGGCGGGCGCGGAAGGCGACGGCGGGGATGGGATTGGCCGACTGAAAGTCGGCCCCACGGTGGAGGGGGGCAGGAAGAACCCCACGATTCGAGAACTCATCGTGGGCGTGAACTTGTTGTCCAGGCCAGGCGCGAGATTCAGGCGTGGTCCGCATCAGGCCCGCCAAACTTCAATGCTTTGGCGTAGACATCCTCCAGCTCCGCCACCATCGTCTCCACGCTGAAGGCCCGGGCGCACAAGGCTCGGCCCTGTTCGCCGAGGCGTTTGCGGTCTTCGGGGTGCTCGTGCATCCAGCGGATGGCGGCGCGGAGTTTGTCGGCGTCGCCCACCGGGAACAGACGGCCGGTCATGCGGGCGTCGGGGATGGTCGGGTCCGTGAAGGGGTCCAGGCAGACCTCGGGCGTGCCGTCGCAGTCGCTGGCGACGACGGGGACGGAGCACAGCAGGGCCTGGGGCACCGTGCGGGGCAGGCCCTCGCGTTCGGAAGGGTGGCAGAGGACATCCATCGCCCGCATCATGGCGGGGATCTGGTCCTGCGGCACCAGGCCGGTGGTGATGACCTGTTTCTCAAGGCCGAGTTCGCGGACGCGGGCGAGCAGGCGGTCGGCCCACCAGCCGTCGCCGACCCAGAGCAAACGCCAGCGGGGGTCGGTGCGAATGTCGTTGGCGAGCGCATCGAGCAGCGTGTCGTGGCCCTTGTGCTCGGCGAGACGGGCGACGGTGCCGATGACGAAGGCTTCCCGCGGGATGCCGAGCCGGGCGCGGACCTCGTCGCGGGATTCGCCCGGCGCGGGCTTGAGGAATCGCTGGGTCTCCATACCGGAGCGGACGGTGACATACTGGTCCGGCCGCCCGATGCCGCGGGCGAGGAACTGGGCGGTCATCGCGTCCGCGACGGAGACGATGGCGTGGCAGCGTTTGGCGGCGTGGCGTTCGGCGATGGTGTAGATGTGATTCTTGAGTCGGGTCTTGAAGTCGTCGCCGGGCATGAAGGGGGGGCCGTGGATGGTGTGGATCACGGCGGGGCGGGGGGGGTGGGTGTCGGATGCTTGAAAGACCTTCCACGCGGCCATGCGTCCGAGGATGCCCGCCTTGGAGGAGTGCGTGTGGACGATGTCCGGGCGGATCTTCTCGATCAGGCGGCGGAGTTCTCCCAGGCAGGCCCGATCGGCGCGGGGGTTGATCTCGCGGACGAGGTGGGGAATCTCGTGGCACTCGATGCGCCGGTTGTCGGGCGTGCGGAAGTCCTGGGCGCGTTGGAGCAGCGAGCCTTCGGGGCCGTAGATGGGGCCGAAGGCGAGGTGGACGCTGTGGCCAAGGCCGGCTTGGCCCTCGCAAGAGAGAACCGTGTTCTCCTGGGAACCGCCGAGGATGAGGCGGGTCGAGATGTGGAGGATGGTCAGGGGCATGGGGGGGGCCGTTGGAGTATCGGTCGGGAGGGGGTGGGGGCGAAACATCTTTGGGGGGTGGAATGGGGAACCCCACGATTCGAGGACTCATCGTGGGCGTGACCCCGGGGACACCCGTGCCGGCGTATGACAACGGGCGGGGCCGAGGTGGCCACCGCCCGCGTTGGGGGGTCTGGTTGAAAGTCGGGCCGCCCGGGTGGATCAATCGGGGATGAAGCGGCCCGCGGCGGGGTGGGGTTTGGGTTCGTTGATGGGGCGGTGCTGCATGGGGGCCGCGTGCGTGTGCGAGTTGTTGGTTTCCTGCCGCGATGGACCGGGGCGGTGAAGGGGAGGGGGTGGCGTCGATCCGGGGTCGGACTCCTTGTTGTCCCGCATGGCTTCGACGACCGTGGTTGCCAGGCCCGCGACGGCCAGGCCGCGCGAGATGATCCGGACGGCGCGGAACGGGCCGATGATCGAGAGCGCCAGGAAGGCTCCGCTGGCCACGGCGGCGGGGTGCCTGGCGATGAAATCCACGGCCGCGTTCTTCATGCCTTCGGCATCGGGCGGGGAAGCTTCCGGACGGCGCTCGGGCTGGGGAAGGCCCCTGGCCTCTACCTTGGAAACATTCGGGTTGACGGCGTCGGCCATTTGGTTCCTCGATTCCGCGGCTCGGATCAGGGGGTGCCTGGAGAGTTCATCACGCGAGAAGGGGTTGCGCAGGGCCTGGAGCGCGGGCCACGCCGCGAGCAGGGCCAGCACGAGGAGCACGCCCCCGACGATGCACAGCGCGGTCACCCATCCCGTCTCGGCGGCCAGGGCCGTGGTCAGGCCGGCCAGGAGCGCGCCCAATCCGAGCATGGCCACCGCGAGGGCCGCGAGGAGGAGGACGGCGGTGAGCAGGCCGCGTTTGAGCCGGTTCATGGCCAGTTCGGCCTCGGCCCGGATCAGCTCACCGCCGGCGTCCAGGAGTTCTTTGATGCGCCACAGCATGGCTCAGAGCCGCGGCAGGAGGCGGCCTGCGATCACGCCGACACCCACGGCCAGCAGGATGGCGGTCGTCGGGTTCTTCTTGACGGAATCGCACATGCTCTGGTGATACTCCTTGCAGCACTCGGCGGCGGAACGGGCCATGTCCGTCACGGATTCCTTGCCCTCACGGATGGCGTCCACCGCCTGGTCCTTCGTGTGCGAGGCGGCGCGGACGGCGTCGTCCTTCAGGTGAACGAGATCATCCTTCACGGCGGCGACATCCTTCTTGAGGTCGTGCTTGATCTCGTGGGTGGTCGAACGACCGGAATCGGGATCATTCATGCCTTGGCCGGACTTGGACTGCGAGGTGTGCATGCTTGACATGGTGTGGGTCTTTCTCTTGGATGTTGCGAGCGGGTGGACACACTGTCCGACTCACATGCAGTGATATTGGCGTCGGCGCATGATCGAGCGGTGAAGTTGGAGTGAATCCGGGCTCACAGTGTGAAAAAGGGCGTTCCACGCTGGTGTGGCTTCCCTCTGACCCGCTCCTTCCTCGCTTCCCCCCGGGTGGCGACAGGAAAACCCATGCTGCGCGGGCGAGATTGTCAGGATGCCGAGATTGACAGGCGTGCCAGCGGGGTGCGAGAGTCATCGGGCGTGGCGGTCGAGCAGGTGCCGGTCTGACGGGCGCGGACGACGCATGATGTACGCGGCAAGGCAGGCCGCGAGCAGGGCGGGAATGACGGCGGGCGTGCCCCACACGATGACGGCCCCGACCGCGGGAACGAAGGCGAGCCACCATCGCCAGCCGGCGAGCGGCAGCGCGAGCACGGCGGTGGCCAAACCGGCGAGGACCGCGGAAACGATGGGGTCGGGGTGGGGGGGGTGGGGGGTCATGGTGTGCGGCCGCATTCGGGGCATGTTGGCGGGTTCAATCCGAGCAGCGGGTAGCCGCAGGTCGGGCATCCCTGCCCGGCCCGGCGGCGTCGGTGGTTGATCCAGCCCCACGCGGTCCAGGCGAGGAGTGCGGAAAGCGGGATGAAGAACGGGATCTGGATGCGGAGTGATCCGTTGGGGCGGTCGTGCTGGTACCAGAAGGCGGGAAGTTTGTAGCCCTTGATGAGGGCCGGGCTCAGGCGGACCGTGCGATCCCCGGCGGCACGCGGATGCTCGCCGTGCAGGCCGTGGACCATGATGTCGATAGAGCCATTCCAGACAACGACTATGGTGTTCGTGCCGCGGGCGTTGAGGGGACCGGTCATGGCGGTGGGCCAGACGAAGGCGGTGAGGAAAGTGGCCAGGGCGAGCGAGACGGTGAGCAGGGTTCGTTTGATGGGTTTGCATGCGCGGCCGGTCATGATCGCCGACCTTTCTGGCCGCGGAACAGCCAGAAGGTGACAGCCGACAATGCCCACGGGATGATCGGCGTGGCGATTCGGCCGCCGGAATGCTCGATGTGGAGTTGGGGCGGGGTCCATCTCCACGCGGGCTCGATCGCCGTTTCAAGGTTGAAGCCGGAGCCTGTTCCGTCGGGTCGAGCCCATACCACTGAAGCGTTGCCCGCCCACCAGTTCAGCCGCCCCCAGGGAAGTGAGACTTCGCCGTATGTAAGAGACGATACAGCGAGGGCAACACAGCAATACGCTGCGGCCGCGCGGAGCATCCCGGCGGAGGGCTTGCGGCCCGTGAAACGGGCGGATGGCGTCATGGCGCATCCTCCGCCCTTTCTCGGCCGCATTCGGGGCAAACCCGAGCCGGAAGGCCCTCGGTCGGGTACCCGCAAGATGGGCACTGTCGTTCCGCCACGCAACGCCGCCGCCGCGCCTTCAAACCCAGAACTGCCGCCGGGGCCGGCCCGAGTGGAACGAGCAGCGCGAGCGGAATCCAGAGCGGCACGCCCGCGAAATGACCGCCGTACTGGCGGACAAAGTAAATCTTCCAGAACCAGTAGCCGGCGCGGTCTCGCGTCGCGATTGTCCGCCAGTCGGGGGGCTGATACTGCACGGCGTATGGAGATTGCGCAGGGTCGTACCGAGACCACGAGAATCGGCCGCTGCTGAGCCAGAAGTTGTTCCAGTATGTGCCTTGCCGCAAGGGCGGATGGTATGAAATCGAAAACTGATACCAGCGGTTCGCAATGTACACGCCCAACAGCAACAACCAGATGGCGGTGATGCCGATCGTGATCCACCGGACCCGTGCTCCGACGCTAGCCATACCGTACCCACTCCAGCCTCAATCCCTGCGGCGGCAGGGTCGGGCCGTGGTTGGCCCGTCTGTCCTTGGATTCGAGGATGGCGGGGATGTGGGCCGGGTCGATCTTGCCGCGGCCGACTTCCATCAGCGTGCCGGCGAGGATGCGCACCATGTTGTAGAGGAAGCCCGAGCCGGAGACGCGAACGCGGAGGCGGCGGAAGTCGCCGGGGAAGAGGGGGGGGAGGGGGATAGGAGAACCCGGCTCGGCCCCCCCGAGCCGGGCCACCGAAGAAGAGGCCGACTGGAAGTCGGCCCCACCAGGAGAGAGGTCTTCCACGGTGCAGTTGTAGATGCGTCGGACGGTGGTTCTGCGCCCGTGGTTGATCTGGGCGAACGAAGCGAAGTCGTGCTCGCCGATCAGGTGGCGGGCGGCTTCGGCCATCGGGGCGGGGTCCAGCTCGTGCCAGGTGTGGAAGACGAAGCGCCGGTCCCACAGCGGGCGGTCGTACCCGACTGCGAAGGTGTAGGTGTACTCCTTCTCGACCGCGCCGGAGATGGGATCGAAATCGTCGTGTACGACAGCGGCGTCGCGGACCAGCACATCGCGCGGCAGCTTGCCGTTGATGGCGCGGACCAGGCTGTGCAGGCCGCGCTCGGCGGGCCAGCCCACGCCCTTGTCGGGGTCGGGGTTCGAGAGGAACGAGGCGCACTGGCCCCAGGCGTGGACACCGGAATCGGTCCGGCTGGCGCCGGTCAGGATCACCGGCTCGCGCACGGCCTCGCGCACGGCCCGCTCCAGCACGCCCTGCACGGTGCGCAGCTCGGTGCGGGGGCGGTCCTCGCCCGGCGCGGGCGGGGGGGCGCTCTCGTCGGGGGGGAGCTGCTTCTGCCAGCCGCAGAAATCGGTCCCGTCGTAGGCGATGGTGAGTTTGTAGCGGGGCATTTGGGGGAGGAAGGGATTGGGGACTGGGGATTAGGGATTGGGGGAGGAGGATCGTTCGTCGTTGGTGGTTCGGATGACGGTGGGGGCGGGGCCTTCCTGGCGGGGTTTGCCGCCGCCGTGGCCGAACTTCTTGTACTCGTCATCGGCCCACTGGTCGCCGACCTTCCACCAGATGAGGGTGATGACCGCTGCGCTGATCGCCAGGATGAAGCCGCCGATGATCCAGAATGCCATGAGCAAGTTTAGGGGTGCGGGGGAGGAAGGGGGGCGAGGGGGGCCGGTTTGATGGCGGCGCGGAGCGTGTCCTCGACAGCGCGGCGGGTCTGGGTTTCGAGCACCGGATCGGTCCAGAGGTTGTTGTGGCCGCCGTGGGGGATGGTGACGAGGCGGCCGTTGGGGGCCGCGTCGGCGATGGCGCGGCCATCAGCGACCGGGCAGACGGGGTCGGCCTCGCCGTGGATCACGGTCAGGGGGATCTCGCCGAGGCGTGCGGCGTGGCGGTCGCGGGCGAACCCGGCCCAGCGCGGGCCGACGCCGAGGCGTGTTCCGAGGAGCATCATGGCCAGGGGGAGGTTGATCGTGTGGGGCAGCCCGCGCAGCCGGATCACGCCGCGGGCGGGGGTGGGGGCGTGGATGTACGGCGCTTCGGCGATGACGGCGCGGAGGTCGTGCCGCCCGGCGTTCTGGGCGGCGGCGCGGATGCTCACCCCCGCGCCCAGCGACCAGCCGAAGAGGACGATGGGCACTGGTTGGTCGGGGGGAGATGGGGGGGAGATGGTGTCGAGCAGGGCGGCCAGGTCGAGGTGCTCGTCCGTGCCGAGCCGGGCCGTGCCCGGTGATTCGCCGTGGCCGGGCAGGTCCCAGAGGATGACGGCGCGGGCGTGCGGCAGGACCGCGCCCAGGCGTTTGAGCCCGCCGATGCGGCCGCTGCCCCAGCCGTGGGTCATGACGACGACGGGGCCTTGCGGGTTGTCGCCGGGGACGCGCCAGGCGGGCAGGTCCGAGCGTGTCCCGCGGAAGGTGAAGACCTCGTAGGGGCGCGACGGTTCGAGTTCGGACGGATCGCCCGGGACGCGTCGGGCGACGGCCCAGGCGTAGGTGCGGCGCGGCGGGTGTCTGAGCGACCAGGCGGTGTGGAGGCCCGAGACGGCGACGGCCGCCAGCAGTCCGACCGCGAGGAGCTGGAGCAGCCCGACCAGCGGGGGGAGGGCGGCGAGCGCGGCGGCGTCAGACACCGAAGAGGGCCTTGATGTCGTGGAAGGTGACGATCAGGAAGACCGCGCCGATCAGGGCCAGGCCCGCGAGCGTGGCGACATTCTGGAACACGATGGGGACGGGCTTGCGCCGGATGCCCTCGTAGCAGAGCATGAGGAACTGCCCGCCGTCCACGATGGGCAGCGGCAGGAAGTTGATGACCGCGAGGTTGACCGAGACCAGACCCAGGAAGAACAGCACCCAGATGAAGCCCTGGTCGGCCACCTGCGTGCCCAGGTGGGCGATGCCGACGGGGCCTTTGAGGTGGCTGACCTTGACGGTGCCCTGGAAGAGGCGGAGGAAGGTGAGGTAGGTCTGGTTCATGATCTGGCGGGACTTCGCGATGCCGCGCACGACGGCGGCGATGGGCGTGGCGGCCTTGTCGATCGTCTGCTCCATCTCGAAGAGGTGGAGGGCCATGTCGCCGCCGGGCAGGGTCCACTCCAGGCCGCGGACGGCCTCGATGTCGGCGCGGGTCAGGGTCCAGGCGCGGTGCTCGGTGGGGGTCGCGCCGTCGGGCTGGGCGGGCAGCGGGAGTTCAAGGGTCACGGGGATGGTGAACGACGCATCGCCCGCCTCGAACGCGGCGGCGGTGGCGTCGACGATCGCGCCGGGCAGGTCGAGCATGGTCGAGACGGGGCGTCCGGCGATGGCGGTGATGCGGGTGCCGGGGCGGTCGATCAGGTCGGCCGCGGGCGGGCGCGCGAAGGGGGGCGGGGGATCCTTGGGCCCGGCGTCGGGCGCGGGCAGGGGCGCCAGGCGGGTGGCGGCGGCCACGATGGTGCTGGCCGGGGCGGTGGACGCGGGCAGGAAGCCGATCGTGCCCTTCCGGCTGACCCGCACATCCAGCGTGAGGCGGTCGTTGCCGCGGAGAACCTCCAGTTGCAGCGGCTTGCCCTTATGGGTGCGGATCAGGGGGATCGCGTCCTGGAAGGATGGGGCCTCGGCATCCCCGATGCGGACGAGGATGTCGCCGGGCTGGAGTCCTTGCTTGGCCGATTCCGGTGAGGAGGCGGGGTCCACGCGCAGCAGGGGGCGCAGGCCCAGCAGGTGTTGCACCGGGTCGCGCTGCGAGCCGATGAGGGCGTGGGCGATCTGGAGATCCCGGCGCGGGGTCAGCGTGATGGTGCGATCGCCCGCGTGCGTGGTGTGGAAGGTCGCCTCGAAGGGCCGGCCGCCGGATTCGCGGGCGGCGTCGAGGAGGGCATTGGGGCGGGAGACGGGCCTGGCGTCGATGGCGGTCAGGCGGTCGCCGGGTTGCAGGCCGTCCAGGCCGACGACCTGGGCGTAGCGGTCGCGCAGGTCGGTCTCCTTCCACCGGGCCAGGGTGGTGGAGGCGATCGGGCCGATGCCCAGGTCGAGCAGGCCCGAGGCGAGGTCGGCCTCGGCCTTGGCCTCGAAGGCGATGGGCTGGTCGTGGCCGGGGCGTTGGACGAGCAGGCGCACCGGGTGGTGTCGGCCGCTCATGGCGACCTCGGTGGCAACCTCGTTGAAGGCGCGCATCCGGCGCCCGCCCACCTCAAGGATGGTGTCCTCGGGCAGCAGGCCGGGGGCGACATCCTCCCGATCGAAGGCGACAGCGGCGGCGGCGGGCGAACCCGGCGCGACCGCGCCGATGATCGGCGGCTGGACTCGCAGGCCGACCATGAAGACGATGACGAACAGGACCGCGGCCAGGACGAGGTTCATCACCACGCCCGCGCAGATGACGACCATGCGTTTCCAGACCGGGCAGTTCTGGTAGGAGTCCGGGGCTTCCGAAACGGCGCCGGGGTTGGCGTCCTCCTGGCCGAGCATCTTGACATAGCCGCCCAGGGGCAGGGCGGAGAAGCGGTACTCGGTGGGGCTGACGACGCTGGACGCGCTCGGGGTGTCCTCGTGGAGGGTTGCGTCTTTCGTCCGGGCCGAGAGCTGGCGGAGGTACTCCGGCTCGGTGGAGCCTCTGCGGAAGCCCATGCCCTTGCGGTAACTGCACACGACCGGGCCCATGCCCATCGAGAAGGCCAGGACGCGGATGCCGGCCCACTTGGCGGCCAGGAAGTGGCCGAGCTCGTGGATGAAGATGATGCCGCCGAACCCGACGACGATCACCGCGAGGTTGGCCAGCGTGCCGAGGACGCCGGGCAGGTTGAACATGGAAACCCTCCGTGGTTTTCCGGGAGGATCGGGTGATCCTGGCTCCGCGGGAGGAATGATAGAGGAGTAGGGGACAGGGATCAGGGATCAGGGATCAGGAAGAGGAAGAAACCCGCGATTTCATCGCGGGCGTCTCGGAGGGAGGGTGTCCGGTGGAGAAGGGCCACGCCCCGGGCGCGAGGCCCGGGGCGTGGGTGGTCAGGGTCCGGGGATGGTGGGATGGATCAGTCGGCGTACTTGATGCTGCACCCGTAAGCCTGGCTGGTGGGCTGGGAGACGGGCTTGCCGGCGAGCACCTCGGAAACGGCCTGGGCGACATAGTTGGTCGAGCCGGGGCCGCGGGCGGTGTTGTCGTTGTCGATCGCGCCGTGGTAGGCCAGGATGCCGTCGGCGGTGATGACATACATCTCGGGGGTGCGCTTGGCGCCGTAGGCCTTGCCGACCTTGCCGTCGGCATCGACGAGCATGGGGGTGGAGATGTTCCACTCGGAGATGGCCTGCTTGACATTCTCGGCCTTGCCGGGGGCGGTGGCGGGATCGGCGGAGTTGACGCGCAACCACACGACGGGCTGGCCCTCCCACGAGCGGGCGAGGGAGTTCATGGTGTCGGACTCGTGGTTGTAATGCTTCTTGACGAAGGGGCACTGGTGGTTGAACCACTCCAGGACCACGATCTTGCCCTGGGAGGTGTAGGAGCTGAGGGTGTGCTCCTTGCCGCTCATGTCGGTGAGGGTGAAGTCGGGGGCGGCCTTGCCGACCTCGGCCTTCTGTGCGTTGGGCACGCCGGCGGCGATGAGGGCGCCGCCCACGGCGACGGCGGCGGAAACGGCGAAGAGTTTTCTGACGGTGGTGAACATGGTTGCTCTCCTTGCCCGTTTTTCGGGCGGGTGAAGGGTTTGCGCGGGCCCCGCGGGGGGGGGGTGGGTCCGGCGTCGTGCCGGGGGGTCAGCTATTCGGTGAGCCGGGTGATGAGCGGAGCAGGAACAGCCGTGAATGGCCGTCGCTGGAGAAGATCTCGAGCACGCCCGAGAGCACCTGCGGCTCGCCGACGGTCTTGAGGACAAGGAAGTCGCTCTCCGCGATTCCCTTGTGTTGGATGTTCGAGATGGTGGAGGATCTGGTGTCCGGGTAGAAGGCGAGTTTGTAAGCCCCGCGGGCGCGGATGGTGACTTCGTGGCCGTTCCAGTGGGCGGTGGCGATGCGCTCGCCCTGCGGGAGCGGCTGGGGGATTCTGGCCCTGGTCTTGGCGATGACCTTGGAAGCGGCCGGGTCGGCGGCGGAAAGTTCCTGGGCGACGGGGAGGCTGAGTGTCACGGTGCATTCGCCGGGGATGCAGACGCTCTCGCAGACCAGCCAGGAGACATCGAAGGTCAGTTCCAGCGTGGAGCCGACCTGGGCGTCTCTGGGGGCGGTCACCGGGACCAGGGCCACGACCGAGTTGTAGTAGACATGGTCGAGGATGTCGCCGGGCATGAGGTGGCGTGTCGGCGCGGGCCACTCGATGGGGCCGAAGCCGACGCCTTCGGGGCCTTTGGGTTCAATGACGCTGATCGCGCCGCTGTCGTTCTTGCCGGGCCAGTAGGTGTGCCAGCCTTCCTGGATGTCCATGCGGACGCCGATCCAGACCGTGCCGCCCGGGGTGATGTCGGGGTGTTCGGCGAGCACGCTGACCCGGACCAGCTCCTCATCGGCGGCGGGCGTGGGTGCGGCAAAGACGGACATCCCGAGGGATATGGCGATTCCGGCAGCTCGTGTGGAGGGGTGCATGAGCATGTTCTCGGATCCTGGCTCTTGGGGCGGGGAGAGGAACGCTCCCCGCCGGGGTGTTATTCTCTGGGTATGAACGATGAGAAGCGTACCGTGGATCGTACATTCCCCCAGCCCGCCCGTCCCGCCTCGGCCTGGGTGACTCTGGCCCTGTTCGGGTGTTTGTGGATCTTTGGCGGATTGGGGGGGGTTGGGTGCGCCCGCAAGGATGTGTCCGACCGGCGGATTGATGTGATCTCGCTGTCGGAAGCCCTGGCGTACCACGAGCGGGCGCGTGGAACGGACTCGGAAGTCCTTTTTATCGACGCCCGGCGTTCCGTGATTTATGACGAGGGCCACATCCGCGGGGCGGTGAATCTGCGTCCGAACGATGTCGATCTCCGCGCCGGTGCGGACCCCAGGCTGGAGTCCAGGGAGGCCCTGGTGGTCTACGGGCAGGACCCTGGTTCCGCGGTGGCGCGCGCGATGTCCAAACGCCTGATCGAGGCGGGGTACAACACGATGCTGCGCCGGCGGGTGAAGTTTTACGCCGGGGGATTCAACGAGTGGCAGGCCACCGGCCTCCCGGTGGACCGCAACGAACCGGCGGACGACGGGGAGTAGGTCGGCACGCCGTGCCGACTCCCGGTGGCCCGGCTCGCCGAGCCGGGTCTCCTTCTGTCCACTACAAGCCTCAAGCGTGAGTGCCGGGCTCTTCTTCCTGCCTTTTTCTACGGATCTCACTTGATTTCCGGGCGTGGCCTCAGTCGCGACGATCCTTGCATGACGAGTCCGGAGCGTGAGCGACGGGGTGTTCTACAAGCCCCGAGCGTCAGCGAGGGGGGGCGGCAACCCCATGATCCGAGGATTCATCTCATCAAGCCACGCTCGGGATTCAAGTGCAATCCGTATTATTTCTGCGGGACGAAGGCGGGCGTGCCACCGAAGACCCGGCTCGGCAAGCCGGGCCACCGGGAGAGGGGAATCCGCCGCTCTACACCGCGACGGCGTGGGCGTGGCGGACGGCGCGTTGCGACATGATCTGGGCGGCGTTGTAGACCGGCAGCGGGCTGTCGTCCTCGGTGATGACCAGGGGGGCCTCCGAGCAGCCGAGGATGACGCCCTCGCAGCCGCGTCCGGCCAGGCGCGTGACGATGTCGTGCATGGTGCGCCGGGTGGAGGGGAGCACCCGGCCGTGGACCAGTTCCTCGAAGATCATGGTTTCGAGCAGATCGGTGTCGTGGTCCTCGGGGCGGACGAGCTTGATGCCGCGCATGCCCAGGTCGGTCTGGTAGACGCTGCCGCAGGTGACGATCTTGGTGCCGACGACGCCGACGGTTTTGCGTCCGTCGGAGGCGATGGCCTCGCCGACGGCATCGGTCATCTTGAGCCAGGGGATGGGGCAGCCGACCTCGGCGAGCTGGACGGCGTGCTGGACGGCATTGTCCGGGGTGAAGCAGAACTCGGCGCCGGCGTTGGCGAGCTTGACGGCCGAATCCCGCAGGAGGTGGCCGACGGTGCGCCAGTCGTCACGCCGGATGGCGTCGAGGTAATCGGAGAAGGGCAGGCTGTGCAGGGTGACGGTGGGCTGGACGCCGGGGGTGGAGGGATCGGACCCCATGCGGCAGACCTGTCGGTAGCACAGCGCTGCGCCCTCGGGGCTGACTCCCACGATGCCGATGTGTCTGGCCAAGATGCGGATTCCTTTCCGGTCCCTCGGACTTCCTCGGACACTCCATTGTCTCTGAAAAGGGGCGGCGCGTCAATGGGTTTTCCGCGGGTTGGGCCGGTGCATACCGTAGGGCGTGACCGAAGGACGCGAAAACACGGGGGAAAGCACTTCCGGGGCGTTCGCGCTGTTGGGTCTGCCGCCCCGGTTCGACCTGTCCGACGGGGAGATTGAGGGCGCGTTCCTGGCGCGTCTGGGGGGCATCCACCCCGATCTGGCGGGGGAAGAAACCTCTCTGGACGCCGCAGCACTGACCGAGGCGCGGGGCGTGCTGGCGGACCCGGAACGCCGGGCCGGCGCGTTGCTGGCGTTGCTGGGGGGGCCTTCGGCGTCGCAGGACCGGTCGCTGCCGGAAGGGTTCCTGATGGAGATGATGGAGCTGCGTCAGGAGATGGAGGCCGAGCTGGAGGGGGGAGGGGAAGCGGCGCGGTCTCGGTGGGTGTTCTTCGGGGAGGAGCGCCGGCGCGGGCACATCGGGCGGGTCGCCGCGTTGTTCGCGGGGGCGGGGAGCGGCTCGCCGGGCGCGCTGGCGCGGGTGCGTGAGGAACTCAACGCCTGGCGGTACACCGAACGGCTGATCGAGCAGCTCGATCCCGCATATGACCCCGCGCGGGCGGATTTTCAAGGGTAGGCACGGGGCGGGTCCGTGAAGTTCGGCTGTGCGGAACAACCATCCCCCGGGGACGGGTTGATCGGACGGAGGGCGAGCGATGGGCAGGCACGCATGGACGGCGTTGGCGATCGTTGGCGTGTTCGTGGTGCTGATGCTGGTGCGGGGCGGGGGAGGAAGGGCGGCGGAGAAGCCGGCCCTGTTTGCGCAGGGGCTGACGCTGGCCGAGGCGCGGGTCAGGTCGGTCGAGAGCGGCAGGCCGGTGCTGGCGTTCGTGACGGCCGACTGGTGCGCGCCGTGCCAGGCGATGAAGCGCGGCGCGCTGAGCCACCCGGATGTGACGGCGTATCTCAGGGAGTTCACCATCCCGGTCTATCTGAACGAGTCGGACAGCATGGACGACATCACCGCCCTGGGAGCGCGGGTGTATCCCACGACCTTCCTGATCCGGGGGGGAGAGACCATCGCACAGATCGAGGGCGGCGCCTCGCCCGCGGCGTATCTGCGGGCGGTGCGTCGGGCCTTGGAGGACTGAGGGTCGTGGTGCGAATGGACGGGCGGGATGTTTTGGGGCAGGGAGACGAGAGGTACGCAGAGCGCGCGGAGATCACGCACAAGGCGCAGAGGTTTTGATTCGGGTTGGATGATGCGGTCATCCGAGATGAATCGAATCCGGGGATGGATAGGGGGTCACGCGGGTTTCAGGCGGTGACACTCGGACGAACCAGCGTGACCCGTACAACTCGGAATCACCTGTTCAGAAACCTGTTTTTTCCTCTGCGTCCTCTGCGTGATCTCCGCGTGCTCTGCGTACCTCCGGACCTCCGACTGTCCCTCCCGGGAGCACGGGCGGTCATGCCAGGTATCGAGAAGGTGGGGGGGGGACGGGCGGCAGGGTCGCACGATACCCTCGTGGCGTGCGAGGATGGGCCAGGTTCGACAACTCGGGGATCTACCGCTACACGCTGCACCGGCGTTGGGACGCCGTGCCGGGGTCGATGCGTGGGTCAGGGGGGATGGAGGTGGGGCGGGTGTGCTTCTGCCTGCTGAACCCGTCCACGGCCGACGCGCGGGCGCTGGACCCCACGCTGACGCGCTGCCTCGGCTTCGCGCGGCGGTGGGGGTTCGGGCACATGGAGGTGGTCAACGCCTTCGCGCTGCGCTCGACCCAGCCTGCATTGCTCAGGAAGCACCGCGACCCCGTCGGGCCGGACAACGACCGGGCCATCCTCCGAGCGGCCAAGCGGGCGGACCTGGTGGTGATTGGCTGGGGCACCCACGCGGCGCTCGATGATCGGCACGGAGCGGTGCTGGAGTTGCTGCGAGGCGTGTGCATTCCGCACTGCTTCGCGGTGACCAAGGCGGGATATCCGAAGCATCCGCTGTATCTGCCCGGCGACAACTCTGTTACGCCATTCGAGACAGCCTGATCGGCTGGCGTGCCCGCGTTTGGATAAAGTTGTAAATGACCACCAGTGCTTGCTTCGAGAATCTGGACCCCGATGTGCGGGTGGCGCCGCTTGATGACACCCCGCAGCAGACGCTGGGCGCCTCTGTTCCGATGGTCATCGCGGATGAGTCCCGCGTCGTGCTGGGGTACTTCGACGAGGCAGCATCGGAGAACTGGGTTATGGTACGGTTCGACAGTGTGACGCACGCGATGGGCAGCCCGAACGAGGAGGTGCTTCACGGGCACCCGCTCTATACCCGCGGGATGGACTCGTACGGAACCGCGTATGAGGTGACCAACTCGCCCTGGATCGCAGCGCTCGATCGGGTGAACAGCGTACATGAGATGTACAGCCCGAAAGCTTCGAGCAGGTTCAGGCACATCGTGTTCCCGTCGCACGATTCGCTGTTTGAGTGCGTATGTACGGGGTATCGCGTCGAGGCGGCCAGAATCGACGAATGTGATCGGGCGGAGCGGTTGTTCAAGTTCTTCATGCAACGCTGACTCGACGCGGCCGTCATTGTTGCATGCGGGCTGCGTCGCATCTGACGATGACAGTGGTTTTGACCGCGCGATGGGGTCATTCACGCCGCGTGTGTCGGCCGGAACCAAATAGTCTCGAACCCAACTGAGGGAGGCATGGGAAGTTGCTTTCCCCAAAGGTTTGAGCAACCTCTCAATCGTCCCCTCGCTGGAGTTTGGGGATTTTTGCCCTTGTCGATCGCCCGTCAAACGCCCGGGAGCATGGTCGCGTCCCGCCATGCGTGAACCGCGGCGCTCACACCCCGCTCCGGGTCGCCTACACCCCGGGTGTCGGCGGTGATCCAGCGCAGGTCACTCGTGAGCGTGGCGCCGGTGTAGGCGAGAAGGTCCAGTCTTCCGCCCTCGGCGTTGACCGGGCACCGACCGGTGGCGTTCAGGTTTGACAGACGGAGGGCCACCACGCCGGGCTTGGTGGCGAGTTTCGCGGGATCCTCGCCTGCGAGGAAGCAGGCCGCGGGATCGATGCCCGTTCCCAGCCAGGCGCTGGAAGCCGGCGCGCCGGGCGTGTGGTCGGCGCCGATCGCGCCGTACTTCTCGAACATGGCGGCCAGGGCCTGGCGATCATGATCGGGCAAGCCCGTGGGCAGTGTGATGGAGACCAACGCGCGGGAGCGCCCGCCGACGAGCCGGGCGATCTCCACGGCGAGCATGGCGGTCTGCTGCACGGTCTCGAAGGCCCGCTGGGACCGGGCCGGGTCGGCGTAGTGCTCGGGCGGGATGAACAGGTCGATGCCGGTCAGTTCGAGTTCGGCGCGTCGGAGCATGGCGGCCAGGTCGCGCCGGGCGGAGCGGCCCAGGTCGCGGGCGCGGCAGTCGGGGCGGGCGGCGTCGAGGGCCAGGCCGCGGACGCGCCGGTCACGGACCCAGGCCGCGGCGTCGGGCGTGGAGACGCCCCACGCGGCCCCCGCCCGGGCGGGCAGCCCGGCCACGGCGATGGCGATCTCCGGTGCGGGGAGCATGGGGAAGGGTAGGGATTGGGGAATAGGGATTGGGGAGCAACTTCCCATCTTCTCCTCTCCCAATGCCCAATCCCTGATCCCCAATCCCTATCCTCCCCCGTGAAACCACGCCTGTATCGCATCGGAGAGACCGTTCATCTGACCGCACTGGGGGTGTGGGCCGGGGCGTTGTTCGGGGCGGGGGTGGCGGCGGCGGTCGCGTTCCCCACCATGAAGGGGCTGGACCCCACCCTGGGGGCGTATCCCGATTACACCGGCGAGCACTGGGTGCTCGCGGCCGGGCGGGTGGCGGCCCGGGTGTTCCTGATCGCGGACATCACGCAGTTCGTGTGCGCGTTTCTGGCGGTGGGGGGCTTCGTGCTGGCCGCGGTTGCGGGGGATCGGGTGCGGTCTTGGCTGAAGTTTTTCCGGGCGGGGGCATTGGGGGTGGCGTTCCTGCTGGTGTCGTACCACCTGCTGATCCAGGGGCCGCGGATGGACCGGGATCTGCGTGCGTACTGGGACGCGGCGGCATCGGGCGACAACGCGACGGCGAGGGTGCATCAGGATGCCTTCGCCGCGCGGCACGGGGGGGCCTCGCGCATCATGGGCGCGACCTTCGTGGCCACGATGCTGACGCTGGGGCTGGGCGCGTGGTCGTTGGCGGGGGGTCGGAATGAAGGGACGCGGGCGTGAGCGGGTCCGAGTCGTTTCAGAAGACGCACAGGCGGGACGCCTGTGCCGCCGCTGATCTTGCCCCCGAGCATCCCAAGGGGAAGAACAATCCGAAGGGCCTGCGGGACATCCCCTTCGCCCTGCCGGAGGCGACGCGGGCGGAGAAGGCGCGGGCCTTGAGGATCGCCGACGCGCTGGAGGAGCACTACCCGCACGCCCACTGCGAGCTGACGCACGCCAACGCCCACGAACTGCTGATCGCCACGATCCTGTCCGCGCAGGCGACCGACGCGGGCGTGAACAAGGCCACGCCCAAACTGTTCAAGGCGTTCAAGACGCCCGCCGACTACGCGAACGCCACGCCCGACCGGATCGAGCCGTACATCCAGACCATCGGCCTGTTCCGAGGTAAGGCCAGGAGCGTCCACGAGGCCATGACCCGCGTGGTGGAGGTCTACGGCGGCGAGGTGCCGGCCAGCATGGACGACCTGCTCACCCTCCGCGGCGTGGCCCGCAAGACGGCCAATGTCGTCCTCGGCAACGCCTTCGGGATCAATGTCGGCTTCGTGGTGGACACGCATGTCCAGCGCCTGTCGTGGCGGCTGGGCCTGGTGGACGAACCGAAAATGAACCCCGCGTTCATCGAGAAACGCCTGATGGCCCTGTTCCCGCGCGACCGCTGGAGCCGCCTGGGGCACCAGTTGGTCTTCCACGGGCGCTACGCCTGCACCGCCCGGCCCAACTGCAAGCACGACCACCCGGTCTGCGTGCAGTTCGGGATCAACTGCCCCAGGTAGGTCGGCACTCCGTGCCGACTGCTTTTCTTGGTGGCACGGGCGTCCCGCCCGTGTTCGCCCCGCAGGGGCGAAAAAGCCCCGCGATCGGGGCTTGCCGTGGGGCTTGCGGTTTGCAAGGGATACCGGAGATCGGGCTTCGCCCGACACAGGCGGGGACGCCTGTGCCACCAAAGAACTCGGCTTACCCCCCCCGAGCCGGGCCACCGGGGGGAGAAGAGTCGGCACGGAGTGCTACCAAGAAGAAGCGATCCCGACAGGATTCGAACCTGTAACCTCTGGCTTCGGAGGCCAGCGCTCTATCCAGTTGAGCTACGGGATCCCGGATTGATGCGGCGGGCGTGGGCTGGTGGGCTTGGGGCCTGCCGGGCGGGAGTCTACGATGCTCCCCGCCCGATGGCAACGCCCGTCCCTGTATGCCCCCCCCCGCCGTCAGCCCGACCGATCTTCACCCCGAACCGCCGGCCTTGCTGGGCGTGGGCGGCCAGGGTGTCGGTCGCAGCGGACCCGCCCGGTTGTGGGTGGTGCTTGCCCTGACCTTCCTGGGGTCGGTGGGTACGGGGGCGGTGACGAACGGGATCTTCTTCATCACCCGGTCCGCGCTGGGCTACGGGCGGCGCGAGAACCTGTGGCTGGGGGTGGTGTTCGGCGTCACCTACATCGCGGCCGCACTGCTGGCCGGGCCGGGGCTGCGGGCGTTGGCGCGGCGCTCGGCGCGGGTGTCCACGCGCGGGGTGCTGGCCGGGGTGCTGGCGGTGATGGGTCTGGCGTGCCTGCTGCCGCTGCTGGCGGCGAAGGGCGCTCCCGGCCGGATCGAGCCGGCGGTGTGGGTCATGGTGCTGGTTTATTCGCCGTGTACGGGGGTGCTGTGGCCGATCGTGGAGTCGTACCTTTCCGGCGGACGCGGCGGGGCGGAGCTGCGGCGGGTGATCGGGCGGTTCAACATCGTGTGGTCGTCCGCGCTGGTGCTGGCGTTCTGGGCGATGGCCCCGCTGCTCAAGTCCCACCCGTTCTGGATTCTTGCCGGTCTGGGGGCCATTCACCTCGGCACGGTCGCGCTGGTGTTCCTGCTGCCTGTGGAACCAGCCAGGCACGCCGAGGGGCACGAGCCTTGCCCGCCGGTGTTCGCCGCCCTGCTGGCCCTCTTCCGCGTGCTGATGTTCGCGGCCTACCTGATCGTCTCGGCGATCAACCCGATCCTGCCCGTCATCGCCGACCGCCTGGCGGTGACTGAGCAGTGGCAGACGCCGCTGGCGAGCGTGTGGCTGACGGCCCGGGTGTTCATCTTCGCGTGGTTCGAGCGATGGTCGGGCTGGCACGGGCGGTGGTGGACGCCTTGGGCGGGGCTGGGGTCGATGCTGGCGGGGTTCGCGCTGGTGGTGTGCGCCACGATGTTCGGCGGGGCGGCGGGGGTCTTCGTGCTGGGGGCGGGTCTGGCGGGGATCGGGGTGGGGGTGGCGGCGATCTACTGCGGGGCGTTGTACTACGCGATGGTGGTGGGGTCGGCGGAGGTGGACGCGGGGGGCAAGCACGAGGCCGTGATCGGCCTGGGCTACACCGCCGGGCCGATGCTCGGGCTGGTGGCGTTGGGGCTTTCCGCCGGCAATGGAACAGATCCGAACCCCGAGGCGTTCCGGGTGTGGAGCATCGTGCTGATCTCGCTGGCCTCGGCGGGCATCGGCCTGTGGGGATGGCGCGTGGCCTCCCGGTATCGCCCGGATCGGTAGCGGCAGTGGGGCGGGGGGGGGGGTCGGTAAAAAAGCCCATTCGATGGTCCTTCCCGGTCGGCTTACTTCGGAGGTTGTTGGGATGCGGCACGGGGCCTTTGGCAACTTTCCGGGCCTTGCGGCGTAGATATCGGGGCGTCCCGGTCGTCCCGGCACGCCCAGCCCGGACCTCGCGTCCGGGGTTGGACCGGGGCGACCCCGGGGCGTGGCGAACCCAAGCCCGGGCGACGATGTAGAAGGATTCGACCCGCGGGGACCGGCCGGCCCGGGCCCGCACAGCACGAACGGAGTTGGCATGACGCGACCCAATGGGGCTCGGATGATCGGTGCGGCAGTCGTTTCCGCGGCCATGCTCGGCATGGCCATGCCCGCCGCGGCCCAGGCGACGACCGCCACCCGGGCCGCCGCCCCCTCGGGCGACTCCCGGCTCTGGCAGATCGCCCGCGGCGGCGACGAGAGCGCGCTGCTCGACCTGCTGGATCACGGCGTCATCGCCGACGAGTCGGTGGACCCCGGCGTCCGCGCCTCGCTCGAGCTGTACAAGACCAACCACGCCAAGCGCGAGGTCGAACGCGCCGACCGGATCGCCGAGGTCAGCAAGGAGCTGGACGACCAGCTGGCGGCCTACGACGCCGACCGCAACCCGGTCGCGCTCAGCGACGCGCTGGGCAAGGCGGGCCGGCTGCAACTGCTGAAGAAGGATGTCGATGCGTTCTTCGCCGAGCCGCGCATCCAGCGCCTCGTGAAGGAGGCCGACCGCGTGGCTCGCGAGTCCGAGCGCTCGGGTGACTGGATGATGGCCTCCGAGCTGTTCTTCCGGCTCAACACCCTGCACGACCCGATCGAGACCTACAAGGACGAGGTGCAGCGCCTGGGCACGCGCCTGTCGATGATCCGCCTGTACGCCCCGGAGCGTCTGTGGGAGCTGCGCAACGCGCGCCGGCTGGCCGAGGGCCTCGACGCCCTGCCCCCGTACAACCCCTACGGCGACGACTTCCGCACCAAGCTCAAGGGCATCGACGCGACGATGATCCGCACCGCCATCCAGCGGTCGGCGAGCCAGCATGTGGGGCGCACCACGCGCACCAACCCCGAGGGCGTCACGATGAACGCCATGATCGGCCAGGGCCTGGACGCCGTGCGGACGATGGCCACCACCACCGATCTGGCCAGGGTCTTCCCGGGCCTGGGAGACGCCGGCAAGCGGGAGGCCTTCCTGGCCCGCATCGACGAGCGCCGGGCCGAGGTCGCCGGCTGGAGCCGCGACGCCAGCGCCTACGACCTGCGCCGCGTGGTGGACGGCATTCTGGCCGACGCGCAGGCCACTGTGAGCATCCTGCCCGAGGCCGTGCTGCACGAGTTCGGCAACGGCGCGATGAGCGAGCTGGATGTCTACTCGGCCTTCATCTGGCCCGACGAGCTGGCCCGCTTCCGCCGCTCCACCGAGGGCGAGTTCATCGGCGTGGGCATCCAGATCCAGCTCGACGAACTCCAGAACATCACCGTCGTCGCGCCGCTGGAGGGTACCCCCGCCCAGCGGGCCGGGGTCCGCTCGGGCGATGTCCTCAAGAGGATCAACGGCATCACGGCCGTCGGGCTGGGGCTGGACCAGGCCGTCGAGGTCATCACCGGCCCGGCCAACACCCCGGTCAAGCTGACCGTCGAGCGCAAGGACGACGACGACAACATCACCGAGATCACCTTCGACCTCGTCCGCCAGCGCATCGACCTGCCGACGGTGAAGGGCTGGTCCAAGAACGGCCCGGGCGACACGGACTGGGACTGGTTCATCGACCATGACGGCGGGGTGGGTTACATCCGCCTGACCGGCTTCACCGACGACTCGGCCCGTGAGTTTGACTACGCCGTGCGCGTGATGCGTCAGCAGGGTCTCAACGGGCTGATCCTCGACCTGCGGTACAACCCGGGCGGGCTGCTCGACCAGGCCGTGGAGATCGCCAGCCGCTTCGTGCCCGAGGGCATGATCGTCAAGACGGTGGACGCGGTCGGCGTGCCGCAGGAGCAGCAGAACGCGCGGCGTCAGGCCGGGCGCGAGGTGCTCAGCCACATCCCCGTCGTCGTGCTCATCAACGAGGGTTCGGCCTCGGCCAGCGAGATCGTGGCCGGCGCGGTCCAGGCCGCCGCCCAGCAGGGCAAAACCAACGCCCTGATCGTCGGCCAGCGGTCCTTCGGAAAGGGCAGCGTCCAGAATGTGTACATGCTCCCCGGCGGGGCCGCGGCGATGAAGCTGACCACGCACTACTACCGCGTGGACTCGCCCCGCATGATCCACAAGCTCCCCGGCTCGGCCGAGTGGGGCGTGGACCCCGACCTGAGCGTGGAGATGTTGCCCAGCCAGCAGGAGGCGGCTCTGCTGCTGCGCCGCGACGCCGATGTGCTGCCGCTGAACGAGCGG
Source organism: uncultured Phycisphaeraceae bacterium (assembly GCA_964577425.1). GTDB lineage: Bacteria > Planctomycetota > Phycisphaerae > Phycisphaerales > UBA1924 > UBA6054. The sequence goes on from CAZNZC010000001.1 coordinate 77,155, forward strand.
GGTGAGATCATCACCACGGCCGTCCGGCCGGACCCGAACACCCTCCTGACCGATGGGATCGACCTCCAGGTCCACACCGCCCTGGTCCTGCTCCAGACGCAGAACCAGATCGCCAAGGGGCTGAGCCTCAAGACCGACTGATCGGTGGGAGGGCCGGGGCGAAACCGGCTGCTTGCAACCCCCCGGGTTTGTCGCAGACCGACCGATCCCCTATAATCTCCTGATGCGGCCCCGCCCCTCCGCGGGGCCGCTTTTGCGCCCAGGCCCGCGTTCCCGTTCGCCTACCCGGAGGGCGGATCAAGGGAGCCGGACCATTCGTCGATCCAGAGGACGCGATGACCCAGGCCCCGACCGCGAACACCCGTATGGCGAAAGCACATTCTTCAACCAACCTCGTCGCGGACCTGCCCATCCAGACGCAGCTCAAGTGGCTGCGCGACATGCAGCTCATCCGCGAGTTCGAGAACCGCACCATGCAGGCCTACCAGCAGGCCAAGATCGGCGGCTTCTGCCACATCTACTCCGGCCAGGAGGCCTGCGCCGTCGGCACCATCGGCTGCACCAACCGGGACGACCCCGTCGTCACCGCCTACCGCGACCACGGCCACGCCCTGGCCAAGGGCATGTCCGCCCGCGCCTGCATGGCCGAGATGTTCGGCAAGATCACCGGCTGCGCCAAGGGCAAGGGCGGCTCGATGCACATGTTCGACCGGCCCAACTGGCTCTTCGGCGGCCACGGCATTGTCGGCGCCCAGACGCCCCTGGGCGCGGGCCTGGCCTTCGCCGCCAAGTACGAGAACGAGGTCGTCAAGAAGGGCCTGCACCCCGGCCACACCCCCGGCAAGAAGGTCACGCTCTGCTACCTCGGCGACGGCGCCATCGACCAGGGCGCGTTCCACGAGGCCCTGAATCTCTCCTCCCTCTTCGACCTGCCCGTCATCTTCATCATCGAGAACAACGGCTACTCGATGGGCACCGCCATCCACCGCCACACCGCCAACCACGAGAACCTCATCGCCCGCGGCGAGTCCTACGGCATCGACTCGATCAAGATCGACGGCCTGGACATCCGCCAGGTCTACAACTCGTTCAAGCCCTTCGTGGACCACTGCCGCGAGAACTCCCGCCCCGGCTTCGTGGACTTCAAGACCTACCGCTACCAGGGCCACTCCATGTCCGACCCCCAGAAGTACCGCACGAAGGAGGAGGTCGAGGAGTACAAGAACAAGGACTCCATCGCCCGCCTCCTCAACCAGCTGATGGAAGAGGGGCATGTCACGGAGGACGCCTGGAAGCAGATGCAGAACGAGATCCGCGACGAGGTGCTCGACGCGGTGGACTTCGCCGAGAACAGCCCCGTTCCCGAGGTCGAGGCCGAACTGTTCACCGATGTCTACGCCCTGCCCCAGAAGAACCTCTCGCCCACCGCCGAGTACCACCACGGGGCGAGGAACCCGTTGCTCTGAATGGGACACTGGGCGCCCATCGCGCTGCTCGCCGCGGTGTTTCTCGGTCTGCTGGGTTTGCGGGTGGCCTTCCTCCTGATCCTCCGACGCGGTGAGACCGGACCCAAAGACCGAATCCGACGCTGGCCAGAAGCCACCGTCATCAAGACCCGACCCGAAGACCCGCCCCCATGAACCCCCGCCTGAACATCACGGACGACCAGCTCGCGGCCTTCTGCCGCAGGTGGAGGATTGCCGAGGTCTGGCTGTTCGGGTCGGTGCTGCGGGACGACTTCACGGCCAACTCGGATATCGATGTCTTGGTCGAGCTCGAGCCGGGGGCCCGCTTCTCCACCTTCGACCAGGCGACCGCCCGGCAGGAACTGGCGGAACTGCTTGGCAGGCGGGTTGATCTTTTTACCAAGCGTTCCGTGGAAGCCAGCCCCAAGCCGGCGATCCGTCACGAGATCCTTTCGTCCGCACGGAGGATCTTTGCCGCATGATCCGCCGTTCGGCCAGCCAGCTTCTCTCGGACATGCTCGAACGGGCCGAACGGCTCCGGGATATCCATGCTTCCAAGGAAGCTTCGCGGACTCTTGCCGATTCGCCCGCGATTGTGGATGCTGTTTTGCTGAACTTTATTGTGCTCGGTGAGATCGCAAACCGTCTCGGGGAGCCATTTCACGAGCGGCACCCGGAGATTCCCTGGGTCGCCATCATCGGGCAGCGGAATGTCATCGCCCACGGATACGACATCATCGACCTGCGTTCGTTGTCCGAAACCGTCGAGCAAGACATCCCCGCGCTCATCCACGCCCTCCAGCAGGTTCTCAAGCAATATCCCCCTCCCCCGTCGGAGCCTCACCCATGACCACCCTCGAGATGATCGACACCCAGATCCACCCCGCCGTCGGCGAGTGGACCCTCCCCGACTTTGTGGACGAGGCCGACCTGCCCAGCCGCGAGGGCGACCGTCTGATCCAGTTCCGCGAGGCGCTGCGCGAGGCCATGAGCCACGAGATGCGCAACGACCCCCGCGTCTTCCTCATCGGCGAGGAGGTCGCCGAGTACAACGGCGCGTACAAGATCAGCCAGGGGATGCTCGACGAGTTCGGCCCCCAGCGCATCATCGACAGCCCGATCTCCGAGAACGGTTTCGCGGGGATGTGTATCGGGGCCGCCATGTACGGCCTGCGCCCGATCGTCGAGTTCATGAGCTGGTCCTTCTCCTTCGTGGCCGCCGACCCCATCCTCAACAACGCCCCCAAGATGCTCTACATGTCCGGCGGGCAGTGGGGGTGTCCCATCGTCTTCCGCGGCAACGACGGCGCGGGCGGCCAGCTCGCCTCCACCCACTCCTGGTGCGTCGAGGGCCTCTTCGCCAATGTCCCCGGCCTCAAGATGGCCATCCCCAGCAACCCCTACGACGCCAAGGGCCTGCTGGCCACCGCCATCCGCGACCCCGACCCCGTGTTCTTCCTCGAGTCGGAGCGCATGCTCGGCGACAAGGCCCATGTGCCCGAGGAGCAGTACTACATCCCCTTCGGGCGCGCCCGCCTGGCCCGCGAAGGCGGAGACTGCACGCTGGTCTCCTTTGGTCGTCCGGTCCACTTCTGCCTCGAGGCCGCCGAGAGGCTGGCCGCGGAGGGCATCGAGTGCGATGTGCTCGACATGCGGACCATCCGCCCCCTCGACATCGACTCGGTCATCAACAGCGTGAAGAAGACCAACCGCGTCGTCGTGGTCGATCAGTCCTGGCCCTTCGGCGGCGTGTCCAGCGAGGTCATCACCCAGATCTGCGAACGCTGCTTCGACTACCTCGACTCCCCTCCCGTCCGGGTGAACACCGAGGATGTCCCCACCCCCTACGCCAAGGGGCTGGAGGCCGCGTACCTGCCGAATCCGGATAAGATCGTGGCCGCCGTACGCAAGGTGATCGAGGCGACGGCCTGAGGCCCTTGCATGTCATATGACCTGCACATCATCCCGGCTCGCCCCGGCCTGACCCCGGAGGAGGTCAACGCGGGGTTCGAGCGAATGGAAGCCGGCTTGGCTTGGCCGTTCGGTGAACCAGGGGACGCGCTCCGTGCGTGCCTGGCGGACATTTTTCGGCTGTTCCCTCCCATGTCGGAGCAGACGGACGATCAGATCGAGGATTCGATCTGGTCCGTCGATCCCGATTGGGTGGACGGGTTTCTTGCGTTGTGCATGCGGTGGAGCATCACCCCCGAACAGGTCAATCAGATTATCGCGGTCGCCCATCGGCACGGGTTTGCCGTGCATGATCCGCAGGAGGACCGTGTGTTGTCGCCGCCAGCGGCATCGGGGGGCTGGCGGGGTATGTTCAGGCGGTTGTTTGGGACTGCTCAACCCTGAACGGAGTACTTGGACTCGATGGCGTGCTGGTCCGAAGCCTCACGGACGCAGCGTATGATGGGAGATCGGTTTCGTGGCCGATCCCCCCTACCGGCCGAACCCGGGAACGCCTCGCCAAGGCGGGCAGCTCCACCCGGTGGGTGGAACGAATCTGGTTGATCAAGAACAAGTCGTCAGGAACATAGTAAGGTGTCCGACAAGAACGACATCCCGCCTCCCGCACGCGAGCCGATCGGACGGCCCGACGGCTTGATGGCCCGCATCACCTCCGATCCGCGGGTCTGCGGCGGGCATCCGTGCATCCGGCACATGCGCATCCGCGTCACCGATGTTCTGGAGATGCTCGCCGGCGGGGCGTCCGCCGAGGAGATCCTCGCCGACTACCCCTACCTGCAACCCGAGGATCTGCCCGCCTGCCTTGCGATTGACGCCTGATTTGCCATCTGTCGCTCTGCCATTTGGAGTTTCCCAATGCCAATCCCCATCACCATGCCGCGACTCTCCGACACCATGGAGCAGGGCACCGTCGTCAAATGGAATGTCAAGGTCGGCGACAAGGTGAGCGCGGGCGATGTGCTCGCCGACATCGAGACCGACAAGGCCACCATGGAACTCCAGTCGTTCGACAGCGGCACCGTGGCCGCGCTGGCCGCCCAGGAGGGCCAGCAGGTGTCGGTCGGCGCGGCGATCCTGATCCTTGCCGAGGAGGGCGAGTCGGTCGAGGCCGCCGCCGGATCGGGGGGAGCCTCGGCCCCCGCCAAGAAGTCTGAAGGCGGTTCGGACGCCAAGCCGGCCGCGTCCGCCACCGCCGTGGCCGCCCCCCCCCCCCCAGCCCCCCCAGCCGCCGGCACGCATGACTCCAACGGCCACGCCGCGCACGATTCGGGGGAGCGCGTGTTCGCCTCGCCGCTGGCCCGCAAGATCGCCGAGGAACACAGCCTCGACCTCTCGGCCCTGACCGGCAGCGGCCCGTCCGGGCGCATCGTCCGCAAGGATGTCGAGTCGGCCATCGCCTCGGGCACGAAGGCTCCTTCCCCGTCCCAGCCCGGCAGGGCCGCCCCTCCCCCCGCCCCCCTGGTGCCCGTTTCCGGCTCCGTGCTCGAATCGAAGACCGTCACGCTCAACAACATGCGGGGCGTCATCGCCCGGCGTCTGGTCGAGTCCAAGAGCACCATCCCGCACTACCAGGTCACGGTCTCCGTGCGCCTGGACAGCCTGCTGGGCCTGCGCGAGCAGCTCAACGACCAGCTCGAATCCCAGGGCGTCAAGCTCTCCGTCAACGACTTCCTGGTCCGGGCCTGCGCCCTGGCCATGCACCGGCACCCCTTCGTCAACTCGTCCTGGGTGGAGAAGGGTCCGGCCATCCAACTCCACGGCCAGGTGAACATCGGCGTGGCCGTGGCCCTGCCCGAGGAGCGAGGCGGCGGGCTGGTCGTCGCCACCATCCGCGATTCCGACCGGATCGGCCTGCGCCAGATCTCCGCCGAGACCAAGCGCCTGGCGAAAAAGGCCCGCGAGAAGGGCCTGAGCATCGAGGAGATGTCCGACTCGACCTTCACCATCTCCAACCTGGGCATGTTCGGCGTGGACCACTTCACGGCCATCATCAACCCGCCCAACGCCGCCATCCTGGCGGTCGGCCGCTCGATCGAGAAGCCCTTCATCGAGTACGACGAGGACGGCGAGCCGACCCTGGTCGTCGGGCACGAGATGGCCATGACGATGTCCAGCGACCACCGCATCATCGACGGCGCGATGGCCGCCCAGTATCTCACCACCGTCAAGGAACTGCTGGAAAACCCGGCCGCCCTGCTGGTGTAGCCCCCTCATGCGGCCCCGCGACGACCAGGACCGACGCATCATCCACATCGGCCCGGATCAGGACCCGGCCGATTGGTTGGATGATGCGGACGACGACCGCCCGTCGTTCCTGATCGAGGAGGCCCGCGAGCGCCTCCAGAAGCGCGAGGGGGTGGACCGCGAGACCTCCGCGCTGACCCGGCGCCTGCTCTACGCCTTCTTCGCGGTGGTGATCCTGGCGGTTATTTTCCATGTGGTGATGCCCGCCTTCGGTCTGTACCTGCCGCCGGTCGTGCCGATCATGTGTTATGCGGCCATCCTGACCGGCAGCGTGCTGTCGATCTTCGAGAAGACGCGCTGACCGGCGCGGGATCAGGGGTGGGGTGGGGGTGGTGGCTCACCCGGGTGGGTGGTTCCGGCCGATAGAACGGGTGTCGCCGATGCCGCCCGAGCCGATCCATTCAAAGGCCGAGTATGTGGTGGTCCTGCTGGGCGGGCTTGCGTTGGCCGCTGCCGCGGGGTACATCAACACCGTGGTGGTCCTGCTGGGCACGGTGCCGGCCACGCACCTGACCGGCACGGTGACCCGCCTGAGCGTGGACCTGGGCCAGGGGAACCGGGCGGACGCGGTGTTCGTCGCGGGGTTGGCCGGGGCGTTCGTGCTCGGGGCGGCGGCCTCGGGGATGATCATCGGCGCGTCCACGCTCCGTCTGGGGCGTCGCTACGGCGTCGCGGTGATGACGGAGGCCGCCCTGATCGGCGGGGCCGCGCTCGTCATCCCGTCGTCGTTGTTGCTGGGCGTGATGCTGGCCGCCGGCGCGGCCGGCCTGCAGAACGCGATGGCATCGTCCTACCGCAACCTCATCATCCGCACCACCCATGTCACCGGCCTGCTGACCGACCTGGGCTTCATGGCCGGGCAGATCGTGGCCGGGCACAAGATCGCCGGCTGGCGGTTCGCCCTCATCGGCTCGCTGGTGGTCGCGTTCCTGGGCGGTGGGGTGGCCGGTGTGCTGGCCCACGGCGTGCTGTCGCACGGCGCGCTGTGGGTCCCGGCGGGGGGGATGGCCCTCGGCGGGTTGGGCTACTTCGCGTGGCGGCTCAGCACTCGGGCCACGATCGCGCCGCGCAAAGGGTAAGGAACCCTCATCCCGTCCGGTCGCGTTCGAGCAATGCCCGCCCGATGCCGAGCGCCATCGACAAGGGAAAGAAGGCCGAGAACAGGATGCCTCCACCCACCAGCGGGATGACATCATCAGCGGTCAGTGGCGCCGGCGGCTGGGGCAGCCTCATCAGAAATGCGACGAACCCCGCGCCCCCGAGCAATCCGATCACCAGGCAGGTCATCATCGTACGGGTCGATCGGCACAGGTCGAGCACCCGCTCCCATTCTTCGGGACTGCTTTGTCGGTTCCGGAACATCCGGTCAGCTTTCCTTCCCCGCGCGGCGCCGCTTGAGTTCCGCGTCGATGAACCCCTGCAAGTGCCCGCGGTCGAGCACATTCAGCGGGCTGTCCTCGTAGCCGGTGCGGTGGTCCTTCACGCGGTTGTCGTACAGCACATAGCTGCGGATCTGCGCGCCCCAGCCGCGCTGCTCGATCTTCCCGCCCGCGGCCTCCATGATCTCGGCCTGGCGCTTCTCCTCGGCCATCTGCTCGAGCTTGGCCATCAGGATGTTCATGGCCTGGGATTTATTCTGCAACTGGTCTCGGAAGGTCGAGGCCACGATCATGATGCCCGTGGGCTTGTGCACGAGGCGCACGGCCGACGCCACCTTGTTCACATTCTGCCCGCCCGGCCCGCTGGACCGCGCGAACACCACGATGTCCAGGTCCTTGTCCGGGATCGTGACATCCGTCTCCTCGAACTCGGGGATCACATCCACGGTGGCGAAACTCGTCTGCCGCTTGCCCTGCGCGTTGAACGGGCTGACGCGGGCCAGCCGGTGGGTGCCGCGCTCGCAGGACAGCATCCCGAAGGCGAACCCCCCCTCCACCCGCAGTGTCACCGAGTCCAGGCCCACCTCCGAGCCGTGGGACATCTCGATCTCTTCCACCTTGAAGCCCGCGGCCTCGAAGTAGAACAGATACATCCGCAGCAGCATCTCGCACCAGTCGTTGGCCTCGGTCCCGCCGTCGCCCGCGGAGATCTTAAAGAAGCAGGCGCGGTGGTCGTGCTTGCCGCTGAGCAGGCTCTGGGTCTCGATGGACTCCATCCGCCCTTGCAGGCTGAACAGGGAGGCGTCGGCCTCCCGGAGCAGCCCGTCGTCGCCCTCCTCCTTGGCCATCTGGAACGCCAGCTTGGCGTCCTCGAACTCGGCGACGACCTCGGAGAGGGACTGCGTCTGGGCCTTGAGATCCTTGAGTTCGCCCACGACCTTCCGGGCGGCCTCCGGGCTGTCCCAGAAGCCCTCGCCCCCCATCTTGTCTTCCAGTTCGCTCAGCCGCGATCGCTTGCGATCGTAGTCAAAGAGAGTCACGGATCGTTAAAATCCGCGCCTCAAGGTCGTTGATGACATCCTGGTGGGCTTCGAGATGCATGGCTTCTCCGTTCCCGGTCGGTCCGCGTGCCGGGGTAGGGCGGACTGTAGCATCCGACCCGGCCCGAGGCCCGTAGAGTTGACCGTGAACAGACTCCTGGGCCTCATCCCGGACCTCCTTGCCACCGCCGCTCCGGCCGTCGAAACGCTCCCGCCGGAAGCCCGCCGGCGCGGGGCCGCCATGCTGATGCTGGTCATCCTGCTGGGCGTGGTGCTGGTGGGCTGTGCGGTGCTGCTGGCGTGCATGGGCTCCCGCCGCCGGCGGCTGCGTGCCCTGCAACGCAAGAACCCGCCCGCGGTCGTCACCCCGGACCCCTGGACCGAGTCGGCCAACCGCCTGCGAACGGATGACGACCCGACCGACATCGATTAGGGCTGGTCGGCGCTCTGGTCCGGCACCGTTGCCAGCCCCCGAAGCCACCCCGATGCCCGCGGGTGCCCGAGTTCTTCCGCCCGGCGCGCCCAGCGGACCGCTTCCGCCCGCTCGCCCGCGCGTTCAAGCCACTGGGCGGCCTCGAAGGCCAGTTCGGGGTTCGTCGGCTGCCGCTCCGCCGCGTCGAGGTACCGCGACACGGCCTCCCCCGGACGCCCCAGGAACCCGTAGCACTCGGCCAGCAGCGCCAGCGTTCCCGGCATGTCCAGCTCCTGCCGCGGCAGCGTGTGCAGCAGATCCAGCGCCCGCTCGGTGTCGCCTTCGCGCTTGCGAATGCGGGCCTCCATCAGCACCCACGCCGGTTCGGCCGGCTGGATCTGGCGGGCCTTGACGATCTGCTGGCCCGCGATGCCCAGCTTGTTCTCCGACAGCGCGATCTGCGCCAACATGCCGTAGATCTGGGCCCGGTCCGGCGCGAGGCGTGCGGCGATCGCCAGCGACGCCTTGGCGTCCTGCGTCTCGTTCAGTTTCAACTGCACCGAGGCCAGGTACACCGGGTAGTCCGGGTTGTTGGGGTCCAGACGCATGGCGTTGGCGTAGTGGGCCGCGGCCAGGGCGGGGCGGTTGGTCATGTTCGCCAGCGTGCCCGCCGTGAACTCCACCGGCGCGGGGACCTGCCCGATCTGGATCGCGGCCAGCGACTGGTCGTAGGCGTCCGACCACCGGCGCTGGACCATCAGCAGGTCCACGAACGCCAGACGCAGATCCTGGTCCGCCGGATACTGACGCACCGCGCCGGACAGGACGGACTCGGCCGCGGAGGGCTGGCCCTCGTCCCGCAGGCGTTTGACCGTGGCCAGCACCGCCTCGATGGTCTCCATGCTCGCCACGCCCGGGCCGGTCGGCTCGGCGGATTTCTGGGGTGCCGGGCTTTGGACCACGCGGTAGAGCGTCCACCCGGCGAACCCCGCCCCGATCAGGGCCGCGATCCCCAGCGCCACGCCCCCCGCCCGGCCCAGGCCCGCGCCGCGTCGTCCCCAGCCTCTTCCGCATCGGTGTCCGGTCATATGGGACATTATCGGCCACCTACACTGGGATCTGAGCCGCGAACACCCCCCTTTCGCCCCTTTCTCCGCGGCATCTGAGATACGCCATGACCACCCCGCCCGCCTCCACTCCGACCCCCCAGGCCCCTCCCCTGGCCAAGGCATACACCCCGGCCGAGACGGAGCCGCAGGTCTGGCGCAAGTGGCTGGACGCCAACGCCTTCCACGCCGACCCCGAACGGGTGCTCAACGGTGAGGCCAAGCCCTATTCGATCCTCATCCCCCCGCCGAATGTCACCGCCGCCCTGCACCTGGGCCACGCGCTGAACAACACCATCCAGGACATCCTCACCCGCGCCCACCGGATGAAGGGGTACGAGGCCCTCTGGATGCCCGGCACCGACCACGCCGGCATCGCCACCCAGACCGTGGTGGACCGGCGCCTCAAGGCCGAGGGCAAGCCCGCGCTGGCCGAGTACCGCAAGATGGAGGCGGAGGGCGGGAACGGCCGCGAACAGTTCACCGCTCATGTCCAGGCCTTCAAGGACGAGTACGAGCGACGCATCACCGAGCAGTTGCAGGCGATGGGCTGCTCCTGCGACTGGGAACGCCAGCGGTTCACGATGGACAGCGTGTGCGCCCGCGCCGTGCGCGAGGCGTTCTTCCGGCTGTTCAAGGACGGCCTGATCGAGCGCGGCAAGCGCCTGGTCAACTGGGACCCCGTCACCCAGACCGCCCTGGCCGACGACGAGGTGGAGATGGAGGAAGTGGACGGCGCGTTCTACGACCTGCGATACCCGCTGGTCCACCCCGGCTCGCCCGCGGACAACCGCCCCGTCACCTGGGGCGAACTCGCTGCGCGCGGCTACCCCGGCGCGGACAACCATCCCGAGGACGAGCAGGCCTGGGTGACGGTCGCCACCACCCGGCCCGAGACCTACCTGGGCGATGTGGCCGTGGCCGTGAACCCGAAGGACCCGCGGGCGCCGTCGCTGCGCGGGCTGTGCTGCCGCCTGCCGATCGCGGGCCGCATCATCCCCATCATCGAGGACGACTATGTCGTCCTGCCGGTCGCCTTCGGCGGCCCGGAGGACGACGCCAAGGCTCAGATGTCCACGGGCTTCCTGAAGGTCACGCCCGCGCACGACCCCAACGACTATGAACTCGGGCGTCGGCACGAGGCGGCCATCGTCGAGCAGTGCTCGGCCAGGACCACGCTGATCAATGTGATGGCCCCCGATGCGTCGATCTCCGACAAGCACGGGTGGAGCGATGTGGGCGATGCCCAACTCTTCATCGGCCTGAGCCGCGAGGACGCCCGCAAGCGGGTCGTGGCCGAGTTCAAGGCCCGCAGCGTGGCGGAAGGCCAGGAAGGCTCGCTGCTGGAGCGCGTCCGCCCGCACCGTCACTCCGTGGGCCACTCTTACCGCAGCCACGCGGTGATCGAGCCGTACCTGAGCGACCAGTGGTACTGCCGGGTGACCGACGACCGGCTGCGGGGGAATGCGCAGCGGGCGATGAAACTCGACCAGCGCACCGACGCCTCGCTGGCCGAGTGGCCCGAGTCCATCCCGGTCACCAGCCGGGGCGACGCCTCGATGACCTTCCACCCGGCCCGATACGCCAGGAACTACGAGTTCTGGCACGACAATCTGCGGGACTGGTGCATCAGCCGGCAGTTGTGGTGGGGGCATCGGATTCCGGTGTGGTCAATTGATCTGGCTCAAGGGTGGTTCAACCAAAACTTTCTGCGGAGGATCTTTGAATGGCGTAAACTTGGGCAAGTTCACTTTACTGGAAGGACTCTTGATGACTTCCGTGGACGCGAAGACAGATTTTTTGTTTGCCCGGCATATGGACTGCCTGGAATTGAGAAGGAACTGGAATCGCACGGCTTCGAGCAAGACCCTGATGTCCTCGACACCTGGTTCTCCAGCGCCCTCTGGCCACTGTCCACGATGGGCTGGCCCAACGCCGATGCCGCCGCGAAGGACACGGGCATCGAAGACTTCGCGAAACTCCTCGCGGCCTTCAACCCCACTTCCGTCCTGACCACCGCCCGCGAAATCATCACGCTGTGGGTGTCGCGGATGGTGATGTTCAACCGCTACTTTGGTAGGTCGGCACTCCGTGCCGACTCTTCTGGTACATCGGCACTCCGTGCCGATTCTTCCATTCAAAGCGAGGAGTCGGCACGGAGTGCCGACCTACGCCGTCTCACCGATCTTCCCGCCGAGGCCGTGGATGCCGACCACCTCCGCCGGGTCCATCCGGCGCGATTCATCGGGCGCGACCCGTATCCGCCGGGCGCTCCCACACCGGACGATTTCTTCCGGCGCGACCGACGCCTGCCGCACATCGAACTCGAGAACGCCACATACTTCGTGACCTGGAAGACGCGAGAAGGCATGTTTCTTGAGGATGCCGAGCGTCAGATCGTCGCGGATGCGTTCTCCCACTGGCACGCGGAAGGCTGTGAAACCTTCGCTTTCAGCGTGATGTCGAACCATGTTCATGCCCTGGTGAGGCCGCGGAACGGCGTGAGTCTGACGGACTGGTGCGCATCGGTCAAGAAGTTCAGCGCGACCCAGATCAACAAACGCCGGGGCGGCAACGGATCGCTCTGGCAGCCGGATCGGTTCGGCCACATTGTCCGGAACACCACGGATTTCAATGAGTACCTGACATACATCATCCGGAACGGATGGGAGGCCCAAGTTGTCGCTCGTCCGTCCGAGGACCGGTTCTGCTTCGTGACTCAGGAAGTCGCCGATGCTTTGGTAGGTCGGCACTCCGTGCCGACTCCGGACCAAGTAGGTCGGCACTCCGTGCCGACTCTTCCGAAACACGGGCACTCCTTGCCGACGAGTTCAACGCCCGAGGACAGCATGAAAGAATCGGCACGGAGTGCCGATGTACCTCAAGAGTCGGCACGGAGTGCCGACCTACCCCCCTTCAAGGATGTCTTCATCCACGCCATGATCCAGGACGGCGAGGGGCGCAAGATGTCCAAGAGCCTCGGCAACGGCGTGGACCCGCTGGACATCATCGAATCCCACGGCGCGGACGCCATGCGCTTCACGCTCTGCCAGATGACCACGCAGACGCAGGATGTCCGCATGCCGGTCGAGCCGGACCCGAAGACCGGCAAGAACACCAGCCCCAAGTTCGACATCGGGCGCAACCTGTGCAACAAGCTCTGGAACGCCGCCCGCTTCGCGCTGACCATGCTCGAACGCCACCCGGTCGCCGGTTCGGCTGCTTTCCCCATCGACCCGCAACAGTTGTCCCTGGCCGACCGCTGGATGCTCAGCCGCCTGACGGCCGCCACCGCGGCCATCGACAACGCCGTCCGCAACTATCAGTTCAAGGACTACGCCGACGCGCTCTACGACCTGCTCTGGCGTGACTTCTGCGACTGGTACCTCGAGTCCATCAAGCCCACCCTCGCCACTGATCCCAACCAGCCCGCCGTGCTGCGCCTGGTGCTCGACGCGATCCTCCGCCTGATGCACCCGGTCACGCCGTTCATCACCGAGGCCCTGCACGAGCGGGTCTCCGCCCTGCCGCTCAAGCCCATCGAGGGCTTCGCCTTCGCCGAAACCAAATCCACGGCCACGCTCTGCCAGTCCGGCTGGCCCGAGCCGGACGGCACGCTCCGCGACGAGGTGGCCGAGACCGCCTTCGGGCGCGTGCAGGCCCTGGTCACGGCCGTCCGCGAGGTCCGCGCGTCCAAGCAGGTGCCGCCCAAGCGACAGGTCGTGCTGCACGCCAGCCCCGGTCTGGCCCACGACATCGCCCGCTGGTCGCCGCTGGTGGAGACGCTGGCGGGCGTGTCGAAGGTGACCACCGATATCGCTCCGGCGAACTCGGCCGCCATCGCCTTCGAGGGGGCCGAGCACCGGCTCAGCGACCTGACCGACGCGGTGGACACCGGGGCGGAGAAGGAACGCCTGATGAACGAACTGGCCGCGATCGAGAAGTCGATCAACGCGCTGGAGGGCCGCCTGGCCAACCCCGGCTACGCCGAGCGTGCCCCGGCCCATCTCGTGCAGCAGACGCGGGACGAACTGGCCGGCAAGCAGCGCGACGCGGTGGCGATCCGCAGGGCGATCGGGGATCTGGGTTGATCGGCTCGGCCCGCTGGGCGCTGGCCGGTGCGGTCGTGCTGCTGGCGGCCTGCGGCTCGTCCGCCCCGCGTGGAGGGAGCGACAGCCGCGCATCCGCGGACGCCTCGCTGGCCGGCGCGGACCCGGTGCGTTTCGTGGCCCACCGTCGCCCCTGGACCTTCCAGGGCAAGGAGGGCTGGGTTCTGACCACGCCGTCGGTCGAACTGCACACCACACTGCGCGATCGGCGGATGCTGCACCGGCTGCCGCCGTTCCTGGAACTGGCCCACGCCCACCGGGTCAACGCCATCACACCGCTGATCCGGCCGGGCGAGCCGCTCCAGACCTTCGTGCTGGCCTCGCGTCTGGAGTGGGACAGCCTGACGCGGTCGCTGCTGAAGGACAATGCGCGGGCGTACTTGCGCATCGAGCGGGGCGGGTACTCGGTCAACGGCATGGGCATCTTCTACGACCTCGGCCCGCGCGACACCTTCGTGATGGCCGCCCACGAGGGCTGGCACCAGTTCATCCAGACCGCCTTCGCCGATCCCTTGCCGGTGTGGCTGGACGAGGGCATCGCCTGCTACTTCGAGGGCTTCCGCTGGCGGGACGACGAGGCGGACACGCCCGAGTTCCTGCCGTGGCTGAACCAGCAGCGGTTCGATCAACTGCGCACCGCCGCCGCGAACCGCACGCTGCTCGGGCTGGACGAACTCGTGCTCAACCGCCCGCAGGATCTGCTCGACACCGACCGCGGCGGGGCGGCCGCGCTGAACTACTACGCGCAGTGCTGGGCCTTCGTGCATTTCCTGATGGAGTCCGACGGCGGGCGCCGTCGCCCGGGGTTGGAGCGTCTGCTGCGCGACGCGCAGGCCGGTCGGTTCGTCGCCGCGGTGGGGGAGGCCGCCGGCGAGCGCGAGGCCGGCGTGCTTCGCACCCGGCGTACCGGCGCGGGCGCGTTGGCGGCCTACTGGCCGGACGAGTCCATGGAATCCTTGGACCGGGCGTACCAGGCGTTCGTGCTGCGCATCGTCCGCACCGGCGGGCGGGACCGCGCGCTCATGGGGCGCTCGCCGATCCCCGATTGACCGCTCAGACCATCGTGCGCCGCACCGACTCGACCGCGCCCGTGAACATCGCCAGGCCCGGGGTCTTGCCGCTGCGTGTTCCCATGCCCAGCCGGGTCCAGAACGGGTGGCGGTTCCAGTCCAGATACCGCTCCGGGTGGGGCATCAGGCCGAAGATGCGTCCGGATGCGTCGCAGATGCCCGCCACATCGCCCATCGAGCCGTTGGGGTTGTCGAGGTAGCGCAGCGCGACCTGGCCGCTGGCCTCCAACTCGGTCAGCGTGGCGTGATCTCTGGCGACGAAGCGGCCCTCCCCGTGGGCGATGGGCAGGATCATCGTCTCTTCGTTGGAGATCCCGTGCAGGCCGCGCGTCCAGACGCAGGGGGAGGACTCGTCCACGGCCACGCGCACCCAACCATCCTTGAACCGGGGGGGGAAGTTGTCCGCCAGGGCCACGCGGGCCTCGGGGGCGGCGTCGGCCGGCCAAGGCTCGCCCGCGCGCGGGCCGGGCAGCAGGCCCACCTGCACCAGCACCTGGAACCCGTTGCACACGCCGATCATGGCCGTCCCGCGTTCCGCGGCCCGGCGCAGCGGCTGGTACAGCCGCTCACGGATCTGCATGGCCAAGATCCGCCCGGAGGCGATGTCGTCGCCGTAGGAGAACCCGCCGGGGAAGCCGATCAGGTCGTAGTCGTCGATCCGCTCGGGTTCGGCGATCAGGGCGCGGACATGGACCAGGTCGGCCCGTGCCCCGGCCCGCTCGAAGGCGCGGCACAGCTCCGCGTCGCAGTTGGTCCCGGCGGTGCGGACGATCAGGGCGCGGGGGGCGGGGGCGGTGTCTGGCATGTCCGGATCGTACGCAGCGGCGGGTATGATCCGGCGCGCCGCACCCGACCCCATACCCCCCTCCCCCGACGCGGCCGGGAAGGAACCGCCATGCCCGCTGTCTACCCCTTCAAGGCCGTCCAGTACCGCCAGGGTTCCGGTGAGGTTTCCGATCTGGTCGCACCTCCGTACGATGTGCTGGACGCCGCTGCCAAGGCCGCCCTGCTGGCCAAGAACCCCGCCAACATCGTGGGGATGGACCTGCCCTGCGTGCCCGCCAGCCGCCTCGGTCCCCAGGAAGCCTACGACGGGGCGGCCAAGGTGTACCAGAACCTGCTGGCCCAGGGCACGCTGACCGGTCGGGACCGCCCGGCCATGTTCGCCTACCGCCAGACCTACTCGTTCGGCGGCAAGTCCCTGCAACGCTGCGGCATGGCCTGCACGCTCGACGCGGTGTCCTTCGGCCCGCGCGAGGGCGGCGGCGTCCTGCCCCACGAGCAGACCTTCGGCGGCCCCAAGGAGGACCGTCTGGCCCTGATGCGGGCCACCCGCTGCCAGTTGTCGCCCATCTTCGGGCTGTACCCTGATGAGAGCGGCGCCGGGGCGGGCATCGTCCGGCGCATCGCCGCCGGGCGAGCGCCGGACATGACGGCCGACCTGGGCGACGGCGTGACCCACGAGGTCTGGACCGTGGACGACGCGGCCGATATCGCCGATTTCCAGCGGGCGCTGGAGGGCCAGGATGTCTTCATCGCCGACGGGCACCACCGGTACAACACCGCGTTGAACTACCTGGCGGAGTTGAACCGGCGCGGCGACCTGCCGGCGGACCATCCGGCGCGCCGGACCATGTTCATCCTGGTGTCGATGGACGATCCGGGGTTGGCCATCGGCCCCACGCACCGCGTGCTGGGCGGGATGGAGAAGTACACCATCGAAGCCTTCATCGAGGCCGCGGCGGGCATCCTGCATGTCGAGGCGATCGACAACGACCCGCACCGCATCGAGGACCAGCTCGGGCGGCTGGCCGATCGAGAGCAGACCAATGTCTTCGGCCTGTACGACTACGCCACGGGCCTGTGCTACGCGGGCTGGCCCGCCGTGCCGGACCCGTTGGAGGACCGCTTCGCCGACAAGCCGGAGGCGTGGCGCAAGCTGGATGTGGCCCTGGTCCAGCACCTGATCGTCGAGGAGATATGCCAGCCGGAACTGAACGACGGCAAGCCCGTCAGGTGGGCCTTTCCGCACACCATCGACGAGATGCTGGCCATCGGGCGCGGCGACATGACGAGCAGCTCGGTGGACGGTTCGGGCAAGGCGCAGCTGGCGGTGATCGTGCGCCCGACGCCGCTGGAGGCGGTGCGGGACATCAGCCGCGCCAACGAGTTGATGCCGCAGAAATCGACCTTCTTTTATCCCAAGCTGGCGACGGGGTTGTTTCTCAACCCGTTGGGGTGAGATGGATGGCTCGTGAGTTTCGGGCGTGTCATCCGGGTCACGCCCACGATGAGTCCTCGAATCGTGGGGTTCCCGCGGGGCCGACTTCCAGTCGGCCATCCCCTCTCCCCCGTCGCTCAAGCTCCGGGCTTGCCGTTGAAGGGATCATCGAACTTCCATGACCCCTTCCGGGGTCAAGTCTTTGAGAGTTGTCTTTTCCACGGGTTGCGCTGCGCTTCACCCGTGGCTACCGACGCGCGCCCCTTCGGGGCGTTCCGGGAACAGAACGCTCCGATCGTTTTGGATCACGCCAAAGATTCGGCGATGATCCGCGTCACATCCCGGCCATTTCCTCGGCGGGGATGTCGGCGTTGGAGAAGACCTTCTGGACATCGTCGTTGTCCTCGAGGGTCTCGATCAGGGTCATGAGCTTGCGGGCGTCGTCACCCTTGACCACCACGGTGGTCTCCGGGATGCGGGCGATCTCGGCCTCGAGGATCTCGATGCCGGACTTCTCGAGGGCGTCCTTGACCTGCTGGAACGCGAGCGGCTCGGTCAGCACGGTCCACACGCCCGGCTCGTCCTCGGTCGCGCCCTCGGGGGCCTGGACATCGTCGGCGCCGGCTTCGAGGGCCGCCTCCATGACGCGGTCTTCGGGGTACTTGGACGCATCGAGAATAATGCGTCCCTTGGTCTGGAACATGAAGGCCACCGAGCCGGAGGTGCCCAGGTTGCCGCCGAGCTTGTTGAAGATCGAGCGGACCTCGTTGACGGTGCGGGTGTTGTTGTCGGTCAGGCCCTCGACGATCATGGCGGTCGAGCCGGGACCGTAGCCCTCGAAGACGACGGGCCTGAAGTCCTCGCCGCCGAGGTTGCCCGCGCCCTTGTCGATGGCCCGCTGGATGGTGTCCTTGGGCATGTTGGCGTACTTGGCCTCGTCCACCGCGTAGCGCAGGGCCAGGTTGGTTTCCAGATCCCCGCCGCCGGCCCGGGCAGCGACCATGATCGCCTTGGAGCACTTGGACCAGATCTTGCCCCGCTTCTTGTCCTGGGCGGCCTTGCGGTGCTTGATGTTCGCCCATTTGCTGTGTCCGGCCATCGGGGTTGCTCCGGGTG
>CAZNZC010000001.1:95298-684325 GCA_964577425.1 uncultured Phycisphaeraceae bacterium
CTCCGGGTGATATCTTCGAGGGGGGTGGGGGGGTGGCGAAGAAGAAGGGGGTCGTATTGTTGGATGCCGGGATGTCGGGGTCATCCTTCGGGTGCGGGCGAGGGTGGATCGTCCAGCCCGGGGCTGGGGGCGATGGGGGGCGGGCTGCCGTTCTCCGCCCCGCTGAGGCGGTTCCGGATCGCGCTGAGTTGCTCGTTGGCGCGGTCCACCCCGCGCCTGCCCTGCCGGCCGTCGGCCGACAGACGCCGGACCTGCTCGCGGAGCAGGGTTTCCGCCTTGGACCACGCTTCGGCGGCCTCCTCCCGGCGTCCGGCCCGCCAGAGAGCGTCGCCGAGGTGCTCGAACACGGTCGCGTTCTCGGCCCCGCCCTCCAGCGTCGTCGCCCGTTCGAGCAGGGCAACCGCCCCGAAGCGGGTGACGGTCCCGTGCTCGTCGGTCTCGTCGAGCAGCACGCCGGTCATGTAGCGGAGCCAGCCGAGGGAATCGGCCACGCTGGCCTCGTCCGGGAGCAGGGCGTACGCGCGGGCCAGGAGCCGCTCGGCCTCGTCGAGGGATTCGCCCCGCTCGGCCAGGGCGTACCCGTAGTCGTTGGCGGCCCAGGCGTGGTCCGGGTCGTGGGCGAGCGCCAGCCGGTACATCTCCGCGGCGGCCTCGTCCCGGTCGAAGACGGTGGCGATCAGGGCGGTGGTGTAGGCGATGTCGGCGCGGTCGCGGGCGGGGGTCCGTTCGCCGGGCACCGGGCCGGGGGCGAAGCGCTCGGTGAGCACCCGGGCGGCGTCGTCGGTGTGGCCGAGCGTGTCGAGGCGTTCGATCATGGCGCGGGTGTCGGCCGCCGTGCCCAGCCCGCCGACGACGCGGGCCCATTCGGCGAACTCATCCTCCCACACGCCGTCGTCGGTGACGGCCAGGTCGGCCAGCAACGCCAGGGCGTCGGCGGCGCGGTCCGCGCCGATCAGGGCCTGGACGGCGATCAGGCCCGACCCAGGCCCGAGCACTTCCTGCTCGACGAACGCGCGGATCTGGTCGTCGTCGCCGGATCGGGCGAGCAGGAGGAGGCGTCCGCGGACGAGTTCCTCGGGCATGGGCACGCCCGCGCGGGCGGCATCGTCCAGGGTTGCGAGCAGGCCGGCAACGGCCTCGGCCCCGTCCGCGCCGCGGATCAGCCCGAAGGCGACGCGGTGCCAGCGGGCGAGCTGCGGCTCGCTCAGGCGACCGCCCGGGGGTAGGGCGGCGCGGAAGGCTTCGAGTGCGACCGGCCACCGCTGCCCGGCCAGGGCGATCTCGGCCCGCTCGATGGAGCCGTTGGTCCCGTGGGGGCCTTCCAGACGGGCCAGAGCGCGGGTGAGGGCCTCGTCGCCGCGTTCGAGGTGGCGGGCCAGGATGCCCTCGGCGTTGCGGGCGGCTTCGGGGTGGCCGATGCGCCGCGCCGCGTCGTCGAGGATCTCGAAGGCGGCCTCAAAGTCCTGGTTGGTCAGCAGGATCTGGGAGGAAGCCAGCGCCACCGGCACCGACCCCGGCGCTTCCGCCATCCGCCGGGCGAGCCAATCCCGGATCATCCGCCCGGTGTCCGGGTCATTCCGGTCCGCGGCGGCCTGCGCCGCCTGGGTGAGAAGCTGGATGCCCATATCGCGGGCGTGATCGCGTTCGTTGGTCACGATGATGAGTTCGGCGACCTCGCGCAGCATCCCCTGGCCCGCCATGTCGCGTGCCCGGAGCATGGCGAAGAGCGCGCTGCGGGGGCGCGTCTCGGAGATGGCGCGGGCCAGGGCCGTCGCGGCCTCCTGGCTGGCTTCGGGCGAGTCCCCGGTGCGCAGCGCGATGCGCCGCTCCCAGATGCGCTCGTCGAAACGGTCGATCTCGCCGGCGCGGTCGAGCCGGGCGATCGCCGGCCCGAAGTCGCCCGAGAGCAGCGCGTACTCGGCCGCGATGAGCAGGTCGTCCGGGGTGGCGGCGGGGTCGGCGTCAATCGTTGCGACCAGGGCGTCGAGCTCGTCCAGACGCTGGCAGGCCAAGAGCGCGCCGATCAGGTCGGCCCGGCGGGTGGGGTCGGCGGCCGCGATGGATCGGGCCGCGGCCAGCCAAGCATCCACCACACCCCAACTCCCGGCCATGCCCGCGAGTTCCGCGCCCAGGATCGCATCGATCGTGCCGGCAGGCCCGGCGTCGATCACGCCCACCGCCAGGTCGGCGCGGTCAAGTTCCGCGGCCATCCCCAGCCCGAGCAGGCGTCGCCCCGGGTCGTCCGACGCGATGGACGCGCGGGCCTCTTCCAGCGGCGCGTCGCTGAGGCGGGCCAGCGCGTGCGCCCAGTGCCGTGCCGACGCGAGGTCGTTGCCCACCCATTCGGCCGCGAGACGCACACGCTGCTCGGGGCGCACCTTACTCAGGGCATCCCCCGCCAGCAGCGGGGTGCGGGCGAGCGTGGGGTCCGTGCCCAAGACCCGGACGGCCTCGTTCAGATCGGACAGCCCGCGCACGAGCGTGTGCATGGCCTGCCGCCGGGCGGAGATCGGGTGTGCCGGGTCGGAGGCCAGGGCGAGCATGGCATCGGCCAACGCTCCGCCGGTGCGTTCGTCCCGCGTCAGGCCGCGGAGCCAGCCGGCCTCCTCCGGGCCGAGATCGCCGAGCCATCGGTCGGCGTGCTCGATCATCTCCAGGCAGGCGGTGGCCGGACGGCCCGCGGCCACAAGGGACGCGAGGTGGCGCTGGGTCAGTTGGATCGGCGTGCGTTGGAGGCCCGTCCCGGCCCGCTCGTACGCCTCCGCGGCGCGGGCGGGCTGGCCCAGGGCCATCCAGGCGTTGCCCAGGCGGTAGCCCAGCTCGGCGCGCCCCGCGCGCACCCGCATCATGTCCATCGTTTCGCCCGGTTGTGCCGGGGTTGATTCGAGCGCCGCCAGGGTTGTTTCGAGCACTTCCGCGCCGGCGAACAGGTCGCCGCGCTCCAGCAGCCCGGTCCCCAGCATGGAACCGGCGATGAGGCGTTCCGGTGATGACGGCGTTTCCGCGCTCGTCTTCCACGCCGCGGCGGACCAGCGGACGACGCCGTCCTGGTCCCCGCGCGAGCCGGCCTCGGACGCCAGGGTGAGCATGACGCGCGGCTCGGTCGAGCCGAGTTCAGCCGCCATCGTCAGCGCGTCGGCCGCGCCGAAGCGGTCGCCCGTCGCCAGGCGAGCCTCACCCAGTTCCTGCCAGAGCTTGGCTGAACCGGGGTCGAGTTCAACGGCCTCTTCCATCAGCCGCTGGGCTGTTTCCGCCTCACCGCTCATGCGGGCGGCGTGGGCGCGGACATACGCCTTGGCCGCCCGCTCGGCATCCTCGGGCGTGGGCGGCTCGATCTCCGACATCGGCGGCTCGATGCGGAACTCGGTCAGCACATCGTCCGGCGGGCGCGTGGCGCGACGGAACTCGGCCGAGCCGGGCGGCAGCGCGGCGGGCAGGCCCGGGTCGATCGCCCGCGCGGTTTCCGCCCGCCGGGGGTCGTGGAGGACGACGCCGACGGATTCGATCTCCGCGAGGGCTTCCAGGCGGCGGCGCGGCTCCTCGATCGACGCGGCCGCACGCACGGACGAGGGGGTGGCGTCCACCGGCGCGGTCGAGCACGACGCCAGGGGCCAGCAGAGACCGCAGACCGTGAGCAGGAGGAGTGGGCGGGTGTTCATGCGTCCTTCCCGTCGCCGTTCTCGCCGGATTGGGGTGACTGGGGGTGGGCTTGGGTGGGCGTTTCGGGAGGGTGGACGGGGGGAGCGGGGGGGGTTGGGCGGGCGGATCTGGCCGCGGGCTTGCGTGCCCCGCCCTTGGGGGGCGGCAGGTCGCGGGCTTCGGCCTCGAGCAGGGCGTACACCCGTGCCGAGTCGGCGGCGCGGACGGAGCGCTCGAGCCTGGTGCCGAGGTCGGGGTGGTCCATGTCCGCCGCGTCGATCACCCCGGCGTTGGCCAGGACACGCCCGATGCGGGAATCCGTGGGGAAGGCGTGTCCGCCCAGCGAGACCAGCATCACGCGGGCGGCGACGAACTGCGGCAGCCCCGGCAGGGCGTCGAGATACTGGCGGGCCTCGCGCTTCGGCAGGGCGTTGAGGTGGGCGAGCGTCAGCCCGTGCTCGCGAAGGAAGATGTCGTTGAGCGCGGTGAGCAACCGGTCCACGCGCTCCGGGCGTCGGGGGCAGTCGCGGGGCAGCAGGGCGCAGACCTCCTCGACCGAGCAGACCCGCAGCTCGTTGAAGTCCACGACCTCGGCGCGGATGGCCTCGAGGCACCGCGCGGCCAGGTCGTGTGAGCCTTCCCACAGGAGCATGGAGTAGATGAGCTGATAGACGAGCGGGTCCGCGCCCAGCGGCGCGCGGTCCAGCGATGGGTCCGTCGCCGGGGGGGCGCCGCGCCGGGATTCGATGGCGTCGGCCAACGCCAGGATGGGATCGGTCTGGGCCTCCGCGTTCACGCTTGGTCTCCCGCGTCGGGCTGTTCGGGGCGTTCGGCGTCGGGATTGTGCGTGCGGCCTTCCTTCTCCATCCGGTCCTTGGCCAGCAGGGCGATCACCTCGTTCTGGGCCTTGAGGCCCTCGTCGTAGATGAACTCAAGGCTGGGCATCTCCTTGAGGTGGATGCCCTCCATGACATCGCGCCGGACCCTGGCGGTCGCGGCCCGCAGGCCGTGCATGGTGAGCTGGGCGTGCTCGCTGGGCATCACGGAGATGAATGCCTTGGCACGCTTCAGATCTGTGGAAAGCTCAAGCCGGGTGACGGTGACCAGCCCGCGGACGCGGGGGTCCGAGAGGCCCTTGGCCATGCGGGCCTGGAGTGACCGGAGCAGGAGCGATTCGAGCTGGAGTTTTCTGCGTTCGCCTGTCAAGCGTCGTCCTCGCTATCGGGTTGGTCTTCGTCGGGCTCCAGGGCGTGGGCGAGCATCTCGGCGGCCAGGTCGGCCTCGGCGGCCTCGCTGAACGCGCCGCCTGCCAGCTCGCCGGTCCAGCCGCGGAGCATCTCCCGCTGGCAGGCGACGAGGACGGCCTCCTCGTGGTGGGCGAGTTTGCTCTGGACGGTGTCCAGCGTGGCGCCCACCTGCGCGGCCGAGCTGCCCGCCGCGGCCACGCCGAGGACGAGCGTGTTGTGGATCTCCTGGGCCTCCACCTCGGCCACGGAGACCTGGTGCTCGCGGTGGAGCCGGTCCTTGAGCGACCGGGCCACGCGGCGTTTGTCCTTGAGGGACCGCGCCCAATCGATCCGCAGCTCGGCCTGGAGCACGCCGACGATCATGGCACGGTTCCCTCACAGCCTCGCCGGCGCATCAGAGCGTGCGCTTCACCTCGACCTGCTTGTAGCACTCGATCACATCGCCTTCCTTGATGTCGTCGTAGCCGGCGATCTTCATGCCGCACTCGGTGCCGGCCCGCACTTCCTTGGCGTCGTCCTTGACACGCTTGAGCTGCTCGAGGCGGCGGTTGTTCTCGACCACCACGCCGTCGCGGGTGACGCGGACCAGCGCGTCGCGCTGGACGACGCCGTCCGTGACATAGCAGCCGGCGATCATGCCGACGCGCGTGACCTTGAACACCTTGCGGACCTCGGCGTGGCCCAGAACATCCTGGCGCATCTCGGGGGCCAGCAGGCCCTCGGCCGCCTTCTTCAGGTCGTCCACGATGTCGTAGATGACCTGGTAGTTGCGGATCTCGACGCCCTTGCTCTCGGCCAGCGCGCGCCCCTTGGCGTTGGCGATGGTGTTGAAGCCGATGACGAGGCCGCGCGAGGCGTTGGCCAGCAGGATGTCCGACTCGGTGATCCCGCCGACCGCGGCGTGGATCACGCGGACCTTGACCTCGGTGGACTCCAGGCCCACCTTCTCGATCTCGTTGCGGAGCACATCCACCGAGCCTTGCACATCGGCCTTGAGCACGACCAGGATCTCCTTGACGGAGGCCTCGGCCATCTGGCTGAACATGCGGTCCAGCGTGGGCGCGGGCTGGGCGAGCTGCTCGTGCCGCTCCCGCTCCCGACGCTGCTCGGCGGCCTTCTCGGCCTCCTTCAGCGAGGCCACGCAGTAGAACTTGTCGCCCGCGTCGGGCAGCTCGTTGATGCCGGAGATCTGCACCGGCATCGGGGGGTAGGCCTCCTTGAGCTTGGCCCCGCGGTCGTTGGTGATGTCGCGGACGCGCCCGAAGGCGCGGCCCAGCACGATGAAGTCGCCCACCTTCAGGCGCCCGTCCTGCACCAGGATGTTGGCGACATTGCCGCGCCCCTCCTCGGGGCGCGCCTCGATGACGGAGCCGCGGGCGGGGCCGTCGAAGTCGCTCTTGAGTTCGAGCACCTGGCTCTGAAGGTCGAGGATCTCCAGCAGATCCTGGATGCCCGTGCCCTTGAGCGCGCTGACGCGGACCACCTCGGTGTCCCCGCCCCACTCGACGGGGTTGAGGCCCTGCTCGGCGAGCTGGCCGAGGATCTTGGTGATGTTGTTCTCGGTGGCCTCGGGCTTGTCGATCTTGTTCAGGGCCACGATGAGCGGCACGCCGGCCGCCTTCGCGTGGCTGATCGACTCCTTGGTCTGCGGCATGACGCCGTCGTCGGCCGCGACCACCAGCACCACGATGTCCGTCACCTGGGCGCCGCGGGAGCGCATGGCGGTGAACGCCTCGTGGCCGGGGGTGTCGATGAAGACGACCTGCTTCTCATCCGACCCGAGCTTGACCGGCACGCGGAACGCGCTGGTGGCCTGGGTGATGCCGCCGGCCTCGCCCGCCGCCACATTGGCGTTGCGGATCCGGTCCAGCAGGCTGGTCTTGCCGTGGTCCACATGCCCGAGGATGGTGACGACCGGCCCGCGGGGGCGCTCGTCCTTGCGCTCGCGGTCGACGAACTGGGCGGCCACCTGCTGCTCGGCGGACTTGGCCTCGGTCACATCAAGCTCGATGTTCCAGTCGATCATGATCTCCTGGGCCTTGTCGACCTCGATGCCGGAGTTGATGGTGGCCATCACGCCCTGCATGAAGAGCTTCTTGACGATGTCCGCGGCCTTGACGCCGGTGGCCGCCGAGAGGTCCTTGACGGTGAACGGCGCGGCGATCTGGACCTTGCCGCCGATGGCCGCGGGCGTGGCCGCCTGCATGCCCTTGACGCCGCTGCGGAGCTGCTGGCGGCGTTGCTTGAGGTAGCCGCCGGAGCGCTGGAGGCGCGCCTCGCGTTCGGCCAGGTCCGCCTCGGACCAGCCGGCACCCTCGCTCGGACCCTCGTTGTCGCGTTTGCGATCGGAGCCGCGGCGGCGCGAGTTGGCGCCCCCGCCCGGGCCTGCCGCGCCCCCTCCGGGTCCGCCCCGGGCCGGACGGCCCTCGAAGGGCATCTCGCCGGGGCCTGCCGGGCCGCGCGGGCCGGGTCCGCCAGGACCACCGGGGCGGGGTCCGCGCGGGCGCGGCGGTTCCATGCGTTCGGGGGCCTCGACACGGACGACCTTCGGCCCGGAGAGCTTGATCTTTTCCTTCTGTCCCAGCTGCGGACCCGCGGGGGAGACCACCGTGGGGCGTTGCGGCACATTCATGACCGGCGGGCGGTCGGGCGCGCGCGGCGGCGGGGGGGGGGGCGGGCGGACCGGCGTGCGGGGCTGGTCGCCGTCATCGCGCCCGGGCCGGCGCGGCGGCTCGGACGATTGAACGGGGGGCGGCGCGTCGTGCATCGGCGGGCGGCTGTTCAGACCGGCGGGCATGCGCGACTGCGGCGTGCGCGGCGCGGGCGTCTGGTCCTTGGGCGATGGCGAGGCCGCGGGGGCCGCCACGGCCCTGGCCGCCGTTATGGGCGCGGCCGTGGTCGTCGTCGGAGCGGCCTGAGCCGGCGTGCCGACCGTGGCGGCACGCAGGGGCGCCGGTTTGACGGTCGTGGGGGGGGCGGGGGGTTGCTCCTGGACGGCGACGGAGGTTTCCGTGTCGGAGTCGGGGGCGTCCTCGGACGAGCCGGCGCGACGGGCCTTGCGGGGCTTTTCCTCCCGCACCGCGTCCAGGTCCACACGGTCGGTCTGCTCGACCGCCGTGCCCGAGGGTTCCCCGGACGCGAACCATTCCCGGATGGTCTGCTCCAGACCGACCGAGACGGTGGACATGTGATTCTTGATCACCTCGGCGGGGATGCCCTCGGCGTGGCACTTGTCCACGATTGCTTTGGACTTGACGCCCAGTTCCTTGGCGATCTCGAAAACGCGTGTTGCCAACTTGTCCTCCGGGTTCAGGCCCGTGTTCTTCCGTCCGACTCTCTCAACCGCGCGGGATCGGCCTTGCGGGCCCGCGTCGCATCAAACCAAACATCCGATCAGCCGCCGAGGATGTCGTCCGCGCGGGACTCCGCCTCGTCGCTGGCGGCCTTGCCGGCCCCGAGGATCGCCGCGGCCGCGGCGTCGGGGTCCACGGGGCCGTCCCCGCCGGCGGCGCCGGCCAGGATGGCGGCGGTGGCCGCCTGCTCCTCGGCGCGGCGCTTCTCGGCCTCTTCCTTTTCGATCTGCTGCTGGGCGTTGACTTCCTTGGCCCGGGCCGCGGCCACGGTCATCAGGCCGGCGGCGACCTCGGCATCGATCTCCAGCTCCTCGGCCAGCACCTCGGCGCCGATCTCCTCGATGTCGAAGACGCTGACCATGCCCAGGGCGGCGAGGCGATCGACCATCTGGTCCGTGATGCCCTCGACGCTGGTGAGCGTGGACGACATGATCTCCAGGCCCTTGTTGAACTCCTCGGGGGTGAGGATGTCCACATCCCATCCGGTCAGGCGGGCGGCCAGGCGGACATTCTGCCCACGCTTGCCGATCGCCAGGCTGAGCTGGTCGTCGCGCACCACCACGGTGGCCCGGCCCAGCTCGAAGCACAGCGAGATCTCCTCGACCTCGGCCGGCTTGAGCGCGTTGGCGATCAGGATCTGGCTGGACTCGTTCCACCGCACGATGTCGATCTTCTCGCCGTTGAGCTCGTCCACGATGGTCTTGATGCGGGCGCCGCGCACGCCCACGCACGCGCCCACCGCATCGACCTTCGAGTCGATCGAGGACACGGCCATCTTGGTGCGGTAGCCCGCCTCGCGGGCCATCGCCTTGATCTCGATGGTCCGCTCGGAGACCTCGGGCACCTCGACCTCGAAGAGGCGCTTGATGAAGTCCGGGTGGGCGCGGCTCAGGTAGATCTTGGCCTGGTTGCCCATGTCCTTCACATCCAGGATCATGGCCCGCACGCGGTCGCCGGGGGCGAACTGCTCGCCGGGGATCTGCTCGCTGCGGAGCATGACGCACTCGGCCCGGTCCACCTGGACGATCAGCGCGCCGTGGTCATACCGCTGGGCCACGCCGTTGACGATGGTGCCCGTCCGCCCGCCGAACTCGTCGATGAGGGACTGGCGTTCGTCGTCGCGGAAACGCTGGATCATGACCTGCTTGAAGGTCTGGGCCGCGATGCGTCCCAGCTCCTCGGGGCGCAGTTGCAGGGGCTCGCCGTAGCGGAAGATGGAGATCTCGCCGGTGATGCGGTCCACGGTGCACTGGAACTCCTCGGCGTCGAGCGTGCCGAAGAACTTGCGGCACGCCGTCACCATCGCCTGCTCCAGGTCGGCGATCAGCAGCTCGCGGCTGATGCTGCGGTCGCGGGCGATCGAGTCGAGGATTCGCATCATTTCCTGGGTGTTCACCGATTCGCTCCCTGTCGTTTCTCATGTCGCCCCGGTGGGGGCATCGGGTTGTCTGGATGTCCGGGCCGGATGCCCTGTCCCCCGCGGGACGCAAAAACACAAAACCGCGGATCGTTCAAGACCGCGGTCCCTCGCGGGCCGTCGGGGCGTACACCCCGCGCCTGCCCGGATCAGGATGGACGGACGCTCACCGCATCGCCATCACCCCGGGCAGGGGGCACCCGAACATCGTCGGGGGCCGATCAGCCGGCATCGCGGAGGACCATGGTCACACCGAACGCTCCCAAGCGACCGGACGCCGGTCGCACAACGGTCAATCCTAGATAGGAGGGGGCCTTGGGATCAACTCTTGGGCGGGGTCGGTGTTGGGCCGGCGTTGGGGGAGCCGCCCGGAACGGCCTTGTCCCGGCGTTCCCCCCTGGGCAGGGGGCGCATGATCCGGATGGCCCGGCTGCCCCGGTGCTGGCCCACTTCAGCCTGGTACTTCGCCTCGCCCTCGATCAGCACCGTCGCCGGCAGCACGCTGGCCTGGGTCGTGACGATCAGATCCCCGGGCGACATCTCCGCCAGGTCCCGCATGGTGATGGTCGTCTCCGCCAGCACCGCCGAGATCCCGATGGTCGCCTGGTCCAGGTTCCGGGCGATCCGCGCCTCGCTGGCCTTGCTGGACTCGTTCCGCGACACTGCGAACCAGCTCCGACTGCTCAGCTCATCCATCACCGGCTCGATCACATTGTACGGGATGCACAGGTTCATCGTCCCGGCCCGCGAGCCCATCCGCACCTCCAGCCCGATCACCATCACCACCTCGTTCGGCGGCACGATCTGGACCAGCTGCGGGTTGGATTCCTGGGCCGTCACCGTGAACCTGAGTGGTTTGACCGACTCCCACGCCTCGCCCAGCGCGATCAGGCCGCGGTTGATGACATTCGAGATCAGACGCATCTCGATCGGCGTCATCGGGCGTTGCGGGATGAACAGGTCCTGGTTTGTTCCACCCAGCAGGCGGTCGATGATCGGGTAGATGATCAGCGGCGAGATCTCCAGGCACATCTGCCCTTCCAGCCCGTCCGCGTGGATCAGGTTGAAGCTGGTGGGGTTGGGCAGCGCGCCGATGAACTCCCCGTAGGTCATCTGCTCGCAGGTCGCCACCCGCACCTCGACGATGGTCCGCATGAACCCGGACAGCGAGGCCCCGAAGTTCCGCGCGAACGCCTCGTGCAGCGTTTCCAGGGACATCATCTGGTCCTTGGACACACGCTCCGGGCGCTTGAAGTCGTACGGGCGGATCTCCACCGACCCCGCATCCCGCCGGTTGCGGCTGAAGATCCGCGTCGAGGCCGGTTCTTCCAGGACCTCCCCCGAATCCACCGCGGCGAGCAGCGCATCGACCTCGCTCTGGTCAAGCATGCCCACCTCGCACGGCCAATCCCTCCGGCCCGTTCCGGGCGCAGCATCCCCGCGCCGCCAAGTCGGCGCTTCCCAGCGACTATCGGCGCGTCGGGGCGGTTTTCTGCAAGCGGCGGGGGGTGAGGAGTGGGGGGGAGGCTGACTGGAAGTCGGCCCCACCGGGGGAGGACTCAGGTGTTCAACCACCGCTCCGCGCTGGCCCGATCCGTGGGGTCGCTCGCCATAGCCCACAGGTACCCGTCGTGGTTGGCATGGACCACACGCCCGCCCCGGTCGCCGGCCAGGGTGATGCCCCAGCCGAAGTTCATGGCGAGATAGGTGTAACTAATCAGATCGTCCCACTGGCGCGGGTCGCCGGGGTCGGCCAGCAGGCCCGGGTGCGATTCGTGCGTGCCCGAGTCCGCCCACCGTTCGCGGATCGCCCGCTCCAGGGGCAGGTGCTCGGACGATGGCCAGATGTCGTACTCGCGCACCCATAGCAGCACGGTGCCCGCCCGCTCGGCGGTCCCCCCGCCCTCGACCACCCAGAGAAGGGCGGCCGTGCCGAAGTACAGCACACGCCCCGCCGGGAGGTTCTCGAAGGAACCGGGTCGGAGGATGGCGCCGGGCTGGTGGCGTGTGAAGCCGAAGTCCATGCCCGGCAGGTGCGACTTCACCCAGTCCGTGGTGCTCGCTGTACTCATGAACTTCAAGGTGAGCCTTTCTCGCTCTGAGGAACGGATGATTCCCATCAGATCGGCTCCGCCCCGCCGCCCCCCTCCAGCCGAGCGGGGAACAATCCCAAGCCCACGCCCGTTCCCGCCCCGAGTCCCCCGCCCGTGCCCCGGAGCCGCCCGCCATGCCGATTGTTCGTCTCTGGGTTCTGCTGACCCTGCTGTTCGCTCCGTTCGGCACCGCCCAGGCCCAGGACTTCCTCTTTGATCCCGCCGCCCCGCCCTCCGCGGACGAGCCGGTCCGGGTCCGTGCGGAGGTATCCAGCCCCACGGCCCGCCCCGGCGACCAGCTGGTCGTTGCGGTCGTGTTCGACCACGCCGACGGCTGGCACATCAACCTGAACCAGCCGGTGGTGCCCAGGGAGATGGGCGGCTTCGTCCCCGTGCCTACCACGATCACGCCCGGAACAGTTGCCGGCCTGTCCTTCGGCCGCATCCAGTGGCCCGAGCCGCACACCGCCAGGGTGGACTTCCTCTTCACGGGCAATCCGATCGACTTCCAGGTCTATGCGGGCAAGGCCGTCGCCTTCGTACCCGTCCGGGTCGCGGACGATTCCGGGCCGGGCGAGCGGACGATCACGCTGATCGTGAACTACCAGGCCTGCGACGATTCGACCTGCCTCATGCCCGAGCGGGTGGAACTGGCCATCGCCGCCACCATTGACCCGGCGACCCCCGCCGCGGCCCCGGGTCCGACCTTCGCCGGTTTCCACCCCGCCGTTTTCGCCGACCCCGACGCCTGGGATGGCGAACTCTCAGCGTCGGAGGTCGCCGCCCCGCGGAGCAAGTTCCTGGGCCTGATCGCCGTGCCGACCTCGGACGGCTTGGCGGGCATCGCCGTCCTCGCCCTGCTCGCGGCGGCGGGGGGCTTCGTGCTCAACCTGACCCCCTGCGTCCTGCCCGTCATCCCCATCAAGATCATGACCATCTCGCACCATGCCGGCGAGAGCAAGGGCCGCGCGCTGGCCCTGGGCCTCTGGATGGCCGCGGGCGTGGTGGCCTTCTGGGCCGGGCTGGGCGTGCTTGCGACGCTGGCAGCGAGTTTCACGGACCCCTCGCGTCTCTTCGGCTTCTGGTGGTTCACGCTGGGCATCGGCCTGCTGATCCTGGCGATGGGCGTGGGCATCATGGGCGCGTTCCAGATCAAGCTGCCCCAGGCCGTCTACATGGTCAACCCCAAGGCAGATTCGGCCCAAGGCTCGTTCATGTTCGGCGTGATGACGGCGGTGCTGGGCCTGCCGTGCTTCGGCTTCGTGGCCGGGGCTTTGCTGGCCGGGGTCGCGTTGATGCCTCCGGCGGTCGTGATCGTGATCTTCGCCTCGATCGGCGTTGGCATGGCCCTGCCCTACTTGGTTCTTGCCGCCAAGCCCGGGCTGGTCAAGAAACTTCCCCGCACCGGACCCGCATCGGAGCTGGTCAAGCAGGTCATGGGCCTGTTGATGATCGCGGCCGCCCTGTACTTCATCGGCTCCGGCGTGCTGGCCCTGCTCTCCGGAATGGGTGTGGGGGCCGGCTTGCCGTGGTGGGCCAAGGCCGTTCATTGGTGGGCCATCGCCCTGGCCATGCTGGCCGCGGGCGGCTGGCTGACCGTCCGGACCGTGCGGATCACGAAAAAGATCGGCCCGCGGTTGTCGTTCTCCGTGCTGGCCCTGCTCTTCGCGGCGGCGGGGATCGGGGCTGCGATGAACCGGACCGAGCACCTGCGCAACAACTTCTGGCAGGTCTACAGCCGCGACTCGCTGACCGCCGCCCTCGACGCGGGCCATGTGGTGGTGCTGGACTTCACGGCCGAATGGTGCCTGAACTGCAAGGCGATGGAGGCCGCCGTCCTGTCCCGCGACCCGGTCAAGAGCCTGCTGATCGGCTCGGGCGTGGTCCCTCTGATGGCCGACCTGACCAGCAACACCGCCCCCGGCTGGGACACCCTCCGCTCCCTGGGCCAGACCGGCATCCCCCTGCTGGTGGTCTTTTCCCCCGAGTCCGGGCCGGACCATCCGGTCTGGATGTCCAATCTTTACACGGCCGACCAGGTGGTGGCCGCGATCGAAGATGCCCGCTCCCGGCCCACGCCCCCCGCCGCCCGTCCTTAAACCCCGCTGCGGACCCGGGATAACCCGCCAGCCATCCCCCCGGCCCCGTCCGATCATCCAGGAACCCGTCTTCGTGCTCCGAATCGCGTTGACGAACGCCGGATCATGGCCTAAGTTTCCCCCTGCCCGGGGTTCCGATCCCGGGCGACAACCAAGCGGGTGTAGCTCAGTGGTAGAGCGTCACGTTGCCAACGTGAAAGTCGTGAGTTCGAATCTCATCACCCGCTCTTGAGAAACGCCGCGGGGTCTTCCCGCGGCGTTTTTCATTGGTCCCTCGGTCCTTGCTTTGCGAATGCCAAGGGGGGCGGTGGTGGGGGGGAGGCGAGGGGTCCACTCGGTTTGTTCGGGTCGCTTGGACCCGCCCGGCGTTGTCACGGCGGAATGTCCAATAGCCCTCGGCATGGAGGGATTTCATGCCGTTCGTCAGGGGATGCTCGAAATGCCGGAGTTTTGTTTGGTCCCCGTCAGCGTTTAGGGTACACTGAGGCCACGGCATCTGATGCCGCAATCATGGTATTGATCGCTGCATGGGGGGTGTGCTTCCCCCAGTTTCATGCCCCCTTTCAGCCACCTCTTGGATATGGCCGCATTCATCAAGCCGGTTCAACCGGGCTGCCCGGAGTTCGACGCATGATCCGCAACCTGCTCGTGTCGGCCGGTTCCGCGCTCTTCGCGGTCCCGGCCGGAGCTCAATCCCCGTTCATCAACGGCACCGCTTCGATCCGCCTATCCGATTCGATTGTGGATCGGCGTGATGTTGATGGAGACGGCATCCCTGATCTTGTTTTTCAGGGCATGAACGGGAACGGCATGGGATACCTTCCCGGCCGAACCGGCTGGGGGTTCGGTGATGCGGTTCAGATCGCGATCGGTGGCGCTCACATCAGGGCCGAGATCGGTTTCTTTGATGCGTCGAAAACTCTGACTCTGGCGTTCCAATCCGGCACGAGAATGGATTTTTACCAGTCCATGAACGGCGTGACCACGCTCGTCGGAACGGATCAGCCCGTCCCGGCCCTCGTCGCAGTAGGTGTGCCGCCCTTTCAGGCGGTGCGGCAGTTCATGGCCGGCGATCTGGACGGTGACGGATTGACCGACCTGCTGTATCCGACACAGAACGGATTCGTCGTGCGATGGGCAAGCCGCCAGCCGTCCGGTCGCTACGAACAGTTCAATCTGGGCGGGCCGGTCTTCATTTTTCCCATCCGCGACTACGACAACGACGGATTCGATGATGTGCTTGTCCACGCTCAGCAGCACGGGGGGGTGATCTTTTACCCCGGCGGGCCGATCGGCCAGCTCGGCGCGCCGCGGCACACGGGCCTGCTCATCAGTGATGTCTACTCATTGATACTGTTCGCGACACGGATCGGGCGTTTCGATGAGGGCGCCGACCTGGATTTCGTTTCACAGGAGGAGTATGAAGCCGTTTTTCATCTCAACTTTCTCACGGACCATGCGTCGGTCCTGGCCGTGCCGACGCAGGACCGATTCTGGTCCGCGCACTATTCAGTCGGCGATTATGACGGTGACGGGTGGGGCGACCTGTTCCTGAATGTGCAGGGGTCGCCGGTGTTTTCGAGGCGTCGGACATTTCTTTGGCTGGGTCCGCTTTCGCCGCATCCCGAACTCGTGGAGTTTGAAGCGCATCTACCCGCCGAGACTTTCGCGGTTGTCGCGGAGGATGTGGATGCGGACGGCCTGACCGACCTGGTCACATTCTCCGCCCGGGATGTTCTGGCGTTGCGGACCCGATCCCGGCATCCTGCTTCTCCAACCCTGGGACCATCCTTCGGACCGGCGAATGTCGCGGCCAGGCACACCCTTGCCGTCGATCTCGACGGGGACGGGTTGCCCGAGCTGCTCAACGCCTCGCCTCTTGAAGTGCTGAATCCCCGCGATCTTCAGCAGCCCCCCGTCGCGCTCGGCATCACAGCCGGTTTCATGTCCTTGCACATGGGCGCCGGCCCTCAGGGCGGCGTGCGGATCGCGCATGACGGCAACGCGCTGCGCATCCTCGATTTCGCCCCGGACGGCACGCTCGCGCGGACCACCACCCTTCCCCAGCCGGCCCCAGGCTCGATCATCGGTCTGGCCAGGGGCGACTTTGACAGCGACGGGCTGGAAGACCTCGCGACGGTTCTCTCGCCTTCCGATGCCGTCGCCACCGATGAGATTCTGATCTACCGTGCTCTGGCGGACGGCGAGTTCGAGTTTTTCGCGGCGGTGCCGTCCGAAGGTGCGGTCAAGCCGGCGGTCGGCGATTTCAACGGCGACGGCTTGGCCGACATTTTCGTCGGAGATCGTTCCGCAAGGACCGCCCGCGTGCTCTTCAATCGCGGCGGGGGCGTCTTCGAGACCGCTTCAACATGGAGCAACATGCCCGCGTACTGGTTCGACGCATTGGACATCGATGGCGACGGCCACACGGATGTCCTCGGTCTCGTCGGAAGCGGCATTGAGCTTCCTCTCAAGGTCTCCGCCGCCGTGTGGTACGGCGGGCCTGACGGCAACTTCCAGAACCCGCTGCCGATTCACTTCACCGACCCTCTGGCGGAGCCCGCGTTCGGGGATCTTGACGGGAACGGTCTGGTGGATCTCGTTTTCGTTCGCACTGCCGGTTTGTCCACGAGCGGCTCCGGCGATGCGGGTTTCGTCTATCTTCAGACGGCTCCCCGGGTTTTCGAACTCCGATCGAAGCTGCCCAGAGCAGATGCGTCCGGCGTCGCTGTCGACGACCTCAACGGCGACGGCGCGTTGGACATCGTGGCCGTGTCCGGCGACCAGCGTAAGACGCGCATTTTCTGGGGAGATCCTCCCGAATGCCAGGCGGATTTCAATGGCGACGGCCAACTGAACTTCTTCGATCTCGCCCGCTTCACGCAGGCCTTCGCCGCGACCGACCCGTCCGCCGACATCGCCGAGCCGTTCGGCGTCTGGAACTTCTTCGATGTCTCCGCCTTCGTGCAGCTCTTCAACCAGGGCTGCCCGTAAGGCTCAGGCCGTCGGCCCGATGATCATCGCCGCGCCCACCGTGTTGTTGGTCTGCTCGTCCACGATGATGAGGCTGCCCGTGGCCCGGCACTGGCGGTAGGGGTCGTAGAACAGCGGCTTCGTCGTGCGGATGGACACGCGCCCGATCTCGTTGAGCTTCAGGCTCTCCGCGCTCTCGTCGCGGTGCAGGGTCCGGATATCCATGCGGTAGCGCAGGCCCTTGACGATGCACCGCGCCTCGTTGGAGGTGTGGCGGATCTGGTACTTCCTGCCCACCACCAGCGGCTGGTCGGCCATCCACACCACCATCGCGTCGATGTCCTGACCCACCCTCGGCTGGTTGTTGGGCCGGCAGATCATGTCGCCCCGGGACACATCGATATCGTCCGTCAACTGGATCGACACCGACTGCGGTGGATACGCCGACGCCTGCTCGACCCCGCCCACATCGATGGACTTGATCCGGCTGGCCATCCCGCTGGGCAGCGCCACCACCTCGTCGCCCACCTGGAACACGCCCGAGGCCACCTGCCCCGCGTAGCCGCGGTAGTCGTGGAACTCGTCCGACTGCGGCCGGACGACCCACTGCACCGGGAACCGCGGGTCGATCATGTCCCGATCACCGGCGATATGCACATGCTCCAGGTGGTGCAGCAGGCTCGCGCCCTGGTACCACGGCATGTTCTCCGACCGCGTGACCACATTGTCCCCGCTCAGGGCCGACATCGGGATGAAGGTGATGTCGTTGATCTCGAAGCGCGAGGCGAACGACTCGAAATCCCCGCGGATGCCGTCATAGGCCTCCTTGGACCAGCCCACCAGGTCCATCTTGTTCACGCACACCACCAGGTGCGGGATGCGCAGCAGCGAGCAGATGAAGGCGTGGCGCCGGGTCTGCTCGATCACGCCCTGGCGGGCGTCGATCAGGATCAGGGCCAGATTGGCGGTGGACGCCCCCGTCACCATGTTGCGGGTGTACTGCACATGCCCCGGGCAGTCGGCGATGATGAACTTGCGCCGCGGCGTGGCGAAGTAGCGGTAGGCCACATCGATCGTGATGCCCTGCTCGCGCTCGGCGCGCAGGCCGTCGGTGAGCAGCGCGAGGTTCATCCGCTCGTCGCCGCGGGAGAGGCTGGCCTGGGTCGCGGCCTCCAGCTGGTCCTCGAAGATGGACTTGGAGTCGTAGAGCAGCCGCCCGATCAGCGTGGACTTGCCGTCGTCCACGCTGCCGCAGGTCAGGAAGCGCAGCAGGTCCATGCCAAGATAGGAATCGGTCGAGAACGCCATGCCCTGATTGGCCATCGGATCGGGCGGCGTGGAAGCCTTCGCGGTGGTGTCGGCGGTCATTGTCGGGATCACCTGTTCTCTCGGATTTGGGATTCGCCTGCTTGAGTTCACTGTGCTTCTTGATCTGGAATTGCAAAATAATTGAATGCTCGAAACGGGTAAACATGTGAGCGTTCAAACTCGTCCGGAGTCAACGGCTCTCGGTTGTAGAGTGCATGTCTGGGTAGGTAGACACTAAAACCACGGCATCGGAAAAAATCGTACAGATCCCGACGCCGATACCCGCAAGATTCTGCTCCTCCGGGACCGCTTTCAAATAATATAATTGGCGAGCATCTCGCGATCATTCTAGAGCATCCCCGCAGGACTCCAAGTTCCGCACCTTCAACATCGATCTTTATGAAATCAAAATGCGCGACATCACTAAGAATTTCATCCAGCGGGAGCATGGCGACCCTGAGTTCTTGGATTTTATCCCGATGATTGGCCGAATCCTTTCGCATCCCAAGACTGCTAAAGCCTGGACGCGATGCGTTTTCAAAGAAGGCGACTTCTTGAACGCTATCGCCTGCCGCGCAGTTGTGAACACTAATTTCCTTCCATCTTCTGGCGATCCATGCCGCTTTGTACGGAATTGCTTCGAGCGCGACGTGCTTGCCGTTGGGCGCAAGCCGAATGATTTTGGCAGTAAACGATCCGATATGGGCGCCGACATCGATGCAGTTCCACGCAGGGCGGATCGTTTTTTTCAAATAATGATCGACCGCGATATCCTCCGAAAGAACTTCGGCGAGTCCGGGGTGCGAAGAAATTTTTCTCCATCGCCTCACTGATCGGAGCGCATGAAGCGGGCGATCGAACACAGTGCCACAGACGCGGTGCTTCAGGTAAAGGGAGGTTCTGCTTGAGAATATAGGATTCAAAAATACCCTTCCTTCTTGCGGTCTTCCATCGCCGCCTCGTTCGTCTTGTCGTCCATCCGCGCCCCGCGCTCGGAGGCCCGCGCCGCGGCCACCTCCGCCACGATGTCGCCCAGCGTCGCCGCCGGGCTTTCCGTCGCCGCGGTGCAGGACATGTCCCCCACGGTGCGGAACCGGACGGTGCGGTGCTCCACCGTTTCGCTGGGGCGCGCACCGAACGGCGCGTCGCCCACCGGCACCCACTGGCCCATCCGTCGGACCACATCCCGCCGGTGCGAGAAGTACAGCGATGGGATGTCGATGTTCTCCAGCATGATGTACTGCCACACATCCATCTCCGTCCAGTTGGAGATGGGGAACACCCGGATGTTCTCCCCCGATCGGTGCCGCCCGTTGTAGAGGTTCCACAGCTCGGGCCGCTGGTTCTTTGGGTCCCACTGCCCGAACTCGTCGCGGAACGAGAAGATCCGCTCCTTGGCCCGGGCCTTCTCCTCGTCGCGTCGCGCCCCGCCGAACAGGGCGTCGAAGCGGTAGGTCTCGATCGCGTTGAGCAGCGTGGGGATCTGCGCCCGGTTGCGGCTGGGGAACGGCCCCGGGTCCTCCACCGCCAGGCCCTTGTCGATCATGTTCTGGACCTTGTGGACGATCAGGCGTTCGCCCAGCCGTTCGACCAGGGCGTCGCGGAAGTCCAACGCCTCCGGGAAGTTGTGCCCGGTGTCCACATGCAGCAGCGGGAACGGGAACTTGGCCGGGCGGAAGGCCTTCTCCGCCAGCCGCACCATCACGATCGAGTCCTTCCCGCCGGAGAACATCAGGGCGGGCCGCTCGAACTGGGCGGCCACCTCCCGCATGATGTGGATCGCCTCGGCCTCCAAGGCCTTCAGGTGCGTCAGGCGGTAGGGGTGGGACAGTTGTTCGGTCGTACTCATGCCTGGGCGGCTCCCTGCGGTAGGATCGCGTTTCCGGGGTAAATGCACCCGGAGGAAGGGGTCTCATCGGCCGACAAATACCCGGTCGGAAACAAGAACCGGGGATTTGCAGACTCAGAGAACCGAAAGGATAGGGGGGCGGAGCGGCCCGGCACCCCAAGCGATCCCGCGCCGCCCGATCAGGCTCGATACTGTCACCCTCTCCCCGACCCTTCCCAACCCCCCCTCATTCCAGAGGCCCGAACCGTGTCCGAACCCAAGGCCGAGAACATCGTCTGGCATCACGGCGAGCTGACCCACGCCGACCGTTGCCGCCAACTCAGGGCCAGGGGCTGCACCCTCTGGTTCACCGGCCTGTCGGGGTCGGGCAAGAGCACCATCGCCAGCGCGCTGGAGGCCGAACTCGTCCGACGCGGCGTGTTCGCCTACCGCCTCGACGGCGACAACATCCGCCACGGCCTCAACGCCGACCTGGGCTTCTCACCCACGCACCGCGAGGAGAACATCCGGCGCATCGGTGAGGTTGCCAGGCTCTTCGCGGACGCCGGCGTGATCGCCATCACCAGCTTCATCAGCCCCTACCGCGCCGACCGGGCCAAGGCTCGCGCCCTGCACGCCGTCGCCGGCCTGCCCTTCCTCGAAGTCTTCGTCAACACGCCCCTCGAAGTCTGCGAAGCCCGCGACCCCAAGGGCCTGTACAAGAAGGTCCGCGCCGGCGAGATCCAGGGTTTCACCGGCATTGACGACCCCTATGAGCCGCCGGAAGCGCCGGAGATCGAGCTGATGACGGCGCGGCAGAGCGTGGAGCAATCCGTCCGAGCGTTGATCGCGGGGCTTCAGGACGCGGGCCTGCTCGCGTGCGAATGATGCAGGGCCGGGAATCATCCCGCGCTCGGAGCCACCATGATCGACCACGCCAAGCACGCCGAAGCCGCCCGCCACGCCGTGGTTGCGGCTTCCATCGTCTGCCGCTCCGTCCAGGACGCTCTGGAGCAGGTCCGGGCGGTGACCAAGGACGACCAATCCCCGGTCACGGTCGCCGATTATGCCAGCCAGGCCGTCGTCGGTTACGCCCTCCGCGAGCGACTTGGGGATATCGCCCTGGTGGCCGAGGAGGCATCGGTCTTCCTCCGCCAGGCGGAGAACCAGTTGCTTCTGGACGCCGTGGTCGCGGCTGCCAGGGAGGTCTGGGCCGATGCCACCCCGGAATCCATCCTGGCTGCCATCGACATCGGGGCCGGTGACACCAGCCACCGCCGGTTCTGGACCCTTGACCCCATCGACGGCACGAAAGGTTTCCTCAGGGACCAGCAATACGCCATCGCCCTCGGTTTCATCGAGGAAGGCATCCCCACCATCGGCGTCATGGGCTGCCCCAACCTCCCCGTGGATCTGTCCGAACCCCTCGACGAGCGGGACCCCCACGGCTGCCTCTACATGGCCATCAAGGGCGAGGGCATCTACGAGACCCGCTGCGACTCTGAGAAGGCGGACCTCGTCCGCCTCACCCGGCTCGACCACGATGCCGACGACGAGATCGTCGTGTGCGGTTCCGTTGAGGCGGCCCATTCCAACCTCTCCGACACCGACCGCATCCTGGCCTGGATCGAAGAGCAGGGTCTGGGCAGGGTCGGCGAGCCGGCCCGCCTGGACAGTCAGTGCAAGTATGCGGTGGTCGCCCGGGGTCAGGCCGACGCCTATCTGCGTCTGCCGACCAAGAAGGGCTATATCGAGCGGATCTGGGACCACGCCGCCGGGGCCTGCATCGCGGGCGAGTCCGGGGCGTTCGTCACGGACATGCACGGCAACGCACTGGATTTTTCCCAGGGCCGCGGCTTGGAAAAGAACAAGGGCATCGTCTGTGCTCCGCCCCGGGTCCACGGGCTGATGCTCCGGGCCATCGAGGCCTTGGGGATCGCCCCGGCGGTCTGAGCGGGTCCGGAAGAACCCCGTCCCGGGGGGGTTGGTGGGGGGGTTGCCAATAATCACCAAGATGTCCCCTTGGATGCCCGATGGAGCGGGGGTCGGGGGGGCGGGTGAACCGGCGGGATGGATGTTCGTATGATGGCCGCCGGTCAGGGCACGGCCGGTTTCGCGGAGGGACCACGCTTGAAGATCCTCATCACCGGCGGGTCCGGCTTCATCGGGGCCTACTTCCACCGCGACCTGCGGGCGCTCGGGCACACCGATCTCGTGACGCTGGACCTCGTCCAGCCCGAGGGCCTGGCCGCCGAGGCGCCGTATGTCAAGGGTGATATCCGCGACCCCAAGGCCTTGGACCGGGCGATGGCCGGCGTGGACCTGGTGGTGAACCTGGCCGCGGCCCACCACGACTTCGGCATCGCCCACGACACCTATTACTCGGTCAACGAGCACGGCTCGCAGTGCGTCTGCGACGCGATGGACCGGGCGGGGATCAGGCGGGCCGTGTTCTATT
This sequence comes from uncultured Phycisphaeraceae bacterium, assembly GCA_964577425.1. Taxonomy (GTDB): domain Bacteria; phylum Planctomycetota; class Phycisphaerae; order Phycisphaerales; family UBA1924; genus UBA6054. The sequence goes on from CAZNZC010000001.1 coordinate 117,714, forward strand.
CGACGGTGGCGACCTACGGCACCGCCCCGACGCCACACCATGAAGACGCGCCGACCGCACCCGACTCGCCCTACGGCGGGTCCAAGCTCAAGGGCGAGGGCGTGTTCCGGGATTGGGTCGCCAAGGGCGACGGCCGGCGCGCGCTGGTGATCCGGCCGACTGTCACCTTCGGGCCGGAGAACTTCGCCAACATGTACTCGCTGATCCGGCAGATCGACTCGGGCAAGTACCTGCGCTTCGGCGCGGGGACCAACATCAAGAGCCTGAGCTATGTCGAGAACATCGTGGACGCCACGCTGTTCCTGCTGGGCATGAAGGCGGACAAGCCCAACCGGGCGATCGAGCCGTTCGAGGTCTTCAACTTCATCGACAAGCCGGACATGACCAGCACCCGGATCTCGGACACGGTCAGCAAGTGTCTGGGCAAGAATCCCGCGCCGGGCGTGCCGTACTGGGTGGGCATGGTGCTGGGCATCCCCTTCGATGTGGTGATCGCCCTGACGGGCAAGAACCTGCCGATCTCGCGGGCGCGGATCAAGAAGCTCTACCGCACCGAGACGAAGTTCGAGGCCGACAAGATCCTGTCCACCGGCTTCCAGCCCAGCATCCCGCTGGCCGAGGGCATCGACCGCATGGTCAGGTGGTACCAGGCCGGCGGCAAGGACCGCGATGCCACCTGGCACATCCCACCGGCCGAGCCGGTGATGTCCTGATCGACAAGCCGCGCCCGCGAGGAAGCGGCCGCCCGTGGGGCCGACTTCCAGTCGGCCATCTTGGTAGGTCGGCACTTCGTGCCGGCTTTCCCTTGGTCGCCCGGCTCGGGGGGGCCGAGCCGGGTCCTCTTGATGACACAGCGATCCCGCGGAGCCGCGGAAAGGCGGAAAGAGCAAAGCGATTATGCGAAAATCCGAAGGTTGGTCAATCCTCCGTCACTCCCGTGTTTGCCCAGTATCGCTTTTCCACCCGACAACCCCGTGAATCCCTCGCCCCGCGCCCCGGTACACCCACCCATGCACCGGAGACCGCGCCTCACGCTCGCGATTCTGCTCATCGCCACCCTGGCCTTCGCCCTCGCGTTCATCTACGCCGCCGCGGCCTGGTCCTTCCGTACCGAACCCCGCCCCACCCGCGACCTTCGCTCCGAACTCAACGCCCCCTGGGCCAACATCCCCGACCATGACCGTGCGGCTCCCGTGTATCAGGCCCTGCACGACGCATGGAACACACTGCCCGCGCCAGCCTCGCCCGATCCCAACCTCGAACTCGCCAAGCTCAAGCCGACCGATCCCGCTTTTCCCGCGTTCGCCCGGCTCCTCGCCGGTTTCGAGCCGCATCTCGCCGCCGCCCGCAAAGCTTCGGAACTCCCGGTGCTCGGCGCGGACTTCGTCCTCTCCGATCCGTCCGATGGCCCACCCCAGTACGCGCCCTTCGACCAGGTCATGGTCGAGTCCGCGTACTACCTCCGCATCCCCGGCCTGACCGCGGCCGCCACCGCCGTCCGCCTGCTCCTGATCGACGCCGACGCCGCCGTCCTCGATCACGACGGCCCCCGCGCCGCCCGCAACCTCCACGCCGCGCTCGCCATCACCCGCCAGCTCCGCGAGATCCCGATGCTTCTGGCGGATTACACCGCGATCAACACCGTCGCCGCCGCCGCCGACCGCATCCGCCGAACGCTTGCGGACCACCCTGACCTCTGGCCCTCGGATGCCCTGGCCGCGCTCCAGGCCGATCTCGCCGAGACCGCGACCCACACCTCGATCCGCTACGACATGGAACGCCTCGCCTTCGCCGACCTCCTCGACCGCACCTTCACTCCCGGCCCCGGCGGCCGCATCACCGCCCTCGGGATGCGACGCTGCGAAGCACTCGGCAGCTCCCAACCGATCCGCGCCCGCATCCCCGACGAGCGCGCCCGCCACGCCCCGCTGCAAGCATGGACCACCGGCACCCGCGCCGAGCACCTCGAAGTCTTCGAAAACCACCTCGCCGCGACCGCCAAAGCCCAGAGCGATGGCTTCCGCGGCCTCAGCGACTTCTCAAGTGCCGAAAACCAGATCTTTGACGACCCCAGGATTCAACGCCGCCTCCCCCTCATCACCATGACAACCCCCGCCTACGCCACCGCCCTCTACACGGAGCACACCATGCGCCTGGAAGTCGCCGCCACCGTGGTCGCCCTGGCCCTCCACCGTTTCCATGCCGATCATGGCTCATTCCCCGACACGCTCGATGCCCTCGTCCCAACCTGCCTCGACACGATCCCCACCGACCCCTTCGATCTCACGGCCGGCCCCATCAAATACCTCCGGACGAACAACGCCTTCACCCTCTACTCCAACGGCTCCAACTTCAAAGACGATCGGGCCACCCCCCTGCTCCCCGACCCCCTCAACCTGTACCGCCTCCTCCACCGCTTCGGCACCGACGGCCACGGCACCCCCATCCCCGCCCCGCACGATGCCGACTGGATTCTCTTCCCGCCACAAGACTGACCCCCCCCCGACGGCCCGGCGCGGGCAGGCCAAGCCGGGTCTTCTGGTTCCCCCGGGGGCAAAGACATCCGTCTTGTGCCGATGATCCAAAGGCTGATGGCGCGAAGCGATCCGCCTCACCCTTTGATCCGCCCCACCAGCGACGCCGCCTTCACCTCCACGCCCTTGAGGATCGAGTTGAGCATGTCGCGGTTGGGCGCGAACTCCTGCGCGGTCTGGACCGTGATCCACTCCTTGTCCACCAGCTCGGCCAGGCACTGGGTGAAGTTCATCATCCCCTCGGCCCGGGAGCCGGCCACCACCGAGGGCAGGTCCGAATCCCGCTGATCGCGGATCAGTTCCTTGACCATCGGCGTGGTCACCAGCACCTCGGTCGCCGGCACGACCGAGCCGCCGGTGATCTCCTTGTTGCTGGGCACCAGCTTCTGGGCGCAGATGGCCTTCATCGTGGCGGCCAGCGAGTTGCGGATGAACTCCCGCTCGTCCTGCGGGAAGAACTCGAGCATCCGCCCGAACGCGCCCATCGTGTCCATCGTGTGCAGGGTGGCGAAGACCAGGTGCCCCGTCTCCGCCGCCTGGATGGCGCTCAGCACCGTCTCCTTGTCGCGCATCTCCCCGATGAAGATCACATCTGGGTCCTGGCGGACCACATGGCGCAGCGCTTCGTGGAAGTCGGTCACATCGATCCCGATCTCCCGCTGCGAGATGATCGACTTCTTGGGGATGAAGCGGTACTCGACCGGGTCCTCGATCGTGATGATGTTCTCCGCCCGCGTGCGGTTGATCTCCTCCACCATCGCGGCCAGCGTCGAGCTCTTGCCCGAGCCGGTCACCCCCACGATCAGCACCAGCCCCTCGCGCTCGCGTTTGACGATGTCCGAATACACCCGGGGCAGGTGCAGGTCCTCATAACTGGGGATCTCCGCCTTGACGCGCCGGATGGCCGCGTGGGTGTGGTTGCCCGAGCGCAGCATGTTGATGCGGAAGCGGTCGCCGGGATCGCCCGCCCCCCCGGGCAGGTGCCAGGCGAAGTCCAGGTCGCCCGTGGCCTCGAAGCGCTGCTTCTGCACCTCGCTGAGCAGCGGGTCCAGCAGGTGGTCCGCGTCGTCCTCGGAGACCGGCTCGCCCTGGATGGGGTGCAGCTCGCCCCCGATGCGGTAGGTGGGCGGGATGCCGACCTTGATGTGCAGGTCGGAGGCGTCCAGCCTGCGCATCGCGCCCAGCAGTTTCTTGATGTTCAACGCTCCCTGGATCATCCGGTCCCCTTCCCCCTGTTTGGGGTGTGGCGGGTCGGGCCGGGATGAGTGTACCACAAAACGCTACTCGTCCACAAAGATTCCGTACAAACCGGAGTCCTTTGGCGATTCCTCGTTGAGCGTGCCAGTGGTTCTGGACCCATTGTTCGTCCGGTGGGACGGATAAATATCCGTTCTGCCGCCCAGATCGAAGAACGCGCTGAACGAGAAGACCTTGTCGGCGTCGTAGTGGTAGCTGTTGCCGCCGGACTGGCCCAGCGTGCTCCCGGCGGGCGCCTCGTACCGGTCGTCGCCGCCCAGGTCGAGGAACACTCCGATGGCTTGCATGGCCGCTGCGCCCAGCGCCAGCCCGTCGGCCCGGTAGGTGTCGTCGCCCGCCCGGTCGATCAGCATCGTCACGGACTGGTCCCACACCCCCGACTGGCTCGCGGCCGTCATCGACCAGTACGAATCGTCGCCCGCGTCGTCGATCAAGATCCCCGCCGCTTGGTGGGCGGCGAAAGCCTGTCCGTACCGGTTGCCGTGGTACCGGTCGTCGCCCGACCGATCGTGCAGGATGCCCAGGCCGAAGTAGTACCCCCCGGCCTGCGAGAACTCGCCCGCGATGTAGTGGTCGTCCCCCGCGTCGTCATAGATCGCGCCCACGCCCCCGGCGGCGTGCCCGCGGATGCCGAAGCCGAAGCCCTGCGACATGCCCAGAAACACATCCGGCGTGCCGTAGGCCGAGCCGAAGTGGGGGCCGTTGGCCTCGTAGCGGTCGCCCCCGCCGGCATCGATGATCGCCCCGAATCCACGCGGCCCGCCCACGCCCTGGCTGAACTTCTCGGCGTGGTAGGTGTCGTCGCCCCCGTGGTCGATGACCAGCCCCACGCCGTAGAAGCCCACGCCTGTGGACCAGCCCGAGTCCCGGCCGAGGTTCTCGTACCGATCGTCGCCTTCCCGGTCGATGAGGATGCCGATGCCGAAAAGCCCGAACCCGATCGAACCCAGCCGACCGGAGCGGTACGCATCGTCCCCGGCGCGGTCGTCGATGAGGGAGAGGCCGAACACGCCCGCGCCCGGCCCCGCGCACTCGGCCAGGGACTCGTAGGTGTCGTTCCCGCCCAGGTCGATGATGATGTGATCGCCCCCTCCCACACTGCTCCCGATGCGATCGTGAAAATCGGCGGGCCAACTGTAGTGGTCATCGCCGCCCAGGTCGATGACCTCGGCGATCACCGACATATCGACCCGGTTCGGTCCCGCCCCCGTCACGACGCCGAAACGCTCGCTCACGGCCCAGTAGTCGATGATCTCGCCCTCCACCGCGGCGGCAAGAGCCTCCGGAAGCCCTCTTCGGTCCAAGGCCGATACGCCGGGCCTTGTGGCGTTGGCGAGCCGGGCTTGCACACGCTCGCAGCGTTGCTGGAACCGCTCGATCTCCCAGAGCAGCAGGAACTGAACGGTGTGGCCCGAGTCGGCGATGACATTCAGGTGGCCGCCGGTGTCCGCCCCGCCGAGGTAGATGCTGTCGCGCAGGTGCCGCACCAGCGACCTAGCTTTGTCCGCATACCCTGCCTCGATGCGCAGCTCCGCAAGAAGATACTGCTGGACGGTGGCATCAATCCCATCAATGATCGGATGCGCGGGGGGACGGTGAACATGGATCATCCCCGCCGCCGCCCGCATGAGGTCCGGCCATGCCGTCGGATCGGTCCCTCGGGACAGTTCCCGGATCGCCCGGACCTTCTCGTCGATGACGGCCTCCTGCGCGTCGATGGACAGCGGGCGTCGGAACACATTGACCACGGCGTCCATGGCGTTGGGGTCCATCGCGTGCTCCTGCACGGCGCGGAGGTTGGCCATCAGCGCGTTCAGACCGCCGTCGGCGTCCAGAACGCCGTGCTCCGCGGCGCGGGCCAGGACCATGGCCTCGAACGCGCCCTCGGGCGGTTCGGGGAACAGGCGGGCGCCCGCGCCGCGCCCGATGGTGCCGGTCCAGTCGTGGCGTGAGCCGAGGGTGGCGGTGACGGTGAACTCATCGCCGCCGGGGCCGCCCTTGGGCAGTGCGGCGTTCGGATCGGCCTCGGGCGAGCGGCGCAGCACCAGGGTGACGGAATCGCCGGGTTGCAGCCCGCCGATCGCGGCGTTGAAACCCGCCGCGTCCACGAGGTCGCCGTTGAGCGACACCAGATTGTCACCCCGCCGGATGCCCGCCGTGGAGGTGCGCGACTGCCCGCCGAGCGGGCCGGGAGAGATCCAGGCCACCACGGGGCCGTCTTCCGTATCCCGGATGCTCAACCCCAGGTACGCCTGCTCGCGCAGGTCCTTGGCATGGGAAGCGGGGGCGATGAGCAGGGCAAGCAGCAGGAGCAGGCGGGTCATGCGCCCAGCGTACCGTAATCCGAGCGGTTTGTCGCGTCGTTCGTGGAAAAGAAGGTCACGCCCGCGATGCGTCTTCGAATCGTGGGGTTCCGCCCCGCCGGGCGCAACGATCGCCCGCGTCACCCGGTCGCTCCCTTGCGGTCGTGGCTTGTCAATACGGCTCAGGGCGTTTCGAGCGACCACGGCAGGATCTGGTGGGCGTGCCAGGTCATCTTCGAGGGGTCGTACCCGTCGAACGCCGCCGCGTGGCCGTCGAAGAAGAAGATGTTGCTCTTCCCGTTGTGCGGGGTCAGCTCACCCTCGAAGAACAGCGTGGGCTGGCTGGCGTCGTCCATGTCGCAGTCGGGCAGGCGGTCGGCGCTCGGCTGCGTGCCGTACGGCGCGACATACAGAGAGGTCTGGTTGCAGTCCCCGCCCATGACGAACATGGACGGGAACCGGATGAACGGCTCGCGCACCGACGAGAACTGACGCTGGTAGTGCGACCACGCGAAACGGGCGGCGATGAAATAGGCGAAGGGCGCGTCGTCGTCGGGCCGCGCCGGGTCGCGGTACACCTCGGTGCTGTCGAGGAAGTCGGCGAGCAGCTCGGTCCACCCGCGGCCCGGCTCGTCGCCGCCCACGCCGTCGCCATTGCCCCCGTAGACCTGCCACCCGGACCAGTGCGGGTACCACCCCCGGTTGGCGTCGGCGTACATGGCCTGGGCCAGCGCCACCGAGCGGACATTGGACAGGCACGCGACCGCCCGGGCGGAACCCCGGGCACGCCCGATCGCGGGCAGCAGGATCCCGATCAGCAACGCGATGATCGCGATGACCACCAGCAGCTCGATCAGCGTGAACCCGCGGCTGCGATTGAGCGGCATGACGCACTCCTTGGCGTGTTCCGAGTCGGTTCGGGCGTGGCCGGTCCACGCAGTGTACCGCCATCGGTCGTGGCGTGGCGCTGATCCTGCCGGAATGCGAACAGGAGCCATCCGGGCGTGGTTCCGGGGGCAGGATTCCGATAACCGATGGTCGGGGCGTCCGGGCCGCACGCCTGTGCGGTGTCGCGCGGACGCAACGGCCGGGGGTGGGTCGGGTGTTGCGCCGGGGCAACACGGCGCGTGACAATCGCGGGTTCATCGTCGATTCTTCCAGACGATGAGCGACGATCTCAACAACCCGCCGCCGCAAGGGACGCCCCCGCCCGGGCGTCGCCACATCGTCCGCCCGCCCGGTCCCCCCCATGCGTATGGGCCAGAGGATCCGTCCTCCGGGCCTCTCGCGGCCGACCGGCTGACGGTGGTGGCCCACGAGCTGCGGAACATGCTCGACGGCTCGATGCGCTGGCTGGGTCTTGCGGCCGCCGCGCTGCCCGAGGGCGAGGTCTCGGCGGACGCCGACCGGCTGTGCGAGGCGCGCGAGCAGATCCTGACCGTGCAGGGCACGCTGGAGCGGATGAGTTCGATGGTCAACGCCGCCCTGCGCAGCAGGAGCGTGCCGATCGGCTCGCCGCTGCTGGGCGTGTCGAGCGTGGTGACGCTGGGGATGGCGATCGACCACGCGCTGGATGTGGTCCGGCCGCTGGCGCGAGAGCGGGGCGTGCAGATCAGGGTGACGATCGAGCCGGAAGCCGGGACGGTCCCGGCGGGCCCGATGTACACGGTGGTGCTCAACGGATTGATCAACGGGGTGCAGTCCATCGGGCGGGCCGCGGAGCGGGACACGCTCAATCCCGGCGGGCTGGTGGAGATCAACGCCTTCGCCGACGCCGCCCACGGCGAGGTGGTGGTGGACATCGCCGACGACGGGGCTGGCGTGGACCATCGGGTGCGGGGCGAGCGGGCGTTCCTGCACGGCGTGAGCACGCGGGCCGACGGGCACGGCATCGGGCTGGCGATCTCGCGGCAGATCGTGGCGTCGCTGGAGGGGGTCATCTCGCTGGCCGAGCGGGAGGATCGGATCGGCTCGCACCGGCCGGGGGCGGTGCTGCGGGTGCGCATCCCGCGGCCGGACCCGGGCGTGGGCGATCGGATGGTGGGGTGAGTGATGAGTACGGCCCCCCCCCCCCGCATCCTGGTGATCGATGACGACGCGATCGTGGCGGATTCGCTGGCCGCGTTCTTCGAGCGCGAGGGGCACCCGTCGGCGGCGGTGTACGGGCCGGACGAGGCGTTGGACGCCCTCGACCGGGCGGAGGACTCGCCCGAGGGGCCGTTCGGCGTGGCGTTCTGCGACATCAATCTGCCGCGGACCAATGGCATCGAGCTGCTCGGCGAGATCACGAAGCGCCACCGCCGGACCAGCGTGGTGATGCTGACCGGCTACGGCACGGTCGAGTCGGCGGTGGAGGCCCTGCGCCTGGGGGCGGTGGACTACCTGACCAAGCCGGTGGTGGACGACGAGCTGCGGATCGCCCTGCAGCGGGCCTTGCGTCACCAGGCGTTGCAATCGGAGAATGTGCGTCTGCGCGGGCGGATCGAGGGGACTTTCTCGCTGGGCGGCATCGTGGGGCATGACCCGCGGATGCAGCGGATCTTCGAGGTGGTGCGGGCGGTGGCAGCCAGCCGGACGACGGTGCTGATGTCCGGCGAATCGGGCGTGGGCAAGTCGCTGATCGCGGGGGCCATCCACCAGGCCAGTCCCCGCAAGGACAGGCCGTATGTCGAACTCTCCTGCGGCTCGATCCCCGAGACCCTGCTGGAGAGCGAGCTGTTCGGGCATGTGAAGGGCGCGTTCACGGGCGCGCACGCCGACAAGGCGGGCCGGTTCCTCGCGGCCGACGGGGGCACCCTGTTCCTCGACGAGATCAACTCCGCGTCGCCGGGGATGCAGTTGAAGCTGCTCCGCGTCTTGCAGGAGCGAAGGTTCGAGCCGGTGGGGTCGAACCAGACCATCGAGGTGGATGTGCGGGTGGTGCTGGCCAGCAATCAGCCGCTGGAGGATCTGGTGGCCAAGGGGCTGTTCCGCCAGGATCTGTACTACCGCATCAATGTGGTGAAGATCGAGGTGCCGCCGCTGCGCGAGCGGGTGGGCGACATCCCGGTCCTGGCCGAGCGGTTTCTTGAAGAACGCGGGCGTGAGCTGGGCAAGACCTTCGCCGGCTTCAGCGCGGAGGCGATGGATGCGCTGCGCCGGTACGCGTACCCGGGCAATGTGCGCGAGTTGTCGAACATCGTGGAACGGGCGGCGGTGCTCAGCCGGGGGCAGACCATCACGGTCGACGACCTGCCCCAGCAGGTGGCCGAGCCGGGCAAGGCGCCGCTGGGGTTGGTGCGTGCATCGGAAGAGGCGGACGATGCGCCGTGGACGCCGATGACGCTGGAGGCGGCGCTGGTCGATCCGGAGCGGCGGATCATTCTGAAGGCGCTGGCCGCCAACGGGTGGAACCGCACGGCCACCGCCGAGCAGTTGGGCATCAACCGCACCACGCTGTACAAGAAGATGCGGGCGCTGGGGATCGATCCAGACGAGCACGCGCGGGCGGGGTGAGGGTGCATTGCGCGGGTGAGCGCCGGCGCGGGCGAGGAGTTGGGTGGGGTTGGTTGATTCGCACGGGCGGGACGCCCGTGCCACCGGGGATGCAGGTCGGCAGGTCAGAACACGGGGGCCGGGTCCGCCGGTGGGGGGAAGAGGATCCAGTCGGTGTTGGGGGCGTTGGGATTGGGTTGGCCGGTGTGGAACCTTCGGGCCGCGTGGGGGTCGTTCGGGTCGGGTTGGTGCGGGGTGGCGTGGTCGTCGATGCCGTTGGCGCCGTTGTAGTAAAGGGTGAACAAATCGGCGTGGACGAGGTACTTGATGGGGCCGCCGGCGGGGTCGGAGGGGTCGGCGGGGAGGGTGTCGGCGTAGTCGGGGATGAGTTGGTCGAGGGCGCCGGGGAGGCGGGCGTGGTCGAGGCGGTAGCGGTGGACAGCGAGGGCCAGGATGGCGGCCTCGGCTTCGAGGCGGGTGGTCAGTTCCGTGTGGAGCATGCCCGAGATGGCGGGGGTGAAGGCTTGCACGGGGCTGTAGCGGACGGTGGCCCTTGGATCATCCTGGCGGAGGATTTGCCATTCGGTCCCTTGGAACCGCGCGATGGCGGCGTACCCGCCCGTCTGGGCCGCCTGGGCCGCCGCGATGTACGAGTCATAGAGCTTGAGCTGCTCGGCCCGGCTGGCGATGCGCCGTGACCGGAGCGGTGCGAGGGTCGCGTCCGGGTCCGGCACGGCCGGGAAGAGACGATCGTTCTGATCGCCATACTGGATCATCGGGGTGAGCCGCCGGATGCCGACGGCGGTGATGCGGCCGCGGGGGCCGGGGGAGAAGGAGCGGTCGAGCAGATCGGCGATGCCGGTCCGTTCGGAATCGACACGCAGGACAGCGTGGTGGCGGGCGGTGTCGGCCAGATCCTTCTGGAGCGCGGCGAGCGCGGGGGCGTCGAGCAGGTCCGGGTGGTCGGCGAGGGTCTGGCGGACGACACGGCCCACATGGGCGACGGCGCGGATGGCGATGATGTCGTTGATGGAGAGCGGCAGTTCGCGGATCTGGCGGGCCGCGCCGAGGGCGGCGTGGACATCGGCCGTGAAACGGGCCGGATCGGCATCGGCGGCGGCGTGGGTTGCATCGAGCAGGAGGAGATTGATGGCGGTGGAGGTATCGGTGAGGGCGGGGATGTGAGAGTTGATGAGGGAGTCGGCCATCACGGGGTCGAGTTCGGGGCCACCACGCTCGCGCTGAAGTTCGGGGGACACCGGGAAGAGCCGGATGCCGAGCACCGGGCGGGCCGCGGCGTGCCGGGCCTCGGCCAGTTGCGGCTCAAGGGCGCGGAGCGCGACGGCGACACCCTCGTAGTCCGGGTGGCCGGGACGGAGATCCTGCCACCAGCCGTAGGGCAAGGGGTCCGACCGCTCGGGCTTGGCGGCTTCCCAGGCCTGGTTCAACGCGGCGTACGCGGGCGCGGCGTGCTCGTGCTCGGGGGCCTGGCGGAGGGCGGCGTTGATCGCGGCGATCGGGTTGGCGGCGGGTGTCGGGGTGGAGAAGTAGGCCCTGGCGGCCAGGGCGTAGTAGATGCCGAAGGCGAGGGCGGACGCCCCCGTGACGATCAGGATCCGTCGTGTGCTCCGGTGCATGGGGAGTGTACCGGTGGGGTTGAGGCGTGGATGCGGGAGGAGGGGGGGGAGCAATGGTGGCACAGGCGTCCCGCTTTGCACAGACGGGACGCCTGTGCCACCGGGGAAAAGGGGCATCAGTCTTGTGGGGGGGAAGAGGATCCAGTCGGCATTGGGCGCGTTTGGGGAGGGGCCGGCAGGGTCGGCGAAACGGGCTTCGAGGTTGGCGGGGTTGGTTCCCTCGGGGGTGGGGGTTGCGCCATCGTCCACACCGTTGGAGCCGACGGAGTAGATGTAGGGCACGCCGTCGTGGAGGAGGTAGTGGAGGGGGTGGCCAGGGTCAAAGGGGTCTTGCGGGAGTTCGGGGAGGTAGGTGGGGATGAGTTCGGCGAGGGTGTCGGGGTAACGGCCCTCGGTGAGTTTGTAGTGTTCGAGGGCGAGGCGGGCGGCGGTGGCCTGGAGGCGGGTGCGGGCCTGGACCTGCGTTTGGGCCGTCTTGGCCAGTGCTGGCTCAAGAATCATGAGCAATGTGAAACGGAAGGTGTCGATCGGGGCTGGATGGCGGAGTTTTCTTTCGCGTTCGGCCCACGAGGGGTAATGGTCCGCCGGGCTTTGAACCATCAACTCCGCCAGGCGGATTCCTTCGTCGAACGCGGCCGATAGTTCGGCACGGTCTGCGATGAGGACGGCCAGTATCGGGAACAGCGCTGCCGGCACGATCTGCGTCGTGTCGTCCGCCAACTCCTCGATCGCTTTGAAACTGTCGGGCGTGATACGGCCGGAGCCGCGGCCGTCGTCCGTGTAGATCCGCTGGAGGAAGTCTTGCTGCACCATGCGCTCGTGCGAGAAGTCGATGGTGGCGGCTTGCAGGGCGTCGGAAAGGAAGAGTTCCGAGAATGCAAGGAGGTGTGCGTCGTCGAAGAGTGATGGATTCCGATCGAGGATCTCGATCGTGGTTCCCGCGGCGAGCTGCGCGATGGCGATCGCCACGAGGTCGGAGATCAGGAACGGCTCGCGTTCGCACTGGTTGGCGATTCGGATGATGTCGCGGATGTTTTCGATGGTCCGTTCGGCGTCCCCGGCATGGGCTGATCGATGGGCGTCGAAGGCGAGCAGCTTTGCCGCATTGCGGGCGTCGCCGAGTGTTGGAAGCAAGGCCCACAAGACGAAATCCTGCTGGGCGGGTTGCCGGTTCGGCGGAAGGAAGTCCTCGATCGTGGTCGGCGGATCGTTGGCGTACCGGTCGGTGATGAGCGTGCCCATGATCGGGCGACCGGCGGCCTGACGAACCTCGTCCAGAAGCCCGGAGTCGGCGACCGCTCGGGCCGCCTCCTCGAAGAACGCATCGCCCGGGCGCGCGTTAAACGGGGCGGGGACATTGTCCTGTTCGATCCCCTGCTCCGTGGCGATCCGATCGAAGGATTCGGAAATCTCGCTTTGCAAGGTTTGCACGCGGAGTTGCATCCCCAGGTACAGGCCCCAGGCACGCTCTTCCTCCGTGTACTGGTCGCGGAGTGCGTTGAGATCGGCGTAGTAGTCGTGGGATGGATTGGGCTTGCCGGAATAGAAGCGGATGGCGAGCACGGCGCAGGCCAGGAAGGGCGATGCGATCAGGAGCAGGATCCCGAGCAGGACGAGCCGGCGGGTGGTCCGGCGGCGTTTGCGGGTTGGTTGGGCGGCGGTGTTGTGATAATCCATAGCCATGCGGTCCCCGTTTGGTTGGATTCACTCTTTGGGAGGATACAAGATCCAGTCGGCGTTGGGTGCGGTGGAAGATGGGCCGCTGGGGTCGGCGAAGCGGGCTTCGAGGTCGGCGGGGTTGGTTCCCTCGGGGGCGGGGGTTGCGCCATCGTCGATGCCGTTGGAGCCGACGGAGTAGAGGATGGGGAGGCCGTCGCGGAGGAGGTAGTTGATGGGGTGGCCGGGGTTGAAGGGGTCTTGGGGGAGTTCGGGGAGGTAGGTGGGGACGAGGTCGGCGAGGGTGTCTGGATAGTGGCCCTCGGTGAGTCTGTAGCGTTCGAGGGCGAGGCGGGCGGCGGTGGCTTGGAGGAGGGTGTGGGCCTGGATCTGAGACCCGGCGGCTTTGAGGAGTGCGGGTTCGATGAGGCGGCTGACGAGATAGCCTCCGTATTCGAGTTGCTTGAGTCGTTGGGCGGCCTTCGGATAGTGGGCGGCCGGATCGACCACGACCTGCTGTGCCGATTCGATGCCCTCATTAAGCATACTGCTTTGCTGTTGGCGGTCTGCGGTGAGCACGGCCGCGATCGGCGCGAGCACTCTGAGGAGGGGTGGTGGCCGAGGGCTTTGGAGCAGATCAAAGACAAAGAAGGCAACAGGAGTGATTCGGCCGTTGCCCCGGCCGTCGTCGGTGTAGACGCGCTGGATGATGTCCTGCTGGACCATCCACTCGTGCGTGAAGTCGATGACGGCGGCCCGTGGAGCCTCGGTGAGGAACAGTGGGATCAGCTCGTGAAGATGTGTGTCGTTGAGTGCGGTCGGGTTCCGCTCGATGATTTCTCCCACGGCCTCGGCGGCGCGCTGGGCGATTGCGATGGCGACAAGATCCGGGAGCAAACCCGGCTCGCGTTCACACTGGCGGGCGATGCGGATGATGTCGCGGATGTTCTCGACCGCGCGCTCGGCATCCTCTTCACGGATGGCCCGATGGGCGTCGAAGATCAAAATCTTCGCGGCGTTGTGGGCATCGCCGAGCGGGGTGATGAGCAAAAGGATAAGCGCTGTTTGCCGGGTGGGGTCCGTGCCCGGCGGGAGGAAGTCGGCGGGTGAGGTCGGCGGCTCGTTGGCGTACCGATCGGTGGCGAGCGTGCCGATGATGGGGCGACGAGCCGCGGCGCGGGCTTCGCTGAGGAGCGTGGTCGCGGAGAGGGCGGCATCCGCGGCGGCGAAGAATGGGTCGCCGGGACGGGCCGCGAAGGGGTCGGGAACATCATCGAAATCGATACCCCCATCGGCCGAGATCTGGTCGAAAATCTGGTTGAGGTCGCTTACCAGTTCGCGCACTCGCTGGGTCATGGCCATGTAGAAACCCCAGGCACGATCATCATCGGGATACTGGTTCCGCATGGTGTTGTAGTCCGCGTAGTAATCGTGGGTTGGGTTTGGCTTGCCGGAATAGAAGCGGACGGCGAGGACGGCGTAGGCGAGGAAAGGGGAAGCGATCAGGAGCAGGATTGCCGGCACGATGATGCGGCGGATGGTCCTGCGGCGTCTGCGTACTGGTTGGCCAGGGATGTCGTGGTGTTCGATTGTCATGAACGGACCCCGGTTGGGCTGGGTTTACTCTTGGGGAGGATACAAGATCCAATCGGCGTTGGGTGCGTTTGGTGAGGGGCCGGAAGGGTCGGCGAAGCGGGCTTCAAGGTTGGCGGGATTGGCGTCTTGGGGGGCGGGGGTGGCTTGGTCGTCCACGCCGTTGGAGCCGACGGAGTAGAGGATGGGAGAGCCATCGCGGAGCAAGTAGTGGATGGGATGGCCGGGGTTGAAGGGGTCTTGGGGGAGTTCGGGGAGGTAGGTGGAGATGAGTTCGGCGAGGGTGTCTGGATAGTGGCCCTCGGCGAGTCTGTAGCGTTCGAGGGCGAGGCGGGCGGCGGTGGCTTGGAGACGGGTGCGGCTGAGGTGCGGGAGGACGGCGGCTTTGGCGTGCGCGGGGAGCAGCAGGCTGTACCTCCAGAGCACGCGCTTGTCGGTCAGTTCGCCTTGTTCGAGGCGTGTTGTCGCGGTCATGAGATGGGGATAGGAGGCAGGGCCGCCTTCCTGGAAGGCGAGGGCGGCGGCGGTCATCTGGTCGAACAGGCTCTGGTGGTAGGCCCGGTCCATGAAACGGTGACGGATCGGCCACATTGCGGCGAGCACGACCGGTGGTGGCGCGTTCCCGGATTCGCGTGAGAGGGAGAACTCGAAACCATCAAAAGAGATGAGGCCATTGCCACTGGCATCTTTGGTGAAAGTGTGATCCAGGAGTTCTTGATGGACCATGAACTCACCCGTGAAGTCGATCCGGGCCTGGGTTGCCGCGGCATCGGTGAGGAGTATCTGGAGTTCGGCGAGTTGCGGCTCGGTCATGAAGGCCGGGCGCCGGTGGATGATGCGGGCGATGGTTTGATCGGCAATGCTGAGATAGTGCAGGGCGACCATTCCGCCCATCAGGTCAAGCTCTTCGTGGGTATGGCGCGCGATGCCGATGATGGCTCGGGTGTTGTCGATGATGGGCTGGGCCGAGGCGCGGTCCGCGGCGACGAAGGATTCAAAGGCGAGAAGATTCAGCGGGGTTCGATAGGCGCCGAAGCGGTAGATCAGTCCGAACAGTGGGGGGCGGTCCCGGAGGTCGGCCGTGGGCGGGAGGGGGTCGATGGAGTGCAGATCATCGTTGTCGGCCCAGTTGTCGGTGATGGGCATGCCGGCCACGGGGAGTTGAGACGCGGCCCTGAGCCGGGTGAGTTGCGGCGCGAAACCGTCGAGGAGTTCGAGCAGGTCTGGGTAGAACTCGTGGTCCGTGGGGATCTGGAAGGGGGCCTCGTCGCTGGTGAAGGGGTCGGGGAGTCTGTCGCCGTCGGCGTCGAATGCGTCACGCTCGTCCAGGAAACGGTCGATTCTGACGCGGAGCGGTGAGGCGTGCTCGGTCCAGTTGTTCGCCACTTCGACATAGGTCCGCCAGGCACGCTGGGATTCCGGGTAGGGATCGAAACGGGCGTTGAGTTCGGCGTAATAGTCCCGGTCGATGCCGGGAGGGGTCACCATGAAATGAATAGCGCCCGCGATGTAGACCGCGCCGGTCAGAACGGTCGTGAGAAGGGTGGCGTGCAGGATTCGGCGGCGTTTGCGGGTGGGTTGGGTCATGCGGTCCCCGTTTGTTGGGTTGTCGTCATGAAGAGGATACGGGTTTGGCGGGCGCGGGGTGAGGGGTTCATTGTGTGGTCGAGCGGATTCGCACAGGCGGGACGCCTGTGCCACCGGGAGGGGAGGGCGGCGCGTCATTCGCGGGGGAGGAGGGTAACTTCGTTGGTGTGGTGGAGCCGCCCGCGGCGGTGGGAGAGGGTGATGGTGTCGCCGGGGGCGTAGTCGGCCAGGACGCGGATGAGTTCGTGCAGGTCGCGGGTGGGGCGGTTGTTGACGGCGGTGATGAACGAGCCGACGGACAGGCCCGTGCGCTGTCGAGCGCCCGCCGGAAGGCCCGTGACGCGAACGCCGGTGCCGTCGCCGTTCTCGATCTCGATGCCGAGGGTGGCGGCCAGTTCGGAGCCGGTCTCCGGGATCATGGGCAGGGCGGTCAGCCAGGACTGGTAGGCCTGTTCGAGGGCGTTCTGGTCGGGGAGGCTCAGGGTGTCGCGCAGGGCTGCCATGCCGGTGGGGTCGGCATCGAAAGTCTCGGTGTAGCGGCGGTAGAAGTCGGTGAGTTTGCCCTGGTCGAGCAGGAAGAGCATGACGGCGCGGGACTGGGCGTACTGGGCGAGGGGGCGGTTGGTGGAGAGGCGGTCGAGGGGGGTGGCCGCGAGTTCTTCGAGGGGGGTGAGGCGGCGGGCGTGGTGGAGGCGTTTGACGATGTTGGTGCGCCAGGAGGGGACGGGGGTGAGGGCGCCGTCGTGGATGTCGTAGTCCTCGACGAGGGAGGCGAGGCCTTCCTGAATCCAGGCGGCGTGGTGCTGGCCGAGGCGGGACATGTCGCGCCAGTGGAGCACATGGATGAGTTCGTGGCGGAGGGTCGCGCCGAGGTCTTGGGCGACGAGGCGGTGGCGGTTGTGGTCGTACGCACCGCCGATGGCGGAGTAGCCGCGGGATGCGCCCGGGCCGAAGGTGGCCAGCGTCCAGCGCCCGAAGCCCTCGCGGTCGGGCAGGACGACGGCGGCCCAGGGGTCTTCATCGAAGGCATCGGTGGGTTTGAGATTGGTGAAGACGGCATCGGTGATCCACACGGCGAGGCGTTCGATCTCGGCGGCGGCCTCGTCGGTGGCGGTGGGGTCGTGGCTGCTGAGCAGGTCGATCTTCCAGCGGTCGAGGGGGCGGGTCTCGTGGAGGCGGCCGACGAGCTGACGGGCGGCGGTCAGGTCGGATTCACGCCGGGCTTTGAGAACTTCTGGCCAGCGTGCGTCGAGGTCCTTGAAGAGTTGGGTGGTGCGGAGGGCGGCCATGTGCGGGTCGGCGCGCAGGGCGCGGATGTCGGAGAAGCCCAGGGCGAGGGCGCGGGTGAGGCGTTGCTCGGCGGCGGACAGGTCGCCGCGGAGGCTTGCGATGGCGGCGAGGTTGTACCAGGGGGTGAAGGAGGCGGGGTCGTGCTCGGCGTGCTGCTGGAAGAGCGATTCGGCGCGGTCGAGGTCGCCGGCCTGGACGGCGGCGATGGCCCGGGATTCGAGCTGGGCGGGGGTGAGGGGGCGTGGCTCGGCGGCCCGGTCGGCGGGTTGGGCGAGAGCGGTGGAGGCGAGGAGGCAGGCGGCCAAGGAGTGGAGGAGGTGGGTTCGGAATCGGTTGTGAAGGGGCATGGGGCCTCCTTGGGGGCTCGCGTGCTTGATGCGAGAGAAGAACCCCACGATTCGAGGACTCATCGTGGGCGTGGACTGGTGCCGATGAGTTGGTTGAGGGCGGCGGGGTAGGCTTCGAGTTCGAGCTGGAAGACCTTGGCCGCGAGGGTTTCGGGGGTGTCGTCGGGGGTGATGGGGCAGCGGCGTTGGAGGATGACGGGGCCGGTGTCGTAGGTGTCGTCTGCGAGGTGGACGGTGCAGCCGGACTCGGTAATGTCACCGCGGCGGAAGGCCTCGATCGCGGCGGTGTGGACCTTCATGCCGTGCATGCCGGGGCCGCCGAAGGCGGGGAGCAGGGCGGGGTGGATGTTGACGATGCGGCCGCGGGCGGCGGGGGTGACGGGGACGAGCTTGAGATAGCCGGCGAGGACCACCCAGTCGATGCGGTCCCGGGCGATGGCGGCGTCGAGCGTCTCGGGCGTGATGATGCCGGGGATGATGTCGGTGGGGATGGCGCGGGCGCGGGCGATGTCCGCGCCGCGGCATTCCTTGTTGGCGACGACGCGGGCGATGTCGGCGGGCAGATCGCCGGTGTCGGCATGAGCGAGCAGGTTTTCGAGCGTGCGTCCGGAGCCGGACAGGAGAACAAGCAGGCGGGCCTTGTCGGGGGAAGAAGGCGGGGGGGGGGTCATCGGACGGCTTTCAGGGCCTGCTCTCGGGTGGGGACGATGACGAGCATCTTGTCCATGCGGGTCAGGCGGAGCATCTTCTCGATCATGGGGTCCAGGGCGCAGACGGCCATCTTGCCTTCGGACTTGGCGCAGGCCTGGTGGAGGGTGATGAGCGAGCCGATGCCCGCGGAGGCGAGCATGGTCACCTTGGACATGTCGATGACGAGCTTGTTGGCGCAGCCCGAGGCGGCGGTGAGCAGGTCGTGCTCGATGGGTTTGGCCTCGTGCTCGGAGTACCGCTCGCAGAGGACGGTGGCGACGGCGACGCCGCCGATCTCGACGATCTCGGCGTGGGTGGTGGTGGCGAGGGGGGTCTCGGTGGCGGAGGCGTCGCTCTTCTTGCCGAACAGGTTCTTGAGTGCCATCGATCAGTTTCCTTGGGTCTGGAAGGGGGTGGGGACGCCGTCGCGGAGGGCGACCATGGTGAGGGTGGCGCTGGTGACATGCACGCGATCGAATGTGCGGCAGCGTTCGGCGTAGACCTCGACGGCCACATCGATCGAGGTCCGCCCGAGGCGGGTGGTGTGGGTGTGGAGACTGACCACATCGCCGACGCCGACCGGCGCGCGGAAGTCCACGCGCTGGATGGAGGCGGTGACCCAGTCGAAGTCCCCGTGACGCCGGGCCTCGACGAAGCCCGCCTGGTCGATGTAGGAGAGGACGACGCCGCCGAAGATGGTGCCGTAGGGGTTGGTCTCGCGCGGCATGGTGACCACGCGGAGGGCGAGGTGGGCCTCGTTCAAGGGGGTGGGGGAGGGGGGCGGGGTCATGGACGCCCAAGTGTATCAGGACCGGGCGTGGCGGGCTGCCGACAGGCTTGGGCGGAGGCTCACTTGGAGCGGTCGGTGAACCAGCGGAGGCGGTAGCCGCCGTTCTCGAAGACGGCGTCGATGCCGGTCCATTTGAGGTCGCCCCAGCTCGACTTGGGCAGGCGGATGCGGAACTCGTTTCGGCCGATGGACTCCATGTAGATGCCGGGGGTGCGTTCGCCGAAGGGCATGGTGTTGAAGAGACGGAAGACATCGCGCTGGCGGCGGACGAGTTCCTTGTACGCCTCCTTGGGGTCGTAGCCCCGGACGATGAACTCGTCGCGCGTGGCCTTGGAGAGCACCTGCTGGGTGAAGAGTTCCTCCTCGCCGTTCTGCATGGTGTTGACGATGTGGGTCATCAGGTGCTGGACCGACTTGGCGTAGAGGACGGTGGTGCCGTCGGGGAGGGTCTGGCGGATGCCGGCCTCGGGGGTGCGGAGGATGGCGGCCTGGGTGATGTTCCGGGAGTCGGGGATGCCGCCGGTCTGGGCGCCGGGGAGGGAGGAGAGCATGCCCTTCCGAGAGACGATGCGTTCCTCGCGGCACGCGCCGAGGAGGAGAACCGCCGCGGCGACGAGGGCGGCGGTTGCGGCCCGGATTGGGGCAGGGGCGGGGGTCATCGCGGGTCCGATACGCTTGCGAGGGTGGGCGGTTCGGCGGGGAGCGGGATGAGGGGCTGGGTGGTGGGGGTGGTGCGGCCGCGTTTCCAGAGGTCGTGGAGCTGGAAGGCGTCGTGGTGGCCGGGGCGGTCGAGGCGGAGGTGGGTGCCTCGGGATTCCTCCCGCCAGAGGGCGGCCTTGGCGATGATCGCGCCGGTGAGCAGCATGTTCTGGACCTCCCAGCCGTCCGGCGTGTCGAAGATCTTGTCGAGGGTGTAGCGTCCCCAGAAGTCGAACATCTCGGTGGCGTCGGCGAGGCGGGTGCCGTCGCGGACGACGCCGACATTCTTCCACATCGCGCTGCGGAGGCTGGAGCGGACATCCTCAAGGTCGAGTTCCGCGGCGTCGGAGGGGCGGATGTCGGAGATGACGGGGACCGGGTGGGGGGGGGAGAGGGCGGCGTCCGCGCCGCGCCGGGCCGCTCGTGTTCCGGCGATCGCGCCCATCACCAGGCCCTCCAGCAGAGAGTTGCTGGCCAGGCGGTTGGCCCCGTGCAGGCCGGAGCAGGCGACCTCGCCGACGGCGTACAGGTTGGGCACATCCGTGCGGGCGTGCAGATCGGTGCGCACGCCGCCGATGGTGTAGTGGGCGGCGGGATGGACCGGGATCAGGTCCACGGCGGGGTTGAGGGAGAACCTGGCGAGGGTGGCGTGGATGGCGGGGAAGCGCTGGGCGAAGCCGGCGAGGTGGCGGCAGTCCAGGTAGACATGGCGACCGCCCTGGGCGGCGATCTGGCGGATGATGGCCTGGGAGACGATGTCGCGGGGTGCGAGGTCGGCGAGTTCGTGCTGGCCGAGCATGAAGCGGTTGCCCTGCTCGTCGAGCAGGTAGGCCCCCTCGCCGCGGACGGCCTCGGAGATGAGGGCGCGGGGCGCGCCCGGGAGGTAGAGCGTGGTGGGGTGGAACTGGACGAAGGCCATGTCGGCCAGGGTGGCCCCGGCGCGGGCGGCCATCGCCATGCCGTCGGCGGTGGCGGGGGGCGGGTTGGAGGTCTCGCGGTAGAGCTGGCCCGCGCCGCCGGAGGCGAGGATGGTGGTGCGCGCCCAGATCATCTGCAGGCCGTATCGCGGATGATGGGTGATCGCGCCCAGGCAGGGCGCGCCGGGTTCCGGGCCGGCGGTGATGAGGTCGATGGCGAAGCAGCCCTCGAAAAGACGGATGTGGTCGTTGCGGGCGACGATCCGGGTGAGGGTGCGTTGGAGTTCCGCGCCGGTGGAGTCGCCCCCGGCGTGGTAGATGCGCGGGGCGGCGTGGCCGCCCTCAAGCCCGACGGCGAGCGCACCCGACCCGTCGCGGTCGAGGTTCATGCCCCAGTCGATCAGCTCACGCACGCGGGCCGGGCCTTCGCGGCACACGAGGGCGACGGCGGCGGGGTCGCACAGGCCCGCGCCGGCGGTGAGGGTGTCCTGGATGTGAGAGTCAACGGTGTCGTCGTCGCGCAGGACGGCGGCGATGCCGCCCTGCGCCCACGCGGTGTTGGTCTTGCTGAGATTGGACTTGGTGCAGACGATGACATCGCCGCCCTCGGCCGCGGCGATGGCGGCCCTCATGCCGGCCACGCCCGCGCCGAGCACCAGCGTGTCGCAGAAGATCTGCGGCAGCAGCCCGGAGCGGAAGGGGATCAGGTAGCGGCGTTGGTCGAAGATGTCGTGCAACGGGAACGCCTCGGGGGGGAGCGGACAGGGGCGGGGCGGGGGGGTCGGGGCGAGGGGGGGCCGGCGGCGTCGCGTCAGTGGTTCGATCCGCACCCGCAGCCGGGGCGGGCGCAGCCGGTGGGGGAGCAGGCTTCCGTTTCGGGGGCGGGTCCGAGCAGTTTGAAGACCTTGGCGTTGAGGTAGACGGCGTGGTGCTCAAGGTGCAGGCAGTTGTAGTCGGCGATGTCGCGGATGGAGATGGGGCCGCGCTCGGGGTGCAGGGCCTGGCGGTGCCAGTGGTGGTCTTCCAGCTGGTAGAGCATGGCGACCATCCAGGAGCGGGTGGTGTGGATGGCGGCGATGTCGCCGCCGATGGGGGGGCGGAAGGCGGTGGCGTCGGTGCAGCCGTAGAGGCCGGAGTCGATGAAGGCGTGCTCGTCCCAGACAGCGAGAGTGGGGCGGTCCTCGCCGAAGGCGCGGCGGATGCGGTGGGCGTTGACGATCTCGGCGTCGGCGAGGTGGCCGAGGAGAACACGGACGGGCCAGCGCCCGCAGCCGGCCTCGGGGAGCCAGGCGGTGTCGAGCTGGTCGTCGGTCAGCTCGAAGACGCGGGGGTCGAAATGTTCGACGCCGATGCGCAGGCGGGCGATGAGCGATGGGGTGTCCAAAGCCCGGATCTCGGCCGGATCCGGGAGGGTCAGTTCGAGGGTGGGGGTCATGGCGGAAGGATAGGAGGGTGGGGTTGGAGGGGGCGGGAAGCGTAAGTGGTGTTGGATATTGGGTTTATTCGATGCCGCGGAGGGTGACATCCACCTCGATGGTCTCGTCGCCGCGTTCGAGGGTGATCCGGACGACATCGCCGGGCTTGTGCGCGGCCAGACGGGGGCGGAGGTCCTCGACGGAGCGGAGGGGCGTGCCGTTCCAGGTGAGCAGGCGGTCGTTGGGTTGGATGCCCGCGTCGGAGGCGGAGGTGTTCGGGAAGACCCGCTGGACGAGGATGCCGCCCTTGGTGGAGTTGGTGGGCAGCAGGCCGATGCGGACGGTCGGCTCGCCGGGCAGGGCGGGGCGCGCTCCACCGGCCCCCCCCGATCCGGCCTGGCGGTGGAACACGGCCACGGCCGGGGTTGCCGCGTCCATGGCGATGTCCGCTGCCAGCAGCGCGATGCGGGTGCCGCCCTCAAAATCAAGGAAGTCGGCGGTGTCCTGCGGCCGGTGGTAGCGGGGGTGCAGCCCGGTGAAGAAGAAGAGATTGGGCACGCCTACGGCATCAAACGAGGCGTGGTCGGAGCGGTCGTTGCCCACCGAGGTCTGCCGGGCGATGAGCAGCCCGGAATGCTCGAAGTGCGGCTCGACGAAGGCGGGCATGTCGGGCGAGGAGCGGATGTTGCCGATCTCCAGCGGCTCGTCGTCCAGCGTGCCGATCATGTCGAGGTTGAGCATGAGGCTGTGGCGGTTGTTGGGCGCGATGGGCTGCTTGGTGTAGTGGATCGACCCGAGCAGGCCCATCTCCTCGGCGGAAAACGCGAGGAACAGGAAGGACCGCCGGGGGTGGTTGGGCGGGAGCGTGCGGACCCGCTCGGCGATCGTCTGGGCGGCCAGCATCATGCCCGCGGTGCCGGAGGCGTTGTCGTCCGCGCCGGGGTGGAGCTTGCCGCTGTTGCCGGGGAAGGCCCCGATGCCGCCGTAGCCGACATGGTCGTAGTGTGCGCCGATGACGACGAACTCGTCCGCCAGAGCGCCCACGCCGGGCAGCACGGCCCCCACATTGAAAGCCTCGATGGGGATGTTTTCCATCTTGATGTCGAGCGTGATCGGCCCGACCGGCAGGTCCATGACGATCGGCCCGGCGTTGGCCTGGTCGATCAGTGAGCCGAGCGTGAGGGCGGGGTCGTTGCTCAGGCTGAGGATGCGCTGGGCGACCTCGGGGGTGATCTGGACGACCGGGGCGTCGAAGCGCGGGCCGCGGGTGCCGAAGTCGGACTGGCCGGGGCGGGTGGAATCGATGGTTTCGAGCACATGCACCCGGTCGTCCCGGGCCTGGGGGGGTTTGACGATGAGTACGCCTTTCGCGCCGCGGTGGATCAGAGCGCCGGCCTTGCTGCTCAGGCGGGTGCGGTTGGTGTAGGTGTTCTCCTGCCAGAGCGAGACGCCCTGCTCGTTCATCGGCTGGTAGGCGAGGGCGATGACGATCTTGCCGTCGAAGCGTGTGGCGGGGTCGAAGCTGCTGTAGCCGTCCGGCCCGGCGGTGATGGCGTAGCCCGCGAACGCGACGGGGGCGGTGACCTGGGCGGAGCCGGAGTAGGACAGGACGGAGAAATCGCGCCCGTGGACGAGGGGGGGGGGGCGGTCGTCCACCGTCATGACGGTGGTGCCGGCGCGGGTCTCCTGGCCGACGCTGAAGTGCTGGCGGAAGGCGGAGCGGGGCGTGAGCACCTCGGTGCCGTCGGCGGCAATCTCGGTGGTCGGGAAAGCGGGCTGGAAGCCGAGCGAGCGGAAATGGTCCTCGATGAGGGTGGCGGCGCGGTCGATGCCGACCGAGCCGGGGGCGCGGCCTTCATACTCGGGGCCGGCCAGCTCGGTGACGGTGGCCCGGAAGAACTCGACCAGGGCGGGGTCGATGGGTGGGGGGCCGGGTGGCTGGTCCTGCGCGGAGGATTGGGCGTCCGCCAGACGGTTCCGGGCGCGTTCCGCCCGGATCTCGCCCGGGGTCTTTTCCGGTTGGACGGTCAGGCTGGCGGCATCCGCCACGCCGGGCAGAGCCAGGCCCAAGGCCAGCAGGCAGAAAGGAAGAGCGAACATCCGAAAGAAACTGCTTGCCGAACCGGTCATGGAACCTCCTGGTGACCCAGTGTACCGGCCAAACGCGGCGAGGCTCCATAGGATTGACGGCTCGTCCGCATTCCGCCGCAGCGCCGTGTCCGGGGTGATGCACGCCCCGGCCGTTCCACCCGCCCTTCCCGGGACCATCGATGACCGCCACCACCACCCCGTCGGCCTCCGTTTCCCGCCCCCTCTCGGCCCAGACGCCCGGCGGAGTAAGCCCGCTGGATGATCGGGCCAGGTTCGACACGCGCCACATCGGCCCGCGGGACCACGACATCGCGGCCATGCTGGGCACGCTCGGGCTTGGCTCGCTGGACGAACTGGTCGGTCAGGTCGTGCCAGCGGACATCCGGTTGAACCGGGCGCTGGAGCTTCCGGGCGCGCGGGACGAGTGGACGCTGCTGCGCGACCTGAGCGGGATGGCTGATCGGAACAAGGTGTACCGCTCCTGCATCGGCATGGGGTACCACGGGACGATCACGCCGCCGGTGGTGCTGCGGAATGTGATGGAGAACCCCGGCTGGTACACGCAGTACACGCCGTACCAGGCCGAGCTGGCGCAGGGGCGGCTGGAGGCGTTGCTGAACTTCCAGACGATGATCTCCGACCTGACGGGCCTGCCGCTGTCGAACTCCAGCCTGCTCGACGAGGGCACCGCGGCGGCCGAGGCGATGAGCCTGTGCGTCCAGAACAGCAACGGCAAGAGGCGGGTCTTCCTGGTGGCGGACGACTGCCACCCCCAGACCATCGAGGTGACACGGACCCGGGGCGGTTCGATGGGGGTGGAGGTCCGCGTGTCGTCGCCGGGGGACTTCGTGATCGGTGACGATGTGGCGGGCGTGATGGTGGCGTACCCGACGACCGACGGGCGCGTGGAGTGCTACAAGGATCTGGCGGCGAGGGCCAGGGCCGCCGGGGCGTTGACCGTCGCGGTGGCGGACCCCTTGGCGCTCGTGCTGCTCACGCCTCCCGGCGAGTGGGGGGCGGATGTGGCGGTGGGCAGCGCGCAGCGGTTCGGGGTGCCGATGGGCTTCGGCGGGCCGCACGCGGCGTACATGGCCACGCGGGAGGAGTTCGTCCGCAAGCTGCCGGGTCGTCTGGTGGGCGTGTCGCGCGACAGCCACGGCAACCCGGCGATGCGCCTGGCGGTCCAGACGCGCGAGCAGCACATCAAGCGGGACCGGGCGACGAGCAACATCTGCACCGCCCAGGTGCTGCTGGCGATCATGGCGTCGATGTACGGCGTGTACCACGGGCCGGACGGCCTGACCCGGATCGCCCGCCGGGTGCGTGCGTTCACGCAGGCGCTGCGGGCGGCGTTGCTCGACCTGGGCCACGCCATCGGCGAAGACCTGGTGTTCGACACGCTGCGGGTGAAGGTCAAGGGCAACGCGAGCGATGTGATCGGGGCGGCTAGGGCCAGGCGGATCAACCTCCGCGACTTCGGCAACGGCACCGTTGGCGTGACGCTGGACGAGACGACCGACCGCCACTTGCTGGCCGACCTGATCGAGGCGTTCGGCGGCCGGGCGAGCGAGGACCAGGACGCGCTGCTGGCGCGGGCGAGCCTGGACATTCCCGCGGCGTTCAACCGGACCAGCCCCTTCATGACGCACCCGGTGTTCAACACCCACCGGTCCGAGACGGAGATGCTGCGGTATCTCCACCGGCTCCAGTCGCGGGATCTCTCGCTGACGCACTCGATGATCCCGCTGGGCTCCTGCACGATGAAGCTCAACGCGACGAGCGAGATGATGCCGGTGACCTGGCCGCAGTTCGGCAACATGCACCCCTTCGCCCCGCGCGAGCAGTGGGAGGGGTACGCGGAGGTGTTCGCGCAGCTGGAGGCTTGGCTGGCGGAGATCACGGGGTTCAGCGCGGTGTCGTTGCAGCCCAACGCCGGCTCGCAGGGCGAGTACGCGGGCCTGCTGACCATCAAAGCGTACCACGAGCACCACGGGAACAGGCACCGGGATGTCTGCCTCATCCCGGAGAGCGCGCACGGCACCAACCCGGCGTCGGCGGTGATCGCGGGGATGCGGGTGGTGCCCGTCAAGGTCAACGAGCAGGGCGCGATCGTCTACGCCGACCTGAAGGTCAAGGCCGAGCAGCACGCTGACACCCTGTCCTGCGTGATGATCACCTACCCGTCCACCTGCGGCGTGTTCGACGACAACATCCGCGACATGTGCGCGGTGGTCCACGAGCACGGCGGGCTGGTCTACATGGACGGCGCGAACATGAACGCCCAGGTCGGACTGTGCCGCCCGGGCGACATCGGGGCCGATGTGTGCCACCTGAACCTGCACAAGACCTTCTGCATCCCGCACGGCGGCGGCGGCCCCGGCATGGGCCCGATCGGCGTGAATGAGAAGCTGCGCCCGTTCCTGCCCGGCCACTCCGTGCAGCGCCCGGCCAGCGCGGGCGAGCACGCGGTGGGGGCGGTGTCGGCCGCGCCCTACGGCTCGCCGAGCATCCTGCTGATTTCGTGGGCCTACATCGCCATGATGGGCCCGCGCGGGCTGAAGAAGGCGACCGAGACGGCCATCCTCAACGCCAACTACATGGCCGAGCGGCTCAGGGAACACTACCCGGTGCTGTTCAAGGGGAGCAGGGGGCGCGTCGCGCACGAGTTCGTGCTGGACTGCCGCCCGTACAAGAAGTCCGCGGGCGTCGAGATCGACGACATCGCCAAGCGGCTGATCGACTTCGGCTTCCACGCCCCGACCATGAGCTGGCCGGTGCCCGGCACGCTGATGGTCGAGCCGACCGAGTCCGAGTCCAAGGCCGAGCTGGACAGGTTCTGCGACGCGATGATCGCCATCCGCGCCGAGATCGCCCGGGTCGAGCGCGGCGAGTGGACGCGGGAGGACAACCCCCTCAAGGGCGCGCCCCATTCGCTGGGCGAGGTGACAAGCTCGGACTGGAACCACGCCTACACCCGCGACGAGGCGGCCTACCCCGCCGCGCACCTGCGGGACTTCAAGTTCTGGAGCCATGTGGGGCGCGTGGACAACCCCTACGGCGACCGCAACCTGCAATGTACCTGCCCGAGCGTGGCGGATGCGTGCGGGGCGTGAGCGGCGTGCGGGTTCCCCCTTGAAGCCGCGCACGAAGTAGGCGGATCTCGGAGCGTGGCGTGTTCTCGAAGCAACCGGGCATGATCGGGGGTCTGGGGGGGGCGGGGGAGGCAGGAGCGCTGGCGCGCCTGCGGACCGCGCCGCTGGCGTACTTGGCCGCGTGGCTCGCTGTCGAGGCCGCGACGGGCGCGGCGTTGGCACCGCTGGCCTCTTGGACGACCAACTGGCTGATCGGGCGCACCGGGCGTCACGCGGTGGCGAATACGGATATCGCCTTGTTCCTGCTGTCGCCGCAGGGGGTGGGCGTGCTCGCCCTGGCGGCGGTGGTGGCGGTCTTCGGCACCGCGCTGGGCCGTGCCGCCACGATGGCGGTCGCGTCCGAGTGCGAGCGGGCGGGCGCGGATCGGGGGAGGGGCGCGTGGCGTGGGATGGCCGTGCGGGGTGTGCTGACGACCCTGCGCCGTGCCCCGGCCATCGCCTCGCTGGTGACGAGGCAGGTGGGGGTGCTCGCGCTGGTGCTCGCCCCGTTCGCGGCGGTGATCGGCGGCATCGGCTGGTGGACGCTGCGCGGTGTGGAGATGTACTGGGTGGTGACGGTCCGTCCGGCGCGGTTCTGGATCGGGCTGGGAGCGATCGCGCCGGTGGCGTTCATCGCGCTGTGCGTGGCGGTCCCGGTGGCGTTGCGCTGGTCGCTGGCGCTGCCGCTGTGCGTGCTGGAGCGTCACCCGCCCGCGGCCGCCATGCGAGCCAGCATCGGGCTGATGCGGGGCAGGCTCCGGTCGGCCGCGCTGGTGAGGCTGGGATGGTTCGGCGCGATGACCCTGGTGTCGTTCCTGCTTTCCTCGGCCGTGTACGCGGCCTCCGTGGCGGTGCTGTCGGTCGAGATGGGGTCGATGCGCCTGACCGCGTTCCTGGCGGGGCTGGTGCTGATCGTGTCGGCGGCGACCTTCACCGTCGAGAGCGTGGTGACGCGGGCGGGGGATGCTCTGCTGGTTTTCTCGATGTGGCGGCGATGGTCGCCGGGAGCCGGGGCGGTGAGCACGCCCGCGGCCCTTGCGGGTCGGGAGGACCAGGGGGGGCGACCGCGGCGGTGGATGCGCGGAGCGTTGCCGATCGGCGCGCTGCTGGTCGCCTCCGCGGCGTTCGTGTCGGTGCGGATGGCGCGTGAGCTGGACAAGCCGATCGGGCTGGAGATCACCGGGCACCGAGGCGCGGCCTCGGTCGCGCCGGAGAACACGCTCCCGGCCGTGGAGATGGCCGCGCGGCTCGGGGCGGATCGCGCCGAGGTCGATGTGATGCTGACCGGCGACGGACAGGTGGTGGTGTTCCACGACACCGACATGCGACGACTGGCCAGCGACCCGCGCCGCGTGGCGGACATGACGCTGGAAGAGCTGCGCGGGTTCGATGTCGGCGCGTGGTTCGACCCCTCCTTCGCCGGGCAGCGCGTGCCGACCTTTGATGAACTGCTGGCCGATGTCGCGCGGTGGGCGCCGCCCGGGTTTTCGCTGAATGTCGAGCTGAAGTCGCTCCGCGGCGATGAGGAGCGTCTGGCCGCCGCGGTGGTCGCGTCCCTGCGAGCCTACGGCGACACCCGCAGCGTGGTGACCTCGCTGTCCGTGCCCGCGCTCGCCGCCGTGCGTCGGGCCGATCCGTCGCGCCCGATCGGCATCGTGCTGACCGCGTCGCTGGGCGATGTGTCGCGCCTGGATGTGGACTTTTACTCGGTGCCGGTCGGGGTGGCGACGCCGGCCTTCCTGGCCGCGGCCGCCCGCCAGGGACGCGGCGTCCATGTCTGGTCCGTCAACGACCCGGACATGATGATCCGCCTGGCCCTGCGCGGAGCCGACGGCGTGATCGTCCACGATGTCCAGCCGATGCGCGAACGCCTCGATGAACTCACCAAACTCGAACCGCTCGAACGACTGCTGCTGGCCTTCCGCACCCGCCTGCTGGATTGAGCAATGGTGGCACGGCTCGCCGAGCCGGGTCTTCTTCTTCCCCCGCCACCTGTCCGATCGGAAAGGTGGAGGACGGGATGACCGACTGAAAGTCGGCCCCACGGGGGGAGAGCCACCTACTGGACTCGAACCAGCGACCTGAGCTTTACGAAAGCTCCGCTCTACCAACTGAGCTAAGGTGGCGAAAACCCGGACCCGTTCGGGTCCGGGGAGGGAAGTATCGCAGGGGTGGGGGTGGATGTCCACCCGGGCAGGGCTGGCGGGGTTTTCGGAGATGGGGGATCAGGGGCAGCCGGCGTTGAAGGCATCGAGGTAGGTGGCCAGGTCGAAGAAGTTCAGCACGCCGAAGGGCGCGGCCAGGTCCGCGGCCGGGTCGTCGGCGTTGTAGAGCACCAGGTAGGCGGCCAGGTCGAAAAAGTTCAGGCTGCCGAAGGGTTCGGCCAGGTCGGCGGGGCAGGGGGGCGTGCCATTGATGGTGAAGGGCAGGTCCGTGTCGTCGAAGCCCTCGCGGCCCTCGGCGTCGCGGACGATCAGGCGGAGCGTCCCCTGGTTGGTGGCCAGGTCGGGAACCTGCCAGTAGTACGAGCCGGGCTGGGCGGCGAGGCCCTGGGCGACGACGATGGGGAAGGTCTGGCCGCCGTCGGTGGAGAGCAGGATGTCGGCGGTGGTGGGAGCCTCGGGGCCGTCGGTGAGCCACTGCATGAACTGGAGGGTGCCCGGCTCGTAGGACGCGCCGTCGTTCTGGGTGGTCAGGTAGGCGGAGGGCGCGTTGCCGTTGGCCGGGGCGGGGACATGCATCACGATGCAGTGCATCACCCCCGCCGAGGTGACGATGGACTGGCAGTTGATCTGGCGGATGGTTTTGCCGGGCATGGCCTGCTGCCACACGGCCAGGGCGGCGGCGTTGTGCGGGGCGGCGGTCGCGTTCGTGTACGAGGGGATCAGCACGAGGTCGTTGCAGATCACCGCGTTGGTGTAGGTATAGTGCGTGCCGCCGGATCGCACCGCGGGGATGCGGAAGACCTCGATGTCCTGCGCGGCGAGCGCGGCGGCGGCGTTGTTCGAGGTGACCGCCCACGACGCGCTGGGCTCGTTGACCCACTCGGAGACGATGACCCTGTCGTCCGCGACCGGGATCATCCACATGTCGATGTGCTGGGTGGAATCGACGGAGGTGGGGTAGGGGGTGTAGAGCGTGGTTTCGAGGTTCTGGTAGTCGCGCCAGTGCTGGACGATCTGGTTGGCGGTCAGCGAGGGGTTCTCGTTGACGATCAGGCGGGTGGCGTGGCCGGCGGAGGGTCCGGACATGAGGTGGTAGTTGCCCCCGCCGTGGACGAGCGGGATCTGGAAGTAGGGCTCGCCCCGGACGGTGTTGGTCCAGTATGAGGAGAGTGCGTTGTCGTTGGGGCGTGGCCGGTTGTAGGTGTGGTCCACGACCGCGCGGACGCCCCCCTCGCCCTGGTCGTTGACGCCGAGGTAGATGTAGCGCGGGCCGTAGTCGCGGATCCAGATCGAGTCGGTGGTGCGGATGGTGAACTCGACGCGGGACATGTCAGCGCCGGCGTTCTGGATCGCATTGGTGGCCGAGGCGCGGGCGCTGGTCGAGTTGACGATGACGAACACCTTGGCGTTGCCCGTGGTGGTGATCTCCCGGGCCATGTTCGCCAGGATGGTCAGCCAGCCCGGTGAGCCGTTCCAGGCGAGCAGGATGCCCTCGGCCGGGTCGTACTCGGCGGGTGTACGGACCGGCCCGGGCGGGGCGGCGCGGGGGGCCGGGGCCACGATCGGCTCGCGGGCGATCAGCTCGGCCTCGGCCGGGGTCAGTGAGCGGGGGAGCGGGTCCGAGAACCCGGTGACGCCGCCCAGGGCGGGCAGGGTGACAAGGGCGGCCAAGGCCGCGCCGGCGGGGCGTGAGCGGAGCGTGGCGATCATGGAACAAACCTCTCCCGCCGGAATCGGCGTCGGAACCCGGTTCGCGGAACGCGAGCCGCAGGTTGCCGGATTATGCACGAATGTATGGCCCGGGGCTATGGTGTTTTTGCCCAGTTCACGGGGCGGGTGCTGTCTGATCCGGGGCGGGCTGGGGCGTGACCCCCGCATCGATCAGCCACCGCTCGATGTCCGGGTTGGTGATGGTCAGGGTGGTGATGAGATTGCCCTGGGCGTCGGTGACGGTGATGGTGCCGCCCAGGACCGGCGCGTCGTCGTCCCAGAGGTCGCGGGCGTCGGTCCGGGCGTCATCCGGCACCCCCTGCTCGGCGGCGTCGAGGCGGCGGTCGATCCGGGCCAGTTCACGGACCAAGCGGTCCCGCTGGCGGCGGACGGTGTCGAGTTCGCCCGAGGCGACGAGGACCGGGTCGTTGGGCGGGATGCCGATCGGCTCCATCACACCGGTTATGGCGTGGTGACGCAGGACGCCCCAGGCGGCCGCGAGCTGGGGGTCGGCGAGGCGCTCCATCACATCGTCGGGGGTGGTCGGTTCCGGGGCGTCCTGGTGGGAGATGATCTCCTGGCGGCGGCGCGCGGTGAGCATGGCGGCGGTCTGCTCGTCGTTGAGGGGCAGGTAGAAGCCCGGCGTCGGGTCCACGCCCCACACAGTCGCGTCGTCGGTGCGTTGGATGATGCGCCCGGACGGCAGGGCGTACCGCTGCTCGGTGATCTTGAGCATGCCCGCCCCCGACGGCAGCGCGCGCACGGATTGGACGAGACCCTTGCCGAAGGTTCGGGTGCCGAGGATCACCGCGCGCCCGTGTTCGCCGAGCGCGCCGGCGACGATCTCGGACGCGCTGGCGCTCTGCGCGTTGACCAGCACGACCAGGGGGACATCCCGCCAGACGCCCTTGCCGGTGGCCCGTTCGACATGGGCGGACCCGGTGCGGGCCTGGGTGGACACGATCACGCCCTTGTCCAGGAACATGTCCGCGATGGCCACGGCCTGGTCCATCACGCCGCCGGGGTTGAAGCGCAGGTCCAGGATCAGCCCGCCGAGCGTTCCGCCGGCCTCGGCCTGGGCGGCTCCGAGCGCCTGGCGCAGCTCCTCCGCGGCGGTGGGCGTGAACTGACCGAGGCGCACATACGCGATCCGGCGCTCGGGGTCGAGCAGGAACCGCCAGTCCCCCTCGCCGCCGTCGGCGCGGAACAGGCCCTTGACCGGGCGGACCCGGATGGGCTGGCGCGTGATGGCGATGTCCTTGCGTTCGCCGGCGCGCTCGACCGTGATGATCACGGTGGTCTGCGGCTTGCCCATGAGCCGGGCGATGCACGCATCGACGGACATGCCCTCGGTGGATACCCCGTCGATGGCGACCACGCGGTCGTCGGCCATGACCCCCGCCTTCCATGCGGGCGAGTCGTCCAGCGGCGAGAGGATGGTGAACCACCCGTCCCGCAGCCCGACCTCCGCCCCGATGCCGACATACTCGCCCGTCAGGTTCTTGGAGAACTCGGCGGTGTCGCGTGCGGGGACATACTCGGTGTACGGGTCGCCCAGCGTTTCGACCATGCCGCGGATGGCTCCGTCGAGCATGGCCCCATCGTCGGGCGCTTCCACGGCATGCTCGCGAAGCATCATCCGCACCTCGACGATGGGGTCGAAGAACGAGTAGGGGTCGCGTGCCGCGTTGGTGGCCACGACGATGGTCGAGCCGACCACGGCCAGGCCGAGGATGGCGATCAGGGGGCGGGTGCTCGACGCCATGCGGTCCTCCGGGGGGCAGGGGGGGAAACTCCGCTGTATCGTACGGAGCGGCCCGCCCGGGGTTCATGCCGTGGATTCAGGGGGCCTGGCTGTCGGGGTCGGGCACGACGCCCGTCTGTGTCTTGACGGCCTGGAAGCTCAGCACGATCTGGTCGTCCACAAGCAGGTGGAACCACTCGCGCGACGCGCGGTACGCCACCGCCTCGGCCAGCAGGTGGAGCAAGCGGGCTTCCTGCTGCATGATGCCCTCGGGCTGGTTGCAGAAGCGCCTGGTCGTCCGGAGCGGGCCGATGCGGATGCCGTCCTGGCCGCGCCGGATGTAGCTGCCCGTGATCCGGTTGCAGCCGGTGGAGCCTGACACCCAGGTCTCGTCCGGGTTGAACCGAATCCAGGCGCGGGCCCCCTCCAGGGGCGGCTGGCCCTCGATGGCCGCCAGCTCCCACTCGGTGCCCGCGATCCACGGCCAGTCCTTCTGGGCCTGGCGGACCGCCTCGGCGATCGGCCCGGCGGGCGGGAGCGGCTCCGGCTCGGGGCCGGATGAACAGCCGGCCAGGGCCGGCAGCAGGGCGAGCACGACAACGACCGACCGGGCGAACCGCGTCATAAGAACCTCCGGGTAGTCCCCGCGGGAGCATATCACACGCCGTCCAGGCGTTCGAGCAGCGGGCCGATGTGCTTCTCGTACCTCCGCCAGCGTTCGCGGCTGGACTGGTAGATCGGCCGGCGGACCTGGGCGATGCTGGCGGTGTTGACGGCGTTCCTGGACTTGTGCGGCTCCAGGCAGGCCGGGTGGAACGGCATCCCCGTGTGGTCCAGCATGGCCCGGATGTGCGGCCCGGGATCGCCGGTCAGGTCTTCATAGACCGACTCGTGGATGGTGATGTCCAGGACCTCCCGCCAGTGGTCCATCAGGCGCAGGTAGCCGCGGTACTGGTCCGCGACCGATTCGAGGCTCTTGGCGTACCGGAGCCACGGGCCGAACTGCTGGAAGTAGATGGACAGGCAGGTGTCCCGCGCGTCGCGCCGGCAGTGGATCACATGCAGGCCCGGCAGCATCCGCACGGCCAGAGGGAGATAGACGAAGTTCTCGGGCATCTTGTCCACCACGCGCGCCGCCTTGGGGTCGGGCGAGCAGGACCGGAGCATCGTGAGGTATTCCCGCGCGTACCCGTCGATCAGGACCTTGTCCGTCAGCTTGTCGATGGTGTTGCGGTGGGCGAGGCGGTTGAGCAGCGAACTCTCGCCCACGCCGGTGATCCTGGGGTGCGCCGCCAGGATCATCTCGGTCAGCGTGGTGCCCGAGCGGGGCATGCCGATCACCATAACCGCCGGCGTGCCGTCCTCCGTCGAGGAGGGGATCGACCCGACCATCCCGCGGCTCCACTGGGCGATGTGCCGGTCGAAGTCCGAGGCCGGCTCCGGCCCCTGCATGGTGTTGCCGGTCTTGTAGTAGTCGAACGCCGTGTCGTACTCGCCCAGCGCGTCGTGCAGGTGGCCGAGCAGGAACGCGGCCTCGATGCGGCGGGCGACCGGCGTGGTCGGGTCCTCGAACACCGGGCGGACCGCGTCGATGCCCTGCCCGTGCAGGCGGCGGTGCAGGCACAGGTCCGCCAGGCACACCGCGAGCTGGGGGTCCGGGCTTCGGCGGTGGGTGGTCTCGATCAGGTCGAGGGCTTCCTCGATCTTGTTGGCCCCTTGCAGCAGGCGGGCCTTGAACATCACGGCCCGCGTGTTGCCCGCGTCGATCGCCAGCGCCTGGTCCACGATCCGGAACGCATCGCGGGTCTGTCCGGACGAGCGGGCGATCATGGCGTACTCGGCCAGCAGGTCGGGGTTGCCCGGGGCGAGCTGCGAGGCAAAGCGGATCATGCGGAGGTTTTCGGGCTCCTTGCTCTTGACCGCCAGGTCCTCGTTGCCCTGGAGCGACAGGGCCAGCATCCGCAGCACCTGCACATCCTTGGGCTGCTGCTTGAGCAGGTCGCGCAGCAGGATGACCGCCAGCTCCCGCTGTCCCGCGTTGATGAGGTCGGATGCGCGGGATTTGGCCTGCTCGAAGACCGTCACGGCGGGGCCGGTCGTTGGGAATGCTTCGCTCATCAGGGGGCGTCCTGGGATGTGGGGTCTGGGGTGGTGGGGGGGGATGCCCCGGCCCCGGCGGCCCGGACGAATCGGCGTGAGCGGCCGGATCATCGGTGCGCGGTCACGCCCGCATCATAGAGACGCGGGCGCGGCGGGGTTCGTGGGCACGCGAGGCCGGCATGAGAACGGAAAGGGATCAGGGCTTCGCGCGCGCCGGGGCATCGGGCCGGATATGCACCTGGCGACGCCCATCGACCGTGCGGACCTGCTGCAAGCGGGACGGCCAGAAGCCGTACCCGGCGATCTGGCGGTGCACATAGTCCGGGGCCGTCACGACCAGCGAGTTGCCGAACGCGGTGACGGACGCGCCGTCCCCGCCGGACGAGGCCCACTGCTCCGGCTCCACGGTGGTCTCGATCAGCTCGATGAGTCTCCGCACCCGCTCCTCGTGCGACTGTTCGTCCTGGTTCTGTCCGCCGCCGGACTGGAACGGGCTGGACCCCCCGCCGCCTTGCGAGGACTGGAGGGCGCTCGACAGGTCGAACTCCGGCGCGTCGTCGAAGCGGGGCACGATGTACATCAGGTCGGAGATGTCGTACAGCTCCACCACCTGGTTGCGGTTCAGGGCGGACCTGGGGCCGAACTCGATCGAGCCGATGTCCGTGAACTGCCAGGTGTAGTTGCTGCTCGGGCGTTCGATCTGCTGGGCGCGTGCGAGGACGCGCTCCAGCAGGGAGAGAGCGGGCATGTCGGTGGCGCGGATGGTGATGGGGGTCTCGGGGTCGATGCCCTCGAAGCCGTCGTTGTCCAGATAGATCGGTTCCAGTTCCGCCCCCGTGACGCGGGCGATGAACTCGAACACATCGGAGATGGGCTGCTCCTTCACATCCAGCGTGACCCGCTTGGAGAGCGCGCGCAGGTTGCCCGCCTTGGTCTTGCGCAGTTCCGCGTCGTCGGAGGCCCGGGCTTCGGCCCCCAGCGCGGTGGCCAGAGGCGCGGGCCACGAACCCAGGCCGGCGAAGGCGACGAGCGAGCAGGCGGCGAGGCGTCGGGCTGCGTGCATGGGAGGCTCCTGGTGGTCCCGGCTCCTCGGGCCTTCGCGGCTGCCGAGTGGCGGGCAGGGGGAGGGGGGCCGCTCTCGGGCGACCGGGTGGACGACCCGGTGCGCCGGGGGGGGGCGATCAGGCCCGGGCCGGCAAGGGTCAGTCTACCGATACCGTGCCATACGAACAACCGGTGTGCCCGGTTTCCGGAACGCCCGGGAAATCGGAGCTTTGCGGATTCCGGGGCTTTCGGGGCCGGATCAGCGCCGCCAGCCCGCCCGGTTCGACTCGCGTTCCACCGGCGTCCCGTCGGGCAGGAACACCTCCAGGCCGGGGCTGCCCGAGCGCAGCCGCCCGAGCTGGCGTGCCCCGATCCGGGCGCGGAGGACCGCCCGATCGCCCTCGTAGGCGCGGTCGAGCACCTCGCAGCGGCGTTCGATCGCGTCGATGGTCTTCGGGTCGGACATGGGCGCCGACAGGCTCAACTCGCGGACGGGGCCGACGACGAAGGCGCGGACGCGCTCGATGAGTTCCGCGTGCCCGACGGGTTCGGGCGTCTCCGGGGATGGGGGCAGGGCGCACAGCGGGATCGCGCCCGGGATGCGGGCCTGCCAGTAGAGCAGGTCGCGGTTGTCGTGCAGGCGGTCGGCCTTGTTGAGGACCGTGATGATCTCCGGGCGCTCGTAGGGCGGGGCGTCCTTGTCGCGGGCCTCGCGCTTCTCGACATCGCTGAAGAGTTCTTCCAGCGTGTTGGTGACGGTGTCGTGGTGCATCTCGACGCTGGGGTCGGAGACATCGAGCACGACGATCAGCAGGTCGGCGTGGGTGGCCTCCTCCAGCGTGGCGCGGAACGAGGCCACCAGGTGGTGGGGCAGCTCGCGCACGAAGCCCACGGTGTCGGAGAGCATGCAGTGGACGCCGCCGCCGAGATCCCAGCGGCGCGTGCGGGTGGCCAGCGTGGCGAACACGCGGTCGTCCGCGTAGGCCCCGCCCTCGGTGAAGGAGTTGAAGATGGTGCTCTTGCCGGCGTTGGTGTAGCCGACCAGGCCGACGGTGTCGTTGTCGATGTTGCGCTGGCGGACGGCGCGGCGTTTGCGTTCCTGGATCTCTGCCAGCTCGCGCTGGAGGATGAGCTTGCGCCGCTGGACCAGGCGGCGGTCGATCTCGAGTTGCTGCTCGCCCGGCCCGCGGGTGCCCACGCCGCCGGAGGCCGCGCCGGCGGTGATGCGCTCCAGGTGGCTCCACATCGCGCGCAGACGCGGGTAGGTGTATTCGAGCTGGGCCAGTTCCACCTGGATCTGGGCCTCGTGCGTGGTCGCCCGCCCGGCGAAGATGTCCAGGATCAGCTCGGAGCGGTCGAGGATCTTCCGCCCAACGACCTTCTCGATGGTGGCGATCTGCTTGGGGCTGAGTTCGTGGTCGAAGATCACGGTGGAGGCGTCCAGCGCGTCGCAGAGGTTCCTGAGTTCCTCGACCTTGCCCTTGCCCATGTAGGTGCCCGGCTCCGGCCGGTCGCGCCGCTGCTCCAGCTCGCCCACGACCGTCGCGCCCGCCTGCTCGGCCAGCTCGCGCAGCTCCCCGAACGGATCGCGCGGATCGAAGACCGACTCGGGCAGGCGCAGGGCGGCGAGGACCGTCCGCTCGGCGCGGACCTGGATGTTCTGGCGTTCGGTGGGGTTGGGCATGGCTCGCCGGGATCATAGCGGGGAGGGGCGCGCGCACGAAAAACCCCGCCCGGAGGCGGGGTTCGTTGGGAACGATCCGTTGCGGATCAGCGCCGACGCCGGGCGGCGAGCAATCCGCCCAGGCCCAGAAGCCCCGCCGAGGCGGGGGCGGGCACCACGATCTGGTAGCCGGCGTTGAACACGATCGGCGCGCCGCCCGAGGTGATGTTGTAGAAGCCCGCCGCGCCCCCGCCCACATCCGCGGCGTCGATGTAGAGCTGCGGCAACGCCGAGCCGATCGAGACCGGGCTGGCCGAGACCAGGCCCAGGCGGTTGGCGGCGCCGACGCTGGACAGGACGGACTGCGTGACAATGATGTCGGTGGTGTCGATGTTGATGCCCAGGTCGCCCAGCCCGTTCACATTCAGGGTCGTGTAGAAGCCGGTGTTCAGGTTGATGGCGCCGGTGTTGACATTGAAGCCGCCGATCAGGCTGCCGTCGGACACGCGGTAGAAGTCGATGGCAACCTGCGCGCTGGTCAGCGCGCCGCCGCCGGCGGCGCCGCTGTTGAACAGCGTGAAGGAGAAGTCCTGGAGCCGCCCGGTGCCGATCGTGGACACCTGGGCGCCGAACACGGCCGAGAGGTCCCCCGAGCTGAACGCCGCGTTGGCGGTGAACCCGGACTGGAGGTTGGTGAACACCGTGGTCGCGCCGCGGGGGCCGGTGGCGTTGCCGTGGATGTCGATCGAATGGGTTCCGGCGTTCTGGAGCTGGCCGACGGACTCGGCGACAAGGCCCGCGTGGGCGGTTCCGGACAAGGCGGCCACGGACAGGGCGCAGATGCTCAGGGCGGTACGCTTCATGTTTGCTTTTCCTCTCGCACGGCGATCGGGCATCGACCCGCTCGCGAACACACCGAACCCGCACGGACACACACCGCACGCGACCGGCTCGGGACCTGGAGGGGGGAGGACGCGACGGAATCCATCCGCGCGGTAAACCCCCCCACGAAAAGGAAGATACATCGGATTTCATGAACGGCCACCGGTTCCGCGACTCGTTCTTTTGAACCGGGCTTTCGCCTTGGTCCGAGAACGCGAGAGCGATGCCACGGCCCGGGTCTCAATCCCCGTGCCTGGCCCGCAGCTTGGTGCTCAGCCGCGCCATCAGGTGCGCCCGCTCGAACGCATCGGCCCAGTCCTGCCGGGTCGCCGCCACCTCGTCGTCCGGCACGGGAGCGCCCGGCAGCGGGCACGAGGCGCCCAATCGCTGGGCGGCCAACGCCCGATAGCGGGCCAGCGTCCGGTCGCCCTCCACCGACAGGATATCGAAGTCCTCGTTGAGGATGAGCACCACCGGCACCCGCAGCCCGCCGCACAGCATCAGGCGCGACGACAGGTCGGCGTGCAGGTCGCGGTCCAGGTAGCGGGCCTCGACGGTCGGCCCCGCCCGGTCGATCGCGTCGATGAACGGGATCTGCTGCACGCAGTCCCCGCACCAGGTGCCCGAGACCACCAGCACCGGCAGGCGGCGGACAAAGCCCCCGACCAGGGCTTCCTGCGCCGGCGTGAGGTCCGCCCGTGCCCGGAACGCCTCCCACGCACGCCGGTGCTCGGGCTTGCCCTCGCCCACATACCGCTCGTACGGCAGGGCCTCGCGGAACTTGGATTCCAGGAAGGACGGTTCGATCATGGCGGGGCCTCCGTGCTCGGGTTCGCGTATCCTTGGGCATGGACGGGGCCCAGTCAGTCCGGATCAACTTCGGCCGCCCGGTGGCGATATTCCCGCTCGACCTGGTTTTGTTGCCCCAGCAGCCCCTGGCCCTGCACATCTTCGAGCCGCGCTACCGCCAGATGGTCGACGCGGAACTCGACGCCGCCGGCCAGATCGCCGTCGCCACCCTCGATCCGGCCCGCCCTCCGGACGCCCGCGGGCGCCCCGCCGTCCGTCCCATCATCTGCATCGGCCAGATCGTCTCCCACGAGCGCCTGCCCGACGGGCGTTTCAATGTCGTCCTCCACGGCCTGTGCCGCGCCAGGATCGCCGAGGAGATCGAGCCTGAACCCGGCGAACTCTACCGGCGCGTCCGCGTCGAGCCGTTCGGCGACGAGGGCGCGGAGGTCTTCAGCGCCACCGAAGCCATGGAACGCCTGCGCACCTGGGTTGATGACGCGCTCGACAGCGGCCCCCTCGCCCGCCTCCGCATCGCCGAGCAGGTTTTGCAGTATGTCCGCAACGACCAGATCCCCACCCCCGTCCTGCTCGATGTCATCGGCTTCACGCTCGTCTCCGGGCGCGAGACCCGCTACCGGATGCTGGCCGAGGGCGACGCCGAGACCCGCACCCGCCTGCTCGGGCGCGAACTCGCCAAGCTCTCCGAAACCATCCGCGCCGCCGAGGGCCAGCATCCGGAGGACTGGCCCAAGGGGATGAGCTGGAACTGACCACCCCGCGCTTCCGGTCTCCCGGGTGGGCTTCAGCCTCCCTGCCGCTCCATCCCCTGGATGAATGCGTTGGCCTCGTCGATCGAGGCGTTCATCTCCGCGATGAGCCGGCCGATCTCGCCCTCCAACTCCGTCACCGTGGTCTGGAGGGAAGCGATCGCCCGCGCGTTGAGGTTGTGCTTGAGGAACAGCACCTGATCGTCGAACGCCCTCAACACCGGCTTCATGCTGCCTTCGGCCGTTTTCATCGCTCCCATCAGCTGCCGGTACCGCTGCCGCGTGAGGTTCAACTGCTCCGCGCTGGCCGCCCGCAGCGTCTCGGACGAGTACTGGGCCAGCTCCTGGTCCCACTCCCGGAACATCGCGTTGGCGATCCGCTCGACCGACTCGATCTTGCCGGACACCGCCCCCGCCCGCGCCTTGGACCGGTCCGCCTGCTCCTTGAGCCGGTTGTACCGGCGTTCGAGGTCGCCGCCGGTGTAGCCGGTGATCGACTTGAACTCCTCCAGCGTGCTCGAGAACTGGTCCTTGGCCTGCTGCTGGGCGTTGCGGGCGTCCTTGACTTCCGAGACCAACTGCTCCCGCTTGGCGATGCCCAGCGATTCCTTCACCTTGATCGTCGTGCTGGCGCACCCGGCCAGCCCGACAGGCCCCAGCAGGGCGGCGGCGGTCAGGACAAGGGCGGGGACGGGGTTCATCGGGCGACGCATGGCGGCTTCTCCTCACGGGATCGGGGCGGGGACTCCATCCTATGATCGGTCATGGGCCAGACACTCGTTGAACCGGGGCTTTCGCCGCTCACCGTCGCCGGTCGTTCGTTCTCCAGCCGCCTGCTGGTGGGGACGGGCAAGTACGCCTCGATGGAGCAGATGCGCGACGCCCTCGACGCCTCGGGTTCCGAGGTCATCACGGTGGCCGTGCGCCGCGAACGCCTGTTCAACGCCGAGGGCAGAAGCCTGCTCGATTTCATCGACCTGTCCCGGTACACCATCCTCCCCAACACCGCCGGCTGCTTCACGGCCGAGGACGCCGTGCGAGTCGCCCGCCTGGGGCGCGACCTGCTCGAACAGCTCGACAACCCCGGCGCGTCCTGGGTCAAGCTGGAGGTGCTCGGCGACAAGCGGACCCTGCTGCCCGACCCCATCGGCACCGTCGAGGCCGTCGAGACGCTCGTGAGGGACGGCTTCCAGGTGCTGTGCTACACCAGCGACGACCCGATTATCGCCAGGCGGATCAAGGACGCCGGGGCGGCGGCCGTCATGCCCGCCGGCTCGCCCATCGGCTCCGGCCAGGGCGTTCTGAACCCCAACAACATCGTGCTGTGCCTGGAGACGCTCAAGACGGGCGACCCGGACTACCCCGTGATCGTCGATGCCGGGGTCGGCAGCGCGAGCGATGTGTCCTTCGCGATGGAACTGGGCGCCGACGCCGTCCTGCTCAACACCGCGATCGCCCACGCCAAAGACCCGATCATGATGGCCCACGCCATGCGCAAGGCCTGCGAGGCCGGGCGACAGAGCTACCTGGCCGGGCGGATCGACAAGAAGCTTTACGCCACCGCCAGCAGCCCGATGGAAGGCGCGATCTCGTACATTCCGGGGGAATAGCTTGCCTGAAATCATTACGCAGCAACAAGCGGATAAAGCCAGAAGGCGGCTGATTCGACCGGATACATCGGTGGGTCGAAAGAAGAGTTTTTGCTACCTGTGCGGCGAAGCACTGCCGTTTCTACAAAGTGGGCGATCTAACCTCGTTCGTGTAGAACATGTCATTCCCAAAAGTATGTGCGGCCCGGCTCCGCAGTGCGCAAAAGATCAATGGCGACTCACCGCCGATGTGCATAAATCGTGTGATGAAATATTCAAATCGAAGTTTGACGAGCAATATCAAGCATTCGAGGCTACTGCTACTACAAAGAAAGATTCGTGGACGCCTCATCAGGCCAGGTTGGTAGCCAAGCATCTCGACGGGCCTCATTTTTTACCCGATGGCCGACTGGTCGGTTCACTCCAGATTGACTGGATGTACGATTCTGTTTGGAACTGGGTGAGGGGTTGCCACGCGCTTCTGTATGGCGTATACCTTCCTGGAGCCATGGCTAGGCAGATCATCCCGCCGTTCGAGTTGTTGGCGACATCTGATTCATCTACTCTTGATCAACAAAATTCCGAGCATACTGAATTGCGAAGTGTGGTTGCGGGTGTTTGTGATATTGCATCAAAAAATGGATGTGTAAACATCATTAGGTGCTGGGGAGGAACAATCGAGTTCTTGTCGGCATGGGTCCATCTCGATCCGAAAAGTAAGGGAAAAAATGGTTGGCCACTGTGCGTGTGGATGCTTTCAACGCCCATGCTAGGTAAATTGAGTGAAGCAATCAGGGGAGAAAGAGTTCCGTGGTCTGGAATGTATGGGTTTCCAACGATTCCGCCGCATGCAATCCCCATTCCAAAGAATCACCTGGTTAATGCCAGTGGGTACCGACAGCAGGTCAAAGAAGCCGCAGAGCGTCTATTGCCAGGATTATACAGTAAGTGAACAGATGAGAGGAACC
The DNA here is from genome assembly GCA_964577425.1 of uncultured Phycisphaeraceae bacterium. Classification (GTDB taxonomy): domain Bacteria; phylum Planctomycetota; class Phycisphaerae; order Phycisphaerales; family UBA1924; genus UBA6054. The sequence continues at coordinate 160,549 of CAZNZC010000001.1, forward strand.
GCCATGCCCGACCACTCCGTCCTCCGCCAAGCCGTCTTCGACCGCGCCGCCATCAAGAAGTACTACCTCTGGCAGCCCACGATCATCATGGTCTGCACGGTCGTGCTGATCCCGCTGATCCCGGTCGTGCTCATCATCACCGTGCTGGTGATGGACAAGTACCTCGACCGCCTCTCCTGCGCCCTGACCGACCGCACGCTCGAGATCAAGAAGGGCCTTTTCAATCGCGTCGAATCCACCGTCCCGCTCGACAAGATCACCGACCTCCAGATGTACCAAGGCCCGATCATGCGCTGGCTCGGCTTGCAGGGCTTCCGCGTGGAGACGGCCGGGCAGACCAGCGGGGCCGCGGGCGGAGCGCTGGTCAACATGATCGGCATCGCCGACGCCCCGGCCTTCCGCCGGGCCGTGCTCGCGCAGCGGGACCAGACCGCCGAGGGCGGCGGAAAACGCCGCGCGACGACCACCGACAGCGACGACGCCATCGACGAGGCGAAGATGCTGGCCGAGATCCGCGATGCGCTGCTCCGCATCGAACAGCGGTTCAACGAAAAAGATTGACCCCGCTTCTTTGCAGCCGCGCACGAAGTAAGCGGATTCTTCGCTCGTCGATTCGTTTGCTTTGTGCGCGGCTTCGACGAGTGACGGAAGAATCCGCTTACTTCGTGCGCGGCTACAAAGCGAGAGATCCACTCGCGTCAGCACGCCGTCGTCGGCACCGCCGCCAGCGTCAGGTCGTCCCGCCGCCCCGCCTCCAACAGCCGGACCCCCAGCCCCGCGATCATCGCCGCGTTGTCCACGCAGTACCTCATCGGCGGCACGCGCACCCCAACCCCCAGCCGCGCCCCCAGTTCCCCCATCTCCCGCCGCAGTCGCGAGTTCGCCGAGACCCCGCCCCCCACGACGATCGACCGGAACGGCCCGTGCCGCTCCCACGCCGCCTCGGTCTTGCGCAGGAGCGCGGCGCACACGCAACGCTGGAAACTCGCCGCGATATCCCGCTTGCGTGCGTCCGTCAGCGGCGGTGGGGGAGGGAGCACGATCGGCTCCTTCCCCGGCAGCGTCGGCGGGTTCGGCCGCCCCTTCGCCGCGTACAGCACGGCGGTCTTCACCCCGGAGAAGCTGAAGTTCAGGTCGTCCTTGCGCATCAGCCCGATCGGAAAGTCGAACCCCCGCTCGTCCGCCCCCGGCTCGCACGCCAGCCGGTCCACCAGCGGCCCGCCGGGGTGCCCCAGCCCCAGGATCGCCGCGACCTTGTCGTACGCCTCGCCCGCCGCGTCGTCGATCGTGCCGCCCAGACGGGTCAGCTCGGTCTCGCTCCGCATCGCGTACAGCGTCGTGTGCCCGCCGGACACGACCAGCCCCAGCGCGGGGAACGCCAGCGGCTCGGCATCCAGCGCGGCTGCCGCCAGATGGGCATGAACATGGTCCACTCCCACCAGCGGCACGCCCAGCGACCATGCCAGCGCCTTGGCCGCCGACAGCCCCACCAGCAGCGACCCCACCAGCCCCGGCCGATGCCCGACCGCGACCGCCCCCACATCCGTCAACCCCACCCCCGCCTCCGCCACCGCCCGCCGGACCACCGGCAGGATGTGCTCTTCGTGCGCCCGGCTGGCGATCTCCGGCACCACCCCGCCGTACTCGGCGTGCAGGTCGTGCTGCGCGGCCACCACCGAGGACAGCACGCGCGACCCCTCGACCACCGCCGCCGCCGTCTCATCGCAGGATGACTCGATGCCGAGCACAAGCATCCCCCATCGTACGACCTCCCCAGTTCACGCCCACGATGAGTCCTCGAATCGTGGGGTTCTTCTTGGTGGCACGCCTCGCCGAGCCGTGTTTCCCCTCCCGCTCGCGCCCTCGAATCGGGTTTCCCCTCCCCCTCCAACCAAACCACCCGCCCCGGCCGTCCGCCGTACGATCCGACAAGCCCGCGGGGGGCAACCAGGAATCCTCCATGCCCACGAGCGTGTGTTTCGATCAGTATGGCCCCGAGGTCCAAGTCCGCGAACTGACCGACCTGCCGGGCCAGGACATCGGGGCTCCAATCCCCACCGTGTTCGCAACCGACAACTGGACCGTGCTCGGCTACTACACCCGTCACGAAGGCCGCGACCAGTGGGTCATCGTCGGATTCAGAGTCGCGGCGATGGCGATGGGCATGCCCAACGACGAAGCCCTCGACGGCCACCCCCTCTCTGAGCGCGGACTGGAATCCTGGCGAAACTACGAGATCACCAACTCCCCCTGGATCAACGCGCTCGAGAAGGCCAACCGCGTCCACGGCGCGCACAAAGCGGAGCGATACGCCAAACTCCGCCACATCGTCATGACCTTCCACGACTCGCTCTTCGAGGTCGTCACCAGCGGCTACGAATCGGAGATCATCGACCCCGACCAGACCGACCGCAACCAGCGCATGCTCGCCTGGCTCCACGCCAACCACCGGCCCGGCGCCTGATCGCTTTCCCATCGTTCGCCCGCTCATCCCACGATCAAGTTCAGCACGCTCTCCGCCAGACCCACGCTCAGCCGCTGTCCAAACTCGAAGGCCATAAAGTCGTCCTCAATCCCGTCGCCGAAGACCACCCCTCCCGAGTTCATTTCCGACACCAACTCGAGGTTTCGGTTGCGTCCGTACAGACCCGCCGTGATCGCCGTGCCTGTCGAAACACTCGGGAATGCTTCACGCACGAAGAACGCGAGACGCGGATCGGTCGGGCCGGGCAGCGTGGTGGAGGTCCCGCGGGACAGGTTGATCGACCGCGCCCAGCCGGTCGCACCGGTCCCGGTCGCCACGATCACGCCCGAGGAAGACTGCCGCTCTTCCCGACCGTTGAACCGGATGCGGTACCGCGCCGATTGATGGCTCCGATGGCCGATGAACACCTCGTTCATCGCGATGACCGTCTGGGAATCATCCAGGGAGGCGCGGACCATCGTGCGTGATTGCACATCCGGCGCCCTCCCCTCGCCGATGCGATGAAGCACTCCCGGGGCGTCGCCGGCGTCAAACCGCGCCAGCACGCCGTCGAAGCGTCCCGGCAGCGGGTTCACGCCCAGCACCGGCTGGCCGCGCAGATACTTGGCGATGTTCGCCACCAGCCCGTCCTGGCCCACCGCGACCACCACATCCCGCGGCTCAAACAAGAACCGATCCAGCTCGCCACGCAGCACCATCGCACGCCGCCAATCGCCCGGGATGCCGCCCAGCACCGCGTTCAATGCCGCATGGAGGGCACGATGCTCCGCCTCGACATCCTCGATCGATTGACCCCGCGACCGGAGAAAGAACTCCGCCTGCCCCCTGGTGGCGTGCCGCGCCAGCAGCAGTTCGTACTCGGTATCCCGACGCACCACGACCGCGCGAGGAGGCAACGAAGACATGTCAGTCCCCTCCGCGCTGCTCAAGGCGCGCCGTGCCCGCAGAGACGAGCCCGGCCAGCATGGGCCCCAGAACATCCGGAGTGACATTCAGGTGGTCGATCCGCTTGAGCGATCCGGCGAGCCGCCGGGCGGCCAAACCCATCAGACGATCGGCCGGGAAGTCGCGGTAGATGGCCATGCGTTCCCGCTCCGAAGAAACCCGCGCTTCCTCGACCGCGCGGATGCGCCCGGCCTCCGCGTCGGCCTCGATCGCCGAACGCGCCGCCGCGCCTTCCGCCGCGATCCGTGCGGCGTCGTTCTCGTCCGTGACGCGACGCCGCTCGTTCTCGCCGCGCTGGGCGATCAGCCGTTCCTCGCGCCGCGCCAACTCGATGCGGTTCTGCAACTCATTCTCCTGAATGGCCCGCTCCTTCTCAACAGCCAGGGCGCGACGCTGGAAGGTCGCCTCGTCCGCCTGCTGCTGGATCGCCTCGCGGATCTTGACCTGCAAGGCCTTTTCGATCTCCGCCTCGGGACGCACCGTCCCCACCCGGACGGAGACGACCGAAATCCCCATGCCGGCCAGGCCCTCGTCCTCACCCAGGCCGGACTCGATCCGGGAACGGATGGCCCCCACCCCGTCGCGCAGGATGGCTTCAAGGTCCGTATGGACCAGATAGTCCATCGCGAACTGTTGCCCAAGCTCGGTCACCATCCCCGCGATCCGCTCCAGCGGCTTGTCCCGGTGCGACCCGTTCGCCGGGTCGATCGTGAAATCGACCCGCTCGGCGAGAAGCTGGGGGTCCGTCACCCGGTAGCTCACCACCCCCTGAACCACCGCATCCTGAAAGTCCCGCGAACGCCCCCGGAAAAGAAACGCCAGTTCCCGGTCATCCACCGGAACGACCGAGATGCTCGTGTTCAGCGGCGTGAACCAGAACGCAAGACCCCGACCGCTCGCGATCAACCGGCCGCGCCGATACCGCAGCACCTGCTGATTCGGTTCCGCACGGAGGTGACGCCAGAACGAAAACGACCTGATCTCTGCCATGGATACCTCTCCTGACCCGCTCAACGAGCGGCCTTGGTGACAAACCGATACAACTCCGCCGGGCGATGACCGACCTCGGCCTCTCGCCGGCCCGTCGCTTCCAGCATCCCCGTCGCAAGCATCCGACGCCGGAACGCGTCCTTGTTCAGCGAACGGCCCAGGATCGTCTCATGGACGGACTGCAACCCACGAAGCGTGAACTCTTCAGGAAGCAACTCGAAACCGATCGGCGCGTAATCCAGCTTGCCGCGCAAACGCTTGACGGCCATGCCCAGGATCGCCGCGTGATCAAACCCCAACGGGATCGCCGCCCCTTCCCCGCCCCCTCCACCATCCGCCTTGAACGCCGAAGCCTCTCCACCGGTCTCCCCCTGCCACGCGACATGCAGCCGAGCCAGACAACGCGCCCCGTCATCCTGTTCCCCCACGACCCCACGCAACCGCTCCGGCTCCACCAACGCGAAATATGACACCGAGATCACCCTCGTCCTTGGATCACGATCCACCGCCCCGAAGGTGTACAACTGCTCCAGATACACGCCGCGCAACGATGCCTTCCGGGCAAGCACCCGCGCCGCCGCCCGATCCAACGACTCATCCATCCGGACAAACCCACCCGGCAGCACCCACGCCCCCTTGCCAGGATGCTCATCACGCTGCACAACCAGTACCCGCAGATGACCGGCCTCCACCGTCACCAGGACCACATCCACCGCCACGCTCGGACGGTCAAAGGCTGTGGCGTCGTAAGACGCCAGAAACGCCCGCTCATCACCAGGAACCGTCCTGCCCGCGCTCTTTGCCTGATCCACACCGCCTCCTTTGATGCCAATAGCATATATGCAAATCGCATCAAAGCAAGCCGATTTTCATTTTCTTCACCCGAAACCTGGTTGAGCAGGACAAATTATGTTATCGGACTCAAAACAACACCGCCCGGACCACCCGGGCGGTGCTGCGCAGGAAAATGGAAAACAAAGCGCCGTGCCGGGCGTGCGGCCCGGCGCGGCGTGATCGGAGAGCCTCAGTGCGCCGCCGCGCCGATCTCCACCTTCGGGAAGTCGTTCACGGTCTGGAAGATGTGGTTGGCGTAGTTCGTGAACAGGTTGGTCACCGTGATCGCCAGAACCTCGATCAGCTCGGCGTCGTTGAGGCCCGCGTTCTTCGCCGCGGCGTACTGGGCGTCGGTCACGAAGCCCCGCTCGCCCACGATGGCCAGGGCGAAGTCGATGGCCGCCTGCACCTTGGGGTCGCTCGCCTTGCCGTCCAGGTTCCGGGCCAACTCGGCCGCGTCGAGGCCGTGCATCTTGCCGATCGCGGTGTGGGCGCTGGCGCAGTACTCGCAGCCGGACTCCTTGGCGATGGCCACCGCCAACTGCTCGCGGACCTTGGCGTTCAAAGAAGCCTCGCCGAGCGCCTCGCCCAGCTTCAGGTAGGTCGCCAGCCCGGCCGGCGCGGCCGCCAGCGTGCCGAGCAGGTTGGGCACCCGGCCCAGCTTCTTCTCGATCCCCTCCAGCATGGGCTGGGACGCCTGGGGAGCCTTGTCCTTCGTGATGGGAGCGATCCGGGGCATGTCATGGTTCCTTTCGTGAGGGGGCTTCTGTCAGCCCCGACTGGTGTTCCGGCCGATGATCTGGTATGCTCCATCGGCGAAATATGAAATAGAACGGTCTGTCTATTTGTTCCCGCTCCGAAGGAACTTCACCAAAAAAAGTGCCCCATGACCAGTATCACCCCCCCCAACCCCCCCCAAAGCCAAACAAAGCGAGATCTCCTGCTGGAATGCGCCGGCGAACTCTTCACCAGAGAGGGCTTTCACGCGACCGGCATCGACCGCATCCTCGATCAGGCCGGGGTTGCCAAGATGACCCTCTACAACAACTTCGGCAGCAAGGAACAGCTCATCGTCGAGGTGCTCGACCAGGCCAGCGTCTCGCTGGTCAACCTCATGCGCTCCTGGACCGCCGGTTCCACCGACCCCTTCGAGCAGATTCTCCTCCTCTTCGAGGGCTTGGGCGCCCGCTTTGAAACCCCCTCCCGCTGCGGCTGCCTCATCCAGGCCGCCTCCGCCGAGTTCTCGGACCCGGACACACTCGTCGGCCAGGCCATCCTCCGGCATCAGGCCCGCGTCCAGCAGTTCCTGGCCGAGATCACCCGTGCCACCGAATGCCCGGACGCGGACGGGCTTGCCGCCCGGATCGGCCTCCTGCTCACCGGGGCGATGGCCTCCTCGCGCATCTGCCGGTGCCGCGCCCCCGCTGACGAGGCCAGGAAAGCCGCGGCCATCCTGCTCGAGGATGCCTGCCGCCGGGCCGAACTCCGCCTGGAATAGACCAATCTGTCTACATGTTCACTTCCCTGTTCAACTAAGATTGGTCGCCCGGCGACGGGCGGAAAGGAATTCCATGAGCCACGCCGTCACCGAACTCACCACCGACGCCTTTGACGCCTTCATTAACCAGGAACAGCCCGTGCTGGTGGACTTCTGGGCGCCCTGGTGCGGCCCCTGCCGCGTGCTCGCCCCCACCCTGGAAAGCCTCGCGGCCACCCACCCGGGCCGCATCGCCAAGGTCAATGTGGACGACGCCCCCGACATCGCCGCCCGCTTCGGCATCGCCTCGATCCCCACCGTCATCCTCTTCGACAAGGGCCAGGCCTCCGAGGTGATGGTGGGGCTGCGCCCCCAGCAGGCTTATGAGCAGGCCCTGGCGGGCTAACCCCAACCTCCCCTCCCACGCCAATCAATGCCCAGGGATTCAATCCCTGGGCATTTCCTTTTGGGCATGGACCGACCAATCCCCTATCCTTGGCTCCCATGGCCAAAGACCCCTACGCCACCCCCGCCATGCAGCAATGGACCCGCTGCAAGCAGCAGTTCCCCGACTGCATCCTCTTCTTCCGCATGGGCGACTTTTACGAGCTGTTCGGCCCCGACGCCGAGTCGATGGGGCGCGCCTTGGGCCTGGCCGTGGTCGATCGCGGCAACGGCATCCCCGTGGCCGGGGTACCCCACCACCAGAAGACCACCTACCTTCAGCGGGCGCTGGAACACGGGTTCCGGGTGGCGGTGGTGGACCAGCTGCAGGACCCCAAGGACGCCAAGGGTGTCGTCGAACGCGGCGTGACCCAGGTCATCACGCCGGGCACGCTGGTCGATGAGTCGATGCTCCGGGATGAGCAGTCGGTGACGCTGGCCGCGGTGGCCTTCCTCGACGACCACGCCGTCGGCGCGGCCATGATTGAACTCTCGACCGGGCACTTCGAGGTGCTGGACGCGACCCCCGGCGAGGTCATCGACGAACTCGCCCGGCGCGGGGTCAAGGAAGTCCTCTACGCGGAGCCGATCGCGGGGGAAGCGCCCGAGCGGGTCAAGGGCCTGCTGGCCGCGCTGGGCGCGTCCGGCACGGGCCGCGCCGCGTGGCACTTCCGCCCGGAGGAGTCCGTCGGTGCCATCACCGCGCTCTTCGATGTGGCCTCGGTCGAGGGGTTCGGGCTGGACGAGTCGGCGGCCAGCACGCGGGCCGCGGGCGCGGTGATCCGCTACTTGCGCGAGACCCAGGCGGTGGACCGCCCCCCCAGCGACGCGACCAGCGGCGGGGAGTTCCAACGCCAGCGGGTGACGCTGGCCCACATCCGCCCGCCGCGTCGGGTGGAACGGGACCGGGTCTGCCGCATCGACGCGACGAGCCTGCGGGCGCTCGAGATCGAGCAGACCATCCGCGACGGGCAGCTGACCGGCTCGCTGGCGGGGGTGTTCCTGGCCAGCCCGGTGGGCACGCGGTGCGTGGTGCGCACGCCGATGGGCAAGCGCCTGCTGCGCCAATGGCTGGCGAACCCGTCGCGCAACGCCAAGGCGATCCGGCAACGCCACGACGCGGTGCAGGCCCTCGTCAACGGGCGCACCCTGGCCGAGGCTCTTGGTGAACGGCTCAGGGGCGTGTCCGATGTGGCCCGCATCGCGGGCCGGGTGGCGCTCGGGCGGGCCAACCCGCGGGACCTGGTGTGCCTGGCCGATTCCGTGCTGGCGGCCGAGCAACTGGTCCGGGTTCTGGAGCAGGCCGAGACCCTCGGCCCCATGCGCGAGCGGCTGGAGGTCCACGCCAAGGCCCTGACCGCGCTGGGCGGGCGGATCAAGGAAACCCTGGTCGATGACGCCCCGGGCCACCTGCGCGAGGGCGGCGCGGTGCGCGACGGCGTGGACGCGGAACTCGACGAGGCACGGCATCTTGAGAAGGACGCGGGCGTGTGGCTGGCCGATTATCAGGGCCGCCTGATCGCCGAGCATGACCTCCCATCGCTCAAGGTCGGGTACAACTCGGTGTTCGGCTACTACATCGAACTGCCCGCGGCCCAGGCACGCCGGGCGCCCGACGCCTTCACCCGCAAGCAGACCCTCAAGAACGCCGAGCGGTACATCACGCCGGAACTCAAGACTTTCGAGGACAAGGTGACCACCGCCTCGGCCCGCGCGTTGGAGCGCGAACGGATCATCTTCGACGGCCTGTGCGAGCGGGCCAGACAGCGCGTGCCGGACATGGTGGAGTACGCCGAGACGGTGTCCGAACTCGATGTCCTGCTGGGCTTCGCGGACAAGGCCCACCAGCGCGGCTGGACACGCCCCGAGATCACGACCAAACGCGAACTGTCCATCCACGCCGGGCGGCACCCGGTGCTGGACGAGTCGCTGGGTCAGGGTTTCGTGCCCAACCACTGTGAACTCGGCATCGCGGACGCGCCGGCCAACCTGGCGCTCATCACCGGGCCGAACATGGCCGGCAAGAGCACCTACATCCGCCAGACCGCCCTGCTGGCGGTGCTGGCCCAGGCGGGCAGCTTCGTGCCGGCGGACCGGGCGGTGGTCGGCGTGTGCGACCGGATCTTCACCCGCGTCGGGGCCGACGACGCGCTGCACCGCGGACAATCGACCTTCATGGTCGAGATGACCGAGACGGCCAACATCCTCAACAACGCGACCACCGACTCGCTCGTGATCCTGGACGAGATCGGACGCGGGACATCGACGCTGGACGGGCTGAGCCTGGCGTGGGCCATCGCGGAATGTTTGGCCGGGGACGATGAGCACCCGGGGCCGCGGACACTGTTCGCCACGCACTACCACGAGATCACCGAACTGGAAGAGAAGCTTGCGCCGCGGGTGCGAAACCTGCATGTCGCGGTGCGCGAATGGACGACCGACGAGGGCAAAGAAGAGATCGTCTTCCTGCATTCGATCCGCCCGGGCCGGGCGGACCAGTCTTACGGCGTGCATGTGGCCGAGCTGGCGGGCGTGCCCAGGCCGGTCACCCGGAGGGCGCGGGAGATCCTGGGGGCGTTGTCGGTGCAGCACGCCCGGGTGGACACGGCCAGGGTGGCTCCGCTGGAACCCGCCAGGCCGCGTCTGCGGCTCGCCGGGTCGGACGACCGCCAACTCGGGCTTTTCACGGAGTTCCTGCCGCACCCGGCGGTGGACGAACTGCGTGAGATGAAACTGGACGCGATGACGCCGATGCAGGCGTTCGATGCGCTGCGGCGGCTGAAGGAGCAGGCGCAAGCGGATTTGTAGAAGATTGACAGCGTGCAAGCGCGGTTTGAAGATGCGGACGGGACTCCGGCGCCACTGAGGGAGGGGATGGCCGACTGGAAGTCGGTCCCACGGGGGCGAGGAACTCCACGATTCGAGGACTCATCGTGGGCGCGACCGGGAGGCACGGCTCGGTGAGCCGTGCCTCCCGTGCCGCTATCACCATGACTCGTGCTAATCTTGGGGATGGAGCGGGCGTCGATCTCGGGCGTGGTGGTGATGGACAAGCCCGAGTGGGTAAGTTCGGCGGGGTTGTGCCGGCTGGTGAAGGGGCGGCTGCGGAAGGCGGGCGCTCCCAAGTCGTTGAAGGTGGGGCACGGGGGGACGCTCGACCCGATGGCGACGGGGGTGGTGGTGGTGCTGGTCGGGAAGATGACCAAGCGGTGCGACGAGGTGATGGCGGGGGAGAAGGCGTACCTGGCGGGGGTGGACCTGTCGGCGTTCACGGCGTCGGACGATCGGGAGACGGAGCGGGAGGTTGTGGAAGTCGACAGGCCGCCGACGCGGGGTGAGGTCGAGGCGGCGGCGGCGGGGTTCGTGGGAGAGATCGACCAGAAACCGCCGGCGCACTCGGCGATCTGGATCGACGGCAAGCGGGCGTACAAGCTGGCGCGCCGGGGGGATGAGGTCGAGATGGCCGCGCGGCGGGTGGTGGTTCACGCCGTCCGCGTGCTGGCGTACGACTGGCCGATGGCGACGCTGGAGATCCGGTGCGGGAAGGGCGTGTACATCCGATCGATCGCGCGGGATCTGGGGGTCGCGCTGGGCACGGGGGGCACGCTGGCGTGGCTGCGCCGGACGCGGGTGGGGCCTTGGACGATCCGGGAGGCGGTGACGCCGGAGCGTTGGAAGCTTGATGCGCTCGTGACGCCGGTGGGTGTTGATGTGGCGGCGTCGGTCGAGGGGTAAAGCGGGCGGGGTAGGGGGGGTGGGGGATCAGGCGGGGTCGGCGTCGGGGTTCCAGATGTCGGTGACGCCCTGGCCGTCGCAGATGCGCCGGGCGTGGAGGTAGAGGACCGTGCCGGCGGCGAAGAAGTAGCTGAAGGCGAAGCCGGCGACGGCGGTGTGGATGACGGCGCGCCAGCCCTTGATGATGGCGTGGGCGGCGGGCTGGGTAGCGGTGAGGTCGTCGCGGCCCTCGAGCACGCGCACGCCGGCGTCGCTGGTGAGCTGGGAAGCGGCCCAGTCGGTCAGGTGGATCGCGCCGGAGGCGAAGACACGGACGAGGAAGACCGAGACCGCGCCGAGCACGAGCAGGATGGCGGCGTGGGCGAGCAGGCGGAGCGGGCGGGCGAGGATGTAGGCGTAGGAGCGTTGCACGGCGTCGTAGGCGTCGGTGCCCTCGCACATCAGGGCCGGGAGGATCATGGGCAGGGCGAGGGCGTGGAGGATCAGGATGAACAGGGCGACGAGGCACAGGACGAGGGCGATGGCGTAGAGCAGCGCGCCGAGGATGTTGACGACGGGCACGCCGAGGGTGAAGCCGCCGAGGATCACGACGCCGATCAGCAGACCGGCCAGGGCGAGGGGGGCGATCAGGGCGGTGAACGACCAGCCGAGTTTGCCGATGGAGACGCGGAGGTCCTGGGGCCATTCGGTGATGCGGGCGGCGGCGTACTCGGTGGCGACGCTCCGGCTGACGGCGGCTCCGAAGAGGGCGAAGACGGCGATGATGGGCAGGCCGAGCAGGGAGGTGTCGAGGGGGCGGTGGGTGATGAGCGCGCCGGGGAGCCGCACGAGGGCCTCGACCGAAGCGGCGAATGTTCCGTAGTCGAGATTGGCCACGGCGTTGGCGGCGGTTTGGAGCGATTCGGCGATGGGTCTGGCGATCGCGTCGGAGTATGTGGGCGTGCCGTCCTCGGTCCAGAGGGCGGAGAGGCCGCCGATGAGGGTGGCCAGGAAGACGGCGGCCATGCCGAGCAGGACGCGGGCGGGGCGGAGGGCCAGGGCGGGGGCGCGCAGGGCGCGGGGCCAGAGGAGTTCTCCGGTCAGGTCGTGGAGGAGGATCTGAGGCTCGCGGGCGGAGGGCCTGGAGGCGTTCGGCGAGGGCGGGGGCGTGCGTGCGTCGGTCATGGGGGGATGGTATTGGGGCGGAGAGTGGGCGGGGTGGGTTGCCCCGGGGGGTCGGGGGCGGGATGATCGGGGATGATTGAAGCTGCCGCCCGTTGGACCGCCCGTGGGATCTCGTTGCTCGTGCTGGGTCCGCTGGCGGCCTGGGGAGGGAGCCTGGTGTCGGCGGCGGACGGGTCGGCGGCGGCGACGCTGCTGACCGGGGCCTCGCTGGGGGCGGCGGTGCCGGCGCTGGTGGTGGTCGTGGGATGCGTGCTGGCGGCGGCGGTGGTGGCGGCTCGGCTGGGGGATCGGCACGAGGCGGTTCTGAACATCGGGTTCGTGCTGGCGTGGCTGGCGTGGACGGGCGGGCGGATGGAGGAGGTTTTTCGGGCGAGCGGGGGGGGGACTGGGCCGCTGGTGTTGCTGGCGGTCGAGGGGGTGTTGATCGCGGCGCTGGTGCTGGGGGCGTGCGCGGCCGCGGATCGGTTCAGCCGTCGGACATCCGAGGCGGAGGGGCTTTCAGCCTCGGTGTCGTCGGTGGTGGGGGCGTTGCGGTTCAAGGCGGGCGTGCCGGTGATGCTGGTCGCGACGGCGGCCGGGCTGGCGAGCGCGTGGCTGTTCGCGCGGTACGGGGGCGCGGGCCAGGGGGTGGGGGCGGCGTTCCTGGGCGGGCTGATCGGGGGGGTGTTCGCCTCGCAGGCGTACGAATCGCTGACGAAGAACGAGAAGAGGACGCCGGTGGGCGTGACGGGCATCGTGGCGCCCGCGCTGGCGGGGATGCTGCTGGCGGGGGTGGTCGGGCCGCTGATGGGGATCGCTTCGCCGGGGCCGGGGCGGCTGGTGGAGGGGATCGCGCGGGGGACGCTGCCGGGATGGGTGCTGGTGTCGCCCGCGGCGTGGGCGGCGGGCGCGATGGTGGGGATCCCGGCGGGGGTTTCACTGCTGCGGTCGGCGGGCAAGCAGGATGAGGAAGGTGCCGCGGCGCGGGCATTGATGCGTGGGGGGGTTTGAGCGGGGCGGGGAACCCCACGATTCGAGGACTCATCGTGGGCGTGAACGGAAAACACGGCTCGCCCCCCCGAACCGTGCCACCGGGGGCGGGGGTCTAAGATTCACCGCATCCCTTGCGAAAGGCTCTCATGAATCCGACGGTGTCTCCGAACGGGGCGGCCGGGAAGGCCATGCCCGATGTGCAAGCTTCCCGCGATACGCGGCGGGTGGCGATTGATCGCGTGGGGGTGAAGGAGGTCGTCTACCCGATCCGGCTGGCGACGCGGGCGGGGGGCGAGCAGCGGTCGGTGGCGACGATCAGCATGTATGTGGCCCTGCCGCAGGAGCAGAAGGGCACGCACATGAGCCGCTTCCTGGAGGTGCTCAACGAGCACGCGGGGGAGCCGTTCCGGCCGGAGGACATCCCGGGGCTGACGCGGGCGATCCGCGACCGGCTGAAGGCGGAGAAGGCGCACTTCGAGGCGAAGTTCGTGTACTTCATCGAGAAACGCGCGCCGGTGACGGGGGCGGTGGGGCTGATGAACTACGAGGTGTCGTTCGAGTGCTCGTCGAACTCGCACGACGACATGATCATGAGCGTGGCGGCTCCGGCGACGAGCCTGTGCCCGTGCTCGAAGGAGATCAGCGAGTACGGCGCGCACAACCAGCGGTGCCGGATCGAGGCGAAGGTGCGGATGGACGGGGTGCTGTGGATCGAGGATCTGGTGGAGCTGCTGGAGAACGCGGCCAGCCACCCGGTCTACGCGGTGCTCAAGCGCCCGGACGAGAAGTATGTCACCGAGAAGGCGTACGAGAACCCCAAGTTCGTCGAGGACATCGTGCGGGATCTGGCGATGGCGCTCGATGAAGAGGACCGGGTCGTCTGGTATTCGATCAGCAGCGAGAACTTCGAGTCGATCCACTCGCACAACGCCTACGCGGAGATCGTGCGGGACAAGCGGGGGTGAGGGTGGGGGGGGGCGGGAAGCGGCCGGGATGCCGGGGTGGGCGGGCCTTTGCCCATGTCGGGGGATGGGGTGGGGGCGGATTGCGGGTTCCGGTGATGCGGGGCGGCGGATCGGGCCGACCTTCCGTATGATCGGGCGGGCACGCCGCGGTTGGCGTGCGGCCCGGTGGGATGGAGCCCGATGGGTCGGATTCGGAAGGTCATTCCGAGCATGTTTCACCGACGGCTCGCCCTGCTGGGCGTGCTGATGGGGCTGTCGTTCGTGCCGCTGGCGGCCCGGCTGGGGTGGGTGACGGTGGCGAACGGGGCGGAGCTGCGGGCGGCGGCCGAGTCGCGGCTGATCCGCCAGACGATGATGCCGACGGTGCGGGGGCGGATCCTGGACCGGCACGGGCGCGTGCTGGCGCAGGACCGGCCGAGCTACGACCTGCGGGTGGATTACGGGGTGCTGTCGGGGGCGTGGGCGCGGTCGTCGGCGCGGGCGTTCGCGGCGCGGACGCACCGGGATGTGTGGGGGACGCTGAACGAGGAGGGACGGTCCGCGCTGGCGGCGCGGTATCTGCACGCGTATGAACGCCGGGTCGAGGAGATGTGGTCGCTGCTGGCCCAGGGGTCGGGGGTGCCGCGGGAGGAGATCGACCGGACGCGGGCCGCGGTGGTCGAGCGGGTCGAGGCGATGCAGGCGTCGGTCTCCGTCCGGCGCGAGCAGGCGGAGCGGGAGAAACTGGCCCGGGCGGGGGTGATGATCGGGCCGGACCAGGAGCGGCGAATTCGCCAGCTGGCGGCGGCGCCGATCGCCGAGCGGACGATGGCCCACCCGATCGTGCGGGGGGTGTCGGACGAGGTGGGGTTCCGGTTCATGCGTCTGGCGGAGCGGACCGCGCCGATGTTCGTGGCGGCCGAGGTCGGCGAGGCGGCGTTCGACGACCAGCCCGCGCTGCTGCCGGGGCTGCGGGTGGAGGACGCGACGGAGCGGGTGTACCCGTTCGGCTCGATGCGCGTGGAGATCGACCGATCGACGCTGCCCAAGCCGCTGCGGGGGGATGGGGCGATGCAGGTCGAGCTGGAGGATCTGGCGGGGCTGATGCTCGGGTCGGTGCGCCGGCAGGTGTTCAAGGAGGATGTGGACCGGCGGGCCGCGCGGCTGGAAGCGGACGAATCGCTGCGGACGCGGGCGGTGACGGAGTTCGGGCTGGACACCGGGCGGTACAACCCGATAGGGGATCGGGTGGGGCACACGGGCATCGAGGGCGCGCTGGAGGACACCCTGCGCGGGCTGCGGGGCGTGCGCCGGGAGAACCTCCAGACGCGGGCCGTCAGCGAGCGCGAGCCCGAGCCGGGGCACGATGTGCGGCTGACGGTGGATATCCAGCTGCAGGCGCGGGTGCGGGCGATCCTGGACCCGTCGGTGGGGCTGACGGTGGTGCAGCCCTGGCACAACAACTCGTATGTGCCCGACATCGGGACGGAACTGGACGCGGCGGCGGTGGTGCTGGATATCGCGACGGGCGAGATCCTGGCGATGGTGTCGATGCCGGAGGCTCCGCGGGACGGGGACTGGTCGAAGCGCGGGCTGGAGGGGCGCGCGCTGGAGGAGTACCTGGCGGTCCACGCGCCGTTCGTGAACCGGGCGGTGGGCAAGCCGTACCAGCCGGGGTCGATCGTCAAGGCGTTGATCCTGTGCGGCGCGGTGAAGGCGGGCGAGTACGCGATCGGGGAGCGGATTCGGGACACCGGGCACTACTTCGCCAACCAGCCGAACCAGTTCCGCTCGTGGATCTACAAGTCGACGGGCGGGGCGTACACGCACTCGGACCAGCTGGGGCGCGATCCGGACGAGGTGGACGCGCTGATGGTGTCGGGCAATGTGTTCTTCTTCACGCTGGCGGACCGGCTGGGCAGCGCGGGGGTGGCTCGGGTGTTCCAGGAGTTCGGCCTGGGCGAGCAGTTCGGGCTGGGGCTGGGGGCGGAATGGGCGGGTTCGATCGGTGGGCTGACCACTCGGGTCAACGACGGGTCGGACCTGACGCGGCAGGACGCGATCCTGCTGGGCATCGGGCAGGGGCCGATCACCTGGACGCCCCTGCACGCGGCGGATGCGTATGCCACTATCGCGCGGGGCGGGTATCGGATCACGCCGCGGCTGATCTCGGACGGGGGCGCGCCGCCGAAGGCGGTGGACCTGAAGATCCCGGCCCGGGCGGTGCGCAGCGCGATGGAGGGGTTGCGCAAGGCGGCCAACGACCCTCAGTTCGGGACCGGGAACCACTTCGCGGTCCCGGACGGGACACGGGACCGGATTTTCAACGCGCCCGGGGTGACGGTGTGGGGCAAGACAGGCACGGCGGACGCCTCGCCGATCATGTGGGACCCAGATGGGGACGGCCCGCTGGAGAGCGTGGTCGTGCGGAAGGGGGACCATTCGTGGTATGTCATCCTGGTGGGTGACGAGGGGGGGCCGCCGCAGTTTGCGGTCGCGGTGGTGGTGGACTACGGCGGCTCGGGCGGGCGGGTGAGCGGGCCGATCGCCAACCAGATCATCCATGCGTTGATCGAGGAGGGGTATCTCGCGGGCGGCGCACCCCGCGTGTCGGCCGGGGGTGGGCGTTGAGCGTGGCGGGGATGGCGCGGGGCGTGGTCGTGTCGCTCCTGCGCGGGTCGGTGGCGACGAGCGAGCCGGCGCGGAAGGCCGTGCGCCTGGTGAACTTCTCGTGGCTGACGGTGCTGGCCTCGCTGGGGCTGTCGATGCTGGGGATCTACGCGATCGATGTGGGGCAGAATGTCTCGGGCGGACCCGGGGCGGGGTGGGATGTCTCGGCGGAGGCGGCCAAGCAGGGCGTGTTCCTGGTGGTGGGGCTGCTGGCGTGCCTGTCGGTGGCGCTGCCGCACTACCGGTTTCTGGGGCTGGTGAGCTGGCCGCTGTACGGGGTGTGCATCGCATTGCTGGTGCTGCTGCTGGTCCCGGGGGTGCCGTCGTGGCTGGTACGCCCGCGGAACGGGGCGCGGGCGTGGATCGACCTGGGGCCGGTGGATTTCCAGCCGGGTGAGCTGGCGAAGATCGCGTTCGTGCTGGCGGTGTCGCGCTACCTGCGGTTCCGGTCGCACCACCGGCGTTTCAGGGGCCTGATCGTGCCCGGGATCATCGCGGCCATCCCGGTGGGGCTGATCACGCTCCAGCCGGACCTGGGGACGGCGATCCTGTTCGTGCCGGCGTTGTTCGCGGTGCTGATCGCGGCGGGGGCGCGGTTGCGACACCTGTCGCTGATCGTGCTGCTGGCGGCGATGGCGGCCCCGGCGGCGTGGCCGTTCCTGATGCCCCACCAGAAGACGCGGATCGTGGCGCTCTATCACCAGTTTCAGGGCGACACCACGACGGAGCAGGGGATCAACTACCAGTCGATCACGGCCCAGCGGCTGATCGGGGCGGGGGAAATCTCCGGGCGGGGCGACGCGGCGGCGCGGGCGCTGGTCCACTACAACCGGCTGCCGGAACGCCACAACGACATGATCCTGGCGGTGATCGTCAACCGGTTCGGGTTCTGGGGCGGGATGGCCACGATGGGGCTGTACCTGGTGTGGGTGCTGGGGGCCTGGATGGTGGCAGCCACCTGCCGCGACCCGCTGGGGCGGCTGATCGCCACGGGGCTTCCGGCGTTCATCGGGGTGCAGGCGGTGATCAACATCGGGATGAACCTTGGGATCCTGCCGATCATCGGGGTGACGCTGCCGTTCGTCAGTTATGGCGGGTCGAGCCTGCTGGTCAGCTGGATCATGACGGGGCTGGTGGTGAATGTGGCGTTGCACAAGCCCAGGCCGCCGTTCCGGGCTTCGTTCGAGTACGCCGACGACGATGGGCCGGACCCGATGCAGAGCGTGAAGCCGTACGGGCGGGCGGTCGGGTTCTCCGGGCGGGCGTTGACGCGGTAGGGATACGATTGGGTGTGGTGCCGGAAGCCCGGCGCGCCGGGTTGCGGCCTGCAAAGGCCCGTCCCCCGTCACCCCGGTATGTGTCGGCATGGAAAGGAAGGCCGGATTGGTCGAATCGCTAAGCCCGCCCGCGGGTTGGGTCGAGCGCGTGGAAGCGCTGGGGGTGTCGTTCGCGCCGGGTGAACTGGAACGGCTGGGGACCTATCTGGGCCTGCTGCTGGATGCGAACACGCGGATGAACCTGACGGCCATCCGGGATGCGGAGGAGGCGTGGGAGAAGCACATCTTCGACGCGCTGACCATCGTGCCGGTGCTGGCCGAACTGCCCGAGGGCGGGACAGGGGCCGAGGTGGTGGATGTGGGCACGGGCGGGGGCATCCCGGGGCTGGTGCTGGCGTGCGTGCTGCCGCAGGCCAAGTTCACGCTGGTGGACGCGACGGGGAAAAAGTGCGACTTCGTGCGGGAGGCCGCGGCGACGCTGGGCCTGACCAATGTGACGGTCTTGCAGGACCGGGCCGAGCGGCTGGGGCAGGACCGCGGCGAGCGGACGGGTTCCGGGCGCGTGGGCGGGCACCGCGGGCACTATGACGCGGTGGTGTCGCGGGCGGTGGGGCGGCTGGCGACGCTGCTGGAGTTAACGGTGCCGCTGGCGAAGGTGGGCGGGCTGATCGTGCTGACCAAGGGGCAGAAGGCCGAGGAGGAGCTGGCCGAGGCGAAGCAGGCGTTGCACCTGCTCCACGCGGCCCACGCGGGCACGGTGGACACGCCGACCGGGCGGCTGGTGGTGATCGAGAAGCTGCGGGACACGCCGAAGGCGTACCCGCGGGGGGACGGGGAGCCGAAGCGGTCACCCTTGGGGGTAAGAGGTCTGCGGGAGGCGGGGCGGGAATGACCACGGCCGCGGCCAGCCTGCTGGGAGCGGAGGGTCCGATCGCACAGGCGCTGGGCTTGGGGTACGAACCCCGCGCCGAGCAGGTCCGCATGGCCGGGCTGGTGGAGCAGTGTCTGGCCGACCGGTCCCACCTGCTGGTCGAGGCCGGGACGGGGGTGGGCAAGAGCTTCGCGTACCTCGTGCCGGCGATCGTGCGGGCCGCGTCGATGCAGGAGACGGTGGTGGTGGCGACCAACACCATCGCGTTGCAGGAGCAGCTGGTTCGGAAGGACATCCCGCTTTTGCAGGCGGCGTTGGGCGAACTCGGGCAGTGCAAGGCGGTGCTGGTCAAGGGGCGGGGGAACTATGTATCCATCCGGCGTTTGAAACTGGCGAGCCAGCGGCAGGACAGGCTGCTGGCGGACGCGGCCGCCCGGCGGTCGCTGCACCAGATCGAGGACTGGGCGTATGAGACGGAGGACGGCACGCTGAGCACGCTGCCGGTGCTGGAGCGGCCGGGGGTGTGGGACAAGGTGCAGAGCGACCACGCCAACTGCATGGGGCGCAAGTGCCCGCACCACAACGAGTGCTTCTACCAGAGCGCGCGGCGGGCGATGGAAGGGGCGCGGATCCTGGTGTGCAACCACGCCCTGTTCTTCAGCGATATGGCGCTGCGGATGCGCGGGACGGGGTTCCTGCCCGAGTACCAGCATGTGGTGCTGGACGAGGCGCACGGGGTGGAGGATGTGGCCAGCGACCATTTCGGCGTGTCGCTGTCGGAGGGCAAGGTGGCGCACCTGCTCGGCACGCTGTACCACCAGAAGACGGGCAAGGGGTATCTGGCGCAGTTGGAGCTGGCGACGGGGGACATCGCGCCGATCGAGCGAGCGGTGTCGCGCGTGATGGAGGCCGAGCGGGCGGCCCGGTCGCTGTTCGACGATGTGGTGCGGCTGGTCGAGTCGGGGGGCGCGCCGGGCGGGCGAATCCGTCGGCCGGACGCGGTCCCCAACCCGCTGACCCCCGCGATGAATGATCTGGTGCTCGCGCTCAAACGGGTCAAGGACTTCGTCGAGCAGGAGCCGGACCGGTACGAGATCACGGCGTACATCCAGCGGGCGGCGGACATCGCCGACGCGGCCGAGGTGCTGGTGTCCCAGACGCTCGACGGATATGTCTACTGGGCGGAGACGAAGGACGCGGACGAGTCGTCGCGGTTCTCGACGCGGGTCAGGCTGGCCTGCTCGCCGATCGAGGTCGGCCCCATGCTCCGCGAGCACCTGTTCGGGCGCGAGCATTCGGTGGTGCTGACCAGCGCGACGCTGTCCACGCGGAAGGTGAAGGAGGACGAGCCGCTGGAACACCAGGAGACGGCCTTCCACCACACGCTCAGCCGGCTGGGGGCCGAGGGGGCGCGGACGGTGCAGATGGGATCGCCGTTCGACTATGCGTCGCAGGTCGAGCTGTTCGTGGACACCACCGTGCCGAACCCGCAGTCCGGCAAGAACAAGGCCGACTCCAAGTTGGCCCCACGGGAATCGTTCGAGCACGCGATCGCGTCGCGCGTGCATGACCATGTCGTGGCGACGGACGGCGGGGCGTTCGTGCTGTTCACCAGTTTCGCGCTGCTGAACCGGACGGCCTCGCGCCTGGGTCCGGGCTTCATGGCGATGGGGATGGATGTGTTCGTGCAGGGGCGCAGCGGGGCGCGGGGGCGGATGCTCGAGGATTTCCGCAACTCGGCCCGGGGCGTGCTGTTCGGAGCGGCGAGCTTCTGGCAGGGGGTCGATGTGCGGGGGGATGCGCTGCGGAATGTCATCATTACCCGCCTGCCGTTCGATCCGCCGGACCGCCCGATCGTGGAAGCGCGGAGCGAGCGGATCCGCGAGCGCGGGGGCGATCCGTTCCGGGATGATGCGCTGCCGCGGGCGGTGATCCGGTTCAAGCAGGGGTTCGGGCGGCTGGTCCGGTCGGCGGGGGATCGGGGCCGGGTGGTGGTGCTGGACCCTCGGCTGGTGACGACGGGGTACGGGCGCTCGTTCCTGGCCTCCGTGCCCGCGGGGGTGGTGATCCGCCGGATTGATGGGGAGCCAGACCACGAAAGGTAGGGGGTATTGCCCTCTTTGGGACGGGGACCGATTCTGGTAGGCTTCTTTAGTCCGACGGTCGGTCGGGCCACAGGAGGAAGAGAGCCATGCGGGTTTCCGTGCGTGTGTGTGCCGCTGTCGCGGCCGTGATGTTTGTCGGTGCGGCGTCGTCCGCGTCGGTGGTCTTTGGACAGGTCGATACCTTCGATTCGAGCACGATGGGCTGGGGCAACTCGGCCGGCAGCCCGACGACCCAGTGGATCTCGGGCGGGGGGCCGGGCGGGGCCGGCGATGGGTACCTCCAGATGCAGTCCTCGGGAGCTTCCGGAGGGTCCGGGTCGCGTCTGGGGGCGTGGAACGATGCGCAGTGGTCGGGCGACTTCCTGGCCGCGGGGGTCACGGCGATCACGATGGACATCGCCGGCTTCGTGGGCGCCACGACCGAGATGCGTCTGCTGTTCATCAGCAACAGCGGGTCGATGTTCACCTCGACGCTCTCCCACCAGATCGCCAGCGACGGCGTGTGGCGGACCTATCGGTTCGAGATCACCGAGGACGCGATGACCCAGGTCGGGGGGATCCCAGGATACGACGAGTCGATCACGGACATCTGGCGGATGCACCTGCGGCATCAGCCCGGCCCTCCCGCCGGGCTGGGCAACGCCCCCGCGTACACGGGCCGGATCGGCGTGGACAACATCCGCGCGGTGCCGGGCGCGGGCGTGCCGGCGGCGTTCGTCGCGGCGGGGCTGGCCGGGTCGCGTCGGCGTCGCCCGGCGCGGTGAACGGGGTCAACCCGTCACGGGCGGAGCGAGGGGCGGACGCCCGAGGCGTTGGCGCAGGGCGTTGGCCGCGCGGAGGACGCGCGGGCGTCCGATGAGCCGCTTTTCCATCCGATATTTTCCGGGGAACTCGAGCAGCAGGAACCCCACCAGCAGCGTCAACAGGCCCTGGCCGGGCAGCACGAGCATGGCCAGCCCGGCGACCAGGCAGACGAGGGCCAGCCCGGCGCGGAGGACGCGGAGCGTCCAACGCCACGCCGGGTGGAGGTGGGCGAAGCGGCCGGGCGGGCGGCGCGGGTGGGTGAAGTAATCCGCCGGGATTGAGCGCAGCATCCAGGGCGCGCCGGCGAGGGTGGCGACGAAGAGCACCGCCGAGATGCCGGTGATCCAGATCAGCACGCCCTGGTTGTCGGTGATCCAGTCTGGCACGGCCTCGGGACGGTAGGGGCCGGGACCGGCCGGCGGGCAACGCTTGCAACTGCTGTTTGGGAAGCAACTTGCGCGATTTGGGTCGAATTTTGGGCCTGTCGGCCCTACGATCGTGGCCCCGTTTGAGGGGGAAAAGCCCACAGGCCGCCGGGCCGTGGGAGTGACAACGGCAACCGCCACGGAGAAACCATGCTCGGACGCGTCTTCAAGGCCTACGACATCCGCGGGACCTATCCGGATCTGCTGACGGACCACATGGGATGGCAGATCGGGTGCGGGGTGGCGAAGTACCTGCTCGAGGACGCGGCGGCGGCCGGCGAGACGACGCCGATGATGAAGAACATCCTGGTCGGGCGCGACATGCGGACCAGTTCGCCCAAACTGTGCGACGAGCTGATCCGGGGGATCACCACCTGCGGCGGCTCGGTGATCGACCTGGGGCTGATCGACACCTCGATGATGTACTTCGCCATCAACCATCTGGACTGCGCGGGCGGGGTGGTGGTGACGGCCAGCCACAACCCGCCGCAGTACAACGGTTTCAAGGTCTCGAAGCGCAAGGCCAAGCCGGTGGGGGAGACGACGGGCCTGGCGGATGTCCGCAAGCACGCGGCGATGGTCGATAAGGGCACGGAGCGGGTGGGGGGCACCACGATCGAGCAACGCGACCTGTGGGAGCCGTACAAGAAGCATGTGCTGTCGTTCCTGGACCTGGGCGGGCACAACGAGAAGAACCCGATGCGGATCGTGGTGGACGCCTCGAACGGCATGGCGGGGACCGCGCTGCCCAAGATCTTCGGGCGGCGCGGGATGCACACGCCGGGGCTGGAGATCGTTGAGATCAACTTCGACAACTCGAAGGGCGAGTTCGTGCATGAGCCGAACCCGCTGGTGGCCGCCAACCTGGCGCAGCTCCAGGATCGGGTGGCGTCCGAGGGCGCGCAGCTCGGGCTGTGCTTCGACGGGGACGCCGACCGGTGCGTGGCGGTGGACGAGAAGGGCGAGATCGTGCCCTGCGACATCATGACGGCCCTGCTGGCGCCGTACTTCCTCAAGAAGCGGCCGGGGGCGGCGGTGATCTACGACCTGCGTTCGACCAGGGCCGTGGCGGAGGAGATCACGAAGGCCGGCGGCGAGCCGGTGCGGGGCCGGGTCGGTCATGTGTTCATGAAGCAGCTCATGGCCGAGCACCGGGGGATCTTCGGCGGGGAGCTGTCCGGGCACTTCTACTTCGCGCGGAACTTCAACGCGGACTCGGGCGTGATCGCGATGGCGACCTTCCTCTCGGTGCTGGCCGCGGCCGGCAAGCCGATGAGCCGGCTGGTCAAGCCGCTGAAGCGGTACGCCCAGTCCGGCGAGATGAACTTCGAGATCGAGGAGAAGGACGCGGCCCTGGAGGCGGTGCAGGACGAGTACGGCGACCGGGCCGAGGTGGACTTCCTCGACGGGGTGACGATCGACTGCTTCGACGAGGAGGGCTGGTGGGTCAACATCCGCAAGTCCAACACCGAGCCGCTGCTGCGCCTGAACGCGGAAGCGAAGGACAAGGCGACCCTCGACCGCATCGTGGCGGAGGTCTCGCCCATGCTGGGGCGTCTGACGGCCCACTGAGGTTGGGTGAACGGTGTCGCGGGCGTCGGCACGGGCCGGCCCGGATTCCGATAGACTCGGGTGCCGGGTTCCCGCGTGGGGGGTCCGGGTGGTCCGGCGGCTTTGGGCGGAGGGCAGGATGAACCTCTCGCAGTTCTTCGAGCACTGGGCGATCGTGGAGAATCCGTTCCGGGGCGAGGAAGCCCGCACGGACACGATCTTCGCCCGCATGGGGATCGCGGGCGGGGTGGGGAGTGGCGGAGGGAGTGGGGGAGATGATCCCTTGCCCGGGCGCGTGCGCCTGGTGCGGCCGGTGACGCCCGCGACGCACGCGGAGTTCGAGAAGATCCTGGGCGAGCCGGACCAGCCTTCGACCTCGATCGTGTTCGGCGAGAAGGGCAGCGGGAAGACCGCCATCCGTCTGCAGATCGCCGACCGCATCGCCCGCCACAACGAGGAGTACCCCGACCGCCGGGTGCTGCTGATCCCCTACGACGACCTGAACACCCACCTGGATCATTACGCGCGGGTGACGGGGGCGGAGAAGAAGAAGGACGACCCGTTCGGCGGGATGCGCCTGGTGGACCATCTGGACGCGATCGTGTCGATCGGGACGGGCCGGATCGTCAACGCGCTGCTGACGGGTTCGGACCGGCCGCCGCCGGCGATGATCGAGGACGCCGGGCGTCGCGCCCGGAAGCTGCCGCTGGCGGTGCGCCGGGAGCTGCTGCTGCTCCAGGCGTTGTACGACACGGCGGACACGACCGGGGCGCGGACGGCCGCGCTCAAGCGGATCCTGCGTCTGTCCGGCACGGGGCCGCGGGCGCTGACCGCGACAGGGGTGTGGGTGGGCTGGGTTCCGGCGGCCGCGCTGTTCGTCTGGGGGCAGTTCTTCAGCGGGCTGGGGGATGCGACGCGGACGGGGCTGCTGATCGGGGCCGGGGTGCTGCTGGCTGCGTGGCTGGGGCTGCTGCTCAAGGTGACGCTGATCGACCGGATGGTCGATCGGCATGTGGCCCAGCGCGTGGCCCGGCAGTTGCGGATGGTGCCGCGGACGGCCGGCGCCCTGACCGGGAGCCTGGGCAGGCTCGACCGCTCGATCGCCCCGACCGACGCGCTGCCCGTCGGCGGGTCCGAGGAGGTCCGGTACGCCCTGCTGGCCCGGTTGCAGCGGGTGGCGGGGGCGTTCGGGTTCCCGACGGTGCTGGTGCTGATGGACCGCGTGGACGAGCCGACCCTGGTGCGGGGCGACGCGCAGCGGATGCGGTCGATCGTGTGGCCGATGCTCAGCCACAAGTTCCTCCAGCACGACGGGCTGGCGATCAAGATGCTGCTGCCCATCGAACTCCGCCACGCCCTGTTCAAGGAGTCGAGCGCGTTCTTCCAGGAGGCCCGCCTGGACAAGCAGAACCTGGTCGAGCGGCTGAGCTGGACCGGGGCGATGCTCTACGACCTGTGCAACGCCCGGCTGGCGAGCTGCCGGCCGGTATCGGCCGAGACGATCTCGCTGGCCGACCTGTTCACCGAGGATGTGCAGAGGCAGGATCTGGTGGACGCCCTGGACCACATGCAGCAACCCCGGGACGCCTTCAAGTTCCTGTACCGCTGCATCACCGAGCACTGCGCGGGCGTGACCGGCGAGGAGGGCGCGTGGCGCATCCCCCGTCATGTGCTCGAGACCGTCCGCAAGGCGGAGGCCGAGCGGGTGATGGGGTTGCAGCGGGGGATCCGCCCGGCGTGAGGCGTGGTTGGCACCAAGGCACCGAGAGATATGGAGCAGGCATGATGGGATTCGTGAGCAACCTGGATGCGGGTGTTGACGCTGCCGCTCGGCGGGTCGGTCGCTCCGTCGGGAGGGTGTGTCGAGAGAACTGGGTGGTCTTCGCGGCTGCTCTCGGGGTTTCCTTGCTCTGCTACGGGATCGATGTTTTCAATCTGGCCATCTCACTCGATGAAGAGGCTCAGACAGTAGGCGTCGGGCCGGTTGTGCAATGGATTCATCAGGATCGGTGGGGGATGTATCTGCTGAACAAGTTTCTGCTCCCCATGCCGACAGTTCCATACATCTCATTGATGATTGGGCTGATCAGTGTCTCGCTGTCCGCGACGATCGCGGTGGAGTCGTGGGGGGGCAGAGGGAAGTTCGATTCGTGCCTTGCCGCGTGCTTCATGGTGGCCACGCCGATTTTTGTTTTTCTCCTGCATTTCAATACGACGCAGTACGGCGCTTTTCTTGGGATGCTCGCGGGGTTCGCCGGGGTTCGGATGTTTATTGCCGGGGGCTGGCGACTCCGCACGGCCGGGTGGGTGCTCGCGGTCTTTGCAATCTCCGTGTACCAGGCGGTCGGGCTTGCGATGGTGTGCATGTACCTTGTGTACGCGGTCAATCGACAGCTCCGCGAGCCTTCGCGAGAGTTCTCTCTGCGCGCTGTGGTCGGCCGTCCGATCGGCTTTGCCGTGTGGTTCGGCCTCGCGGCGGTCGGGCACAAGCTGTCCGCGGCCTTCGCCCGCTCCATGGTGCCGGAGCATCACGGGTATGACCTCGTCGATTCGGTTTATACGGGGACTTTCCTGCAATGGTACAGCATCGAGCGGATCGCCTTGTATATTCAGGCGTACCTGGCGGGCGAGAAATGGTATCTGGGACAGTTCAGTTACTTGGTGCTGGTGACTGGATTGTTCATCGTGTTCACCCGGTTCGTCTACCGTGAACGCCTCTCGTGGGGTTTGCCATTCGGGCTGCTGCTGCTCGTCGCATTGGTTCTTACTCCCTTCGCCCTGGTGATCGGGACCGGCATGGTCCACTGGCCGACACGGACCCTGCTCGGATTCCCTGTCGTGCTGGCGGGGCTTGTGTTCACCGGGCTGGGCACCCGGTCGGCGATTGCACGGTTGATCTTTGGGGGCTTGGCGGTGACATGCCTGACTTGGTTTGTCGTGACGAACAACCGACTCATGTTCGCCGATCATCAGCAGTGGAGGATCGATCAGCAGATCCTGTTTGACATCCAGCAGCGGTTGGAGCTTGCGGGTTTGCCCACCGATCGACCCATGCGGCTGGTCGTCGTCGGCCAGAGGAAATGGAAAAGACCGCCGAGCGGTTTCCAGGAAGAAACAATCGGAGCCTCCTTCTTCGGTTTCAATCGGTCCCCCCAGAATGCGACGACCCGCGTTGCCCGGCTTCTCCAGATCTCGGGCATCGGGAACATTTACGGAGTCGCCAACCCTGAGCAGTACCGAGCGGGTCTTGATCTGGCCGACAACATGCCTTCCTGGCCGGCCCCCGGGTCGGTCGTGATCGGCGAGGGTGTGGCGGTCGTCAAACTCGGTCCCGCAACACCCGATCAGCTCCGCTATGGCGGCCGATAATGCCTCCGGTGCCGATGAGTCGGGATTGCATGGTTCGCACCGTTTGGGCTATCATGGGGCGATGAATGTGCCGTTCCATAGTCCGATCCGAGGATACCTTTCCGATCAAGCGGAAATCGATCAGGCTGTTCGGCGTGTCCTTGGGAGTGGGCGGTACATTCTCGGACCAGAAGTTGAGCACTTTGAGGCGGCTTTCGCCGGGCATGTCGGGGTTTCGCACGCCGTGGGCGTGGCCAGCGGGACGGACGCGCTGGTGTTGGCGCTGCGGGGGGCCGGGGTGGGGCCGGGGGACGAGGTCATCACGGCCGCCAACGCGGGGGGGTACGCCACCGCGGCGTGCGTGCTGGTCGGGGCCGGTCCGGTCTTTGCCGATGTGAAGCCGGACGACCTGACCATTGATCCGGTTTCCGTTGAACGGATGCTATCGGACCGCACCAGGGCGGTGGTGGCGACGCATCTTTACGGATCGCTGGCCGATGTGTGTGCGCTGCGTGCGCTGGCCGACCGGCACGGCCTGGTGCTGATCGAGGATTGCGCCCAGGCCCACGGCGCGGCATTGGACGGACGGCGCGCGGGTTCCTTCGGGGATCTCGCGGCCTTCAGCTTCTATCCGACCAAGAACCTGGGGGCGTTGGGCGACGGCGGAGCGGTGGTCTGCTCGGATGAACGCCTCGCCCGCAGGGTGCGCGAGCTGAGGCAGTACGGCTGGGGAGCGAAGTACGAAGTGCGGACGCCCGGGGGCATGAACAGCCGCCTGGACCCGTTGCAGGCCGCGGTGCTTTCGGTTCGTTTGCCGCGTCTGGACGAGCGCAACGGACGGCGCCGTGCGATCTTCGGGCGGTACCGCGCCGCCCTGGCCTCGGATGCCATCCGGTTCGTTCCCGACGCGGGCGGGGCGTTCGTGGGTCATCTCTGCGTCATCCGGTGCGTGGGCCGAGACGCCCTGCGGGTCGGCCTGGAGGTCATGGGCATCGGGACGGACATTCATTATCCCGTGCTTGACTGCGACCAGCCCGCGTGGCGGGGCATGGGCTGGCGGTCGGACGACCTCTCGGTCAGCCGTGCGGCGGTGCCGTCGCTGCTCTCGCTGCCGCTGTACCCGGAGATGACCGATGACGAGGTGGACGCGGTGTGCGAGGCGGTCGCCGCCTGCGCCCGGGCGTCCCGGCCGGGCGGGGTGGGAGCGGGACGATGATGCCCCTCGCGCCGGACCGGCCGTCCAACTCGCTGGTGATCCCGGTCTACAAGAACGAACCGAACATCCCGGACCTGCTCGGCGCTTTGAGGGGGTTGAACGAGGATCTGCGCGGTGATCTGGAGGTCGTGTTCGTCGTGGACGGCTCGCCGGATCGGTCTTGGGCCATGCTCCGCCACGCGCTGGGCGATCAGCCGTACCGGTCCCAGCTTGTGCTGCTGTCGCGCAACTTTGGCTCGTTCGCCGCCATCCGGCGGGGGTTGGAGGCGGCGGGCGGGGATCATCTGGCGGTGATGGCCGCGGATCTCCAGGAGCCGATCTCGCTCGTGCGGACCTTCTTCCAGATTCTGGCGGACGATCGGGCGGATGTGGTGCTGGGGGTGCGGGAGGGGCGTTCGGACGCGCTGCTGGGGCGTCTGGCGTCAGGCGCGTTCTGGGGTTCCTATCGGCGGTTCGTGGTTCGGGACATGCCGCCGGGCGGGGTGGATATCTTCGGCTGCTCCGCGAAGGCCCGGGACGATCTTCTGATGATGGGCGAGGCCAATACCTCGCTGGTCAGCCAGGTGCTGTGGGTGGGCGGCCGGCGTGAGCTGGTGCCGTATGTGCGGCAGGCCCGCCGCAAAGGACGCAGCGCATGGACGCTCTCTCGGAAGTTCCGCTACATGCTCGACAGCGTGATGGCCTTCAGCGATCTGCCGATCTACCTGCTGCTGTGGATCGGACTCGTCGGCGTTGGCGTGTCGTTGGCGGCGGGCGCGGTGGTCCTGGTCGCCTGGCTGGCTGGCGCGATCACGGTGCCCGGCTACACGCCGGTGATGCTGCTGGTCTCGATGATCGGCTCGCTGCTGATGCTCAGCCAGGGCATCATCGGCAGTTATGTCTGGCGGGCGAACGAGAACACGAAGCAGCGCCCGCTCAGCCTGGTCCGGTCGCACGAGCGGTTCGCGCCCACGGCCGCCCCTCCCGCGACGCGCGGCGAGGTCGAGGCCAAGCCGGCGGTGCGGAACGGAGCCACGCCGTGAGCGTGCCGTTCATCCATGAGAAGGCCCTGTGCGAGTCGGCGGACATCGGCCCCGGCACCCGCGTGTGGGCCTTTGCGCACATCCTCAAAGGGGCGAGGATCGGCGCGGACTGCAACATCTGCGACGGCGTGTTCGTCGAAGAGGATGTCGTCGTCGGGGACCGCGTGACCGTCAAGTGCGGCGTGCAGCTCTGGAACGGGGTTCGCCTGGGCGATGATGTGTTCGTCGGCCCCAACGCGACCTTCACGAACGACCCGTTCCCCCGCTCCCGCGTGCGTCCCGAGAAGTTCCCGGAGACGATCGTGGAGGCCGGGGCCTCGATCGGCGCGAACGCGACGATCCTCCCCGGGCGGCGCATCGGCGCGAAGGCGATGATCGGGGCGGGCAGCGTGGTGACACGGGATGTGCCGCCGGGCGCGATCGTGGTGGGCAACCCGGGCCGGATCGTCGGCTATGACAGCGCGCCCATCGCCAACGCGGATGATCCCGCGGAGCCGGCCGCGGCCGGCCCGGTGACGCGCTCGCGGGTGGCGGGGGTCGAGCTGCACCGCCTGCCGAGCTTCCGCGATCTCCGGGGCAGCCTGACCGTGGCCGAGTTCGAGCGTCATGTCCCGTTCGTTCCGCGCCGGTGCTTCATGGTGTACCAGGTGCCGGGCAAGGATGTTCGCGGCGAGCATGCCCACCGGATCTGTCACCAGTTCCTGATCTGCGTGGCGGGGTCGGTGCATGTGGTGGTGGACGACGGGCGGGAGCGGGAACAGTTCGTGCTCGGTTCGCCCTCGCTGGGCCTGCACCTGCCGCCGATGGTGTGGGGCATCCAGTACAAGTACACCGCGGACGCGGTGCTGATGGTGCTCGCGTCGGAGCCGTACGACGCGGAGGATTACATCCGCGACTATGGGGAGTTTGTCAGGCTGGCCGGCGCGCGCTCCTGAGCCGTCACACCCGCTTGAGCCGGGCGTATTCGAGCACCAGGGTCTTCACGCCGACGGAATCGAATCGGACGACCGCGCGAGCATTCGCGCCCGGGGTGACTTTCTCGATGGTGCCCGCGCCGAACTGGGGGTGACGCACGCGGCAGCCGGGGGGGAAGGCGGCCGCGGCGGCGTCGGGGCGGGCATCGACGGAGGCCAGGCGTTGCTCGCGGGCCTTTTCGAGGTCTTCCTTCCAGCCTTTGCCCAGCGTGCGGTCCAGGGCCATCGCGCCGCGGTCCCAGGCGCGTTCCTTGGCTGGGGTGAAATCGTCGTCGCGATCGAGGTCGGCGAACTCATCGGCCTGGTCGGAGACGATCAGGTGTTCGTGGGGCAGTTCTTCGAGGAAGCGGCTGGGGATGGTGCGTTCGGACATGCCGCGGACGGTTCGGCGGCGGGCGCTGGTGATGTGCAGGCGCTCCATGGCCCGGGTGATGCCGACGAAGGCCAGCCGGCGTTCTTCTTCGAGCTGCTCTTCGGAATCGTTGGCGCGGGAGTGGGGCAGGCAGCCCTCCTCCAGCCCGATCATGGCCACGGCCGTGAACTCCAGGCCCTTGGAGGCGTGGAAGGTCATCAGTGTCACCGCCCCCTGCGACGGGTCCACGGCGTCGGCGTCGGCTACCAGCGCGATCGATTCGAGGTAGGCGCGCAACATGCCGAGCAGCGGGGGGGTCTGGGCGGTCTCGCCCCGACCGGCGCGGTCCGTGTCGGTGAACGCGGCGGGGTCGTCGGCGGGGTCGTACTCGTTCTCGAACTCGCGGGCGGAGGAGACGAGTTCGGCGAGGTTGTCCAGGCGTTCGGCGTCGGACTCGGTGCCGCTGGTCTTGGCCTGCTTCTTGTAGTGGTCCTCCAGGCCGGACTCGGTGATGACGCGGTTGACCAGGTCGTGCAGGGTGGTCGGCACATCGCCCCCGAGGAACGAGCCGGAGCCGGTCCAGGCGTTGACGGTCTCGACGAACTTGTCGATGGCGTTGGTGGCCCTGGCCGCCAGGCCGAGTTCCTTGCAGCGGGCCAGGCCCTGCCACAGCGGAATGCCCGCGCGGTCGGCGGCGGCCTGGATGGTGTCCAGCGACGCCTTGCCGATGCCGCGGGCGGGCGTGTTGACGATGCGGTTGAGGGAGACGCCGTCGGCCGGGTTGGCCACCACGCGGAGGTAGGCCACGGCGTTCTTGATCTCCTCGCGGTCGAAGAAGGCGGTGCCGCGGGCGATGGTGTAGGGGATCTGGCTGGTCCGCATCGCGTCCTCCATCACGCGGGAGAGCGCGTTGGTGCGGTAGAAGACGGCCATGTCCTTCCACGCGACGCGGTGCTCGTCGTGCAGCGCGCGGAACCAGTCGGCGACGAGTTCGGACTCGTGGCGTTCGTCGCGGCAGTGGACGAGCGTGATCGGCTCGCCCCCGGCGCGGCTGGTGAACAGCGGCTTGTCCTTGCGCTTGGTGTTGTGCTTGATGAGCCGGTCGGCCGCGGCGAGGATGGGCGCGGTGGAGCGGAAGTTCTCGCCGAGCATGATGACCTTGGCGCCCGGGTAGTGCGTCTCGAAGTCGAGGATGTTGGAGATGTCCGCCCCGCGCCAGCCGTAGATGGCCTGGTCCGGGTCGCCGACCACGCAGATGTTGGGCGGGCTGGTCGGGGACGGGGGGGCGAGCAGGGAGGCGATGCGGAACTGGGCGCGGTTGGTGTCCTGGTACTCGTCGATCATGACATAGCGCCAGCGGCCGACCAGTTCGGCGCGGATGTCGTCGCGGGTTCCGAGCATCCGGGCGGTATAGAGCAGCAGGTCGTCGAAGTCGATGGCTCCCGCCTTGCGCAGCTCGGCGGCGTAGGCCGAGTAGATCTTCGCGATCTGCTTGGTGTAGAAATCGCTGGCCTGGGCCTCGAATGCCGCGTCGTCGAGCAGCTCGTTCTTGGCGTTGCTGATGGCCGCCAGGACGGAGCGGGGCGGCCAGTTGGTGGTCGCCAGCCCCAGGTTGGCGATGACCCGCTTCATGGCCGCGTTCTGGTCGGAGGTGTCGTAGATGGTGTAATCGGGCTTGAGGCCGGGCAGTTGGGCGGCCTCGGCGTAGCGGCGCAGCAGGCGGGCGCACAGGGAGTGGAAGGTGGTGACCGTCAGCCCGCGGGTCCGGCGGTCGGCCCGGGCGGCGTCCGGGTCGGCATTCGGGCCGAGGATCTGGTGGAGGACGCGCTCGCGCATCTCCCCGGCCGCCTTGTTGGTGAAGGTCAGGGCGAGGATGGACCAGGGCGGCACGCCCATGTCCACCAGGTGGGCCATGCGCCGGGTGATGACGCGGGTCTTTCCGGAACCGGCGGCGGCGAGGATCAGCAGCGGACCCTCGGTGCAGAGGACCGCCTCCCGCTGGGGATCGGTCAGGCCGGTCAGAATGGCGGCATCACCCGGGGTTTCGGGGGTCGGCCCGTCCTCGAAGACCGGCATGAAATCTGGGATTTCGTCCATCGAGATCGCGCTCCGCGCGGGTTCTGAGAATCCGTTCATCGTGATACGGTAGGTTTGGAAAGGCCCGGCCATTCCGGGCGTGGTGGGGACGATCATCCCCGTGAAGGTTTGTTCAGATCCGGTTCGGGCGGTGTTGAAGACCCCGTCGTCGTTGCGCAGAGTCCGAGCCGAGCGTGTATCATGCCCGTTTCCCGGGAGCGGGTCAGAATGGGTATTCGGACCCAATCCCGGGCCGGTCCAGGTCGTTTGGTCATGCCGGCCAGATCCGTTCGGGCTTTGGACCCGTATGGACAAGTGTCGAAGGGAAGGAACGGATTGCACGCCCGTTCGGAGCGGGCCGGATTGTAGAAGAAGACCGCCAGAAACCCTCCTTCCCTGCCGATCTGTATATGAAGCCCATGAAAGAGCCTTTCGCAGACGATGACCTGTTGCAGCCGGACGACACCGCGCCCTTCGGGGCCGCGGATGCCGAGGAAGTGACCATCGCCGACGCGGAGAAGTCGATCCTCGAGGCCACCAAGGGCGGGACGAACCTGGACACCCTGATCGGGCGCCTGGTGATAGACCAAGGTTTGGCGACGGCCGACGAGGTCAAGCACTGCATGACCATCTCTCGCGCGGGCGAGGAGCCGGAGGCCGGGCGTTCGCTGGCCCAGATCCTGGTCGAGCGGTCCTATGTGACCAGCCGCCAGATCGCCCGCCTCCGCGAGGCGATCGAGGCCGAGCGGTCCGGGCAGAAGATCAGCGGCTACAAGATCCTGGGCAAGCTCGGCGCCGGGGCGATGGCCACGGTCTACAAGGCCAAGCAGATCTCCCTGGACCGCATGGTCGCGATCAAGAAGCTGCCCGAGAAGTACAGCCAGAACCCGCAGTTCATCGAGCGGTTCTTCGCCGAGGGCCGGGCGGCGGCCGCGATGAACCACCCCAACATCGTGCAGGCCTTCGATGTGGGCAACGAGGGCGACCTGTACTACTTCATCATGGAGTATGTCGAGGGGCGCACCGTCCACGACGACATCGTCAAGCACAAGCGGTACAGCGAGGCCGAGGCGATCAACATCTGCATCCAGGTGGCCGAGGCCCTGGAGCACGCCCACGGGCGTGGCCTGATCCACCGCGATGTGAAGCCCAAGAACATCATGATCACGAAAGAGGGGGTGGTGAAGCTGGCCGACATGGGCCTGGCCCGGGCCATCACCGACAAGGAGGCCGCCGAGGCCGAGGCCGGGCGGGCCTTCGGCACCCCGTACTACATCTCGCCCGAGCAGATCCGCGGCGAGAAGGATGTCGGCCCGGCGGCGGACATCTACTCGCTGGGCGCGACGCTCTACCACATGGTCACCGGCTCGGTCCCCTTCGAGGGGAAAAACCCCTCGGCCGTGATGCACAAGCACCTCAAGAGCGAGCTGGTGCCCCCGGACCATGTGAACCCCAAGCTCTCGGCCGGGATCTCCGAGGTCATCGAGATGATGATGTCCAAGCGGGTCCAGAGCCGCTACCGCAGCTGCGGGGATCTGCTGATCGACCTGCGGGCCTTGAAGAAGGGGGAAAACCCGCCCATCGCCCACAAGGATGTGCTGCCCGAGAACGAGCTGGCCAGTCTGGCCGCGGCCGAGGCTGCGATGATTACCTCGGAAATCCCCCAGGATGTGTCCCGCGCCAAGCGAGGTTCCCCCGGCTGGGTGGACCATCTGGCCTGGCCGCCGTTCTTGGTGCTGCTGGTGCTGCTGCTGATCTCGCTGGCCATGAACATCATCGGGATGGGGTCGGGTGGCTGACGCGGATCGTGAAAAGGCTGTTTCGATGCCCCGGATCCCCCCGATCGGACGGGTGTTTTCGCTTCTCCGACGCGCCCGGGGTGGTATGCTTGGGTGAATGGGTGGGGGAGTCCCCACCCCGAACGAACGGCCGACCCCGCTTCGGGGCCGAACACAAGGAGTCTTGGATATCGCTCGCAGACCTTTCTACCGAATGCAGGGGCCGGTTCAACGGACCCGTATCAACCACATGATCCGTCTCTCCCCCATCCGGCTCATCGACCAGGACGGCGAGCAGGTGGGCGTGATCGAGACGCACGAGGCGATGAGGATGGCGCAGGACGCGGGGCTCGACCTGGTCGAGATCTCCCCGGACGCGCGCCCGCCCGTGTGCAAGATCATGGATTACGGCAAGTACAAGTACGAGCTGTCCAAGCGTGAGCAGAAGAGCCGCACGCACGGCGGCGAGCTGAAGGAGATCCGCCTCGGACGGTCGATCAAGATCGACCCGCACGATGTGGGCATCCGCGTGGACCAGGCGCGCCGCTTCCTGATGGCCGGGCACAAGGTGCAGATCACGCAGCGTTTCCGCGGGCGTGAGATGGCCCACAAGCAGCTCGGCGAGGAACGCCTGTACCAGATCTGCCAGGATCTGGGCGATGTGGCCAAGGTCGAGATGTCCCCCCGCGGCGTCGGTCGGGCCATCACCCTCGTCCTGGCGCCCGACCGGCCCAAGATCGAGCAGTACAAGGCTCGCCTGGCCAAGGAAGGCAGGCAGGAAGAGGATGACATCGAGAAGCTCGAGGCCGAGGTCGCGGCGCAGAACGCCAGGATCGAAGCCGAGGAGGGCGATGACGACGGCGACGACGACATCAAGAGCAACCGTAAGAAGAAAGGCCCGAAGGACGACCGGGCCAACAACCCCGTGGACGACGAGGTCGCGGACCTGCTCGGCGAGATCTAGCACATGGTGGCACAGGCGTCCCGCCTGTGCATCTTCACACCTGGTGGCCCGGCTCGCAGAGCCGGGCCTTATTTTTGCTGCCGGCGGCACAGGCGGCGGACGCCACATGTGTTTCTTTGATGTGTCCGCACAGGCGCGACGCCTGTGCCACCGGGTGATTCAGTCGTGCCGCAGCGCGACGATCGGGTCCTGCTTGGCGGCCTTGCGGGCGGGGTATAACCCGAAGACCAGCCCGGTGGCCGCGGCGACGAGGAAGGCGACGATGATCGACCACAGGCTGATGAGCGTCGGCAGCGAAGCGTCCTTGGGGACCGAGCCGCCGATGTAGGGCAGGCGGTGCAGCTGCGGCACCACCCAGCCGATCGACAGCGAAAGCCCGACGCCCAGGGCGACGCCGATCAGCCCGCCGATCGCCGAAAGCACCGAGGTCTCGACCAGGAACTGGGCGACGATGTGCTTGCGCGTGGCACCCAGCGCGCGGCGGATGCCGATCTCGCGGGTGCGCTCGGTGACATTGGCCAGCATGATGTTCATGATGCCGATGCCGCCGACGAGCAGCGAGATGCCGGCGATCGCGCCCGAGATCCACTGGCCGGTCATCGCGCGCTTGCGGGCGGACTCGAGCAACTCGTAGGGCACGATCATGGTCACATCGTCCATCCGCGGGTGGCGCGTCTGGAGCAGGCGTCGGGTCCGCAGGGCGTCCGGGACGACCCGTTCACGATCCGGGGCCTCCAGATAAATCTCGTGGACCTCCACCTCGGTCATGGAGAACCCCCCGGAGGACCGGCGGACCACCGTGTCGCCCATCACGGCCCGGGCGGTGGTGATGGGGATGTGGATGTCCTGGTTCAGGTCACGCCCGACCAGGGCCGCGCCCGCCCCGCCGGAAAGCCCGATGGGGGCCAGCACGCCGACGACCTGGAACACGAACTCGTCCACCCGGAAGGTCTGCCCCAGCGGGTCTTCCAGCGGGAAGAGCGCGTCGGCGATGTTCGGGCCGATCACCGCCACCAGGGCCTGGTCGCGCAAGTCGGAGTTGTTCAGATACCGCCCGCGCGAGACATTCAACCGCGCGACCCGGGCGAACTCCGGCGTGGTGCCGAAGGTCTGCGAGGTCTTGGCGATCGCCCCGCGCAGGATCTGGGAACCCACCTCTTTGAGGGGGACCACCGCCGAGGCGTCGGGGAAGTTCTCCTCGATCACCCGGAGGTCCTCGCGCGTCAGCCCGTACTTGAGCATCCGGGACTGCTGCTGCCCGCCCGCCTGATTGGGGGATTCGGGCGGCTGGACCGACCGCACGATGATGTTGCGGGCGCCCAGGCGTTCGATCTGGGCGAGCGCCTCGGCGGTGGAACCCTCGCCGATGGCCACCATCGTGATGACGGCCGACACGCCGAAGATGATGCCCAGGGCCGTCAGGATGCTGCGCAGGAGTTGCAGGCGGAGATTGGCCAGGCCGAGCCGGATGGTTTCGAGAAGGAAGGTCATGGGGTGCGGGATGGTACCGGCCGATCGGTCGCGGGTGGCGACAAACCCCGCCTCAGCACAATTTTGACAGGACTTTGTGCGGGTTGCGCCGCGGGCACCCTATCATGCGGCCCATGCGCGGGTCATCCCACAGAAAGGCCCCCGGTCCCATGCCGCCCACCGCCGCCGATAGCGTCTCCATGCCAAAGAAGACCCGCACCCCGAAGGCCCCCAAGCGGGAAAAGCCCGCGTCGCAGGCCGAGGCCAAGCCCGCTCCCGCCACCGCCCCGGGCGTGCGCCCCGATGCGTTCGGCGAGCGCGTCATCCGCGTCCGGGGCGCCAAGGAGCACAACCTCAAGAACATCGACCTGACCATCCCGCGCGACCGGCTGGTGGTGATGACGGGCCTGTCCGGCTCGGGCAAGAGTTCGCTCGCCTTCGACACCATCTTCGCCGAGGGCCAACGCAAGTACATGGAGTCGCTCTCCGCCTACGCCCGCCAGTTTCTCGACCAGCTCAAGAAGCCCGATGTCGAGGAGATCGAGGGCATCCCCCCGACCATCGCCATCGAGCAGCGGTCGAGCGCGCACAACCCGCGCTCCACCGTGGCGACGACCACCGAGATCTACGACTACCTCCGCCTGCTCTTCGCCCGCTGCGGCACGCCGCGGTCGTGGGCTGTCACCAAGGCCAGGAAGGACGGCACGGTCCTCGAACGCTCCGGCGTGAAGGTGCAGGCTTCCAGCGCCAGCCAGATCGTCGATCACCTCATGGGCCTGCCGGAGGGCACGCGACTGATGGTCATCGCCCCGGTCGTCCGCGGCAAGAAGGGATTCCACAAGGACACCCTCGAGTCCCTCAGCCAGAACGGCTGGGCACGCGCCCGCGTCAACGGCCAGACCGTCGATCTCCGCGAGGTGCTCAAGAACGAGGGCGAGAACCCCCTCGGCCTGCACCGGCACAAGAAGCACGACATCGACGCCGTCATCGACCGGCTGAGCATCAACGCCGAGAGCCGCCAGCGCCTGGCCGAGTCCATCGAGGCCGCTCTGAGACTGGCGGACGGCACAGTGATTGCCAGTATCGAGGAGAACGGGCAGGCGGGGGGGTTTGTGGACCGCTCCTTCTCCACCCGCTTCGCCGACCCGGACCACCCCGAGGTGGCCCTCGAAGAACTCTCCCCCCGCCTTTTCTCCTTCAACTCGCCCTTTGGCGCGTGCCCCACCTGCCACGGCCTGGGCGCGATCCTCGAGTTCGTCGAGGATCTTGTCGTGCCCGAGCCGGACAAGGCCATCCTCTCCGGCGGCATCGCGCCGTGGAAGAAGAACGGGCCGGGCGGCATGATCTACCCGCGATACCTCCGTCGTTTCTGCCGCGTGTTCGATGTTGCGCCGTCCACCGCCATGCGCCGCATGGACCCGGTGTTGTACGAGATCCTCCTCCGCGGCACAACCCCCGAGCAGGCCAAGAAGTACAAGGCCCAGTGGG
This sequence comes from uncultured Phycisphaeraceae bacterium, assembly GCA_964577425.1. GTDB lineage: Bacteria > Planctomycetota > Phycisphaerae > Phycisphaerales > UBA1924 > UBA6054. The sequence goes on from CAZNZC010000001.1 coordinate 198,930, forward strand.
ACGGCGTGCTCCCCATGCTCCGGGCGTGGTTTGAGAAGACCGAGTCCACCTGGGTCAAGGATCACCTGCACCAGTACCAGCGCGAGACCGTCTGCCACGAGTGCCACGGCGACCGCCTGCGCCTCGAAGCCCTGCATGTCCTGGTCGAGAGCGCCCACCATGCCGACATGGATCGCGCCCGATCCGAGACGGTCATCGGGCGTCCGGTCGCCGACGGCACGATGCTCAACATCGCCGAACTCAGCCGGCTGAACATCACCGACGCCATCGCCTTCATCGAGGGGTTGAGGCTCACCCAGGAGCAGGCCGCCATCGCCGAGCCGATCCTCCGGGAGGTCGGCAACCGCCTGCGCTTCCTCACCAGCGTCGGCCTGGACTACCTCAGCCTCGACCGGCGCACCGCCACCCTCTCCGGCGGCGAGGCCCAGCGCATCCGGCTGGCCACCCAGGTCGGCTCCGGCCTCGTCGGCGCGTGCTATGTGCTCGACGAGCCGACCATCGGCCTGCACCAGCGCGACAACGACCGGCTCATCGCCACGCTGCGCCACCTGACCGACATCGGCAACACCGTCTTGGTGGTCGAGCACGACGAGGACATGATCCGGGCCGCGGACCACCTGGTGGATGTCGGCCCCGGCCCCGGCGTCCACGGCGGGCGCATCATCGCCCAGGGCACCGTTCAGGATGTCATCGACACGCCCGGCTCGCTGACGGGCGATTACCTCGCGGGCCGCCGCAGGATCGAAGTTCCGGCGGGCCACCGCCCGCTGGACGAGAAAAAGACCCTGACCATCAAGGGCGCCAAGCAGAACAACCTCAAGAACATCGACGCGGCCTTCCCCCTCGGCGGCATCGTCTGCGTCACCGGCGTCTCCGGCTCGGGCAAGTCCACGCTGGTCAACGACATCCTGCTGCGGGCCGTGCGCAAGCATCTGACGGGCGGGGGAGACCTGCCGGGCGCGCACAGCCGCATGAACGGCCTCCAGCATGTCCAGCGGATCATCGAGGTCGACCAAAGCCCCATCGGGCGCACGCCGCGGTCGAACCCCGCCACTTATACCGGAGTGTTCGACGAGATCCGCAAGGTCTTCGCGGCGACCAAAGAGTCCAAGATCCGCGGCTACCAGCCCGGGCGGTTCAGCTTCAATGTCTCCGCCGAACGCGGCGGCAAGGCCGGCGGCGGCGGCCGCTGCGAGGCCTGCCAGGGACAGGGCCTCAAGAAGATCGAGATGCACTTCCTCCCCGATGTCTTCGTCGAGTGCGAGGTCTGCAAGGGCACCCGCTACAACCGCGAAACCCTCGAGGTCAAGTACCGCGGCAAGTCCATCGCCGAGGTGCTCGCCATGACCGTCGAGGACGCCTGCGGCTTCTTCGAGAACCACCCCAAGATCATCCGATTCGTCGAGTGCCTCCGCGATGTCGGCCTGGGCTACATCACCCTCGGCCAGCCCAGCACCACCATCTCCGGCGGCGAGGCCCAGCGCGTCAAGCTCGCCACCGAACTCGGCAAGGGCACCCGCTACGACGGCACCCCCAGCACCGAGCACACCCTCTACATCCTCGACGAGCCCACCACCGGCCTGCACTTCGAGGACATCCGCAAGCTCCTCGAGGTCTTCAACCGCCTGGCCGACGCAAACAACACCCTGGTCGTCATCGAGCACAACCTGGATGTCATCAAGTGCGCCGACTGGATCATCGACCTCGGCCCCGAGGGCGGCGACGGCGGCGGCACGGTCGTGGCCGTCGGCACGCCGGAGCAGGTGGCGAGGAACAAGGCGAGTCACACGGGGCGGTATCTCAAACCGATGCTGTAGCCCCCGCCCCCTCCCACGCGGAGCGGAGGGCTTCCAGCCCTCCGTCCGAGCGAAGCTCGGATGTTTCGTGGGGCGTGTCTTTCGTGGGGCCGACTTCCAGTCGGCCTCTTCCTTACTCCGTATAGGTCAGCCCATACCGACCCTCTTGGACGGGCCGGGTTCCCGTCGCGCGTGGACCACGCTTGGTGATAGAATCCCGACATGGATCGGGGCACGGTCATCACCAGATTTCAGGACGCTCTCCCGGCATTCCGGCAACGCTATGGCGTGGCTGAACTCGGCCTGTTCGGTTCCGTCGCGCGTGGTTCGGACGAAGAGTCTTCGGATGTGGATGTGCTCGTTCGTTTTATGCCGGGCACCAACCCGACCTTGTTGACGATCGCCGCCCTGGCGTGCGATCTCGAAGAACTGCTGGGTCGTCCGGTCGATCTCGTCGAGGACCACGCGGGTCTCCGTCCCGAGTTCCGGGCGACCGTGCAAAGGGATCTCATCCGTGTCGCATGATCCTTCTGGTCAGGCGTTGATTGTGATGGTTTGGTTCGAGTTCGTGCGTGATGAATAGGCCGTGAGGGGGTGTGCGATGGACGAAAAGCAAGCCGAGTTCGTGGTTCGAGCCAGCGAAAGTTTGCTGCGGCTGCTTCCTTGGCTTGACAGTCACAGGCAAGACTGTTTTGCGCAGGATTTCTTGGCGTTTCGGATCAAGAATCCGAGTTCAGAGAGTGCGGAGAACGATCTGTCCATATGGCTGGACAACGAAGAGATTACGGTTGGGTTTGGAGTATGGCACGATCATTTTGACGAATCGGATATTGAAGATGTTGCCTTGTTTATGATCGAGATTATGGATGGAAACAAAGGCGTTTGCGAGCATTATGTATCCGGGCGTTGGCAGCAGTCGTCATTGGTCGATCTGGAAAAACCGAGTGAATGGCCGATCAAGATTCGGCAGATCGATGAGGCCGTGACGATTCGGGGTTGGGCAGGCATTCTTTGGGAAGGGCGACGACCCTAGGCCGTCATCTACTCATCTCCGCCACCATCTTCGACCCATACCACCCGTGCCACACCCAGTCCCCTTCCGGCAGCACTCCCTCCGTCCCCTCGACCACCTCCGCATCCACCCACGCCAGCACCTGGTCACCGCCATCGGCCCCCGTCCCGTGCAGCCGCCCGGCGATCAGCACGCGGTCGGCGTTTCGTGCGGCCGCCAGCAGCCCGTCCGAGTACGGCGCGGTCGCCAGCACATACCGCCGGCCCTGCCACTCGTCCGGGATGTTCGGGTCGGCCAGACGCCGGGCCTCGTCCTCTTTTTCCAGGCGCGGCAGGTCGGTCAGCGGGCGGTCGGTGGTGAACAGGTGCGCCGACATCACGAACACGCCCATCCGCGCGGCCGGGTCGGTGTTGGCCAGTTCCAATCCCGCGGCCGGCTCGGTCTCGTCCATCACGAAGATCCCCCGATGATCCGGGTCCGACCGCGGGTCGATGAACGGCCCGGCGATCAGCAGCTTCCCCTCGTCGGCCAGGCGCGCCATGTTGGCGAAGTGGCCCCGCATGGCCTCCTGCGACTGCTCGGGCGTGGGGGTTCGCAGCGGGCCGGTCTTGATGAGCACGAACACATAGTCACGCATCGGGGGAGCCTCCCAAGCCGCCCGGTTCGTGTGTTGCCGGGCGGGGCCGCAGGCGGGCAGCAGGGCGAGCAGGGCGGCGATCAGCACGGTCAGCGGGCGACAGGTCATGCCGCCAGCATACCGCGCCCGCTCCTCCCGGTCCCGGCGCATAGGCTCCCCCCATGAGCGATTTTCAGACCGTCCCCGGCCCGATCTCGAACCGTGCCGACCGCCTCCGGCGCGGCGACGACCCGCAGCTCATCGCCCGGATGCCCTCAGGCTGGGCCATCCTGGCCAACCAGCAGCCCGGGCCGATCACGGGGTGCTGCATCTTGATCCCGGACCCGGTCGTCGCCCATGTCAACGACCTGAACACCGCGGCCCGGGCCGCGTTCATGACCGATGTGGTGACGCTGGGCGACGCCGTGCTGGCCGCCACGGGGGCCGAGCGGATCAACTACCTGATCCTGTGCAACCAGGTGCCCGAACTCCACGCCCATGTGATCCCCCGTTTCAGCACGGAAGACCCCGCCAAGCGGCGCACTGGCCCCTTCGAGGCCTACGACTTTGCGAACGCCCGCAAGGCCGACGCCGCCGGCGCGGACGCGGCCCTGCTCGCCAGATTGCGGGATGCTCTGGAACAAGCCTTGTCCACACGGTGAGCGGGAGACGGGATGCCCACCGCTCCATCGAGAACGAAAACCCGGCACAAAAAGGGGGCAAGGCCCGTCCTTGTTCAGGAGCGGGCCTCGCCTTGGGGGGTGGGGTTGAGGGCGTAGCGGGGAGGAGAGATCAGCGGCGGCGACGGGCCAGCAGGCCGCCGAGGCCCAGCAGGGCGAGGGAGCCGGGCGCGGGGACGGCGCGGATGGTCAGGTTGTCGATGATGCCGCGGGGGCCGGAGAAATCGTTGCCGTAGGTCGCGTACAGGCGCAGGGAGTTGAAGTGCGCCCCATCGACGGACAGGGTGGCGAAGGCGATGTTGTCACGCCCGCCCAGGTCGGAGATCGAGAACGAATCATGGGCCACGGACACGCCGTCCATAAAGGCCTCGAGGTGGTACACGATGCCGCCCCACGGGCCGTTCTCGTAGTAGCCGATGTCCAGGCTGGCGAAGTCGGACACGCTGTCCAGGTCCATGGTGACGGTGGAGAGGGCGCCGAGGGACAGGTTGTCCCCGACGACGAACGCGGTACCGAAGGTCAGCACATTGTTCGGGCTTCCCCACGCGGGAAACTCGTTGAACAGCAGGGTGGCATTCTCGACGATGATCGTGCTGCCCAGCCCCGCCCAGGTGTCGTCGGGTGAGCTGGGGCCGAAGGTGTCCCCATCGGGGAAGACGCCGGGCATGTTGTTGACGCTGTGGTAGGTCACGCCGTTGTAATGGAACGAGCTGCCGAAGAAGCCCTCGGTCAGGTCGTCGTAGGTGCTCACGGTGGTCTGGGCGAGGGCGGGGGCCGCGAGGGCGGCGGTCAGCAGGGCGACGGTCTTCGTGTTCATCTCGTGTCTCCTCGTGTCTGGGTGATCCGGCACACACACGCCGGAGGGGGGTGGGGGGTCAGGTCAGATCCCGCGGGTCCAGCAAGGGGTGCCGCAGCATCACGGTGGTCGGAACGGGCGGGTACTCCACCCGCACGCGGAAGAGTTCGTACTCGTCGGGGTCGATTCCGACGGAGTTGCAGACGGACGCGGTCAGGTCGGCATAGCCGGGGATGTCGGGTGTGTGCGAGAGGCCCAGGCCCCGGCCCAGCCGCACGACCCTGGCGGAGGTTTCGAGCGCGTCCTGGTCCTCGAAGCTGATCTGGGAGGCCAGGTCGCTGAAGATCCTCAGTTCGCGTTCAACCCTGCCGAACAGCCCGATCCGGACGAACAGGTCGAAGTGCAGCACCTCCGCCGGCGTCCGCACCGCCGTGCCGAAGTGGGCCATCCGGTCCTCCTCCGTGGCGTGGACCGGGCCGATGTTGCGCAGGATCTCGCCGGTCACCAGCGTCCGCTCGCCCGACTGGCCCACCGGGCCCGCGGCGAACTCGTCGTGGACCATCCCGTCCGGCGTCCGCCGTCGTTCGAGCGCCGGCATCGGGTCGGAGCAGAACGCGGGCAGCACCGGCACGCCCGCGTGGGCCGCGGCGGCCGCGGGGTCCAGGGACACCCGATGGATCCCCGACGCGGCCCGGGCTTCGTGGTCCGCCACCACGGACTGGTTCACGATCCAGCGCACCCCGGGACGGGTCTGGCGGAAGCCGATCAGGCCGCGCACCTGCACCGCGTGGAAGTGACGGGGCGTGTCCTCCGACGGCATCAGCACGCAGAACGCCATCAGCGTGCGACAGTGCGCCCCCCAGGTGTACGAGTTTCCGAGGAACGCCTGCTGGCGCCACTTGGCGTCCGAGGCCTCGTCCGCGCCATCGCCGCAGGATTCGAGCAGCATCTCGAACTCGGCCCGGCTGGAAGCGTGGGTCTCGGCCAGGGACTCGAAGCGGAGGCCCGCCTCCCGGGCGGCCTCGACGAGGGCTTCGGGCACGCCGGCCTTGCGGGCGGCCTTGAGCCACAGGTCCAGGCTCTTGGCCGGGGGCATGTGCCGGGCCGCGGCGAAGGGGTCGTCTGCGTAGGCGACCTTGGCCACCTGCCATGCCAGCTTCCGGTGAATCCCGAAGGCCTCGGCCACCGAGGTGACGGCCTTCGACCCAGGGCACTTCAGCTCGATGATCCGGCTGAACGAGTCCCGCACCCGCGAAACCGCCTCGACGGTGTCCTGCTGGAAACCGGCCTGCTTGGGGCGTGGCGGGTGGGATGAGGTGGCAAGCGGTGTCACAACCGGAACATACCACCGATTTCATCATTCCCAAATCTGTTTCAGAAACAAGTGCGGAAAAACAGTGATATGGACAAAAAACCTCAATCAATGGCCAAGTCTTCACGCCGCCCCGGAGCGGGGGGTATCCTGGCCCCCTCCCCCCGATCGCCCACAGGGCGAAGCCCGTGGGGCCGATTTTCAGCCGGCCATTCCGTCCCCCTTGGAAGCGGAAGAAAAGAACCCCACGATTCGAGGACTCATCGTGGGCGTGATCCCCCGAGTCGTGCCTCCAAAGGGAGTCGGCGCGGAGTGCCGACCTACCCCGCGAGCAGGTCGTCGATCTCGGGCACCCAGCGTCGTGCCCGGGCGGCGTCGAAGCGGGGGGGCAGGTTGGGGACGCGGGTGGCGAGGATGGTCATGAGCCGTTCGGCCAGGCGGGACGGGGGGACCGCGCCGCCGGTCCAGTGGTCGTGGTCCACCCAGGACAGGGTCATCTCATGCTCGGCGGCGGGCGAATCCGGGGCGTGGTCGAGGGCGAGGCGGAAGGACCAGCCGTGGGCGGTTTCGTGCTCTTCGAGAACCCGGGCGGCGGGGGTCACGGGGCGGTGTCCGGTGGGGTCGGGGCCTGCTGGGTCTGTGCCGGCGGGGTGGTCAGGCTCTTGCGGTACTGGACCCAGCCGAGGAAGGCCAGGCCGATGGCGACACCGAGCAGATAGACACCCAGCTTCTGGAAGAAGCGGTTGCCCTCGGGGGGGGCACCTTCGGGTCTCCAGTTCGGGTCTGGCATGGGGGATCGTAGGGTGAAAGGGTCGCGGGGAGGTTGTTCACCGACCTTTGCGTGCGCCCGGCTTGCCGCGTTTCTTCTGCGTTGGTTTGTTGCGGCCGACCCCCAGGGCTTCCTCGATCTCGGAGCGGCGGACGAAGACATCCTCGCCGGGGTCGTGGGCGTCGAGCATGGAGCGGACATGCTGGAGCTGGTCGCGGAGCCGGGCGGCCTTCTCGAAGGCCATCTCCTGGGCTGCGTCGAGCATCTCCTCTTCGAGGGCGAGGACGAGCTGGCGGGCGTCGATGAGCGGTTCGGCCTCGGCGGTGGCCTCGCGGGCCTTGCGTCGGGCTTTCAGTTCGGTTTCGATGCCGCGGCGGATGGACTTGCGGATGGTCTGGGGGACGATGCCGTGCTCGGCGTTGTAGGCGAGCTGCTTCTCGCGTCGGCGTTCGGTCTCGTCGATGGCCTGGCGCATGGAGCCGGTCATCTGGTCGGCGTAGAGCACGACCTTGGCGTCCACATTGCGGGCGGCGCGGCCCATCAACTGGATCAGCGAGGTTGCGCTGCGGAGGTAGCCTTCCTTGTCGGCGTCGAGGATGCAGACGAGGGAGACTTCGGGCAGGTCCAGGCCTTCGCGGAGCAGGTTGACGCCGACGAGGATGTCGAACTCGCCGGCGCGCAGGCCGGTGAGGATCTCGATGCGGTCGAGGGTCTCGATGTCCGAGTGGAGGTAGCGGACGCGGAAGCCGTTGCCGGCCAGGTAGTTGGTGAGGTCTTCGCAGAGGCGTTTGGTCAGGGCGGTGATCAGGACGCGGTCGCCGCGTTCGACGCGCTCGCGGCAGCGTTCCATGAGGTCGGGCACCTGGCCGGTGGCGGGGCGGACCTCGATGATGGGGTCGATCAGGCCGGTGGGGCGGATGATGAGTTCGACGATTTCGCCGCCGGTCTTTTGCAGTTCGTAGGCGGCGGGGGTGGCGCTGACATAGAGCACCTGGGGGGTCATCGCCTCGAACTCCTCGAAGCGGATGGGGCGGTTGTCGAGGGCGCTGGGCAGGCGGAAGCCGTGCTCGACGAGGACATCCTTGCGGGCCTTGTCGCCGGCGAACATGGCGCGGATCTGGGGGATGGTGACATGGGACTCATCGACGATGAGGATCCAGTCGCCCGCGTTCTGGCGGGTGACGCCGAAGCGTCGGGCGTCCTCGGCGGCGTCGCGGCCGGCGATCGTGCCGTCGGGGTTGACGATCAGGCGGGGGTCGCGGACGCGAGCGGACGGGTCGGGTGTCGGGGGGGCGTAGTCGAAGTAGTCGAGCAGGGTGAAGGGGCGTTCGCCGGGGGCTCGGCCGTCCATGTAGCGGGAATAGTTCTCGATGCCGTTGCAGAAGCCGACCTCTTCGATCATCTCAAGGTCGTGGCGGGTGCGGGCGAGCAGGCGTTGGGCCTCAAGGAGCTTGCCCTGACCGCGGAACTCGGTGACGCGGGCCTCGAGTTCGGCGCGGATGCCGTCGATGGCGGACTGGAGCTTGTCCTCGGGCATCACATAGTGGACGGCCGGGAACAGAAAGACCTGGTTCTCCTCGGCCAGCACCTCGCCGGAGGTTGGGTTGACGAGGCTGACCGAGTCGATCTCGTCGCCGAAGAGTTCGATGCGGACGGCGAACTTCTCGTAGGCGGGCCAGACCTCGATGGCGTCGCCGCGGGCGCGGTAGGCCCCGCGCTTGAAGTCGATGTCCGCCCGCTGGTACTGCATCGCGTTGAGGGCGAGGAAGAAATCCCGGCGGCCGATGCGGGCGCCCCTGGTGATCGTGAAGACCTTTTCCGAGTACGCGCTGGGCGAGCCGAGGCCGAAGATGCAGGAGACCGAGGCGACCACCACGGTGTCGCGGCGTTGGAGCAGGTTGCTGGTGGCGGCCAGGCGGAGCTGGTCCAGGTCGTCGTTGCGGCTGGCGTCCTTCTCGATGTAGATGTCCCGCCCCGGGATGTATGCCTCGGGCTGGTAGTAGTCGTAGTAGGAGACGAAGTAGTTGACGCTGTTGCCGGGGAAGAACTCGCGGAGTTCCTCGAAGAGCTGGGCGGCCAGGGTCTTGTTGTGGCTGAGGATCAGCGCGGGCTTCTGGAGCCGGGCGATGACATTGGCCATCGTGTAGGTCTTGCCGGTGCCGGTCGCGCCGAGCAGGCAGACATGCTTCTCGCCGGCGCGGAGCCGGCGGACGATGGACTCGATGGCCTCGGGCTGGTCGCCGGCGGGGGCGAAGGGACTGACGACCTCGAATCGGTTGGCGGCGTTCACGGCGAATGCTACGCACCCAAACAGAATCCAATCTTGCGGAATCAGAAGATTTTGCTTGCCCCATCCAATATGTGACTGTATAGTCACACAAAGCGGCCGATGCCGCCCGGGCCGCAGGACGCGGCCGGAGACTTTTCATGGACGACACCGGCTCGAACCCGTTGGACGCGGTCTGGAAGGCCCTGGCCGACCCGACCCGCCGGGCCATGCTCGACGAACTCCGCGACGGACCACGGACCACCGGGGCCTTGGCGGAACGCTTCGGCGGCATGACCCGCTTCGGGGTGATGAAGCACCTGGGGGTGCTGGAGGCGGCGGGGCTGGTCACGGTGGAGCGGAAGGGGCGTGAGCGGTGGAACCACCTCAACGCCGTGCCGCTGCGGCGGATCTACGAGCGGTGGGTCAGCCGGTACGAGGACAACCTGGCCGGATCGTTGCTCCGGCTCAAGCGGACAGTGGAAAGGAAGGAACACATGGGAGTCAAGCTTCTGGATCAGCCGGCGCGGGTGGCGCATGTGGTGTGCGAGGTCGTGATCGACGCGCCGCGGGAGACCGTGTACCGGGCGTGGTTCGACGATGTCCGGGACTGGTTCTACGAGAATGACGAGGCCCGCCGGACGCGCCCGACTCGCTGGGAAGAGAAGATCGGGGGCAAGTGCTATCTCGAGTACCCCGGCGGCGGGTTCAATGTGATCGGCGAGCTGACCATGATCAAGGTCAACGAGAAGATCCGGATGCGAGGCGATTGCACCGCGCCCGAGGCGTTCATCGCCAACATGACCATTTCCTTCGAGAGCGCGCGTGAGGGAACGCGGGTGAAGATCGACCATCGGATGATGGGCGAGTTCCCCGATTCCATGCCGGGCGAGTTCGAGGAGGGGTGGATGGACGGGCTGATGAAACTGAAGGCGTTGGTGGAGTCTCGGGGCTGAGCCGCCGGGGTACCGCCGCTTTCGTGGTGCCGGTGGTCAGGGCTGGAGCATTTCGGCGATGGGCGGCCGGCTGCGTTGGTTGAGCAGCTTGGCACGCTCGTTATCAATCTCGACATAGCGCTCGTGCCCGAGTTTGGCGGGGATCAGCAGGTGCTGTGCTCCTGATTTCTCGGCGCGTGAGTTGATCGAGGCGAGTTCCTTGAGGCAGGCGAGCATGGTGTTGCACGCGCGGACAGCGGCGTCGGTGCGCGACTGCCACTCGCGCATGGAAGATGACTGCATAGAGAGTGTGCCGGTCGCGGAGCGTTCGATGGTGTAAAGACCCTTGCTCGGGTGGTTCTGCTCGAGTTCTCCCGATGCCTTCTTATAGCCTTCGAGGGCGGTGTCGAAGCGGCGTCGCAGGTCGGCCCGTTCGCGGGCGGCGGTCAGCATGGCCCGCTGGCCGATGGTTTTCAGCTCGGTCCAGTCCTCCACGCCGGTCAGGACGCCCATGCCGTCGATGGGAGTTTCAACCAGCGTGGCCATCCCGCCCCGGACCATCTGGGTCGCGCTGATGGTGAGGACGGTGTTGGGGCCGTCGATCTGGGTGTCCTGGGGTCCGCGGGAGCGCGGGGAGAGCGAGCCGTCGCCATCGCTCTGCCAGAGCTGGTTGGCCATGACGATCATGGCGCGGAAGGCGTCGCCGTTGTGGCCCTTGGATTCGGCGCGGGATGCGACCTCGGCCGACCAGATCGAGTTGAACTTGGCGTCCACCTCGGTCGCGCCGGTGGAGTTGTCGGAGGTGTAGGCCACCGCGCCCCCCAGGCGGGCGCCGGGTCGGACATAGATGCGGTCCGCGCCGGCGGCGAAGACGGATGCGGCGGAGATCGCGCCGCTCTCGATCAGGCAGTGGTAGGTCAGGTCGGCATCGAACTCTTTGAGGGTCTCGAGGATCTGGACGGCCTCGAACACATAACCGCCGGGAGAATCGACGGTGAAGACGACATGCTTGACGCCGCGGCCCTTGGTCTGGAGCAGGGCGGCACGCAGACCGTGGGCGGTCACCTCGACGCCGATGGTGCCCTTGACCGGGACGACGACATACTGAGAGGCGGGTTCCACGCGGCGGCCGCGACGGGTGGGCTCCTCGATGGGTTCATCGTCTGGCTCGGCGTCAGCGGGAGTTTCCGCGGCCCCGGGCTTGGCGGTTTCCGGCTGCTTGGTCTGGGGTTGAGTGGTCTGGGGCGGTGCTTCACGATCCGGACCCCAGAAGTCGGCGGGCAGTTCCTTGTACTCGATGTCCGCGACCTGGGCGCGGCGATAGGTCACCGTGGTTCGGATGTTGTGGACCTTGGTCTCGAACTTCACATCGTTGCGGGTGACTTCGAGAACCTTGCCCTCGATCTTTTCGCCCGAGCGGAGGGTGATGATGTCCGCCGCGGCGAGGGGACAGAGCAGGGGCAGGAGCAGGAGCAGGATGATGGTTCGGAGGGAGAGTTTCGTGGACATGGCCGAGATGATACAGAATCGGCCTGGACGGAACAAGGTTCACAAAATGTTTATGAAAGCCAGGCGGCCCCGCAGCGGGGGCAGATCCGCCGGCCCTCCGCGTCGGTGGGGGCGGGGGGGTCCGCGATGGGGTGCAGGCACGAGCCGCAGCGTCCGTGCCGAACAATGACGCGGGCGGTGCGGTGCGGCCCTCCGAAGGCCGATCCGAGGGGGATGCAGAGCACGACAAGCAGGATGGGCGTGGTGATCCCGAAGAGGATGATCCAGACGGCCAAACGCTCCCCATCCGTGTAGAGATACCAGCAGAGCCAGAGCAGGCCGCCGGGCAGCCAGGAGAATGCGAGCATCAGCAGAACCCGCCACCAGCGGCCCACGCGCCGCATGGAGCGGCGCAGGGCCGCGGCTTCCCCCCGGTTGAGTTCGGCTAGCAGCTCGGGGCGGACCATCATCAGGCGGGAATCGGGCGACTGGATGTAGCGTCCGCGGTCATCGGGGGCGGAGAGGCCGCCCGGCCCGCGGCTGCCGGGCATGAGCCACGCGAGCAGGTTCCAGCGGAGGACGGGGACGGCGGGCCTTTCCCAGAAGGGGGACACGATGCGCTCGCGCCGCCAGGCCGCGCCGCACTCCGGGCACACGACGCGGCCGTCCGGGTCGGTGACGGCGCCTTCGAGGGAGAAGGCGCAGGAGCCGCACGCACCCGCGGCGACGGCGGTGCGGGCGATCTGGGCGAGGGCGCCGCGCCGGACATACCAGCGATAGGCGCGGTTGGCGGCCACGATGAGCGCGATCAGGATGAGCAGGCCGATGCCCGCCCCGCGGATGCCCAGGGTCGAGGCGGCGATGGTCGTGGCCACGCCGTAGGTGAAGAAAACACCGACGATCAGCGTGAGCATCAGGGCGACACGGTCGGGGGTGTTGCGCCGGCATTCGCTTTTGATGGCGGCGCGGAGGTGGGCGGCCAGCATCGCCAGGCCGGGGTTGTCCGAGCGGCCGGCGCGGACGAGGTCGGCGCGATCGAGACGCCGGATGGGGCGGCCCCGGTCGTCCAGCAGCGGCTGGAAGGTGGACGACAGGCCGACGCGGGCGTCTTGGTGGGGGATGGAGGGGCGGTGTTTCATTCGTAGCGGACTCCGCGGTGTTCGATCCAGCCGCCCTGACGCCATTGCTTGGGGTCGTGGTGGGTCCAGTGCATCGCGCCGCCGCGGTCGGACCATTCGTACTCCCCGCGGACGGTGACGGTGTCGCCGATCTCGACGGGCACGCGCCGGGCGAGGTCGATGTTGTGGGCGATGAGGACGGTGCGCCCGGAGGGCGTGCGGACGATGAACCGCTGGTGGCGGGAGCCGTCGTTGTCGTCGGGCAGGATGCGATCGACCGGGCCGGTCAGGGTGACCATCAGGTCGGAGATGCGGTCTCGGAAGAGTTGCTCCAAACCGTCCTCCCATGCACGGGGCAGTGTACCCGTTCAGCCGCGGGCGGAGAGCAGCAGGCGGGGGCTGGCCCGGCCGATCCGCCAGGCGGTGGGTGCCGCGGCCAGGAGGGCCATCAGGACCGCCGTCAGCCAGCCGAGGGCGATGGGCACGGCGGGCGGGCGCAGCGTCAGGTCGATGCCGATGAGCTTGCGGTTGACGGCCTGCCCGCCCCACGCGGCCTGGAGGCCGAGCATGGTGCCCAGGATGCCGGCGGTCAGGCCGATCAGGATCGCCTGGCCGCAGACGAGCAGGACGACCTGCCGGCGCGACCCGCCGACGGCGCGGATGACGCCGAGTTCGTAGCGGCGGGACTCGACCTCGGCGATGATGAGGTTGGCCACGCCGAAACAGGCGATGAGCATGGCCCCGACCGCGACCGTGCTGAACACCGCCAGCGTGCTCCGGAAGACCGTCTCGAGTTGCTCGCGGATCTCCCGGCCCGAGCCGACATTGAGCACGCCCATGCCGATGGTGGCCTCGCGGATCCGGGCGACGGCCGCGGCCTCGTCCGCGCCAGGGTCCAGCTCGATGCCGATGATGTAGGGGCGGGTGATGCCGAACTTCTCGGCGACATCGGCGCGGGAGCCGACCACGGAGTGGATCGTCTGCTGCACGAAGCTGCCGCCGAAATCGAAGTACTGGCTGATGAACTCCAGGCCGGCGGAGGTGACGACGCCGGCGATCTCGAACCGGTGCTCGACGCCGTTGTCGGAGCAGACGAACTCGTCTCCGACGCCGAGGCCGCGGGCGGTGGTGAACTCGCGGGCGACGAGTACCGCGCCGCCCTCGTCCATCCGGCGGGTAGCGGTCTCGGGGTCGCCCTCAACGAAATCGACCTGGAACATCTCGGAGATGGTCGCGTAGTCAAGGCCGAAGAAGTTGGTTTTGTACCGCTGGAGGCCCTCGACGCCGAAGCCGTCGATATCGACCTGGGCGATGGTGATGGCGGTGGTGCGGGTGACGAAGGGCAGGGCGTCGATGGCGGGCAGGGCCTCCTCGCCGAGGGGCAGGCCGTAGGCGAAGGCGTCGGGGAAGCGGATCTTGCCGAGCCAATCGCGGAGGGCGGCCCCGCCGTTGGTCCAGATGCCGATCATCAGGGCCAGGCCGGTCATCAGCGCGCCGGCCGTGAAGCCGTGGCGGTACGGCGTGGCGCGGACCGTGCGGGCCAGCAGGGCCGGGGGCAGGCCGAGCAGCCGCGCCAGCCCCGGGCCGATCGCCCACGCGACCGCGGCCGTCACCGGCACGGAGAGCAGGAAGTACCCGATGAACATCGCCGGGATTCCCACCGATGCGTAAGTCCAGAAGAAGACCTGGGAGTCCGCGATACCCAGCACGATCGCGGCCATGATGCCGATCAATACCAGGGCGATCGTCAGCACCCGGAGCAGGCCGATCGTACTGGGCGGGTTCGCACGCGCGGAAAGCCCGCCGAGCGGGGACATCGACGCGGCCCGCCACGCGGGCCACAACGCGCCCAGCAGGCCCGCGCCCAGCGAGCCGAGCACGATCAGCGTCAGCATCACCGGCGGGACGACCAGCCCCTGCGGGAGTTGGCGCTCGAAGACCCGCGTGAGGGCCAAGGTCATCGCCACGCCCAGCGGCACGCCGAAGACCGCGCCGAGCGTGCCGACGAGCACGCCGGCGAGCAACTGGGCGACACCGATCTGCCGCCGTTCCGCGCCGATGCACCGCAGCACGGCCAGCGTGCGTTGCTGTTCCGCCACGCCGGTGGTCAAGCCGGTCATGATGATGAACGAGGCGCAGAGCAGGGCGATGGCCCCGATGAGGATCAGGCCGAGCTGGGAGGCGGCGAGGTTCTTCTCGACGCCCGAGGTGATGCGCTCGGTCGTCTGGATCAGGATGGTCGGGCCGAGTGATCCGGCGTGCTCGGCCGCGAACGCCTCCGGGTCGATGCCGTCCTCCAACCGGATCTCGACGAGGGAGAGGCGGCCGGCGCGGTTGGCGACGCGCTCCATCGTGTCCAGGCCGACCAGCCCGACGGGCTTGCCGCCGAGGGGGGAGGCCTCCGCGATGCCGACCACGGTCAGGGTGGCCCGCGGCCCGAACAGGCGGAGCACGGTCAGCTCGTCGCCCACGCGCACGCCCACGCCGGCGTTCAGGCGGGCGGCCTGGGCCGCGTCGGCGGCTGTCTGGGCCTCGGTAGGGGCGGTGAGCCGGGCGTAGCCGACCGGGTCGGCGAAGACATCGACGGGCAGACCGGCCCTGGTGCGTTCGGCATCGGGAAAGCTCAGTCGCCGGGCGAATGAGGCGTCGATCAGCAGCTCGTTCTCGCCGGAGGGCAGTCGGCCCGCGACGAGGCGCGGCGGGCGGGCGGCGAACTCGGCTTCGAAGTCCACGCCGTTGATGAACGCGCTGACGCGGTAGGTTTCGGGCCTGGCCGTCCACGAGCCGTCGGGCTGGGGAACGAGCGTCGGGAGCTGGACGCCGAGGGAGAGCGTGCTGTCGATGCGTGCGTCGGCGGCCCGCACGCCGTGCCACGCGCGGACCTGTTCGAGGACGGAGGCGGGCATGGTGTCGCCGCCGGCGGGCTGCACGCGGACCTGGGCCGTGCCCAGGGAGTCGTTGAGCTGGACCCGGACGGTCGCGTCCAGCGAGGCCATCGCGCAGGCGATGGCCGCGACCAGCGCGGTGGACATCGCCACGGCCGCGGTGAGCAGCGCGACCCTACTCGGCCTCGCCGAGCAGACGCTGCGCGCGAGTCGCCACGCCGCCCGCATCCAGGCCCCCTTCCGCTTGCGCGTCGATCACGCCCCGGATGATCCCGTCGCCGACGACGAAGATCCGGCGGCAGTAGCTGGCCGCCTCCGGCTCGTGGGTCACCATCAGCACGGTGATGTCCTGCTCGGCGGCAATCTCGCGCAGCAGCTTCCACACAAGCGCAGCCGACCGTGAATCCAGGTTGCCCGTTGGTTCATCCGCCAGCAGGACGGGCGGCTTGTAGAGCAAGGCCCGGGCGATGGCCACCCGCTGCTGCTCGCCGCCGGAGAGCGCCTCGGGCCGGTGCGCGGCCCGGTCGGCCAGGCCAAGGCGGTCGAGCAGTTCCATGGAACGGGCGTGGAGGTGGGCCGTGTCATCGCCGCCCAGCAGCCCGGGCAACTGGACATTCTCCGCGGCCGTCATGGTGGGAACCAGATTGTAGGACTGGAAGACGATGCCGATGCCGCGCCGGCGGTACTGCGTGGCGGCCTTCTCCGTCAGCGTGTCAATCCGCGTGCCCGCGACCTCGATGGTTCCCGAGTCCGGCCGGTCCAGCGCGCCGATGAGGTGCATCAGCGTGGACTTGCCCGAGCCGGAGCGCCCCATGACGGCATCGAATCCCCCCCCGGCGATCTCGACCGAAAGCCCGCGCAGGGCCTCCACGGAGCGTCCGCCCGATCGGTAGGTTTTTCTGACATCGACGCAGCGGATCATCTGGCTCGTCTTCGCGGAAACCCGGCGCGGGTTTCAGGAACGGCGTCGGTCACGCGATGGACTGGTCGTACTCGGCCGCGTCCATCAGGCCCGCCAGACCGGAGGCGTCGCTGACCTTGATCTTCACAAGCCAGCCCTTGCCGTAGGGGTCGGAGTTGATGAGTTCGGGGCTGTCGGACAATGCCCCGTTGACCTCGATGATCTCGCCCGCCACGGCGGAGTAGATGTCCGAGGTGGTCTTGACGCTCTCGACCTCGCCGACGGTGTCGCCCGCGCCGATGGCGGTCCCGGCCGGCTTCATCTCCACGAAGGTGATGTCCGTGAGCTGGTCCACCGCGTGCGTGGTGATGCCGATGGTCACGACATCGCCCTGGACAAGGTGCCACTCGTGGCTCTCGGCGTATTTGCGGTCGGCGGGGTTCGGCATGGTCGGGCTCCTGGGCCGCCGGATCCCTCTCCGGCGGGGTTTTGTGGGGGGTGGGTCGGGATGGTAGGGGGTGGGGCGTCGGTTGTGACGGTCTCAGCCCTGCACGCGGGTGTGCATGCCGCCCTGGAACTCCTCCAGGTGGCCGCCCCGCTTGAGGATCTCATCGACCACATCGGAGAACTGAGGATCGACCCGCGGCGGGGCCTTGCCGCCCATCAGTTCCGCGTACAGGGCGTCGTCGATGCCCACGAAGCGGCGCATGGCGTAGTCGTACACCGCGTCGTGCTCGTCCCGGGACAGGTCCAGGCGGAGTTCGTTGATGATCTTGGTGCCCAGCCGGATCCATTCCTCGAACGATTCCTTGGAGATGTTCTGATGGATCCAGGTTCCCACCCCGTTGCGGAAGGGCGGGCGCGGCAGTTGGGTGCCCATGCGTCCGCTCTTGCGGTCCTTGAAGGTGCCCGTGCCCAGGGGGGCGGGAGGCGCGTCGGTGATTTCGGGGATGGGGGCGCCGAGTTGGGTCAGCAGGTCGGCGATGGCCTTTTTGGGCATCAGGTCGCCGCGGGTAACGGCTTCCTCGTAGCCCCTGGTGAGGATCGCCTTGGCCTGCTCGTCGTCCCCGGCGGCCATGTGCGCGGCCCCGGCGAGCTGGAAACCCTTGGTCATGGCGGGGTTGAGTTCCACGCACCTGGCGAACGCCCCGGCCGCCTCGCCGAACCGACCGGCCTGGCTCAGGGCCTGGCCGAGCGAGAAGTAGGCCATGTCGGAGGTGGGGTCCTGCTCGATGAGCTTGCGGAACTGCCGGATGCGGGCTTCGGGGTCCATGCCCAACCGTAGCCCCCCGGCCCCCGCCCGGCGTAATCTCTGGCGATGCCCGCGGACCCGATCCCCGACAGCCTGAAGACGAACCTTTGCGGGGTTGACCTGCGCACCCCGATCCTGCTGGCCGCGGGCACCGCGGGCACACTGGACGAGACCGCGGATGTGATGGACCTGTCCCGCGTCGGCGGGGTGGTGACCAAGTCGATCACGCGGCTGGCGCGGGCGGGCAACCCGGAGCCGCGCATCACATGGACAAGGGCGGGCATGTTGAACGCCATCGGTCTGGCCAACCCGGGGGCGGATGCCTTCGCCGAGTCGATCGCGCCCCGGGCGGCGTTGCTGCCGTGCGTGGTGATCGGGTCCATCGCCGGGTTTTCCATCGAGGACTATGCGGCGGTCGCGGGCGTGATGGAACGGGCCGAGGGCATCCCGATCGCCGAGTTGAATGTGTCCTGCCCCAATGTCCACGGCGGGGTGGAGTTCGGCGCGGACCCCGGCGCGCTCGGCGAACTTGTCCGCGCGGTGCGCCCGGTGCTGGCGACCACCAGGCTGCTCGTCAAACTCAGCCCGATCACGGTGGGCACGCCCCACGCGCCCGCCCACCTGGCCCGGGTGGCGGTCGAGGCCGGCGCGGACGGCCTGACGCTGTGCAACACCATCCCGTCGATGGGGATCGATGTGCGGACGCGCCGCCCGCTGCTGGCCAATGTGACGGGCGGGCTTTCAGGCCCGGCGGTGCATCCGGTGGTGGTGAAGATCGTCCACGATGTGTACCGTCGCTTCGCGAAGGAGGCGGGCGTGCCGATCGTCGCCGCGGGCGGCGTGACCCGCTGGGAGGACGCGGCGGAGTTCATTCTGGCCGGCGCGACCGCCGTGCAGGTGGGCGCGGGCAGCTTCATCGACCCGAGAATCCCCGCGCGTCTGGCCAAGGGGCTTGAGCGGTGGGTGCGGGCGCAGGGCGCGGCCTCGGCGCGTGACCTGATCGGCGGCGTGCTGCTCGAAGGGTGACCGGGCGTTGGTCTATCAGAAGCTTGCTTCTACCGAACCTTGCGGGGGTTCGGCGCGGGCTGGCCGTCGGCGTACTCCCAGACCACCACGCGCAGGTCCTGCACGCCCCACTGAAGGGCGCGTTCGTGCGTGGCGTAGAGGACATCGAGGCGCGATCCCTTGATCGCCCCGCCGCAGTCCAGCACGGGGACGATCTCGCCCCCGGCGTATCCGGGCACGGTGAGCATGGTGCCGTAAGGCAGCAGCTTGGGATCGGCGGCGACGAGCTGCATGCCGTTGGTCCAGACGGAGTGCAGCGTGGCGGTCTGCCCGTCGGCGAACTCGCCGCAGGAGCGGTGATCGGGGGAGTAGGCCGTGACCCGCATGAGCACGACGCGAGCCGGGCGCACGGGGCGACCGTCGAACCAGCGGGTGGAGAGGCCCCACTCGGGCGAGTCCTCGGTGATGATCTCTTCCCCCAGGATCTCGATGTCCTGGGACGGGGCGGGCTGAGATTCGGCCTCGATGGTCGGGAGGATATGCTGGACGGGAGCCGCCGTGGCGGTGCGGTCGATCCCCACCAGGGCGGGCAGGGCGCCGGCCCGCTTGGTCATGACCGCGCTGCCCATGACGATGGCGATCACGGCCGCGCCGGCGATGGTCCGGGCGACCAGCGGCAGCACCAGATTCCGACCCGCAGGGATCAGGGTGGTTCGCGTCTTTGAATCGATCAACCGGGCCTCCGTCGGCTGGAACTCTGCTCTTTGCGTGTCCGTCCTTGAACGGTTCCGTCTCAAGCGAGTCCGCCGCGGTGGGCGCTCGCGCCCCCGTCCTTGGGGGCGTGGTCGTATGGTAGCCGGAAACGCCGCCGGGCACAGGAAACTCCGGCTATCCACACCCGTCGGGCCGATCCCGGGTCGTCATAAGCCGATCAATCGCCAAAGATGGAGGTGGTACCGCCCGAGAACGATGATACCGTTCGGACAATCACCCGCCCGGTTCTGGGGAGTTCATGAACACCGACCATTTCCTGATCGACTTCCTCATCGGCCTGATCGCCGGTGTGGTGGGGGGGTTGACCGGGCTGGGGGGCGCCATCGTGATGCTGCCCGCGCTGGGGCTGTACCACGGTTATGAGACCCGTGACCAGGACCGCCACCATGTCTTCATGGCGGCCTCGATGATCGTCAACATCGTGGTGGCGCTGTCCGCGTCGTTGCAGCACCGGCGCAAGGGCGTGGTGCGGATCGATCTGCTCCGGGCCATGATCCCCGCGATGGCCGCGGGCATGGTGGTGGGGGTGCTGCTCTCCAGCCAGTCGCCGGGGCGATGGGCGGTGATCGCGCTGGCGTGCTTCATCTGGTCATTCTGCGTGTTCACGCTGTTCACATTGGTCAAGAAACTGCCCCAGCGTCCGGAGGACGCGCGGACCCCCCACTGGGCGATCCTGGCCTCGATCGGGCTGGGCACGGGGATCGTGGGGGGGTACCTCGGCGTGGGGGGCGGGATCCTGCTGGTGCCGCTGCTGCAGATCGCCGGGCTGCCGCTGCGTCACGCCATCGCGGGCAGCGCGGGGGTGATGTGGTCGAGCGCGACCATCGGCGCTGGTGTGAAGCTCTGGCTGCTGCCCTCCCAGGGGTTCGATCGGATGGACGCCATCGACATCGCGGTGCCGATGTCGATGGGCGCGTTGATCGGGGCCGCGCTGGGGGCCTGCCTGAGCCATCGGCTGAAACTCCCGTTGCTGAAGGTGGCCATCGTGATCGTGCTGTCGATCGCGGCCGCCCGGATGGTCATGAAGCCCAAGACCCCCCAGCCCCCCCTCCCCCCCGACTCAGCGACGCAGCTGCTCGGCCTGCTCCCGCAGGGCCGAGACCTCGGCGTGCAGGCGTCGCAGCGCGGCATCCACCCCGTCTGCGAGCAGCTCGTCGTGGCGGATGGGCCGGCCGACCTGCACCACCACCGGCCCGCGGAACAGCCGCGGCCTGCCCCCGCGCGGCCATGACTCGTGGGCGCCCGCGATGGCGACAGGCAGCACCGGGCACTCGGACTTGCGCAGGATCAACGCCACGCCCCGCTTGAACTCACCGATCGAGCCGTCCTGGGTGCGGGTGCCCTCCGGGAAGACCAGGACGATGCGCCCCTGCTCGAGCCGGCGCAGGATCTCCTTGATCGACGCGGGATCGCCGCCGTTCTCCTTGACCGGAACGGCGTGCAGCGTGCGGATCAGCGGGCCGAGCCGGCGGGACTCGAACAGACCGGCGCGGGCGAGGAAGTCGAAGTGGCGCGCCCCCATGACCGAGCCGATGATGGGCGGGTCGAGGTAGCTCTGGTGGTTGGCTACGAGCAGGACGCCGCCGGAACGGGGCAGATTGCGCGTGCCCCGCCAGCGCAGGCCGAACAGCAACATGCCGGCGATCTGCAGGAAGGTCCGCATCCCCTCATAGAAGAGCAGCGATCCGAGCGACGATCCGGGATGTTTGCGGCGCAGCCAGGCGAACAACGCGCGGTCACTCCCCGGCGGCGATGAGCGCGCCGATCCTGGAACGCACATGCCGTTCGAGCAGCGCGACGACGCTGCCCAGGTCCAGGCCGGAGGTGTCGATCCGCACCGCGTCGCGCGGGCAGATCAGCGGGCCTTCCATCCGGGACGAGTCCGTGCGGTCGCGGTCGAGGATCTGGGCCTTGAGCGTCTCCACATCGACCTCGGTGCCCGCCTCGCGGAGCTGCTCGGCCCGGCGTCGGGCGCGGATGCCCGCGTCGGCATCCAGGTAGAACTTGACCTCCGCCTCGGGGAAGACCACGGAGCCTTGGTCCCGGCCCTCGGTCACCAGCCGGGGGTGCTGGGCGGCGATGATCCGCTGCTTGCGCACCATGTGCTGGCGGAGTTCGGCGATCGCGGCCACCCGCGAGACGGCCGCCGTCACATCCGACTCGCGGATGCGGTGGTCCATCGGGTCGTCCCAGGCGAGGATCGCGGGCGGGTCGGTCGTCCAGTCGAAGTGCAGGTCGGCCCCCATGACGGTGCTGACCAGTTCGCCGGTCTCGTCGGGGTCGATCCTGTGGTCGAGCATGATCGCCGCAGCGGCCCGGTACATCGCCCCGGTGTCGAGGAAATCAAGCCCCAGGCGTTTGGCCAGCAGGCGCGCGACGGTGGACTTGCCCGTCCCCGCCGGGCCATCGATGGTGATGATGACGGGGATATGCGTGGGCACGGGGAGGGATGTCCTCGTGAACTGAAGGGCCGCGGGTGTGTCCGTGACAGTCACCGCCCGTCTCCTCCGCCCGAAGGCGATTTACTCGCTGACCGAGTCCAGGGCCGCCTCCAGGGCGTCCCGGCTGTGCAGCACGCCCAGTGTACCATCTCCAGACCCACGATAATCAATCGCAATCGCCCCATCAAACCCGACCGCCCGGATCGCCCCGACCAGGGGGGTCAGGTCATACCCCAGGTGCTCGGGCGGGGGGACATCGTCCAAGGCTTCCAGTTCGGCCTCGATGGCCGCCAGGACGGCGTCCTCGACGCTCATGGCCTCGTCGTCCTCCTCCGGCTCGACCGTGATTTTCTTCTTGGGGGCCTTTTTCTTCGGCTTGGTCGCGGGGGCCGCCGCGGGGGCGGCCTCCGGCTCCTTGAAACCCAGGGTCGAGGCGTTGACCACCGAGGCGTAGGGGGTGAGGCGCTTGAGGTAATGCACCGGGTCGCCCGAGGCGACGGCCGCCTCGAAATCGGGCATGGTGCCGATCCGGAAGCCCCCGATGACCTTGACCAGATCGGTCAGGCGTTCCGCGTCCTGGGTCAGCCCCTTGTCCGGGCGGATCAGGACCATGATCTCCAGCCGGTCGGCCCGCTCCAGCACGCGCCGCATGCGTCCGGCGACCAGCTCCATCGACTCGTCGTCGTCCTTGGCGGTGATGGCCAGCGAGGCCGAGTTGCAGCCGAGCAGCGACGCCGCCTCAACCACCTTGGTCATGCGGACGACCGCGTCCTCGCCCTGTTTGGAGCGCGGATCCCCGAACGGCAGCGCTTCGGTCTGGCTGAGCAGGAGGCAGGCGCAGCCCACCCGGTCGCCGTTCTCCCGGATCCGCGTGAGCGTGTCCCGCGTCGCCCCGGCGAGCAGGTCGGTCGCCATGGTGATGGCGTGCAGCCCGGTCTGCTCGTGGGCGTACCGCGGCAGATCCTCGACGGAGAACGCTCGCGCGCCCCGCTTCTTGAGGACATCCCGCACGGAGTTGACATTCAGGGAGAACAGCATCCGCGGTACTGTACGCAGTCCGAACCGGTCACAGAATGCGGGGGCGGGAAGGGGGGACGGTTGTGATCCGCCTGTCGTTTCGGCATTCCGTTTGACCCATCGGCCCCGCTTTTTCGGCTGTCGGCCGTCCGGCGGCATGGCACGGCTGTTGCAGCGGAGTACGGCGAACAAACACGCCGCCACCACCGTTCTTGCCGTGATCGCAGCCCCTGACCGGGAAAGGAGTGATGCCGTGGCCCACAAGGCGATCGTCGCCGCGAACAACTTCAAGACCGTGCTGCTGCTCGGCGGCCTCATGGGCTTGTTCCTGGCGGTCGGCGCGTTGTGGGGAACCCAGGGCCTGATCGTGGGCCTGGTCTTCGGCGGTGTGATGAACCTGGTCGCGTTCTGGTTCAGCGACACCATCGCCATCAGGTCGATGCGTGGGCGGGAGGTCACGCGGGAGCAGGCCGGATGGCTGTACGACATGGTCGCCGAGCTGTCCCGGCGCGCCGAGCTGCCCATGCCGCGGGTCTACATCTGCCCCCACGCCGCGCCCAACGCCTTCGCCACCGGGCGCAGCCCGAAGAAGGCCACGGTGGCCTTCACGCAGGGGTTGCTGCAGAACATGTCGCGCGACGAGGTCCGCGGCGTGGCCGCCCATGAGCTGGCCCACATCAAGAACCGCGACACCCTGACCAGCACCATCGCGGCGACGGTGTCCGGCGTGCTGGCGTTCCTGGCCCAGTGGGGCCTGCTGCTTGGGGGAGGACGGCGTGAGGGCAGCAACCCGCTGGTCATGTTCGCGGCGGTCATCCTGGCGGCGGTGGGGGCGGCCCTCATCAAGGCGATGATCTCCCGCAGCCGCGAGTTCGTCGCGGACGCGGACGGCGCGAAGATCGCAGGCTCGCCCGACGGCCTGATGAGCGCCCTGGCCAAGCTCGATTCGATGAGCCGGCGTGTGCCGCTGGACCAGCCCAACCCGGCCATGAACAACCTGTTCATCATCGAGCCGCTGGCCAGCAACCTCGGCGGCGGGCGGACGCTGGTCAACATGTTCGCCACGCACCCGCCGACGGAGAAGCGGATCGAAAGCCTCCGCCGCCTGCGCAGGTGAGCCTTACCCCTCGACACCCGCCGGCAGGTCGCTGGAACGCATCCCCGCCAGCGCCGCGCGGAGCGAGCCGGTCGGCGATGCCCTGACCTCCTCGACCTCGGGTTCCGGCTCGGCCTCGGTGGTGGCGGCGATGTGCCCGTCCGCCCCGACCTGATCGAAGCGCACCGACACCCGCTTGGACACGCCGCGTTCCTGCATGGTGACGCCGTAGAGCCGATCGACCGACTGCATGGTCCGCTTGTTGTGCGTGATGACGATGAAGCGGGAGAAGTCCGTGAAGTCCTGGACCGTGGCGCAGAAGCGGCCCACATTGGCCTCGTCCAGCGCGGCGTCCACCTCGTCCAGGATGCAGAAGCAGCTGGGCTTGGAGCGGAAGATCGCCAGCAGCAGGGCCACGGCGGTCATGGTCTTCTCGCCGCCGGACAGCTGGCTGATCGAGCGCGGCTCCTTGCCCGGCGGCTTGGCGATGACCTCGACGCCCGATTCAAGCAGGTCGATCTCGTCGGTGACGATCTTCTGTCCGTCCACTTCCTTGACGAGGGGCATGAGGCGCACCTCGGCCTTGCCGCCGCCGAAGAGCTTGCGGAACATGCCCCCCTGCCCGCCGAACTCGTGGCGGATCCGCTCGAACACCTCGCCGAACTGCTCGCGGCTGGCGATGTTGAGCTTCTCGATCAGCGTGGCCAGGCGGATGCGGGCCTCGTCGATGTCCTTGACCTGGGCGATCAGGTCGTCGTTCCGCTCGGCGAGCTGGGTTTCCTCATCGATGGAGTTGATGTTGACCGGGCCGAGCTTCTTGATCTCATCGCGCAGCACATTGGCCCGCGCGGAGCACTCGCTGAAGTCGATGCGCCGCACCGTGCCGTCGGCCATGAGGGCGCGGTACTCGAAGTAATCGCCGACCAGGTTGAGTTCCAGTTCCTCCTGGGCACGGTCCTCGGCGTGCTCCCGCTTGACCTCCAGCTCGCGCCGGGAGGTCTCGATGGCGTGCCAGTCGCGCTGCACGACCTCGGCCCGCTGGCGGGCGGCGTGAACTTCCTGCGCCGCGGCCCGCAGCCGGTCCTCCGCCTCGCGGACAACCACCCGCTGGGTCTCGGCCTCCGCCAGGGCCTCCTCGGCCTTGGCCTGGGCGGTCTCGGCGAGTTGCTCGGCCTCGGCCAGCGATTCGGTGTGCGATTCGAGCGTGCCCCGGGCGCGTTCGATGTGGGTGCGGGCCTGCTCGGCGGAGCGCCGGGCCTCCTCCGCCGCGGTCTCGATCGAGCCGACCTCCCGCCGGGCGGATCTGGCCCGCTCGTGGGCGGCGCTCACCTCGGCCCGGGCGGCGGCCGCCCGTTCGGAGGCGTCGGCGTGCCGGGTTTCCGCGGCCTTGAGTTCCGCGTCGATCCCGCC
This sequence comes from uncultured Phycisphaeraceae bacterium, assembly GCA_964577425.1. GTDB lineage: Bacteria > Planctomycetota > Phycisphaerae > Phycisphaerales > UBA1924 > UBA6054. The sequence continues at coordinate 224,499 of CAZNZC010000001.1, forward strand.
GAGCTTCTCGCGCTGCTCGATCGCCAGGCGTTCCAGGCTGGCGGCCCGCTCGGCCGCGGCGGCCCGTTCCTTCTCCGTTTCCGCCAGGCGGTCGCGCAGCCTCGACTGATCCGTCCTGCCCGATTCGGCATCGCGCGCCAGCCGGGCCGCGTCGGATTCGGCCTTGTCCAGCTCGTGACGCAGACGCACCGCGTGGCGGTCGGCCTCGGAGATCGCCTCGGCCAGCGCGCCCCGGTCGCGTCCGACCTGCGAAGCCTCCGAGTCCACCGCGTCCAGGGCCGCGCGGGCCGCTGTCAGATCCTCGTTGACCCGCGACAGTTGTTCGTCGATGGACGCCAGTTCCGCCCGGCGCGCCAGCAGGCCGGCCGAATCGGAGACGCCGCGCGGGCCGGCCGCGACCCGGCCGTCCGGCTCGAGCACCGCGCCGGCCCGCGTCACGAAGCGGGCGGGGATGCCGCGCATCGGCCCGGCGGCCAGCAGCAGGGCGGTGTCCAGATCCTCCACGAGCACGGTCGCCCCGAGCAGACGATCCAGCAGGCGGGACAGGCCGGCATCGTCGGCCCGCACCAGCGAGCGGGCCGAGCGCACCCGCCCGTTCAACACCCGCTCCATCTCCGCCAGCCCCGGCACGGAGGGGGGGGGCGGCGCGGCGAAGCCTTCCAGCATCAGGAACATCACGCGCCCGGGCAGGCCGGCGAGTTCGACCGCCGGGGGCATGTCCGCGATCGTCCGCACCACCAGCGCGCCCAGCGCCGGCCCGAGGGCGGATTCGACCGCCTCGGCGTGGCGCGGCTCGACCGCGATCAGGTCGGCCAGCGGCGCGATGACGCCGCCGAAACCTCCGCCTGCGTCGCGCTGCTGAAGCACGGCGCGGGCCGCATCGCCCAGCCCCTCATGCGAGCGAACCATCTCGTCCAGCGCGATGCGGCGGGCGTCCAGCCGCACCCGCTGCTCGTCGAGCGTGCCGACCGTCTCGGCCCGGGCGGAGCGGTCGGCCCCGAGCGATTCGAGCCTGGCCTTGACGCCCTCGGCCTGTCGCTTCAGGTCTTCACGCTTGGCTTCCGCCTCGCCGATCCGGGTCCGCAGACCGGCGGCCGTGGTTTCCAGTTGTTCGCGGTCGTGCGTAAGCGTGCTGAGCCGGGCTTCGATGGCGGCGAGCTGCTCGTGCAGCGACTCGGCCCGGCGTTCATCCGCCTGCACGCGGGCCAGCAGCCCGGCGTGCTCGCGCTCCATCGAGGCGACCTGGGCGCGGACCTGCTCGAGCGTGCGCCGGAGTTCGGCGGCGGCCCGCCCGGCCTCGGCCCGCTCGTCGTTGGCGGTGTTCTGGGTCGCTTCCAGCTCCCGGACGCGCTCTTCCAAGGCCGCCGCCCTTTCGCGTTGGGCCGCGAGCGATTGTTCGAGTTCGGTCTGGCGCGATTCCGCGTGCTCTAGCCGCTGGGTCTCCGTCTCGACGATCCGGGCCGCGTCCTCGATGGACCGGTGGGTGTAGTCCGCCCGCTGGCGGGCCGAGTCGGCCTGGTGCTTCGCGTTGGCGATGCGATCCTCGATGCGGCGCAGTTCGGCGGCCGCGCCGTGGCGTTCGGCCTCCAGCGAGGCCCGCCCGTCCTCGGCCTCGCGCAGGGAGTCCTCGACCTCCCGCTTGGCGTCATCCAGGTGCGTCAGCCTGCTGGTCAGACCGTCGAGGCGTTGGCGGATGTCGTCGTACTGATCGAACGCGAGCGCCAGACGCAGGGCCGTGTACTCGTCGTCCAGTTCCCGGAACCGGCGGGCCTTGGCGGCCTGGCCCTTGACCATCCGCAGGCGGCGCTCGGTGGAATCGAGCTGCTCGCGGGTGATGGCCAGGTTCTGCTCGGTCTTTTCCAGCTTCCGCTCGGCTTCGACCCGGCGCTGGCGGTACTTGGCGATGCCCGCGGCCTCCTCGAAGATCGCCCGCCGCTCGGTCGGCGACGCCAGCAGCATCCGATCGACCTTGCCCTGCTCGATGATCGAGTAGGCGTCCGCCCCGATGCCGGTGTCCAGGAACAGGTCGCGGATGTCCTTGAGCCGGGCCATCCTGCCGTTGATGAGGTACTGGCTCTTGCCGTCGCGGTACAGCCGGCGTTCGACCTCGACGATGTCCGTGTCCACCGGCAGGGGCCGCCGGATGCGCCCCCGCTGCGCGAAGATGGCGGCGGCCTCGCTCTCGCCCTCTTCCACCGCGTGCTCGGTCTCGGCGGCGGACAGCAGGGAGCGGGGCGGCGGGGGTTCTTCTCCTTCAGCGACCTGCTCACCCGGCTCGGTCTGTTCGCCCTCGGCGGTGGCGGCTGATTCGGGGATCGCGTCGGGAGCCAGCGTTGCATCATCGGAGGAGATGGGGACGGTGGTTGCGACACCATCCACCGCAGTCGCCTGGACGGGTTCGTCCTCTCGGACGGCCTCGTCCGCTTCCCCCGCCAGCATGTCCAGCACCATCGACTCGATGACCGGGTTCTCGAAGGTCAGCGTGACCGACGCCATGCCCCCCGGCCGGCGCCCGGCCGAGCCGGCGAAGATCACATCGGTCATCTCCTTGCCGCGCAGGGATTTGCTCGAACGCTCGCCCAGCACCCACTTGATCGCATCGACCACATTCGACTTGCCGCAGCCGTTGGGCCCGACGATGCCCGTGATCGGGTCGTCAAAGGTGAAGGTGGTCCGATCCGCGAAGCTCTTGAAGCCCGCGACGGTCAGTTTGGAGAGCCGCAGCCCCGCCGTCCGCATGAGTTCCGGCGGCACGAGGGTGGTCGCCGCGCCCCGTTCTTCCCGCCCCCCTCGTTCTGATTCAAGCGATCGCGCCGCGCGGTCCGATGCCGGTGCGGCCAGGGCGGCTTCCGCGGTGAGGGGTGGGGGGGGCGTCATCGTCTCGCAACCTCCGTGTCGCTGATCCGCCGGCCCTCAAGGGACGGCGGCGGTCTCAGGCTGCTTCCTGCAGCCCCGCGAACGCCCCCGCACGGACGGGCCGGTTCGCCGAGACGCACTCCATGCTCCGCCCGGCCCGCGCCCGGCTCGCCAGAGGATATCCGCAACCCGGCCGGATTGCACGCGCCGATGCCCGGCCCGCCCGTACTCACTCCCGACGGGCCGGCACGCCGGAGGTCTCCGCCGCGTCCCCCGACCCGGATTGCCGGCGTTGCTCTTCCTGGCGGCGGCGGAACTCCTCTTCCCGCTGCACGCCGGGGGGCAAGGGGGCGTCGGGCACGGGGTTGACCGGCACGAGCAGGGAGCGGCGTTCCCGCATCCCCGTCTGGGACCGGTCCACCACCTGCTGGCGCGGGTCATCAGCCGAGACGAGCGTGATATCCCCGCCGGGGGCCTCCGGACGGACCTCGATGTCCTCGCTGGCGACCGTCTCAAGCAGCTGGGCCAGGAGCCGATCGTTCTCCGTGGCGAAGGCGGCGCGGGTGGCCTTGCCCTGGCTCAGCTCGAACAGCAGACCGACGATCTCGGCATAACCCAGCCCCAGCCCGGGCTTGGGGTCCGAGGCCGATGAGGATTTGGCGAGGAACCGAATAAACTCGTCCAGGTCCGCCGGCACCGACCCGAAGCTTGAGGACCGCAGGTTGTTCGGGCTGCGATAGTACAGCCGGATCGGATCGCCCGGCGCATCGGAAGCCATCAGAAACCGGTCGGACCAGGCCGACATCAGCACCGGAGAGGTCAGGTCGGCCTTCTCCCCGAACAGTACGATCCGGGGTTCACCCTGCTGGCTCACATAGATCAGCGGCTCGCCGTACGGCACCCGGTCCAGGAAGAACTTGCCCTCGATCAGCTCGCGGGACACCCCGTGCATCCCCCCGCCGGGCACGAAGGCCTTGGCCAGCGTGTCGATCTGCGACACGGTCACGGCCGCGGCGGACGAGGAGATCATGTCGTCGCGCGCCCGGAGCTGCGCCAGCGCCAGCCGGCGCTTCTGCACCGCCACCGCCCGCTGCATCATGCCCTCGTAGGCCTCGACCCGGACGCTGAGCACCGGAGAACTCAGCAACGAGCGCAGCGTCTCCTCGATGATCGGCCCGCCGTCGATCATGGACAGCAGCATCACCGCGTCCGCCCGCTGGTTCTCCGGGCCGCGCAGCGCGATGTCGATCAGCGGACGCACGGCCTTCGGGTCGTTCAACGCCGCCCCGGCCCGCAGAGCGGCCAGCCGCGGCGCCATCTCGGGCGCTTCGTACAGCTCGGTCAGGAACGGCTTGGCCCGGTCCCCCAGCGCTTCGAGGCAGTAGGACATGTTGCCGGACAGGTACGGCTCGTTGACCAGGCTCTGCGAGAACCGGCGGGCGTAGACCTCGGGGTAGGACTGGTCGATCGGCAGGTGCCGGATCAGCTCGACGAACTCACGCCGGCGCTCACGGTACCGGAACGGGATGGCGACCTGCACCAGGTGGTCGTCCCGCCCGCGGGCGATCTGCTCGGGGTCCCCCGGCCCCCGCGGGAAAGCCGAGTTGATCGCGCTGGCGATCTGCCTGGCCCGCTGGTGCGACGGGTTGTCCAGCACCACATTGAGCATCGTCGATTCGCCCACCCGCCCGCCGTCGAGCACGCGCCCCACCGTCCGCTGCACCCCGTCCGCCGAGCCAGGCTCCGCGAACGGGTTGAGGAAGATCGGCCCGCTCGCCCGGCCCAGGATCAACGCCTGCGGATCACCGTACGCCGAGGGCGGCCCCACCCGCAGCTGCGTGGTCCAAAGACGCCCGCCCTCCAGGCTGGTCGCGTTGATCGCACGCACATAGACATCAAAGGTGTCGCCCTTGGTCGCGCCCGGCGGCACCGCCGCCTGGATGATGACCGCCGCCGTGTTCGGGTCATTGAGCAACTGGCGCGGGCTCCGCCCGGCGATGCCCGGCCCGCCCGCCTGGTTCGACGCGGTGATGCCCTGCAGGCCCATCTCCCGTTCGAGGTGGGCCGCGAACTGCTCGGGCATCGTCAGCCCGCCGGTCCCGTTCAGGTTCACCACGAACCCGATGCCCGACACCAGCGTCGGCTCAACCCCTTGCAGGCTCGCCTCGGCCCCGACCGTGCCGCGCAACGCCGAGGGCGTGTCCCGCACCACGATCTGGCTGGACTGCCTGGGCGTGGGCGGCGGCTTGCGTTTCTTGTTGCGGTTGCACGCCGGCATGACCAGCAACGCCGCCACGCACACCGTGATCACCCCGGCCCGCCGAACGCCGCGCCCGCGATCCCGACTCAGACCCCGCCCCGGATGCCGCCCCGGATGCCGCCAAGACATGTCTTCCGCCATCGTGTTCGCGTCCCTTGTGTGGTTGCGGCCTGTTGCCCGTCGCCCGAGCCGCTCGGCCGTTCGCCCGCTCCATCGTCGGGAGAAGGAGGAGTTTATGTCCGGATCTGGTTGTACCGACTCGCCTTGCGCGCCAGCCCCGCCCGCCGCTTGCGTCCGCGCACCATGCCCCGATCCTACGGAGGTACGCACGCTCCGCGCCCGGCGTTCCGGACGCGGGGTCCGGTTTTGTGGATATCCACCGGCGCTCGAATCCGCGACCCTTTCCGATGTTCGGGTGCAGGCCGGTTTTCGCTCGCAGCCCAAGCAGGGGAGGGGAACTTCCCTGCACATTGCACGATCCGGCGACAACCCCCGCGCCACGCACGACTTGCCGCACCACGCCCACCGCGACATGCGGCACTTGTGCCCCTCGACCCGCTCCCCCCCGTTTGGAGACTGCCGGGACCCGAACAAAAAAAGTCTCAAAAAGCATTCGTGAAACCCACCCCAATCCCTTGTGTCTCGCTACAGTGCTGACCCGTGTGACCGCCGATATCTTGGGGCCACACGACGAAAAACGGGGAGGTGACGGCTCCGAAGTGACGACGAATCAACGGGTTGGGCGCAGCCGACAGGTTGTCCACAAAATCCGCTGCCCATCGTCGTTCCTCCGCCGCCCGCTACCATCCCTTGTGGTTCTGATGCCGGGGAGACCCGGACGAAGGGATTTTTCGATCGGGCTTGCGTGTCCGGACTTTGTTTGTAAACTGGTCCGGTCAGCCCCACAGCGTCCGAGCGTCCCGGTGGGCGGGAACTCGGGCGCGCCGCCGCGTGCCCGGGTGGACACGACGGCATGACAGGTCGGTGTGACGCCCCCGTTGGCCGCCTTCAACCGCGCCCCGGTGTCGCCATGCCGTCAACAAGGAGGACGGCCCACCGGCGGAGCCGGAGGCCGTGGACAACGCCGTCGCCGCACACGCGGCCCGGCAGGACGGAGCGAGGCATGGGCGGCGTTCTCTGCGATACCCAGATCCGGGACCTGATCGACATCAAACCCTTCGAGCCGGCCACCAAACGCCCCGGCATGATCTCCTACGGCGTTTCCTCCTACGGGTACGATGTCCGCGTCGGCCCCGTCTTCAAGATCTTCACCCCCACCCCCCGCACCGGCGGCATCTCCGTCGTCGATCCCAAGAACTTCACCGACGACCTCATGGTCACCGTCGATGTCCGCGACCACGGCACCGACCATGTCATCATCCCCCCCAACTCCTTCGCCCTCTGCGAGACCGTCGAGTGGTTCGACATCCCCCGCGATGTCCTCGTCCTCTGCGTCGGCAAGAGCACCTACGCCCGCTGCGGCCTGATCGTGAATGTCACCCCCCTCGAACCCGAGTGGCGCGGCAAAGTCACGCTCGAAATCTCCAACACCACCCCCCTGCCCGCCAAGGTCTACGCCAACGAGGGCATCGCCCAGTTCGTCTTCCTCAAGGCCGACGAGGTGTGCGCCGTGTCCTACGCGGACAAGGCCGGGAAGTACCAGGACCAGTCGGGGCTGACGCTGCCGAAAGTGGACTAAACCAATGGATCGCGTGTGCGCGGTCCGCATAACAAAGGAGACCATCATGGCCGGTGAGAACGACAAGTGGGATTTCTACGAGGACAAGGGCGGGGATTGGCGCTGGCGTCGCACCGCGACCAACGGCAACATCGTCGGGGCCAGCACCGAGGGGTACGGCGCCAAGTCGGACTGCGAGGCCAACGCCCGCCGCAACGGCTGGGGCGGCTGCGGGCAGGGCGGGACCGACGACAAGTGGGAGTTCTATGAGGACAAGGCGGGCGAGTGGCGTTGGCGTCGCACCGCGACCAACGGCAACATCGTCGGGGCCAGTTCCGAGGGCTATTCCGCCAAGGCGGATTGCGAGGCGAACGCGCGCCGGCATTGCTGGAACGGGTGAGGCCGGGTCCGGCCGCCCGTCGCGTTATCCCTCTCCTCCCCCCCCCCCCCGACGCGATGAGAGCGTCATGCACGAGGCGAAAGGAGTGTTCCCATGCAGGAAGACAGACCGGGTCCATCCGACCCGACCAGCGACAACGGGCCGCTCGCCCTGCTGGACATCGGCTTCAAGCGTTTCCTCACGCTCAGCGTGATCAAGGTTCTCTACATCCTCGGCCTCGCGTGCATCGCGTTGTCGTGGGTCGTGGTCGTGATCGGCGCGTTCACAACCGGCGTCCTCGCCGGCGTCGGCGCGATGGTCCTCGGGGCCTTCGTCGCGCTGCTCTACATGATCTTCTTCCGCGTCTGGCTCGAGCTGATCGTCGTCATCTTCCGCATCGGCGAGAACACCACCAAGCTTGTCGAGATGCAGAGCGCCCAGCGCTGACCGGGGCCGTCTCAGCCTCCCCCCCTCCCCCCCTCCGTTCCCGTCCCTCCCCACCCCCCAGCAATCGGGACCACGCATGAAGATCACACGGAAGTTCACCACCGCAGGAAGCGACCCGTTCAACAGCGTCGAGTGGACCACCCGGTCCAGCCGCATCTCGAACCCAGACGGCTCCGTCGTCTTCGAGATGAAGGACGCGGAAGTCCCGAGCACCTGGTCGCAGCTCGCGACCGACATCATGGTGTCCAAATACTTCCGCAAGGCCGGCGTGCCGCAGATGGAGCAGCCCTTCGCCCTCCCCGGTGAAGGCAAGAACACCACCGACGCCGACGGCAAGCCCGCCACCGGCCCGGAGCGCTCCGCCCGCCAGGTCATCCACCGCCTCGTCGGTTGCTGGCGGTACTGGGGCGAGACCCACGGCTACTTCGATACCGCCGCTGATGCCCAGGCGTTCTATGACGAACTGGTGTACATGATGGTGCATCAGATGTGCGCCCCCAACAGCCCCCAGTGGTTCAACACCGGGCTGAACTGGGCCTACGGCATCTCCGGCCCGGCCCAGGGGCACTGGATCGTCGATCCCAAGACCGGCGTGCCCACGCTGGCCGATGATGCGTACAGCCACCCCCAGCCGCACGCCTGCTTCATCCAGTCCGTGTCCGACGACCTCGTCAACGAGGGCGGGATCATGGACCTGTGGCTGCGCGAGGCCCGCCTGTTCAAGTACGGCTCGGGCACCGGCACCAACTTCTCGAACCTCCGCGCCGAGAACGAGAGCCTCTCCGGCGGCGGCAAGTCCTCCGGCCTGATGTCCTGGCTGAAGATCGGCGACCGGGCCGCGGGCGCGATCAAGTCCGGCGGCACCACCCGCCGCGCCGCCAAGATGGTCTGCCTGGACATGGACCACCCGGACATCGCCAGCTTCATCAACTGGAAGGTCCGCGAGGAGATCAAGGTCGCCGCCCTGGTCGAGGGCCTCAAGGCCATCAAGGGCGAGAAGGCCAGCAAGGAGGATTCCGAGACCATCGGCCGGACCGCCGAACGACTGGGCCTCAGGCTGGACTACGACTTCAACGGCGAGTCCTACCAGACCGTGTCGGGCCAGAACTCGAACAACTCCGTCCGCATCCCGGATTCGTTCTTCGACGCCGTGGACGCCGACGCCGACTGGAACACCGTCTACCGCACCACGGGCAAGGTCGCCAAGACCTACAAGGCCCGCGCCCTGTGGGACGACATCGCCTACGCCGCCTGGCGCTGCGCCGACCCCGGCGTGCAGTACGACACCACCATCAACGCCTGGCACACCTGCCCGGGCACTGGTCGGATCAACGCCTCCAACCCCTGCTCGGAGTACATGTTCCTGGACAACACGGCGTGCAACTTGGCGTCGCTGAATGTCCTCAAGTTCTACGACCCGACCACCCGCGAGTTCGACATCGAACGCTACGAGCACGGCGTGGACCTGTGGACGATGGTGCTGGAGATCAGCGTGCTGATGGCCGCGTTCCCCAGCAAGGAGATCGCCGAACTCAGCTTCAAGTACCGCACCCTGGGCCTGGGCTACGCCAACCTGGGCGCGATGCTCATGCAGGCCGGCATCCCCTACGACTCCGACGCTGGCCGCGCCATCTGCGCCGCCCTCTCGGCCGTCCTCACCGGCCGGTCCTACCGCATGTCCGCCCTGATGGCCGCCGAGCACGGCCCCTTCCCCGGCTACGCCCCGGAGAAGAACAACATGCTCCGCGTGATGCGCAACCACCGCCGCGCCGCCCTGGGCGTGGCCCGCGACTCCGGCGAGTACGAGAACCTGCGCATCGCCCCCGTCCCCATCGACCACGACCTGTTCCGTGAGAAGAAGGTCCCCCTGGGCAACGCGATGGACCTGCTCCAGCACAGTGTGGCCGCGTGGGACGACGCCCTGGCCCTGGGCGAGCGGCACGGCTACCGCAACGCCCAGACCACCGTCATCGCGCCCACCGGCACCATCGGCCTGCTGATGGACTGCGACACCACCGGCGTCGAGCCGGACTTCGCCCTGGTCAAGTTCAAGAAGCTTGCCGGCGGCGGCTACTTCAAGATCGCCAACGCCTCCGTCAAGCCCGCCCTCCACGCCCTGGGCTACTCGGTCGAGCAGGTCACGGACATCCTCCGCTCCCTCCTGGGCACGCTGGACCTGCATGTCCCCATGCCCGCCTCCGTCTCCAACAGCGTCGGCGTGTCGCTGCGGGAATGGCTGACGGACAAGGGCCTGACCGACGCCGATCTGGACAAGATCACCGACGCCCTGCCCGGCGTGTTCGAACTCGGCTTCGCCTTCAGCGCGTGGGGCCTGGGCGATGACGCCCTCGCCCGCCTCGGCTTCGACCCCGCCCAGGCCAAGGCCGATCCCTCCTTCAACGCCCTGCGCCGCCTCGGCCTGAGCGCCGCCCAGGTGGAGGAACTCAACGGCATCGTCTGCGGCATGCAGACCGTCGAGGGCGCGCCCCACCTCAAGGACGAACACCTCGCCGTCTTCGACTGCGCCAACAACTGCGGCAAGCTGGGCAAGCGCTTCATCGAAGTGGGGGGGCACATCCGCATGATGGCCGCCGCCCAGCCCTTCATCTCGGGCGCCATCTCCAAGACCATCAATCTCCCCCACGACGCCACCGAGGACGACATCAAGGAGTCCTACCGCGCGAGCTGGGAACTCGGCCTCAAGGCCAACGCCCTCTACCGCGACGGCTGCAAGCTCAGCCAGCCCCTCAATGTCAAGTCCGACACCGACATCGAGGAGGAGCACGGCGAGGACGACGCCGACGAACTCGCCCTCGCGGAGGTGGAGGACGACCTGGGGGAGCTTGTCGGCGCCGTTTCGGGCGGGAATGTCCGGGTTGTGGTGAGGAAGGAAGTGGAAATTATCCACCGCCCCATGCGCCGCCGCCTCCCTGAGACCCGCCGCTCCATCACCCACAAGTTCAACATCGCCGGCCACGAGGGCTACCTCACCGTCGGCATCTACGAGGACGGCGCGCCCGGCGAACTCTTCATCACCATGGCCAAGGAAGGCTCGACCATCGGCGGCCTGATGGACTCGCTCGGCACCGCCACCTCCGTCGCCCTCCAGTACGGCGTGCCCCTGGACAGCCTCGTCAAGAAGTTCACCCACCAGCGCTTCGAGCCGGCGGGCATGACCAGCAACCGAGACATCCCCTTCGCCAAGTCGCTGGTGGACTACATCTTCCGCTGGCTCGGCATGGAGTTCATCCCCGGATACCGCGAGGCCAACGCCCCCAGGCGTCCGGGCGAGGAATCCCCGGACAGGGCCGAGGCCCTCGCCGGCGAACGCCGCATCACCAGCGGCAACGCCCGGCGCATCCTCTCCGAGTCCGAAGCGGAGATGAAGCCGCGGGGCGGGGGGGGCGGAGGAGGGGGGCGCGAGCCGGCCCACGCCGGCGAGCAGACGGTCATCGTCCAGCGTTCCCAGACGGTCACCCAGTCCTCGACCCTCTCGATGGCCCTGGAGTCCGCCGGCGACGCCCCCCCCTGCGATGTCTGCGGCACCATCACCGTCCGTTCCGGCACCTGCTACAAGTGCCTGAACTGCGGCAACTCGATGGGTTGCAGCTAAAAAAGAGTGGTGGCACAGGCGTCCCGCCTGTGCATCCTCAAATCTGCCTCGACAAGCCCGGAGCGTCAGCGACGGGGAGAACCCACAGATGGAAGGCCGGCGGCCCGGAACGAAACCCAGGGTCCACCCGGAGGAGCACGGTCAGCAAGCAAACGGAGTGTGCGCTGCGGGGGTTGGCAAGGACCAGCCGACCCCCGTCACCCTCGGGCGGACGACGGGCCGGGCCGCAAGGCCAAGGGGTGCCCGAAACGACGCCCGACCAACGGATTCCCTGACCCGGTTCGCCCGGGCCGCCGCCCCCATCTGCCCGGCGTCTTTGCGCCGGGATCACAACCCACCCAGCCGGGGTCCGCGCACCGCCTCCTTGCCCGCGCGGGTTCCGGCCACCGCCCCCGGGCACGCCCACCACGGCCCGGGGGCTTTTCTTTCGAGCCGACAAACCGCGCCGCCAGGGAGCGCCCGAGCGGGTTTACGAGCCGTGACTGCAAGGGAGCGGTCGCGGGCAACGCTCAGACCCGTCGCGGCCGGCAAACGACAACAGCAGCAAGCGGGGCATGAAAAAACCCCGCCGGATGAGACCGGCGGGGTTCAGAGTCAGGTGCGGATCGTCAGGCGATCAGGCGCGGCGACGGCGAGCGCCGAAGGCGCCGGCGACGCCCAGGAGAGCGAACGCGCCGGGGGCCGGCACGGCGTAGGCGATCGTGATGAACGAGCCGGAGCCGAACTGGCCCTGCGGGCCGGTGTCCTGGTAGCCGTCGAAGATGTTGAGGGTCCAGTTGCCGGTGGCCGACGCGCCGAGCAGCGAAGCGCCCGCGGCGTGCGTGCTGAGCGCGCCGCTGGAGCTGAAGGCCGCGGTGGAGTTGGGCGCGGTCCAGCCGTAGGAGTTCGCGTCACCGCCGGCATTGAAGGCGCCGGAGGTGTTCCACGGAGCGGCCAGCGCGCCCCAGATGAAGGTGCCGGCGTTGCCCGGGGTGCCCGCGTACCAGCCGCCGGTGATGGCGGAGGAAGCGTGCGGGGTGTTCGCGGTCGCGCCCGGCCCGACCAGCTCGAGCGACAGCTCGCTCGACCAGGAGCCGGAGAGGCTGCTGTAGTTGATGTTCCAGCTGATGTCGGTGACGAACACGCCAGCCGCGCCGACGCCGCTGGAGCCGAACACCTGCTGGATGCCCGCCACGGTGTAGCCGGACAGGTCAAAGGTCAGGGTCTGGGCCTGGGCGGTCCCGGCGATGGCCAGGCCAGCGCCCGCGACGAGTCCGAGGGTGTACTTCGCGTTCATGAGTCTCTCCTTTTTTCTCTTGACCGTGCGATTTCAAGAATCCGATCGGGAGCGAACGGTTCACTCCAACGAGGCCCTAAAGGTACTCGGACTGGCCCCGCCCCGCAAGGGTGAAACCAGCAAAATTCGATTTTTCCTCTCATTCTCGCTGGTCTTCATACATATTTGCATTTTGTTCGTATAAGCCTACGCGGATTTTGGGTTCAATGACCCCTTTTTTCAGGGGGGTACACCCACGAAACCCCACGGCCAACGCCCGGCCGGGCGAAAACGCTCAACACCGCACCCGGCCGTTCTACCCTCTCTCCTATGCCCTCCGCCCCATCCCCAACCCCCGCCCCCCTCACCTGGATCACGCTCCTGGCCGGCTGGACCGAGTTCGCCCGATCGGCCGTCTCGTTGCCCGACACGCCCGACGCGGCCCGGTGGAAGCAATCCATCGCCCCCGCCATCGCGCTGCACGCCACCGCCATGGCCCTGGCCGAACTGACCCGTCTCGATCCCGAGGAACGCCCCCTGGCGATGGACCGCGCCGAACTGACCATCCGCGAGCAGGCCGCGACTCTGAACGCCGCCTGGCGATCCGAACCCATGCCCGAGTCTCTCACCACCCTGATCGACGACGCCAGGCTCGCCTGGGAGTGCGCCCTGCACGAGGGCCTCGAATGGACCGTCGAGTCCGACCGCCTCGTCGCCCTGCACCCGGCGGATCTGGCGGAGAAACTCCTCGACGCCGGCTTTGTCGGCGAGGTGCTCGTGCCCGCCCCCGGCGTGCCGCTGTTCAAGGGCGCGGTCTGCGCCACCGCCCGCGAACGCGACGGCGGCCCGCCCGACGATGAGATCGCCGGCCTGATCCGGACCTACCTCCAACGCGCCGAGGGCAAATCCTCCAGGCAGCCCGCGGTCTCATGGCCGCTCCGTCAGGTCTACCGCCAGTTCGACTTCGCCAAGGGCGGACCCGTCCGCGACCTGGTCGCCCCGATGGTGGGAGAGTTCCCGCCCGGCCAGCCGTTGCTGGTGCCGGTCGTCTCCGGCGGAGCGGCCTGCACGGTGCCGCCGCCCCCGCGGGTTTCGGGCGGGATCGGCCCGCTCCCGGTCGAGTTCACGGGTGAGATCCGCGCCGAGCCGCGCTAGGATCCCAGCCCGCCCGGGCACACCGGGCCGAACCCTTCCACAACCCCCGTTTTCAGCACGCGCAGAGGGAGCATTCATGCCGGGCAGAGCCAAGATCAGCATCATCGGAGCGGGCAATGTCGGCGCGACCTGCGCCCACTGGGCCGCGGCCAAGGAACTCGGCGACATCGTCCTGCTCGACATCCCCGACAAGGCCGGCGTCGCCCAGGGCAAGATGATCGACCTGGGCTGCTGCGCTCCCATCGAGGGCTTCGACGGCACGCTGACCGGCACCAGCGACTACAAGGACATCGCCGGCTCCGATGTCGTGGTCATCACCGCCGGCATCCCCCGCAAGCCCGGCATGAGCCGCGACGACCTGATCGAGACCAATGTCCGCATCGTCAAGAGCGTCTCCGAGCAGATCAGGCAGCACGCCCCCGACTCGATCGTCATCGTCGTCTCCAACCCGCTCGACGCGATGGTCTACACCGCCTGGAAGGCCACCGGCTTCCCCACCCACCGCATCATGGGCCAGGCCGGCGCGCTCGACTGCGCCCGCTACCGCGCCTTCATCGCCTGGGAGCTCGGCGTGTCCGTGGAGGATGTCCAGGCCCTCCTGCTCGGCGGCCACGGCGACGACATGGTCCCCCTGCCCCGCCTCACCTCCGTCCACGGCATCCCGGTCTCCGACCTGCTCCCCGCCGACAAGATCGCCGCCTGCGTCGAACGCGCCAAGGTCGGCGGCGGCGAGATCGTCAAGCTCATGGGCACCAGCGCGTACTACGCCCCGGCCTCCGGCACCGTCCAGATGGTCGAGGCCATCGTCAAGGACAAGAAGCGGATCATCCCCTCGGCCGTCTATTGCGACGGCCAGTTCGGCGCGAAGAACCTCTTCGTCGGCGTCCCCGCCCTGCTGGGCAGGAACGGCGTGGAGAAGGTGGTCGAGTTCAAGCTCACCGCCGACGAGCAGAAGCTCTTCGACGAGTCCGCCTCCCATGTCCAGGATCTGGTCAACGCCGTCAAGAAGCTCTTCCCCGAACTCTCCTGATCCCCGGTAGGTCGGCACTCCGTGCCGACTCTTCTCCCCGGTGGCACGGCTCGCCGAGCCGTGTCTTCCTTCGGTGGCACAGGCGTCCCGTCCGTGCTTCTTTGAGATATCCGCACAAGCGGGACATCTGTGCCACCGGGGAATGGAAGGTCAATCCTTCGGGCGCGAGTGCTCGTACAGGTCGCCGATCTTCTTGACATACTTGCGCCGCTCGCGCTGCTCGTGGGCCACCAGGATGTTCTCGGCGTCCTCCCCCAGCGAGGTCATCAGCCGGTACATGTACGGCGCGGCCCCCACCCACCGGCGCCAGCGGTTGCGGAAGTACCACATCCCCGCCGGGCAGATCACGCCCGCGGCGATATAGAACGGCAGCGTGCGGATCGTCACCGCCAGCGCCAGCACGCCCAGCGATCCGGCCAGCACCAGCAGCCCCGTCACGAACTGGAAGCCCTCCGTGCGCACCTGCTTGCGGATCAGGCTCCGCCGGTCCGCGATGCGCAGCACCCGGGCCTCCGGGTCGTCGCCCAGCAGCCAGACCGCGTCGGGATCATCCGGATTGATCTGCAGCGGTGCGGCCGGCTCCGGCGGGGGGCGCAGGGCGTCACGGACCGCTTGCGGGTCCGCGTCGGGCAGCAGTTCGATGCGTTGTCTTTCCGGTTCCTTCTTCATCCACCCGCCCAAACGCCCGCTGGGCGCTGCTGTTGCTTTCTAACTGGGTGGTTTATCGGTAAAACGACCGCACCGTTCCACGAAATGCTCGCCAGAGCCGCCACCGGGCAAGATTCTCCGCGTCCTCGCCCAGGGAGGTCATCAGACGATACACATACGGGAACCCGTCGAGCCACGAACGCCAGAACGCCCAGAACAGCACGCCGGTCGTCGCGGAGAAGAACCCCGCCACGACCAGGGCATCCCGGCTCTGCCAGCTCAACGCCAGCCCCGTCGCGCCCAGCGACGCCGTCAGCAGCAGCAGCCCGGCGACGAACCGCGTTCCCGGACCAAACCCGGGTCTCCAGCGTCCGGTTTGCATCCGCCGGTAGTGCAGGCGTGCCGTCCGCCGGATGGGAGCGGTCCGGGCGATGGCGCCGGCCTTCCACTCCCCGGCCGCTGGCCCGAACCCGGTGCGCGTGTGCCGGATGGATGCCTCCGGGTCGAAGCCGCGGAGGAGCTGCTCGCTCTCTTCCAGATCCCCATGCTCCATGACCACGGTCCGCTCCGGGTCGGAGAGCAGCGTTTCGGGCGGGATGACACGCACGCCGGCGGGGGTTTCAAACAGATCGGATTGCCCTGGCGCTTCGTCCATGCCCTCGCTCCATTCAGATTCTGTTCAGCCCGCCGCTCGGCTCGCCCTCTCGCCGCCCCGCCCCAACCGAGCCTATCCATGACCTGTACGCCCTACACTTTCCTCCCGTTCCCTTTCAGTGTACCGAATCATCGGAGAGAAAAGCGATGCGAATCCACCGACTCACGGCCGCCGCCCTTTTCCTGGCCGCCATCGCGTCCCCCGCCCTGGCCCAGGACCAGACCCCCCCGCCGGCGGACCGTCCTTCCGGCATGATCGAGCTGTACCAGCCCGCCTGGTCCACCCCCGAGATCGCCCAGATCGCCCGGCGCATCACCGGCACCTGGCGCACCGAGGAGCCGATCGACTCCATGCCCGGCGCCGACGGCCGGTCCAAGCCCGTCCACATCGTCATGAGCGTCGCCCCGGCTCCCGTCCAGGGCATGTCCGATACCTTTTATGTCGAATCCGCCCGCACCGACTCCCCGTGGGCTCCCTACCGCCGGGCCATCTTCCAGGTCTACCCCTATAAGGATGGCTACCGCCTCCGCACCCTCGAACTCGCCCTGGGCAAGACCTC
Organism: uncultured Phycisphaeraceae bacterium; assembly: GCA_964577425.1. Lineage (GTDB taxonomy): Bacteria > Planctomycetota > Phycisphaerae > Phycisphaerales > UBA1924 > UBA6054. The sequence goes on from CAZNZC010000001.1 coordinate 241,034, forward strand.
GCTGGGCATCTTCAACGGCATGACCGCCGCCCCGGAGCACTTCCCCGATCTCTCCGCCGATGAACTCATCGCCACCATCGACCTCGACCTCGAACTGACCGACACCGGCTTCACCGGCAGGTCGCCCCACCCCTTCCCCACCCGCATCGGCGGCGCGATCGAGATGACCAGCGAACTCACCCTGGACGAGGATGCCCTCACCGTCGCCGACCGCGGCTACGACGCCGACGGCAACATCGTCTGGGGCGCGGGCGAGAACGGCGTCTATTTCTTCGAGCGCGCCCAGGCCGTCGCCTCCATTGTCCGGCGCGACGACGGCATGGTCATCCTCGACTACGGCGGAGCCTCCGGCCCCATCGTCGCCAACGGCGACCAGATGAGCGTCCACTACGAGGGCTTCCTCCGCGACAAGTCCCGCTTCGACGCCTCCTACGACCGCGGCGTTCCCTTCACCTTCCCCTATCCCCCCGGCACCCGCGCCATCACCGGCTGGGGCATCGGCATGGACGGCCTCGCCCAGGGTGCCCGCCGCAAGCTCATCATCCCCGGCAACCTCGGCTACGGCCCCGGCGGCAACCCCCGCGCCAACATCCCCGGCAACGCCCCGCTCTACTTCAACATCCACCTCGTCACCATTGACCGCGTCCAGCAGGCTCCCGCCGGCGACGAGGACTGATCTTCCCGGTGGCCGGGCTCGCCGAGCCGGGTCTTCTTCTCCTTCTTCATTTCTTCTTCCCTCACTCCCCCCCCGCGGCGTCCCCCATCGGGACGCCGCGTCTCATTCCACCTCCCAATGCCACCCCGCCCCCCCTCCAACCCGCCGGACCCCCACCGTGTGCTGGGCATCCCGAAGAACGCCACGCCGGACCAGATCCGCGCCGCCTACCGGTGCCTCGCCCGCGCCGTCCACCCGGATGTGTCCAAGGCCCCCGACGCCGCCGCCCGTTTCGCCGCCCTCGCCGCGGCCTATGAGCAACTCACCGACCCGAAGCGCGCCGCGGCAACCCCCGCCGCCACCCAGCCCGACACCGAGCACGCCGAGGCCGTCTACGACGCCTTCTTCCGCGCCGAGGCCGCCGCCCGTGCCCCTTCCCGCCCCGCCCCCGTCCCCCGCCCCCCCTTCGAGCCGGTCCCCGGCACCCCCGACCTCGCCCTCGACCTCCCGCTCGACCCGGGCGAGGCCGCCCGCGGCCTGACCTGCACCGTCCCGACCCCCGCCGGCCCGCGGGAGATCACCATCCCCGCCGGCACCCCCGACGCCCGCGAGATCCGCATCCCCGCCTGCGTACACATCCGCCCCGGGCGTGCCGGCGACCTGATCGTCCGCGTCCGCATCACCCCCGGCTCCGGCGCGAGCCTCCCCGGTTCACCCCCGGAGTCCGCCCCGTTTCCCGGGGGTTGACACGGCCCATCGGGTCCGCATGATTCAAACCGGGTGGGGGGAAGCGTCCGCCCGCCGGAGAAACCGTGCTCAAGCAACGCCACCAGGTCTTCGTCACCCTCTTCGCCGGCGCGGATGCCCTGGCCGTCGGCGCGGCCTGCATCGCCGCGCTCTCCGCCCGCACGATGCTCTTCGACGAGCTTTGGCCGGCCGGCGCCGTCTCGTGGAGCCGTTCGGCCCTGCTCCCGGTCGTCGTGCCCGTCGCCGTGCTGACCCTGGCCGCCTGCCGCCTGTACCGTCCCCGCCGCGACCGCTCGCTCATCGGCGAGCAGTGGATGGTCGCCCGCGCCGGCCTGATCTCCGTCGCCGCGGTGGTCGTCACCCTGTGGGCGATCGGGTCCGACCGGCTCCTGCCCCCGCCCCCCTTCCCCGATCCTCCCGGGCTGTCCCACTCCACTCCAACGGTGCTCGGCCGGCAGCTGACCGACCCCGTCCGCTTCCAGATCGGCGCGCTGGCCGTCCTCATCCCGGCCTTCGTGGGGGTGCAGCGGATCTTCCTCCGCCTCGTGCTGCGTGAACTCCGGCGTCGCGGACGCAACATGCGTCATGTCGCCATCGTCGGCACCGGGCGACTGGCCCAGATCACCGCGCGCACGCTGGCCCGCAACACCTGGACCGGCATCCGCGTGGCCTACTTCATCAGCCATCACCCGACCACCCAGCGCGCCGCCTGCATGGGCCTGCCCGTCCGCTCCGGGCTGCTGGACCTGGACGACACGCTCGACCGGCACGAGGTCGATGCCGTCTATGTCGCCGTCCCGGGTTCGGCGGGGACCGCTGTCGCCCCCTTGCTCCGGCGTCTGGAGCGCCACGCCGTGGATGTCCGGGTCGTTCCCGATGTGCATCCCAGATACCTGCCCCAGAACATGGCCGTCTCCGAGCTTGAGGGCATGCCGATCCTCAGCCACCGCGAATCCCCGCTGGCCGGGTTCGGCGGCGTGGTCAAGCGGGGCATGGATATCACGGGGGCCGCCCTGGCCCTGCTGGTTTTTTCACCCCTGATGCTCGCCATCGCCGGCCTGGTCCGGCTCAGCGGCCCCGGCCCCGTCATCTTCCGCCAGACCCGCGTCAGCCTCGGGGGCGAGTCCTTCCAGATCTACAAGTTCCGCACCATGCGCCACGCCGCCGACGAGTCCGACCCCGCCAGCGCCCCCCCCCGCTGGACCACCCGCGACGACCCCCGCGTCACACCCATCGGGCGGTGGCTGCGCCGGACCAGCCTCGACGAGCTGCCCCAGCTCCTCAATGTCCTCCGCGGCGAGATGGCCCTGGTGGGTCCAAGGCCGGAGCGCCCCGAACTCATCGACCGCTTCCGCGACGACTGGCGCGGCTATATGCTCCGCCAGCATGTCAAGGCCGGCATCACCGGCTGGGCGCAGGTCAACGGCTTCCGCGGCGACACCAGCCTGCGAAAGCGCTTGCAATACGACCTCTTCTATATCCGCCACTGGTCCGTCGCCTTCGACCTGCGGATCCTGGCCCTGACCCTGGCCCGCGGCTTCGTCCACCGCAACGCAATCTGAAAAAAACCACCCCGCGAGGCTCTCCCCCCTTGCGAAGGCCCCCGGATGCCTTTACACTGGGGAAAGTTCGGGGACGCGGATGGGCCGGATCTTCACGGATGCGGCCATCCCAGTCGTGGCCGAACGAGAAACAGGCCGTCGGGGAACGGGCCGCTGTTTCGCTGAACCAGGAACCGCTGCGGGGCATGCCCCGCCGGGCGGATGGAAAGGACGGAGGCCGTCGTGAGAAAGTCCAAGGGTTTCACCCTGATCGAGCTGCTGGTGGTGATCGCCATCATCGCGCTGCTGATCGGCATCCTGCTGCCGGCCATCGGCAAGGCGCGGGACACCGCCAAGAATGTCCTGAGCCAGACGCGCATGCGCCAGCTGACCCAGGGCGCGGCCAACTACGCCGCCGACAACGGCGACCGCGTCTTCTCCTACTCCTGGAAGCCGGGCACGCACATCCTTCCCAACGGCACGGAGCAGACCTCGAAGGATTCTCAGGAGGCCGCATCCTGGCAGAACACCGAGATTCTCATGCGCGTCACCGGGCGCTATGAGGGCACGGACAAGATCGCGAAATACGATCACCGCCTGGTGCACCGCCGACTCAGCCATGTCGTGCTGCTCGACTACCTGACCAGCAACCAGCCCGAGCCGATCGCGGCCAGCCCCTTCGACAAGAACCTGCTGGACTGGGCGGCCAACCCGCTCGACTACGGCCCCTCGAACAACATCCCGTACACGGTCAATCCGCTTCCACCCGGCTACGCCTCGTCAGCCGGCTGGGTGACAGTGGGTGCCCGCCAGCGTTGGGCCTTCTCCTCGTCCTACCAGACGGTCCCGGCCGCGTGGAACCCCGACGGCATCACCGACCCGACCTATACTCCCGTCGATGGTGACAGCGAACTCATGTCGCCCCACCCTCCGGGCGCGGCTGTCAACCTGGGTGGTCGTCGCTACACCCAGGTCGCCTTCCCCGCGGGCAAGGTGCTCCAGTACGAGGAGTTCGACTGGCTCTCCAGTCGCCAGGCCCTCTGGTTCGCCTATCCCGAGGCCAGCTGTAATGTCAGCCTCTTCGACGGCTCCGTGCGTCGCGAGTCCACCGCCAACGCCAACCCCGGCTGGAACCCCGCGCAGCCCGACCAGGAATGGCGACAGAGGTACATCCCGCTCCACACCTTCCCCCACCCCAAGGGCGGCTTGGGTACCGAAGGGACCAGTTACTGTCAACGCTACCGCTGGACCCGCCACGGCCTCCGCGGCATCGACTTCGGCGGCAAGGAGATCGGCCGTCCCTCCTCCCTCGGCCCGTCCGATGAGGCCATCTGCCAGGAAGGCTGATCCCTTCCCTCCACCGTGAACCTTCCGCCCGAGTTCGAAACCTCCAAACCCGGGTTCTTTGCTCTTGGTAGCCCGGCTCGGGGGAAGTGGGATTCGCATAAGCTCACTACGGGGTTCCTCCCCTTGGAGGGGGGGCAGGTGCGACCCGGACAGAGGAAAAAAGAGTACTCGGATTTTGTTCGCAGGCACGAATGCCTACAGTTGCACCAAACTTTGACAATCGCGGCAACCGCTTTGGTTTGACCCGCGAATCGGACCATGCCCAGTGCGGCGCGATCTTGCAAGATTGATGCACCCGGCTCCCTTTCAGCGGGGCGGTGCGGAACAGTGGAGGTACCCAGTGAAGAAGTCCAAAGGTTTCACGCTGATCGAGCTGCTGGTGGTGATCGCCATCATCGCGCTGCTGATCGGCATCCTGCTGCCGGCCATCGGCAAGGCGCGGGACACCGCCAAGAATGTCCTGAGCCAGACGCGCATGCGCCAGCTGACCCAGGGCGCGGCCAACTACGCCGCCGACAACTCCGACCGCATCTTCTCCTACTCCTGGAAGCCGGGCGTCGATTACAAGCTTCCCAACGGTGCCATCAAGAACGGCAAAAACTACACCGAATCTTCCCAGTTCCAGAACCAAGAGATCCTCATGCGCGTCACCGGGCGTCAGAGTCCGCCCACCCAGATCCGGGCGGACACGAACCGGCTCCCGCACCGCCGCTTCAGCCACATCGTGCTGCTCGACTACCTGACGAGCAACCAGCCCGAGCCGATCGCGGCCAGCCCCTTCGACCGCAACCTGATTCAATGGGCGGAGAATCCGCTCGACATCACCGCCGCGAACAACATCCCGTACACGACCGCCATGGCCGGCTTGACAGGGTATGATAACTCACCCGGCTGGCAGAATGTGGAAGTTCTTCAGCGTTGGGCCTTCTCATCGACCTACCAGACGGTCCCGGCCGCATGGAACACCGACGGGATCAACGAGGCCACCTATGTTCCCGCGATCAGCGGCGACTCCAGCGAACTCATGTCGACCTGGTCCCCGAACGCCGGGGCTGCCGTGGTCAACCTGGGCGGCCGACGCTACACCCAGGTCGCCTTCCCCGCGGGCAAGGTGGTCCAGTACGAGGAGTTCGACCGCCTCTCCAAGCGTGAGGGCCTCTGGTTCGCCTATCCCGAGGCCAACTGCAATGTCAGCTTCTTCGACGGCTCCGTCCGTCGTGAGCAGAGCGCCAACGCCAACCCCGGCTGGAATCCCTCGACTCCCGACGACGAATGGAGGCAGCGGTATGTCCCGATGCACACCTTCCCCCACCCCAAGACCGGCCTGGGTGAGCAGACCAGGTACTGTCAGCGCTACCGCTGGACCCGCTACGGCCTCCGCGGCATCGACTTCGGCGGCAAGGAGATCGGCCGTCCCTCCACCCTCGGCCCGTCCGATGAGGCCATCTGCCAGGAAGGCTGATCCCTTCCCTCCACCGTGAATCTTCCGCCCGGGTTCGGAACCGTCCGAACCCGGGTTTTTTTATGACCGTGACGGAGGAAGAGACGGAGAGACGGAGAGACGGAGAGACGGAGAGACGGAGAGACGGAGAGACGGAGAGAGATGCAAGCCCTGAATGCGGGGATATCTGGTTCCGTGACGCCGCCGATGCAATCGGCGGATTCCCCGCGATCACACCGAAGGCGGGCAAAACACCTCATTACTCACGCTCCGGGCTTGCCCCCTCCCCCCCTCCGTCTCTCCGTCTCTTCGTCTCTTCTTCCCCCCAATCCGTGTTAGACTGTCATGACGACGGCCCATTCCCGGGCCGGTCCACCCCGAAAGCCGGAACCCGAGAGCCACCCATGCGGACCCGAAACGCCTTCACCCTCATCGAGCTGCTGGTGGTCATCGCCATCATCGCCCTGCTCATCGGCATCCTGCTCCCCGCCATCGGGAAGAGCCGCGAGTCGGCCCGCCGGCTCGTCTGCATCGCCGGCCAGAAGCAGTTCGCCGTCGCCTCGGCCACCTACCAGGGCGATTTCAAGGACCACATCCCGGCGTATACATGGCGTCGCCATCCCAGCGGCTTCGGCACGCCGAGTTCATTCGACGACCTGCAAAGGCCGGATGATGACGCGCAGGCCGCGATCTACCAGGCGGTGGACATCATCCGGCGCAGAACCTATCTGACGAACCAGTCCCGCCTCGTGACCCGTCTGCCGCACCGTGAGTTCAGCCACCTCGTGATGATCGACTATCTGACGCTCAATCTGCCCGAACCCATCGTCGCCTGCCCATCCGACCGGCAGCGCAAACTGTGGCAGGAAGACCTGACCGACCGCACCAATGTGCCCACCCAAGGGCAGTGGGCGGAGATCCAGGACTGGCACTGGTTCAGCTCCACATTCCAAGTGGTGCCCGCGAGCTGGCAGGCGGATATGCAGGTCGGGAACGACCGGGTTTTTACACAGGTTCCCAGCGATCACAACTGGTTCAACGGCTCCGGCGGCATCAAAACCGGCACCCGTCGCGGCACCGAGGTCCGCTTCCCCGGCCAGAAGGCCTTCATGTTCGAGTTCTATGACTACCACACCACCCGCAACGGCCTGTTCTACGCCTACGACCAGGCCCAGATCGCCCTCCAGTTCTTCGACAGCTCGGTCCGCGTGGTCAAGAGCGACACCATCAATCCGGGCTTCCAGCCCAACCGCCCCCAGGGCGCGAACCCGACCACCATGCAGTATGCCCCGCAGGCCTACGAGCCTCCGGTGATCGGTGATCCACGGGCCCAACTCCCCGGGCGCGTGCGCTGGACGCGCGGCGGCCTGCGCGGCATCGATGTCGGCGGCGCGGAGGTCTACACCGGCCAGCCGCGCCCGTGAGTGCCGTGGGGGGGGGAGGGAAGGGCGGCGGCCCGGCTCAGTGAGCCGGGCTTTCTTTTTCTCTTGATTGGTGGCACAGGCGTCCCGCCTGTGCGAAAGAAACAAGTCACAGGCGGGACGCCTGTGCCACCGGGGAGAAGGAGGCCGACCGGAAGTCGGCCCCGCAAGGGGGTCGAGGGGCGATCAGGGGCCGGTGCGGCGGATGCGCTGGATCTCGCGCTGCTGGCGGGCGATCTCGTTCTCCCAGTACGGCACATCGATGACCTCATCGAACGCGCTGACGATCGCGTCCATGTGCAGCGACTCGGCCCGCCTGAGCAGCATCTTGTAGCGTCCGAGCTGGGTCTTCATGTTCTGGTACGCGGACCCCGCCGTGCCGATGGTGTTGGTGCCGGCCACGGTGGCCCGCTCGCGGTAGAACGACATGATGGTGCCCAGCAGCTCGGCCCGCAGGCGTTTGCACTGGTCGTTGGCCTTCTTGGCGATGGCGTTGGTCTCCTCCGCGTGATGGTCCCACATCAGGAACTGCTGGGACTCGGCGAAGGCCGCGATGTCGCGGTTGCGGATGGTGGTGACGATGCCGTACTTGCCCGCCTGGTCGGCGGTGAGGGTGAGCACGGTGTCCTTGCCGTCGATGGTCTCGTAGACCTCGGCGCCGGTGGGCTGCTCGCCGGTGACGACCCATACGCCGCCGCGCTGCACGGCGTAGGCGGCCTCCTCGGGGATCATCATGGTCATGACCAGGGCCTTGGAGTGGCCCTTGGCCTCGGCGCTGGCGGCCAGCTTGGCGGCCATGATGGAGGTCATCTTCTTGTCCACCTCGGCCGCGCCCGTGCCCTTGATGGTGAAGACCACCGCGCCGCCGAAGGTCGCGCCCGGCGCCATCGTGATGGTGTCGCAGTTGAACGCGGGCCAGATGGTCGCGGAGATGGCGTGCTCGATCAGGGCGTGGTAGCGGAAGCTCCCGCTGTGCTTGGCCATGATCTCGACGATCTCCTCGGCCGCCCACACCTCGCCGCCGGGCGAGTTCATGCGGAACACGATGTCCGTGGCGCCCTGCTCCTTGGCCCACTCCAGCCCGTTGGCGATCGACAGCGGGTAGATGTCCTGGCCGAAGGTCCCGTTCATCGGGATCTCGACGATCAGGTCCACGCCCTCGCGCTTCAGGGCGGGCTTCTTCTCGGCGACCGGCGCGGGGGCGCCGATCGAGGGCGTCGGGGCGAGCGTGGGCGTGCCGGCGGGGGCCGTCTGGGGCGTCGTCGGCTCGGCGGCGGGGGTCTCGCCCATCGTCACCGTGTGGACCAGACGCCGATCGAGCGTGAGGCGGGTGCTGATGCCGTTGACCTTGGTGTCGATCACGACCTCGCGCCGGGTGTTGTTGACCACGGTGCCTTCGTAGACCGTGCCGTCTCGCATGACCACCTGGTCGGCGTTGGCGAAGGCCACGCCCAGAGCGATCACGCCGCCGGCGAGGAGGGCCGTCATCGAAGTGCGAGAAAAGATTCCGGAAATCATCAGTGACCCTCCAACAGTCGGTGCGTACCAACACCAGAACGGTGTCGGCGTTTATCCCTACATCATACGATCAAAGGGTACCCGAAGATCACCTTCGCGCCAAGAAACACGCCCCCGGATCGGTAAAATCTTCCAGATGCAAAGGTTCCGGATCATCGTGGTGGGGGGGGGGCACGCCGGAGTGGAGGCAGCCTGGGCCGCCGCCAACCGGCTCGGCGCCCCCGGATCGGTCGCCCTGCTGACCCTCCGGGCCGACACCGTCGGGGCCATGAGCTGCAACCCGGCCATCGGGGGGCTGGCCAAGGGCCAGCTGGTCCGCGAGATCGACGCCCTGGGCGGCCTGATGGGTGTGGCGGCCGACGCCACCGGCATCCAGTTCAAAGTGCTGAACACCTCGAAAGGCCCGGCCGTTCACGGCCCGCGCTGCCAGTCGGACAAGCAGAAGTACCCGCAGGCCGTCCAAGCCCTCCTGGCGGCTCGCCCCGAGATCCGGGTGATCGAGGGGGGCGTGGAGGAGCTGCTGGTCGCCGACGGCGCCGTCGCCGGCGTGCTGGCCCGCACGCCCGACGGGCGGACCCTGACCCTCGAATCGGACACCGTGGTTCTGACCACCGGCACCTTCATGCGCGGGCTGATGCACACCGGAGAAACCAAGACCCCCGGCGGGCGTCATGGCGAGGCCGCGGCGGTGGGCATCTCGGATTCGCTCCGCGCCCTGGGCTTTGAACTGGGCAGGCTCAAGACCGGCACGCCGCCCCGCCTGGACCGGCGGACGATCGACTGGGAATCGCTGCCCGAGCAGTGGGGGGATGCACACCCGGTGCCGTTCTCGGACCTGAGTGCGGATGGATGGGCGATTGGGGGTCTGGGCTGCGAACGGTTCCCCGTGATCGAGCAGATCGCCTGCCGCCAGACGCAGACCCATCCCAGCGCCCACGCCTTCATCCGGGCCAACCTGCACCGGGCGCCGATGTTCTCCGGCCAGATCCACTCGGTCGGGCCGCGCTACTGCCCGTCGATCGAGGACAAGGTGGTGCGCTTCGCCGAGCGGGAAAGCCACGGCGTGTTCCTGGAGCCGGAAGGCCTGGATACCGAGTGGGTGTACTGCAACGGCATCGCCACCAGCCTGCCGCGGGATGTGCAGGACGAGATCGTGCGGACCATGCCCGGCTGCGAGCAGGCGACGATCCTGCGGTACGGCTACGCGGTGGAGTACGACACGGTGCTGCCCCACCAGATCGACGCGACCGGGCACACCCGCCGGGTGCGCGGGCTGTTCTTCGCCGGGCAGATCAACGGGACGAGCGGCTACGAGGAAGCCGCGGCCCAGGGGCTGATCGCCGGGCTGAACGCCGCGCTGCTGGCCGAGAGCGCGGAGCGCGTCGTGCTCGGGCGTGACGAGGCGTACATCGGCGTGCTGATGGACGACCTTGTCACCAAGACGCCCACCGAGCCGTACCGCATGTTCACCAGCCGGGCCGAGCACCGGCTGCTGCTGCGGGCGGACAACGCGGCCGACCGGCTGATGCCGATGGCCGAGCGGCTGGGGTTGTTGGACGGCACCGAGCTTGGGCGTGACCGGCTGTCGCGGTTCCGCGATCGGTCCGCGGGCCTTGCGAGCGGGCGGGCGTTCATGCAGCGGACCCGGCGGGGGGAGGGAGGGGGCAAGTCGCTGTGGGAGTGCTGCCGCGAGGCGTCGTTCGGGTCCGGAGAACTGGCGGACGCGATGCGCGGGGCGGGGGAGACATTGCCGGAACCCGTGGTCCGGACGCTGCACGCCGAGGCGAGGTACGAGCCGTATGTCGAGCGCGAGCGGGGCGAGATCCGGCGTCGGGCGGAGACCGAGTCCCGGCGTCTGCCGGGTTGGCTGGACTACGCGGCGTTCACCGAGCTGCGGGCCGAGGCCCGCCAGGCGCTGGGCCGGTACCGGCCCGAGACGCTGGGCCAGGCGTCGCGCCTGGAGGGGATCACGCCGTCGGACCTGACGCTGCTGCGGGTGCTGGTGGAGCGGGCGGGGCGGGGTAGGTCGGCACTCCGTGCCGACTCTTCCTCTGATGGAGCGGGGGGCATCCTGCCCCCCGTTCGGGCGCAGCCCGAACCCCGGGCCGACTGAAAGTCGGCCCCACGGGAGCATCAGGCCTGGTGCGTGGCGTCGCCGAGCATCCGGAGTTCGTCACGGAGGATGGCGGCCAGTTCGTAGTTCTCGGCCGCGATGGCCGCTTCCAGACGCTGGCGGAGTTCGGCCTTCTGGGAGAGCGGGAGCTTGGGCACCAGCGCGTCGCGCATCTCGCGGAGCATGGCCGCCTCGCCGGAGGCGTCGAACGCCTCGGGCGCGCCGCGGTCGGCGAAGTACTGGCGCAGGGCCTCGATGCCCTGCTCGATGGCGTGGACGGCGGCCTTCGGCTCGTCGTCCTTGATCGCCAGGCTGGCCAGGGCGCGTGCCCGCATCATCATGATGTAGGGCCGGTTCTGCTCCATCGACCGGCGGTCCTCCTCGCTCTCGGCGTGCTCGTGGATCAGGTCCAGCACGCGGAGGTTGCGGGAGGTGTCGCGGGCCACGCCCTCGTAGTCCTCCAGGACCAGCAGGGCGATGTAGCGGTGGTAGTACTGCACCGCCTCCTCGCGGAGCAGGCGGCAGTCCTCGGGGGTCAGGATGCGGAGTTCCTCCTCGTCCGCTTCCTCCTCTTCGTCTTCGTTCTCGGAGAGGGCGGCCTCCATCGCCTTGGAGCCGTGGAGTTCGTCCAGGCGGGACTCGTGGTATTCGAGGAGGCTGTCGAAGCCCTGGGGGCGTTGGCCGTCGGGGCGGCCGTCCACGAACATCTGGAGGATGCCCAGGTCCAGGCGGACCTGGATGCGGGGTTCCGAGTCGTTGCCCTGGATCAGACGGACATTGATCTGCCCCGGCTGGAAGGGCCATTCCTCGAGCAGTTCGGTCAGGTCTCGGTCCAAGGGGGGTCTCCGGGTCGCCTGTTCAGGGGAAAGAGGCGGGGGAGGGTAGGGGGTTGTGCTCGGTTCGGTCGTGGGGGTGGTGTGGGCTGGGGACGGGGGCGGCAATATGCCACGGGTTTTGGGATGTGCCAGGAAAATTCGGGATGGGCCGATCACATTTTTCACATTGTCGGTCAGACGGTCCAATCGGCCCAGACAGGCGGGTCGAAAGTCCGGATCGTCCAGCGATTTTCCCATTTCTTCAGGGGATTTTCACTTCCGTCGATGGAACCTTTCGCGTAGACTCACGAACCAGTAAGGGATTGGGCTTGGCCCGGTCTGTCTCTTTCTAGCGGCGCTCGCCGTGGAAAGGTGGGTAGGAAAGTGAGTGAGAGAAGTGTCCAGTCTATGGGTGCGCCCGGTGGCGTGCGTTCGTCCCTCCAGGTTTACCTGCAGGACATCAACCGGTACCCGCTCCTGACCGCCGAGGAGGAACGGGAGCTGGGTTGGGCGATCATCAACGACCAGTGCCCCGCGGCACGGGAACGGATGATCCGGTCGAACCTGCGCCTGGTGGTGTCGATCGCCAAGAACTACAACAACCGCGGGCTGCCGCTGACCGACCTCATCGAGGAAGGCAACATCGGTCTGATGCGCGCGGTGGAGGGGTTCGATCCGTCCCAGGGCGCGCGGTTCAGCACCTACGCGAGCTGGTGGATCAAGCAGGCGATCAAGCGCGCGCTGATCAACGCCAACCAGCCGATCCACATCCCGGCCTACATGGTCGAGCTGATCTCCAAGTGGAAGATGCACTCGCGCCGTCTGGAAGCCCAGCTCGGAAGCCCCCCGACGATGGAGCAGCTGGCCGAGGCGATGGACCTGCCGCTCAAGAAGGTCCGGATCATCCGCCGGGCGGTCAAGGCCTTCCACGCCCCGTCCCAGGCCCCGTCGGACGGCGCGGGCGGGCTGATGCAGATGAGCGAGATGATCGCCGACCAGAAGGTCGGCACGCCCGAGGAGCGCACGCTGCGCACCGAGGAACTCGGCATCCTCCGCCGTCTGATGGAGACCATCGACGAGCGCGAGGCCCAGATCCTGCGTCTGCGCTTCGGCCTGGACGGGCAGGAGCCCCTGACGCTCAAGGAGATCGCCACCGATGTGGGCATCTCGCGCGAGCGGGTGCGCCAGATCGTCGAGGAGTCGCTCCAGCGTCTGAACGAACGCCTGAACGACGCCAAGCCCAGCCGGTTCTTCCGGCGCGGCGACGCCTTCGAGGACCTGGACCGCACTGCCGAGGAACCCCGCCAGTACGGGTTCGACGCGGCCGAGCGGTCGCGGTCGGCGGCCGGCTGAGCGGACGCGGGATGCGAAAAGGTTGATGTGCCCCGATCGGCCCGCGTACTCCGGCGCGGGCCGATTGCTTTTTTGCTTCCCGACCGGACGGACGCGACGGGGGCCATACCATGCCCACCCTCCCTTCTCCGCCCCCCCTCCCGGGTCCGGAATAGGGGCGCGGGCGGCGCGGTTGGGAACCCGCCGGCGCGGAACAGCAGGCCCCCCCGAGCGGAGACAGTCGTGAGCGAAGCAGGCGTCGAGAAGGTGGTCATCATCGGGTCCGGGCCGGCGGGGTGGACCGCCGCGATCTACGCGGCCCGGGCGGCGTTGAACCCGGTGGTCTATGTCGGTGTCGCCAAGCAGGACCCCGGCCCCATCCTGCCGGGCGGCCAGCTCATGCTGACGACGGAGGTGGAGAACTACCCCGGCTTCCCCGAGGGCGTCACCGGCCCCGAGATGATGATGAAGTTCGAGGACCAGGCCAAACGCTTCGGCACGCGGGTGGTGGGGGAGGACATCGTGCGGTGCGAGTTCTCGACCGACGGCTCGCCGCACACGCTGCACACCTCGGGGGGGGGGGGCGGGGGGGTGGTGCGGGCGCACGCGGTGATCATCTCGACCGGTGCGACGGCCAACTGGATCGGGCTGGAGAACGAGATGCGCCTGGCCCGGTCGGGCGGCGGGGTCTCGGCCTGCGCGGTGTGCGACGGGGCGCTGCCGGTCTTCCGCAACAAGCCGCTGGCGGTGGTGGGGGGCGGCGACACCGCGATGGAGGAGGCGACCTACCTGACCAAGTTCGCCAGCCGGGTGTTCGTGATCCACCGGCGCGATCAGCTCCGGGCGTCGAAGGTCATGCAGCAGCGTTTTCTCTCGAAGCCCAACGCCGAAGTGCTGTGGAACAAGGTGGTGACGGATGTGCTGGGCGGCGAGAAGATCAGCGGCGTCCGCCTGCGCGACACCGTGACCGGTGAGGAATCGGACCTGGATGTGGCCGGGCTTTTCGTGGCGATCGGGCACACGCCGGCGACGCGGTTTCTCGAAGGGTCGGGTCTGGCCTTCGACGAGTCGGGGTATGTCGATCTGAAGACCCGCGGCAGCAGGACCAACATCGACGGCGTGTTCGCGGCCGGCGATGTGGCCGACGCGAAGTACCGCCAGGCGGTCACCGCCGCGGGCATGGGCTGCCAGGCGGCGATCGACGCCGAGCACTGGCTGGGGGCCAGGGGCCTGAACTGATATGGATCTCCTCGGATCGACAAGCCGCGCCTGCAAGGGAGCGGCCGAGCGACGCACGCGACCGTCACGGCCTGCAAACGACAGCAAAGCGGAAACCCGCCGCGTTGCCTTCGTGGGAAAATGTGTGATTGGTTGGTAGTTACCGACCGCGGGGCGTCCGTGCGTCGCTGGTGCTCGCGGCCGCTTCCTTGCGGGCGCGGCTTGTTGGGGCTCGGTCAGCCCTGGGCGTTATAGGCGGCCAGGCGCTTGTTGAGATCCTCCCGGTATTCGGCGGGGGCCAGTTCGATGGACTTGTTGAGCCACTTGACGGCCTCGGCCTTGTCGCCGGCGCGGAAGGAAGCCTGGGCGTAGGTGCTCATCAAGGCCCACTCGGACCATTCGGTCTGCTCGTTGGCCATTTGGGCGGCCTTGCGGGCGAGCTTGTAGCAGGCGGGGGTGGCGTCCTCCGGGCTGGAGAGCATCCAGCCGACGGCGTTGAGGCCGCCGATGTTGTCGGCGAAGGACTCGTTGACCAGGGCGTGGGCGATCTCGTGGGCGCGGTCCCAGGACTTCTGGGTCAGGGCTTGGCGCATGGCGGTGTAGGCCGTCATGGTCCGCTGCTCTTCGGCGAGTTCCTTCTTGGCGGCCTCGATGTCATGGGTGCCGGCGATGATCTTCCCGAGCGGCTCGTCCATGGACATGGGGTGGCCCATCCAGGCGATCCGGCCGTCGCCGTTGACGATGAAGGCGGAGGGGATGCCGTTGCGTCCGGCGGCCTTCATCCAGGTCTCGGCCATGGCGGCGCCCTCTTCCAGGGCGACGGTGTAGGCCATCTCCTCGTGGTCGGCGACGAAGGCGCGGACCAGCTCGGCGCGTTCCTCGCCCTCCGTGTTCTCCCAGATGTTCACGCCGATGACGGTGGCCTTGCCGGCGTGCTCGGCCTGGAGTTCGGCCAGGTGGGGGAAGGCGACGATGCACGGGCCGCACCAGGTGGCCCAGAACTCGACGATGTAGACATGGCCCTTCTCGAAGCCGGCGACGGGCTGGCCGCGGACCCACTCGGCGATCTTCAGGTCGGGGGCCTTGGAGCCGATCGTCAGCGCGGCGGTCGGAGCCTCGGCGGGGAAGAGTTCGGCGAGGGTCTTGGCCCTCGCGGTCGGCTCGGCGGCCTTCGGTTCGGCCTTGCCGACCGGCTTGGCCTGCGTGGTGGCGTTCTGCGCATGGGCGATGCCCACGCCAAGCCCGGCGGCGAGCACGGCGATGAGGGTGCGGTTCATGGTCCACTCCTTTGGATGGTGGTGGGAGTTCACGGGTGAAAACCAAAGTGTCACCCCGAGTGTACCGGGGTGGCGGGTCGGGCGGTTGCTGAAGTTTGGGAATCACCCCAGCCTGGGGAGGTCTGCTTCGCCCAGCAAGGTAAAACCCTTGCGCCGCAGGATCTGGCCGGCCAGGGTGTGGTCGTCCACCGCGATGGCGATGGTGGGCGCCCCGTTCGGCTTGATCATGAGGGGGTAGGCGAAGGCGATGTTGATCTCGGCGCCGAGCAGGTGCAGGCACAGGCGGGACAGGGAGAGATCCTCGGGGATGGAGACGACCAGGACCTCGTGCTCGCCGTAGGGCAGGCAGTCTTCACGCAGGAGCTTGCGGGCTTCCTTGGCGTTGTTGGTGATCAGGCGGACAACGGCGTGGTCGGAGGCCTCGTGGACCGAGATGGCGCAGATGGAGCAGGAGGCCTCGTCGAAGTTCTCGACCAGATCCAGCAGCTTGCCGACCTTGTTGACCAGGAACACGCTGAACTGAACCACGGTCGGGGGTGCGAAGCCCTGGGCGGTCTCGGTGGGCGTGGCGGACTCGTGCATGCGGATCCTTCCGTCCTGGCGACAGCGGCGGGCGTCCGCCCGCGGGAAGAGACCATTGAACCATCCCGGCGGGCAAAGAGCAACCCCCCGCGTGGAAAAGAGATACCGCCACGGCGAACCGGGGCGGTTGATGAAGACTGTTCGGTTTTTGAACGGATCAGACGGAGAAGCTGGAGCCGCAGCCGCAGGAGGTGTTGGCGTTGGGGTTGTTGAACACGAAGCCGCGGCCCATGATCTCGTCCTTGAAGTCCACGGTGGTCCCGCCCAGGTAGAGCAGGCTCTTGGGGTCCACGATGATCCGGATGCCGTGCTGCTCGAACAACTCGTCCGAGTCCTTCTGGGTCTCGGTCAGGTCGAGGATGTAGGAGAAGCCGGAGCAGCCGCCGCCCTTGACGCCGACGCGCAGGCGGACCTTGGAGGGGTCCAGTTCCTGCTCGGAGATGATGCGACCGATCTCCTTGGCCGCGAGGGGGGTCAGGATGACAGCGGTTTCCTGGGTGGTCTGGGTGGTGCTCATGCGGGCGTTCCTTTCGCGGAACATTCTACGAGGGGAGCGGGGGTGGGGTTCGGGGGAGCTGCTCTGTGGGGGGAGAGGGGAAGAAGACCCGGCTCGGCGAGCCGGGCCACCAAGAGGGGTCAGTGGGCGTGGGCCTCGGAACCGACGGGGAGGCCGTTCTTCTTCTTGTAGTCGGCGATGGCGGCCCGGATGGCGTCCTCGGCCAGGACGGAGCAGTGGATCTTGACGGGGGGCAGGCTGAGCTCCTCGACGATCTGGGTGTTCTTGATCTCCAGACCTTCATCAAGGGTGCGTCCCTTGAGCCACTCGGTGGCGAGGGAGGAGCTGGCGATGGCCGAGCCGCAGCCGAAGCACTTGAACTTGGCGTCCTCGATCTTGCCGGCCTCATCGACCTTGATCTGGAGCTGCATCACATCGCCGCACTCGGGCGCGCCGACGAGGCCGACGCCGACATCCCTGCGTTCCTTGATCTCCTTCTGGGTGCCGAAGGAGCCGACATTGCGGGGCTTCTCGTAATGCTCGATGACTTTGTCGCTGTATGCCATGATTCACCTCGCGGCGGGGGGGAGTGTTTGGTTCGGGTCGGCCGGAGAAGAG
Organism: uncultured Phycisphaeraceae bacterium; assembly: GCA_964577425.1. Classification (GTDB taxonomy): domain Bacteria; phylum Planctomycetota; class Phycisphaerae; order Phycisphaerales; family UBA1924; genus UBA6054. The sequence goes on from CAZNZC010000001.1 coordinate 258,155, forward strand.
ACCCGGCTCGGCGAGCCGGGCCACCGGGGGGACGGGGGGTCAGTGGGCCTGCCAGACGATCTTGGTGATGTCGATCCCCTCGTTGTGCATGTCGAAGAGGGGCGAAAGCTCGCGGAGCTTGTTGACGGCCTCGATGATCTTGGCGGCGGTGTAGTCCACCTCCTCCTCCGTGGTCCAGCGCCCGAGGCTGATGCGCAGGGAGGAGTGGGCCAGGTCGTCGCCGACGCCCAGGCTCTTGAGGACATAGCTCGGCTCCAGCGATGCGCTGGTGCAGGCCGAGCCGGAGGACATGGCGATCTCCTTGGTGGCCATCATCAGGCTCTCGCCCTCGACGAAGCCGAAGGAGATGTTGGTCAGGTGGGCGAGGCGGCGGTCGGGGTGGCCGTTGATCTGGGTGACGGTGAGGGCCTTGGTGACAGTGTCCTCGAGCTTCTTGCGGAGCTTGAAGAGGCGGTCGCGTTCGGCGTCCATCTCCTGCCGGGCGATCTCGCAGGCCATGCCGAGGCCGACGATGCCGGGCACATTGAGGGTGCCCGAGCGGATGCCGCGCTCCTGGCCGCCGCCCTCCTGGATGGCGGTCAGGCGGACCCGGGGGCGGCGACGGCGGACATAGAGCACGCCGACGCCCTTGGGGCCGTAGAGCTTGTGGCCGGAGAAGCTGAGAAGGTCCACCTCGTCCCTCTTGACATCGGTGGGCATCTTGCCGACCCACTGGGTGGCGTCGGTGTGGAAGATGATGTTCTTCTCGTGGCAGAGCGCGCCGATCTCGGGGATCTCGTTGATGGTGCCGATCTCGTTGTTGGCCCACATGACGGTGACGAGGATGGTGTCCTCGCGGATGGCCCCTTCCACCATCTTGCGGGTGATGACGCCGTCGCGCCCGGGTTCGAGGTAGGTGACATCGAAGCCTTCCTTCTGGAGCCGCTTGCAGGGGTCCAGGACGGCCTTGTGCTCGTGCAGGGCGGTGATGATGTGGCCGCGCCCGGTCTCGCCCGCGGGCTTGAGGGCGTACATGGTGGCCGCGCCCTTGATGGCCAGGTTGTTGGACTCGGTCGCGCCGGAGGTGAACACGATCTCCTTGGGGTCCGCGCCGATCAGGGCGGCGACCCGCTCGCGGGCGGTGTCCACGCCCTCCTCCGCGGCCCACCCGAACGAGTGGTTGCGCGAGCCGGGGTTGCCGAACACCTCGGTGAAATAGGGCAGCATCGCCTCCACCACCCGGGGATCGGTCCGGGTCGTGGCGGCGTGGTCCATGTAGATCGGGAGCTTGGGAGCCATGATGCCTCCGGGCATGGGGACGGCGTTCAGGGCTTGATTACGGACAATCGAGTCCTGAAAATGAGAATCATTCTAAAGTATATGCGGCGTGGGCAGGGGGAGCAACCCGTCGGCATCGTGACGGGCGGAAACCCAGGCTGAAAACAGGCCCCAGCCCGGGGCGGGTCACGCACGCGGAGGGGGGTATTGGGGGGGTCAGCCCTGCCGCCGATAGATCAGGCGGACGCGGTTGCCGGAGGGGTTGAAGCGGACCTCGGTCATGTAGGCCCGCATGAGCATGACGCCGCGTCCGGAGGGCTTGGAGATGTTCTCCTCGGCGGTGGGGTCGGGGAGGGTGTCGGGGTTGAAGCCGGGGCCTTGGTCCTCAACGGCGACATCGACGGCCTGGGCATCGACGCGGTAGTCGGCCTGGACGGCGGCGTGGGCGAGGTGCTCGTGGCCGTGCTCGAAGGCGTTGGTGATGGCCTCCTCGAGGGCGAGGCGGATGCCGAAGAGCGAGCCGTCGGGGAACCCGTTGGCGCTGGCTTCGAGGAGGACGCGGTCGATGAAGGCGTCGATCTCGGCGCGGTCACGACGCAGCTCGATGCGGACGGCGCCCGGGATGGCGGTGTCGTTTCCGATCATGCTGGGCGTGGGTCAGGAGAAGCTCGCGACGGCTTCGTCCGTGGTGTCGTGGATCTGGAAGAGCTTGTTGAGGCGGGTGATGACGAAGACCTCGTAGATCTGGGGATCGATGTTGGCCAGGCGGAGCTGGCCGGCGCGGTCGCGGACGCGGTGGTTGATGGTGATCAGGGCGCCCAGGGCGGCCGAGGACAGGTGATCGACATTGGCGAAGCTGATGAGCAGCTTCGGGGCGTCGGTACGGTCGATGAGGGAGGTGATCTCCTCGCTGATCGCCTGGATGTTCGCCTCGTCGAGGATGTTGCGGTCGACGAACTCGACCGTGGTGATCCCGCTTCGGTCCGAGACTCGCAGCCTCGACTCAGCCTGTGCCATGGGTGTCGTCTCCGGTGGCCCGCCCGGGCAGTCGGCGGGGCTTTCACTATAGAACCTTCCGGCGGGGGCGGGCGGGGCCGGGCGGCGTGCGGGGGCAAGAAAAAAGCGGGCGTCCCGCGTGGGACGCCCGCCGGAAGGCGGGGCTGTGGATCGGTGGGGTCGGATCGGATCAGCGGGAGAGGAGCTGGTCCAGCAGGCCGGGGAAGTTCTTCTCCTCCTCCTCGTTCTGGATGAGGATGGTGGGCTTGATGAGGATGAGCAGGGTCTGCTCCTGCTTGACATCGATGCGGTTGGAGAAGAAGCGGGAGAGGATGGGGATCTTGGAGAGAACGGGGACGCCGGTCTCGACCTGGACCTCTTCGACGAGGCGCTGGCCGCCGAGGAGGACGGTGCCCTGGTCGGGGACGGTGACGGTGGTGCGGATCTCGGTGGCGGTGACGACGGGCACCTGGATGGAAGCCTCGGCGATGCCGGCTTCGCCGCCGCCGCCGACGCCGCCGCCGCCGCCGGTGGCGCCGGAGAACACGCGCTCGGCCGCGAACTCATACTGGGAGAGGGCGGTGCGGACGGTGAGGGTGACATAGCGTCGGTCGGAGGAGACGACGCCGTCGAGGTCGAGCACGACGCCGGCGGAGACGACCTCGATCTCGGGGTCGAAGGCGACCGAGCCGTCGGAGGTGATCGGGGTCAGGTCGGAGACGAAGGTCTGGCTGGTGGCGACGGTGATGTAGGCCCGCTGCCCGTTGGTGAAGGTCAGGCGGGGGGCGGTGAGGATGACGGATCGCCGGTCGGCCTGGGTGGCCTCGACCAGGAAATCGACCTGGACATCGTCGAGGAAGCGGCCGGTGATGCCCAGGGCGGGGTTCAGGCCGAGCATCTCGGTGGCGAAGCTGCTGGCGGACGCGAGCTGGTTGGTCAGGCCCAGGGAGTTCTGGCGGGCGCCGATGACGGACCACTTGTCGCTGCCGAAGAGGCCGCCGCCGTTCTGGCCAGGGCCGAAGACGGGCTGGATGTACGGGGTGTCGGGGATGCCGTCGCCGTCGCTGTCGATGAGGAAGCCGCCGCCGGAGACATTGTTGAGCAGCTGTCCGGTGATCGGGTCGAAGTAGTCGCTGGGGAGCAGCGAGGGATCGATCTGGCTGGCCAGGCGGTACTCGGCGTTGTTGGCGTTGAAGTAGACATCGAGGTCGAAGCCGATCTGCTCGAAGAAGTCCTGGCTGACGGTCAGGAAGCGGGCCTCGACATTGATCTGGAGGGCGCGGACGGCGCGGAGCTTGCCGAGCAGACCGATGATGGAGCGGTGGTTTCTGGGGGTGGTGGTGATGACGAAGTTGCCGTTGAGCTGGCTGATGGAGCTGGTCTCGCCGCCGTTGTCCACCCAGCCGTTGGGATCGACGGTGGTCTGGATCAGGTTGACGATCTGGTTGACGCGGTCCTCGAAGGGCAGGTCGTCCTGCTGGCCGCCGCCGCTCTGGAAGGGGCTGGAGCCGCCGCCGCCCTGGGAGGACTGGAGCGCGCTGGACAGGTCGAACTCGGGCGCGTCGTCGAAGCGGGGAACGACGAAGAGCAGGTCGCGGATGTCGTAGATCTCAAGGACGGTGTTGCGACGGAGCACCTCGTCGGAGGCGATGGTGATGATGCCGTCCTGCACGGCCCAGCCCGCGGGCAGGGTGCGGTCGGAGACGCGCTGGACCACCCGGTCGAGCACGGTCTCGAGGGTGGCGTTGCGCAGGCGGAGGGTGACGGGGGTGTCGGGGTCCACGCCGATGTCGGCCAGCGAATCCCAGTCCACATCGATGTCCACGCGGGCGGTGCTCGAGATGAAGCCGATGACATCCTCGAAGGCGTTGTTGTTCAGCTCGACGGGCAGGCTGGTGTTTCGCAGGGTGTCGAGGACAGTCCGGTCGGCCTCGGACTCGACGAACTCCAGGGGTTCGCCGCGGCGGAAGCTGATGGCGGGCCAGTCGGCCGGGTAGTTCATGATGTCCTTGGGGAGCACCATCGCCTTTTGGTTCTCGACGGATGTCCAGGCGGCGCTCAGGCTCTTGTCACGCTGCAGGATCAGGTACCGGCGGTAGATGATCGTGTCTTCGATCATGTCCTTGAGCAGCATGCCCGACGGGTTGTTGGGGTCGAGGAAGAGGATGGATTCGACGACCTCGAGGGCCTCCTCGTACTTGAGTTCCTGCTGCAGGGCGCGGACGCGCTCGATGGCGGCGAGGATGCGCTCGTCGCGCTCCGTCGCGCGCTGCATGTTGATTATGTTCTGCTCGCTGCGCAGCTCCTCGTCGCGCCGGCGCTGGTTCTCGATGCGCAGCCGCTCCTCCGCGCTGGCGATGTTGATCAGCAGGGAATCGATCGCGGCACGCTTGCCCTCGAACTCGGACTCGGGCATGAGGTTGCGGGACTGGTTGAGCGTCAGCTCGGCCTGGGAGGCGAGGTTGCGGGCGCGGCTGGTGTCGCCCTGCGCCAGGGCCTGGCCGGCCTGCTCCATCTGGTTGTTGAAGGTCGCAACGGCCCGATCCCGGGCGAGCTGGAGGTCGCCCGCCACGCGGTCGAGCGCGCCGTCGGGGCTGCCCTGGGCGCGGGTATCGACCTGCAGCTGCGAGCGACGCTCCTGGGCGGTGGTCCGTTGCTCGGGCGTGAGGTAGGCGGAGAACTCGGAGAGCACGCGGGTGTACTTCTCCAGCGCGGTGCCGAGCTGGCGCTCGTCGTAGGCGCGGCCGGCCTCGCCCATCAGGGTCTGGGCCTCGAAGCGGCGGGCCGCCTCGATCAGGTCCACGCTCTGGGGCTGGGACTGGCTCGCCGCCGGGTTGATGACCTCGATCTCGATGGCCTGGGTGGTCGGCTGATCGGCGGGCTGGTCGGTGACATACGAGCCGGAGCCGCGGGCGCCGTCCTGAGCGGTGCCCATCAGCCAGCTCTTGCTCATGCCGCTCTCGGGCGCGAGCATGTTGAACGAGGCGGTCTGGAAGGCCGCGCCCTGGGCGAGTTCGAGTTCCACGATGCGGGCACGGGCGGCGGTCAGGCTCTGGCGCTGGTCGGCGTCCAGCGCGACGCCCGAGCGGTTGATCCGCTCGAGCAGATCCTTGGCATCGGCATAGTCGCCCCTGGCGAAGGCCTGTTGGGCGAGGGCGAGGGCCTCGGGAACCTGGGGGGCGATCTCAGCGCGGCGCAGGGCGATCAGGTCGAGCAGGGCGCGGGCGGTCTCGGTCTGCGCCAGGTCGGCCTGCCCGGCGCGGAGCACGGCGGATGCGTGGCGCTCGGCCTCGGTGAGGTTGTCCTGGGTCAGGGCCAGCTCGGCCCGCTGCACGCTCATCTCGAACCGGTCGGCGGAGGCGATCTGGCGATCGACGCCCGCGCGGAGCGTGAACAAGCGCTTGCCCGCTTCATCGCCGAGCGTCGCGCCGGCGGGGGCGTTGTGCAGCGCGTCCAGCATGGCCTTGGCGCGGATCAGTTCGCCCTCGGCGATCAGCGACGAGGCGTGGTCGAGCACGCGGTCCGGGCGGATGGCCCGCTCGGTCGTCTGGGTGTCGGGCGTGGCGCCCGGCGCGGGGGCCGCCCACACGGAGCAGGCGGTGGCGCACGCGGCGAGGAGGAGCGAGCAAGCGGAACGGTTGGTCGTGCGAGACATCCGGTGCACTCCAGGTCTGGGGTCGGGTGGGGGGGGCGTCGGGCGGGTCGGCCCGCTCGACGCGGGGGTGGTTCATCTCTCCGAATCGGTCGATCCCCGTGGATCGCTGCGGGTTTCCGTCCGGGGCAAGGAACGCGGGTGGCCCCGGCGGAGGGACGGACGATATCGGGGAACGCCCGGAATCGCAAATCCAACCGGCCGAGAGTTTGCTGCCCCTCCGCTCGCCCGGGTCGGAAGCGGGGCCGTCCGGGTGCTGCGAGCGTTGGTGCGCCGATTCGTCCGGCGGGGTTTGGCGGTTCCCTCGATGCCTGCCGGATCGTGCAAAACCGGATTGTGTCGGGTGGGTCAGACAGGTTCGAGCCAGCGGGTGCTCAGGGTGGTCTCCGCGTTCAATCGCTTGCGTGGCAAGCGGTTGCGCGCGCCGGCCGCGGCCAGCATTTCCGCCAGCATCTCCGGGGAAAGCCGATCGGCGGCCACCACCACGACATCCGACCACTCGCCCGGCTCGCCCAGAAGTTCGATCCCGGCGTCCATCGCCAGCTCCTCGGCCCGACGAAGCCCTTCGGCGACGCACAGGATTTCCGCGTAGCGATCTTCCGGAGATTTTTCACTGGCGCACCGCGTGATGCACCGCCAGGGCGTGAAACCCAGGTCGTTCCCGTCGTCATCCACATTGGATTCGGGGTCGATGTTCAGCAGCAGACGCCAGCGGTCGCGCAGGTCTTCCACCACTTCCTCGGCGGTCAGCAGGTCGGGGCGGTCCTTCGGGGCCATGAGAACACCCCGGTGCTCGTGGGCGGCGGCATCCGCCCCGGCCGGCTCGTCGTGCGGCTCCAGATCGAAAGCCTTGAGAACCCCCTCGATCCGGGGCTTCAGGTCCGGCTCGGCCCGCACGGTCAGAATTTTGTGTTCATCCACAAAGAGGTAGAGGAAAGGTTCGTCGGAGACCACCCCGAACCCGACCATGCCGTCCTCGAAGAAAAAATCCCGGAACCGGCGGATGGCGTCGGTGACGCGCTCCTTGCCGACCGGCTCGTAGGCCATGTAGGGGTCCACCTCACGGAAGGCGTCGTGCCCGATGAAGTCGAGGATCGGGAAGACCCGTCCCGGCATCAGGGCGAAGAGCTGATCCCAGAGAGGCCCCAGGCGGGTGGACGGCACCACGATGTCGAAGACATAGCGGTCGGGCCAGGATTCCCAGTCGCCCTCCTCCTCGTCGGTGTCGGCCGGCTCGAAATCGGTCGTGTAGCCGGGCTGGGGGACCATCTCCTCGACGGGGTACACCCCAAGCGGGAAGGGAAAGCCATCGACCGTGGTGCGTTGGATGTTGGGATCGGCGACACAGCGGGCCATCGGTCCTCGCGGGTTGGGTGCTGGGCACGGGCGGATGACGCCCGTGGGACGGAGCGTATCCCGTCGCGGGCCGGCGCGCGCCGCATACGCTGTGGCCATGACCGACGCCGGACGAACCGACCGTGCCCATCACGCCCCCTCTGCCGGGACCGGTGGGGTGATTCTTTCCGTGTCGGTGGGCAACACCCGGGCCAGGCTGGGGCTGCACCGGGGCAGCGAGCTGGTGGAGTCTTCGGTGCATGGATCGACGGACGCGGCGGGCCTGGCCGCGGCGGCCGTGGCGCTGGCCGAGCAGGCCGAGGGCGAGGACAACCCGGTGGTGGTGATGTCCTCGGTCCACCGGGGCGCGTCCGAAGCGATCGAAACCGCTCTGACGGGTGAGGGGCTGGTCGTCCAACGGTTCGGGCGGGATCTGGTGATCCCCATCCGGCACACGCTGAGTGAGGATGGGACGGGGGGGGCGGAGACGGTGGGCCAGGACCGGCTGCTGTGCGCCATCGGGGCGTTCGCGATGTCCCGGCAGGCGTGCGTGGTGGTCGATCTCGGGACCGCGCTGACAGTGGACTTCGTGGACGGCGAGGGCGCGTTCCACGGCGGGGCGATCGCGCCGGGCCTGGGCATGATGCTGCGGTCCATGCACGAACAGACCGATGCGCTCCCGCTGGTGGAGTACAGGCTGCCGGGGCCGGAAGACCACTTTGGCAAGAACACCGCCGACGCGATGCGTCTGGGTGTGACCGGCATGGTCTGCGGCGCGGTGCGCTGGCTGGCCGAGCGCTACGCCCTGCACTACGAGGCCTACCCCCGCATCATCGCCACGGGCGGGGACATCGGCGTGCTGGAGGCCGACGGGCTGGTCGAGGCGTTTGTGCCGGACTTGCAGTTGCACGGCATCCGGCGGGCGTGCGAGCTGCTGGCCGAGCACGACGGGGACGAATGATAGGGATTCTCCTGGAATCTCGGGCGATGCCTGATCGACAAGCCGCGACCGCAAGGGAGCGGCCGCGGTTGTGTCCGCGGCGGAGTGTGCCGCTTGATCGGTCGTTGCCGATCGTCCGGCATCGGGTCGTCGGTTGGCGGTCCCGGCCGCTCCCTTGCAGTCGCGGCTTGTATTGGCTCCGGCGGTTGATGCGGATCACGCCCGGAAATGAAGTGGGATCCGAATGAACGCCCGGTTCTGCATCGACACGCCCGCGTCGCCCGGGGCGGTGGCGGTGGTGCGCGTGGTGGCGGACGATGCGGGCGCCTTCTTCAGCGCGTCCGGCATTGCGCCGGTGGCGGTGGGCGCGTCGGGCGTGCGTTCGGTCTTCGGGCTGGATCACGCGCTGGTCGCCCGGCCGGACGGGCGGACGGTGCTGGTCATGGCCCACGGCGGCGGCGCGATCGTGCGCGGGATCGCGGAGCGGCTGGAGGGGCTTGGCGTGGAGCGGTGGGGGGGAGAGGCCGACCGCGAGTCGGCCCCACGGGAGGTGACGGCCCGGATGCTCGATGCGCTCGCACGGGCGGCCAGCCCGTTGGCCATCGACCTGCTGCTCGACCAGCCGCGGCGGTGGGCATCGCGGCGTGCGGAAGATCCGCTCGCCGACGCGCGGGTGCTGGGCCGCCTGATCGATCCGCCGGTGGTGGTGGCCGTGGGGTCGGCGAACATCGGCAAGTCGTCGTTGCTCAACGCGATGGCCGGCGCGTCGGTGGCGTTGGCCTTCGATCGGGCGGGCACCACACGCGACGCGGTGGGTGCGCTGGTGGACCTGGGCGGGCTGGTGGTGCGGTGGGTCGATACGCCGGGGATGGGGGGGGGCGGGGGGGAGGCGGGAGAAGCGTGGGCGCGGGTGCGGGACGAAGTGGCGCGGGCGGATCTGGTGGTTCGATGCGCGGACGCGGGTTCATCCGGGCCGATTGGTCCCGCGGGGGACCATCCGTGCGCGATCACCGTGGCTTTGCGGGTCGATCGGGCCGAGCCGGCGTTCGCCGCGGATGTGCGGACCAGCGCGGTACGCGGGACCGGGATGGATCGGCTGGTCGAGACCGTCCGCGAACGCCTGGTCCCGGCGGCGGCGATGGCGGACCCAGGGGCGTGGCGATTCTGGGCCGAATGACAAGCCGCGACTGCAAGGGAGCGGCCGCGCTTTGCGTGAGGGGCAGGAGGGCGGTCCGAGTGAAAGTCGGCTCCACGGGCAGAAGAACCCCACGATTCGAGGACTCATCGTGGGCGTGACCTGAACGGCGCGGCGCATGCAAGATTCAACGGTGATCCGCACAACCGGGCGACGGCAACAAAAAACCCCGGGCAGGCCCGGGGCTTGGCGAAGAGACGGGTTGGGATCGATCAGCGGCGACGCCGGGCGGCGAAGATCGCGCCGACGCCGAGCAGGGCCGCGGAGCCGGGCGTGGGGACCACGGCCCGCACCTGCGTGAGGATGAAGTCGAGCGAGGCGGTCGTGTCGTCGGAGTGGTTGAAAAGGATGCTGATGCTGTCGATGGCGGAGGCGTCGAAGCTGCCGGAGGAGCCGAAGTCCGCGATCGCGAGCGACTCGGTGCGCTCGCCCCCCGCGGCGAAAGTGCCGAAGCCGTAGATCGAGCCGCCCGCGCTGCTGATCTCGATGATGTAGCTGAAGTCCAGATCGACCATCAGGAAGTCGAGTTCGAAGCCGACCAGGCCGGGGATGCCGAGGCCCAGGCCCGCGCCGTTGTTGTCCCAGAGCAGGCGGGCTTCCTGCTCGACTCCGATCCCGGAGTTGAAGATGGCCGCGCCGTTGATGCCGTTGTAGCTGAACGCGGTGTCAATGGTGAAGTCGGCGGCCTGGTTGAACGGGTTGGCGAAGATCTGGGTCGAGACGGAGCGGGGTCCGCCCGCCGCGTCGTTGGGATCGGAATCGAAGTCGTCGATCACGATGGTCGGGCCGCCGGCGGTGGCGACGCCGGTCAGCCCTGCCAGCAGGGTGAACAGAAGTGTGTTCCGCATGGTGTGTGGTCCTCTCTCCAGCGGTGGTGAGACAACTCCCGCCGGAGAAGTGTCCGGGGGAGACGATGTGCTTCTAATGGACCACAGGTTTCGGGACCGGGCCAGCGAATCGAAGGGAATTTGGCTCTTGAGATGGAGAAAAATACTCAGGCGTGGGCGTCGCTGGTTCGGAAAAGCCCCTGCCCCGCGTGGAGGGCCTCGTGGTCGAGCAGGGCGCGTTTGCGGTCCAGGCCGCCGGCGTAGCCGTGGAGGGTGCCGTCGGAGGCGATGACCCGGTGGCAGGGGATGACGATCGAGACGCGGTTCTGGCCGTTGGCCAGGCCGACGGCCCGGGAGCCGCCGGGGTTGCCGAGCTGCTCGGCGAGTCGGCCGTAGGTGGTGGTCTGCCCGTAGGGGATGCGGAGCAGGGCGTCCCAGACGCGGCGTTGCCAGTCGGTGCCGGGGGTGTGGAGGGGCACGGTGAAGTTGGTCAGGGTGCCGGCGAAGTAGGCTTGCAGCTCGGAATCCAAGAGGTCGAGCAGGGGGTGGTCGGCATCCCGGAAGGGTTCGCCGAGGAGGCGTTCGAGGTCGGTCTGCTCGTGGGCGAGGCGTTCGGGCGGGCCGAACTCCAGCAGGCAGACGCCGCGGTCGGTGGCGGCGGCGGTCATCGGGCAGAGCGGGGTCTCGATGACGCGGCGGGCGGGCATGGGGAGAGAATAGCCGGTCACTCGTGGGGCCGACTTCAGTCGGCCATCCTCTCTTCCATGGCACAGGCGGACGCCTGTGCCATCGGGAAGAAGAGTCGGCACGGAGTGCCGACCTACCAAGACCATCTCATCAGAGCGTGACGCGGGCGGCGTGCCCCGTCGCGCCGTTCGCGCCGATGGGCGTGACGGACACCGGGGTTCCCGGCATCGGGCGCGTCGGCGGCGTGAGCGTGGCGCGGACGGGACTTTTGCCGGCGGGCAGCACCCAGCCGCGCGTGCCCATTTGCACGACATAGCGGCGCGTGGCCGCGCCCGCGCCGGGGCTGAGTTCGACGCTCAGGTCGATGCCGTCGCGCGTGATCAGCACGGTCGGGGCCTGGGGCCTGGGCGCGTTGAGCCAGGGGCTTTCCGGCACGAGGGCCGGCGCGGCGAGCGGGCCGGAGGCGAGCAGGTCCGCGATCGAACGGCGATTCTGGGTCAGGCCGACCATGCTGAACAGCGCAAAGCCGCCCGCGCCGGATGTCCGCTGGATCAGGCGGATCTGGTTGATGATCTCCTCGGGCTTCCAGCCCGCGTCCGGGCCGTCGGAGGCGGGCTGGATGCGGGTCAGGTACAGCCCCGGCCAGAGGTGGCGGCCGGCGCGGTTCTGCTCGATCCACCACTTCATCAGCGGCTCGAAGGGCTGGCCGGGCGAGGCGATGGGCCAGTAGAGCTGGGGCATCAGGGCGTCGCACCAGCCCTCGGCCAGCCAGCGGCGGCTGTCGGCGAAGAGGCCGTTGAAGGCATCGAAGCCCTTGACGCCGGGCGGGTGCTCGGGCCGCCAGATGCCGAAGGGGCTGATGGTGAACAGCGCGCCGGGACGCTTGCGTTGCACCAGCGAGTTGACCTCGCGGACCACGCGGTTGATGTTGTCGCGGCGCCAGTCTTCGAGCGACAGCGTGCCGCCGTTGCGTCTGTAGGTCTCATGGATGGCGGCGTCCGGGAACGGCTCGCCGGGCTTGGGGTAGGGGTAGAAGTAGTCGTCCATGTGGACGCCGTCGATCTCGTAGCGGGTGAGCAGGTCGTCGATCACCCGCATGGTGATCTCGCGGGCCTGGGCCGCGCCCGGGTCCATCCACAAGTAGCCGTTGTGCTTGCGGACCAGGCGCGGGAAGAGGTGGGAGACATGGGACGGGTCGTCCGGCCCGATGCTCTTGGGGTGGCGGGCGCGGAAGGGGTTGACCCAGGCGTGCAGGTCGATGCCGCGGGCGTGGGCCTGCTCGATCCAGTACGCGAGCGGGTCATAGTCCGGGCGGGGGGCTTGTCCCTGTCGCCCGGTCAGGAACGCGCTCCACGGTTCGATGGACGAGCGGTACAACGCGTCGGCGGTGGGGCGGACCTGGAGGAAGACCGCGTTGAGTTCCAAACGCTGGACGGTGTTGAGAATGGCGTCGATCTCGGCCTTCTGCGTCTCGGCGGGCAGGGCGGGCCTGCTGGGCCAGTCGATGTTGTCCACCGAGGCGACCCACACGCCGCGGAACTCACGGGGGGGGTCATGGGGCACGGCGGCCGGAGAACCGTCCGGCCGGGCGGTGTTCGCGGACGCGCACGAGGCCAGGGCCGCGGCGGAGAACGGGGCGGCCGCCATGACTTTGAACGCTTCGCGACGGTCCATCGTCCGCATGGCGTGTCTCTTTTCTTCCTGAACTTCCGGCCGGTGGCACAGGCGGGACGCCTGTGCCACCAAAGTCACCCAAGCCGCCAGAGATTACCCGATCCTGGCCTGCCCGTTCATGTACGGACGCAGCGGTTCCGGGATGTTCACCGAGCCGTCGGCGTTCTGGTGCATCTCGAGCAGCGGGATCAGGATGCGGGGCGAGGCGGCCACGGTGTTGTTCAGCGAGTAGCAGAACGCGGTGGCGCCCTGGCCCGTCTCGCCGCCGGGGCGGTAGCGCATGTTCAGGCGGCGGCACTGGTAGTCGTACAGGCGGCTGGCGGAGTGAGTCTCGCCGAAGTCGCCGGCGGGCGCGCCGTCGGGGCCGGTGTGGCCGCGGCCGGGCATCCAGCACTCGATGTCCACCATGTCCGCGTTCTTCACGCCCAGGTCGCCGGTGCAGCACTGGAGCAGGCGGTAGGGCAGGCCGAGGCGTTGGAGCAGGGTCTCCACGAAGCCCATCATGGCCTTGTGGTGGGCGCGGCTTTTGGACTCGTCGGCGACATCGATGACCACCTGCTCGACCTTGTCGAACTGGTGGATGCGGTACAGCCCGGCGGTGTCCTTGCCGGCCGCGCCGGCCTCGCGCCGGAAGCAGGTCGAGACGGTGATGTACTTGCGCGGCAGGGTGGCCTCGTCGAGGATCTCGTCCTGATGGACGCCCATCAGACCGACCTCGCCCGTGCCGGTGAGGAACATGTCGTAGCCCCCGCCGCGGTCGGCCTCGTTGACCTGGTATGCCTGCTCGCGCCCCGCGGGGAAGAAGCCGGTTCCGGTCATGGCCTCCTCGCGCACGAGCACGGGGACGGACATGGGGGTGAAGCCGTTCTCGTTGATCATGAAGTCCACGGCGAAACGCAGGATGGCCTGGTGCAGGCGCATGCCGTCGCCGGTGAGGATGTAGGACCGCGAACCCGCGATCTTGACGCCGCGGGGGAAGTCCACCAGCCCGTGCATGGCGCAGAGTTCGAGGTGGGTGCGGGGCTTGAAACCCTTGTTCCGCTCGAAGGATTTCGAGAAATCCCAGCTTGCGGGGGCCCAGCGGCGCAGTTCGACATTCCCCTCGGAGCCGGCGCCGACGGGGACATCATCGTCCGGCGGCAGGGGCACGCGGAGCAGGATCTCGTTGAGTTCCAGCTCGATGGAGGCGATCCGCCCGTCAAGCCCCTGGATCTCGTCCTTGAGCCGCGTGGGGGCGGCCTTGATCGACTCGACCTCCGCCTCCAGGGTGGCTCTTTCGTCGCCGCTCGCGCCCTTGAGTCTGCCCATCAGTTGGCCCAGGCGGGGGCCGGACTCCTTGGAGAGTTTTTTTTGTTCGGCGCGAAGCGATTCCTGCTTCATCATCAGCTCGCGCCGGGAGGCGTCCAGGGCGAGCAGGCGGTCGATCTCGACGGGCACGCCCTTCTTGCGGGCGCCGTCGATGAAGCGGGCGGGGTTGTCACGCAGGGCCTTGAGGTCGATCATGGGACGGCAGTGTAGGGAGGGGTCTGATACCATCCCAAAGCCCCGATCCGGCCGGATCGGGCGGGAAACCCGCGCCGATGGAACCCTTCGCCACGCCAATCCAAGTTCGCCCCGGCGGGGTGCCGCGATGATCGGGCTGACCCTGGGGGCGGGGGGGGCGGGGTCGCTCGCGCCGGGGTGGCTGGTGCTGCCGCTGGCGGCGGTCGCCCTGCTGGCCACGGCCACCCACATCATCCTGCTGCGCGAGGCCCCGAGAGGCACGCTGCCGGAGTCACGCCGCCGAATCCGGCTGGCCACGGGCTGGGTCATCATGGCGACCATCCCGCTGACGGCCTACGCCTTCGGGATCGCCACCCCGTCCAATGCCGGAACCTACCTGACCGTCTGGATGGTCGTGACGGCCCTGATCGGGGCCGTCCTGATGCTGGCCATGCTCGACGCGCTCAACACGGTTCGCCTCCACCGGGGGGCCGCCCGACGCCTGCGCGACGATTTCCGCCGGGTCCGCGAGGGCGATGATGAACTCCGCTGAGCCGGATCGGTCGCCCACCCGCCTGCCCGCCTGGATCACCCGGCCCCTGTCCCGGGTGTACGGCTGGGAGGTCGGGCGTCGGAACCGGCGGTGGGACAGAGGAGTGGGGGTGACGCGGCTGGATCGGCCCGTGATCTCGGTGGGGAATCTCTCGGCGGGCGGCACCGGCAAAACACCGATGGTCCGCTGGGTGGTGGGGGCCTTGCAGGAGATGGGACATCGCCCGGCGGTGGCCATGCGGGGCTACAAGGCCAGGCCGGGGCGTCCGTCCGACGAGGAGCGCGAGCATCGGGAAGCCCTGCCCGGGGTGCCGGTTATAGCGCAGCCGGATCGGGCTGCGGGGCTGCGGACCTTGTTTGAATCCCGGGAAGGGGCCGGGGTGGATTGCGTGGTGTTGGACGACGGGTTCCAGCACCGGCGGCTGGCCAGGGATCTGGACATCGTGCTGGTGGATGCGTCGAGGCCGCCGGATCGGGATGCGCTGCTGCCGCTGGGGTACCTCCGCGAGCCGCCTGCCTCGCTGCGCCGGGCGCACGCCTGCGCGCTGACCCACGCGGAACTGGTGTCGCCCGAGGAGGTGGATCGGCTGGCGGCGGATCTGCGCGATCGGCTCCCGGACCAGGCCCCGGTCGCGGTGGCGGAGCATCGGTGGACCGGCCTGAAACGAGCGGGTTCGGGGGGGGGTGAAGCGCCGGGCGTGGACTGGCTTTCCGGGCGGCGTGTGGTGGCGGTCTGCGCGATCGGGCACCCGGAGGGTTTTTTGCAAGGTCTGGAGCGGGCGGGGGCGCGGGTGGCGGGTTCACTCGTCCTGCCGGACCATGACCCGTACGGACCCGGCGCGGTGCGCCGGCTTGAGAACCTGGTGGAATCGTCCCGGCCGGAGGCGGTGGTGATGACCGCCAAGGACCTGGCCAAGCTGGAAGGATGGGCTGTTTCCGGGCGGGTGCCGGTGCTGGTGCCGGTCCTTGGGATGGGCTGGCGGTCTGGAGAGGATGATCTTCGGGCGCTGCTGGGCGGGGTGTTTCGTGGGGTCGGAACGGGTTCCTGATCGTCGAGCGTTTTTTTGAACACTGGCGGGGGCAAAATGCCATAAGAATCGGCAGAAAGTTGCGCTCTCCGCCCCCGGTGAGGCCATATGCCCCCCTTTCGAGGCCAAAGCGGATTGTCCGGGCCTTTGAAAGCACTACACTTGAAGTTCTCGCACCCTCGTCGTGGGGGTCAAACCACGAGGTCCGAGTGCAAACTCTGTAGAGATAGGAACAGCGATGAAGCGTCAACTGCACAATCTGGCGTCCCTGGCGGCCGCCGGTGTGCTGATGGGTCTGGCCCTGGCCGGATGTACTCAGCACGCCGTGTCCGAAAACCAGTCCGATCAGACGAACGCGAACCCGACGGGCAGCCAGGTCTGGGGCCACTACCGTCCCCGCCTGAACCAGGGCGAGTCCGCCTCGATGATGGCCTTCCCGACCGGTGAGGTGCGCACCAGCGCGGTGCTGCTGCACCAGGTGATGCCCAACCAGGTCCGCCGGGGCCAGGACTTCACCTACTCGTACCATGTCACCAACCTGACCGACGGCGAGCTGCAGAATGTGCTCGTGACGCTGACCAGCGCGAACAACCTCGAGGTCAAGTCGTCCGACCCGGCCGCGAGCCGCGCGGGCAACGGCCTGGCGTGGCCCCTGGGCACGCTCGGCCCGAACGAGACCAGGGTCATCACCCTGACCGGCAACGCGACCGAGGTCGGCGTGGCCTCGGACTGCATCGCGGTCTCGTACAACAACTTCCTGTGCGCCACGACCACGGTGGTCGAGCCTGCCCTGACGCTGACGAAGACCGCCACGGCCAACGCCCTGCGGTGCGACCCGGTCATCCTGCGTTACATTGTCCAGAACACCGGTTCCGGCCCGGCCGTCGATGTGGTCATCGCCGACAGCCTGCCGGTCGGCCTGACCCTGTCCGACGGCACCCGCGAGGTCCGCATCCCGGTCGGCACGCTGGGCGCGGGCGAGTCCAAGGCCTTCGAGGTGACCGCCGAGGCCAACCGCACCGGCACCTTCGAGTCGCCGGCCTCCGCCACCTCGGGCGAGCTGCGTGCCGCCGCTGAGAAGACCACCACCATCGTCACCGAGCCGAAGCTGGAACTGGCCGCCGACTGCGGCAACGACCAGTACCTGGGCCGCAATGTGACCCACACCTACACGGTCAAGAACGCCGGCAACGGCGTGGCCAACGACGCGACCGCGGCGATCAATGTGCCCAGCGGGGCCCAGGTCGTCCGCGCCAGCGACGGCGGCACGATCCAGGGCGGGCGCGTGGTCTGGTCGCTCGGTTCGATCGCCCCCGGCGCGGAGCGCAGCTTCAGCGTGACGCTGTCCGGTTCTTCCGCCCAGGCCTACGCGACCAACGCCTCGGTCAACGCGGCCTGCGCCGCCACCGTCACCGAGGCCTGCTCGACCCAGGTCCGCGGCATCCCCGCCATCCTGCTCGAAGTGGTCGATATCACCGACCCCGTCGAGGTCGGCAGCGAGACCACCTACCTCATCACCGTCACCAACCAGGGCTCCGCGCCGGACACCAATGTCCGCATCCAGGTCACCCTGGCGCCCGAGCAGAGCTTCGTCTCCGCCACCGGCGCGACCGCGGGCAATCAGAGCGGACGCACCGTCACCTTCGCCCCGCTGCCCTCGCTGGGCGTCGGACAGCAGGCCGTCTGGCGGGTCACCGTCCGGGCTGACGCCGAGGGCGATGTCCGCTTCCTGACCGAGATGACCTCGGACAACCTGACCAGCCCGGTCATGGAGACCGAGGCCACCAACCAGTACGACTGATCCGGCATATGTCCGGGCAGGGGCGTTCCGACGCTCCTGACTGATCCGTACGCGACAAGCCCCCGGGATTCCCGGGGGCTTGTTCTTTCCCTGGAGCGGGGGGCATCCTGCCCCCCGTTCGGGCGCAGCCCGAAACCTCCCGGTGGCCCGGCTCGCCGAGCCGGATCTTCTTTCTTTGGTGGCACAGGCGTCCCGCCTGTGTCTTCTTCCAACTTCTTGCTTTTCGCTCTTGCGGGCGAACACAGGCGCTCCCCCCCGACGCCTGTGCCACCAAAGACAGGGATGGCCGACTGCAAGTCGGCCCCACGGGGGGGAACTCCACGATTCGAGGACTCATCGTGGGCGTAACCTGGAGAGCGGCGCTGGGTCAGCCCTCGCGCCAGCGGACCACGATCTTGCCCATCTGCTCGCCCGCTTCCAGGCGGCGGTAGGCGTCCGCGGCCTGTTCCGGGCCGAACACGGTGTCCACCACCGGGCGCAGGGCGCCCGCCCGGAACAGGGCGGCCACCTCGGCGAACTCCTCGTTGCTTCCCATGGTCGATCCGAAGATGCGGAGCTGATTCCAGAAGATGCGGGCCAGGTCGGTCGTCGCGTCCGGGCCGGTGGTGCAGCCGGGCGTGACATACGCCCCGCCCCGGGCGAGGGACTTGATGCAGTTCAGGTGGGCGACCTTGCCGACCGAGTCCACGGCCATGTCCACCCCCCGTTTGTTGGTCCAGGCCCGAAGTTCCCTGGACCAGTCCTGGCCCGAATCCAGAATTCCGTGGTCGGCCCCGAGCGCGCGGGCCTCGTCCAGTTTCCGCTGGTGCCGGCTGGTGACGACCACCGGGCAGCCCAGGTGCTTGGTGATCGCCAGCGCGCTGGTGGCCACGCCCCCGCCGATGCCGGTGATGAGGACCGACTGGCCGGGGCGCAGGCTGCCCTTGGTGACCATCATCGAGTAGGCCGTCAGGGCGCACAGGCCGAAGGCCGCGGCCTGCTCGGCGTCGGCCTCGCCCACCGGGGCGAGGTTGGCGGCCGGGGCGTTGAACTTCTCGGCGTGGGCTCCGAAGCGGTGCTCGCCGATCAGCTCGTAGTCGGGTGATAGGGTCGAGCCGGGCGGGTCATCGGGGTGGTTGCGCTCGGGCATCCGCACGGCGGCGTTGTAGATGACCCGACGACCGACCCAGGCCGGGTCCACGCCCGATCCGACGGCCTCGACCGTGCCGCAGGCGTCGCAGCCGGAAACCCGGGGGTAGTCGAGTTTCAGGCCGGGCACCCCGCGCCCGACCCAGAGGTCCATGTGGTTGAAGGCGGAGCAGATCGTCCGGATCGTGGCCTCGCCCGGCCCCGGGGGGGCGGGGTCGGGCCAGTCGGGGCGGAGTTCGATGTTGGGGGAAACCGGCCAGCCCTGCTGCTTGACGACGATGGCTCTCATGGCCCGAGGGTAGGGCGGTGGTTCCGGCCGATCATGGGCCGGGCGAAGGGTGTGCGCGGGCGGTCGCGTGGGTGCTGGACCGGACGGGGCGGGCGGCCAATGATCTCGACCCCGCGGTACGCGGCCGCCCGGAAGGTCCGGGCCGGCTTTGGACCACCCGACGCAAGCGTCGGTCAGACCGCGGGTTGGGATCAATCGCCCCGTCGCCTTTCAGGCGCGCGGCCCATCGAAGGAGCCGGCATGGTTCGTATCCGAATGCAGCGTCTTGGCCGTCGTCACCGCCCGTTCTACCGGATCAACGCCGTCGATGTGCGCACGCGCCGCAACGGCAAGGTGCTGGAGAACCTCGGGCACTACAACCCGATGGACCCGGACACCGCCAAGCAGGTGGTGCTCAAGACCGACAAGATCAAGGCCTGGATCGAGAAGGGCGCGCAGCCCTCCGAGACGGTGATGGACATGCTGGGCAACGCCGGCCTGCTCGAGGGCGACCTGAAGAGCGAGTGGATCAAGCACCGCGAGACGGCGTTGGAGCGGGGCAAGTGCCGCGCGGCCGTGAAGCGCGCCGAGGCGGCCGCCAAGGCCATCGCCGGTGAGGGCAGCGCGACCCCGGAGCAGGTTAACGCCGCGAAGAAGGCCGTGAACATGGCCAAGCTCGCGGTGGCGCCGGCCAAGGTCGCCGACGCCGAGAAGGCCGCCGCCGACGCTGAGGCCGCCCTGAAGGCCGCGCAGGCTTCCAAGCCCGCCCCGGCCGAGGCGCCTGCGGCCGAGTGATCCGTTCCCGCTTTGTTTGTTTCCAGGCAGCACATCATCCCCTCCCGCCCAAGAGCGGTTGATGGGGTCCGAAGGAGTCCGACATGGGCCACCAGCAGATTCTCGAGTCGGTCAACGCCGACGCGATCAAGAGCGGCGACTTTCCCCGCATGGACATCGGTGACACGATCAATGTCCACGCCCGCATCGTCGAGGGCGAGAAGGAGCGCACCCAGATCTTCCAGGGCACGCTGATCTCGCGCAAGGGGCGCGGCATCACCGAGATGATCATCGTCCGGCGCGTGGTGGACGACATCGGCATCGAGCGCACCTGGCCGCTCAACTCGCCGTTCATCTCCAAGATCGAGGTCACGCGCCGGGGCGACGCCCGGCGCGCCAAGCTCTACTTCCTGCGCGACCGCGTGGGCAAGAGCCGGCGTCTGCGCGACCGCCGGCGCGGCCTCAAGCACACCTCCTGAACGGCGTGGCCGGGCGTTGACGCCCGACGCGCCGCTGTCTGATCCTGCTGAGAACCGATTTGCAACAGCAGTCCCGAAGCCCGCTCATCCGAGCGGGTTTTCTTTCACTTTCGGGCATAAACGGATATTTTTATCTGTTGTATCAACAGGCCCCGACGGGCATGCCACCACACCGTGCCGGCGTATCGTGTCTGTTGCCCGGTCGGTGCTCCACCACGAAGCGGAGGGATTCCATGAAACGAGCGATGTTGACGGGTGCGGCCCTGCTGGCCGCGTGTCTGGCCGGCTGCGGCGGCGCGCAGAAGTGCGCCGACCGTTCCGACAGCAAGCAGTGCTGCTGCTGCTGCGGGAGCGCGTGCGAAAAGGCCTGCTGTGACGGGAAGGAAGCCAAGGTCTGCGCCGACTGCAAGGACGGCCAGGCGTGCGGTCACTGCGCCGCCGAAGCGACCCTGTAGGTGTTCAGCCATGAATGAATGAATGACGCCCGCCGATCGTTCGGCGGGCGTTGTCGTGGCGGGAACGGGGCGGTCAGGCCGCGCGACGCTGGACGCTGGCGAGTTCGGCGGTGCGCCAGGGTTCCTGCGTCGGTGCGAGCAGGGCGGAGGGGATGGCGGACCGGTCGAGCACCGGGTGGGTCTCGCGCAGCCAGACGATCGTCGCGTACCGGGCGCTGGGCTGTGTGGACCAGACGGAGCCGTCGCCGACGGTGCGCGAGCCGTGGGTCTCGCGGAGCAGACGCAGGTCGTGGGGCGTCAGGTCGGAGAAGGTCTCGATCCGCTCGATGCGGGCGCCGGCGCAGATCTGGCCCGCGTCGAGGTAGACCGTGTCCCCCGGGCGGGCGACGCGGTCGGGGGCGGGTGTGTCGGCATCGAGGAAGACCAGCGCGGTCCGACGGCCCGAGATGATCGCGGGCAGGTGGGACGGGTCGATCGTCGTCGCGTGGGCGGTCGATGGGCTGGTCATGGTCCTGATATCGGACCGCGCCCCCGGCTACTTTTGCTCGACTTTGCGGGATTTGGGCACGGCTCGGGCGGTGGCGGTCCCGAGGGGAGCGGGGCCGGGGGGGGCGGGGGGCCTTTCCTGCATCTTGCGGATGGTGTTGGTGGTGCTCAGGCCCTCGATCAGCGGGATGATCTCGACCCGGCCGCCGGCGCGTCGGACCAGGTCGGCCCCGACCACGGTGTCCACGGTGTAGTCCCCGCCCTTGACCAGGACATCCGGGAGGATGGTCTCGATCAGGCGGAGGGGGGTTTCTTCAGAGAACAGCACCACGGCGTCCACGCAGCCCAGCGCCCCGACCACGCGGGCGCGGTGCTCCTGGTCGTTGAGCGGGCGGCCCTCGCCCTTCAGGGTGCGGACGGAGTGGTCGTCGTTGAGGGCGACGATCAGCAGGTCGCCCAGGTCGGCCGCGCGTTCGAGCAGCGAGATGTGCCCGGCGTGGATGACATCGAAGCAGCCGTTGGTGAAGACGATGCGCCGGCCGGCCTTGCGGGCGGCGTTGACCTGGACCATCAGCTCTTCCACGGTTCGGAGTTTTCCGGATCGCTCGGAGTGGCGGATGAGCAGCTCGTGGTGGATCTTTTCGAGCGGGATGGGGGCGACGCCGAAGACCTCGACCTCCAGCCCGGCGGCCGCGTTGGCGAAGCGGACGGAGTCGGCCCAGTCGATCTTGTTGGCGCGGGCCGCGGCCAGCGCGGCGAGCATCATGTCGCCCGCGCCGGTGACATCGTACACCTCGCGGGCGACGGTGGGCACGGGGACCGGGGTGTCCTGGCCCCGGACCTGGAGCAGCGCGCCCTGCTTGTCGAGCGTGACGACCACGGCCTCCAGATCAAGGCTGGAGAGGAGCGCCTCGGCGAGCTTGGCGTTGTGTTCGGGGGCGCCGTGGTCGTCGGTGGGCAGCTTGGTGGCGCGTTCCGCCTCGGTGCGGTTGGGGGTGATGGCGGTCGCGCCGCGGTACTTGCCGTAGTCCTCCAGCCCGGCGGGATCGACGAAGACGGGCTTCCCGGCGGCCTTGCAGCGGGCGATGATCTCCTGGCAGAGCAGCGGGGTGCAGACGCCCTTGTTGTAGTCCTCGATGCAGACGACATCGACGCGGGGCAGGGCCTGCTCGAAGGCCTCGATCAGGCGGGCGACGATGGACTCGGCGATCGGCTCGCGGGACTCGAAGTCCACGCGGAACATCTTCTGGGCGTGCCGGCCCTGGGCCAGGCCGATGAGGTTGCGCTTGACGGTGGTGGGGCGGGTGTGGTCGGTGACGATGCCGCCGGCGTCCACGCCCTGCTGGAGCAGGGCGGTGCGCATCAGGACGGCCTCCTGGTCCGATCCCACCACGCCCAGGGCCGTGACCCGGCCGTGCATGGCGATGAGGTTCAGGCACAGGTTGGCGGCCCCGCCCGGGCGGTCCTCCCGGCGGGTGACGCGCAGGACCGGGACCGGGGCGTCCGGGCTGAGCCGGTCGGCCGAGCCGAAGAGCAGTTGGTCCAGCATGAAGTCGCCGACGACCAGGGCGCGGAAGGGCTTCCAATCGGCGAGGGCGGCGAGCAGTGGGTCCATGACATCTCCTAGAACCCGAAGGATACCCGACACCGGGCGAAAACTCCGCCGGGAGGGCGACCGGCGGCGGGGCAGGGGTGGGGGAACTGGGGTCAGCGCGACGGGAGCGGGTCCCACCCCGCCGCCCGGACGGTTTCCAGCACCGCGGCGGCGTGGTCGGGCACGGCGGCCTTGTCCCAACGCGCCACGACCTTGCGCCCGGGGCCGATCAGGTAGGTCGTGCGGACCAGGCCCATGAACCTGCGTCCGTACATCGACTTCTCGGCCCAGACGCCGTACCTGGGCGCGACCTTCGGGTCGGGCTTGCCGTCGGCGCTCTGGTTGGAATCGGCGAGCAGGCGGAGTTTGAGTCCGGCCTCCTTGGCGAACTTCCGCTTGCTCTTGGTATTGAGGATGGAGACGCCGACGACATCCGCGCCGGCCTTGCGGAAGTCCTCGAGCATGGCCGAGAAGTCCTGGGCCTCCCGCGTGCAGCCGGAGGTGCAGTCCTTGGGGTAAAAGAACAGCACGATTGGCGTGCCCTCGTGGTCGGAGAGTTTGAAGGGGCGGTCGTCCTGGTCGGGCAGCGTGAAGTCGGGGGCTTTTCCGCCGGGTTCGATCAGGGGCACGCCGAGCCTCCGTGTGTCTGGACGGTTGATCGGGACGGTAGGTTTCAGGGCGAGCGAAAGCCCCCCCGGTCAGGGACCGGCGGGGCTTTGGGAAGGGGGGAGGATGCTTGCGAGGCGGTCAGGCGCGACGGCGACGCAGGCCCGCGCAGGCCAGCAGGGCCAGCCCGGCGGCCGTGCCGGGGGTGGGGACGGCGGTGCCGTGCACGCGGAACACGCCGCGCTGCGAGTCGGTGCCCGGGATGCCGTACGCAGGCTCCCATGCCTCGCCGTTGATCCGCATGGCGTACAGGCCGAAGTCGTCCGTGACATTGAACGCCCAGCTCGCCAGGGCGTCGGTCTGCTCGGTGCGGAGGGAGAACCAGTAGGTCTGGCCTTCGAGCATCAGGAGCGAGCCGGAGAAGGAAGCGGTCATGGGCGGCGCCCAGACGAACGGTTCCGTGACCCCGCTGGCGGTGGTCGATTCCAGCACCGCGCCCGGCGCCCCGGCGTCGTCCGCGTGGACATCCATGTACACGATGTCCGGCCCCCAGTTCAGGAGGACGGCCAGGTCGAGGGCGTTGAGGTAGTAGTCACCCCCGGTGAGCGTGAAGGCGACGGCCGTTTCGTACACGGCGCCGCCCAGCGGCCCGCCGTACGCGATCGTCCATCCCCTATCCAGGGAGTAGGTATCACCCTCGCCGAAGTTGCTGAAAAGGACATCGGCGGACGCGCCCGTGGCGGTGAGGGCGGCGGCAAGGGCGGACAGGGTCACTCGATTCATCTCTTTCTCTCCTTTTGTACGGCATCTGATTTGTACTGCTTGACGGTTCTCTGGCAAGATACCGGGTTGCAGACCTCCTGTCAAATGTTTTTGCAAACATCTGAAAAAATCTTTGTCCGCCGACCCAGGATCGCTATTCTTGCTTATCTGGAGCGAAAATCGGGGCGATGGCGAGCATGAAAGAAGGGCAAGGCGTGAGCAGGACGAGGCTGGCCAAGGGTGGAGTGGCGGACAGCACGGGCGGGGGGTTCGGGCCGCAGGCGGCCGCGGTCATGCACGACCTGCGTGAGGCGTTCCTGGGTCTGGTCGAGGGGTTGCCGAACGCGACGAGCCGGGCGGTCGATCTTGAGAAAGCCCTGGGGATCAGCCGCACGCTGGGGTGGCAGATCCACCGTGTGGCGACCAGCCCGGACCCGCTCGCGGCGGGGCCGCATGTGCCCGGGGCGGCGGCGGTGGGGCAGGTGCTGCGTGCGGCGCGGTCGGTCGGCGTGCCCGACGATCGGGTGCGGCGGGTCGGTGATGCGATGCGGTCGTTCGAGTCGCTGGTCGAGCGGCACGCGGGCGACCGGGCCGCGTTCGTCACGATGCTCGGGAGCCTGACCGGCGAGGGGGCGGCCCTGGACCTGCGGACGCGGCGTCAGGCGTACCGGATCAACAGCCAGGTGTGGGGGGTCCAGATCAAGACCCTGGTGACATGCGGCGTGCTCGGGCCGGGAGCCGATTCCTCGCGGATGGACATGCTGTTGATCCGCGGGCTGCGGGAGGCGCGGCGGTTGCGTGCGGGCGTGCCGTTGCAGGTGTCCGGGCAGCGGATCGTCGATGGCGAGCGGCGTCCGACGATGCCCGTCGCGTTGAGCGGTTCGGAACCCCTGGGCGAGTGGCGGGGGCCGAGCCTGTTGACGGAGTTCTGCTCGCAGCCGGTGCCCGAGCTGGAGACACGGATCGAGGACGGAAGCCTGAACACATTTCTGAGCGGATCGGAGTTGGGGAACACGGGCGTGAAAACGGTGTATCTCGCCGACCTGACGCGCGGCTTCGGCTGGCGGTCGGGTCCGGAGGAGGGCAGCCACCACATCCGGTGCGCGACGGTGCTCAAGCCGATGGAGGCGGTGGTTGTTGACACGCTGGTCCACCGGGGCATGTTCACGGAGAGTCTGCGGCCGGTCTCGCGCGTCAACGGCTCGCTGGGGCGGCTCGGCGAGACCGATCCGTATGCTTTCGGCTCCGATGAGACGCTCCCGATCGAGCCTGAGTTGCGCCGGCTGGGGATCGGGCTGGGGGTGCTGGCGACGCCGCATGTGCCGCGGTACCGGGAGATGGTCGGTTCCGTGCTCGCCCGTGTCGGGTGGGACCCGATGGACTTCGAGGTGTTCAGGTGCGTGGTCGAGTATCCCCCCTTGGGATCGCTGGTGCAGGTGCGTTTCGATCTGCCCGAGAAGGGGAACTGGTGAGCACGGCCGGCCGGTGGGCGCGGGTGGGGGGCTTCGTAATGGGCCTGGAGGGGGTCGAACCCTCACTCCCGTTTCCGGGACGCGGCTTTTAAGGCCGCTGCGTCTGCCATTCCGCCACAGGCCCGTGCGCGGGTTCGATCGGTGATGATTGCAGGGTCTCAACCCGCTTTGGCGCAGCGGTCACAGACCCCGAAGAGGGTGATCTCGTGGCGTTCGAGGCGGAAGCCGGGGGGGAGCAGCGAGCCGATCCCGCCCGGGCAGCCGTGGATCTCGAAGGCCTTGCCGCAGGCGCGGCACTGGAAATGGTGGTGGTGCTCCTTGCCCGCCAGCTCGTACCGGGCAGGCTCGCCCGGCAGTTCGACCCGGACGATCTCGCCGATCTCTTCGAGGGCTTTGACGGTGCGGTAGACGGTGGCGAGCGAGACGCCGGGGGCCTCGATGCCGGCCTTGTCCTGGATCTCCTTGGGGGTCAGGGGGCGTCCGGTCGGCGTGAAGAGCGCGCGGATGGCGTCGCGTTGTCTGGTGGAGCGGTCCATGTGCGGGGAAGGATAGGGTCCGCCCCGGCGGGCGTGGGGAAGATGGGGTTTTATCCTGAACAACTGAAACGACATCTCGAGAAGATTTTCCAGTTGCAGTCCGCATACGGCCCGCCAACCATATGGGGTCCGGGGAGAATCCGGTTGTGCGACGCAAAGGCAAGTGCTTTCGTGGAGACGCGATGATGACGATCACCGACCCGCATTCCGAAGCTGTGGCCGCCTCGACCAAGTGGCAGAACCAATCGGCCGCGGGGAACGCGGGCGGGCAGCGGATCGACGAGATCTACGGCACGGATGTGTTCGACCTGCGCAAGATGCGCGAACGCCTGCCCAAGGGGACCTACAAGTCGGTGACGGCTTCGGTCGCGCACGGGCAGCGTCTGAGCCAGCTCGACGCGGATGTGATCGCCACGGCGATGAAGGACTGGGCCATCGAGCGGGGCGCGACGCACTACTGCCACTGGTTCCAGCCGATGACGGGCCAGACGGCCGAGAAGCACGACGGGCTGTCGATCCCCGACGGCGAGGGCGGCGTGGTGTTCCAGCTCTCGGGCAGCGATCTGGTGCAGGGCGAGCCGGACGCATCCAGCTTTCCGTCCGGCGGCCTGCGGGCGACCTTCGAGGCCCGCGGCTACACCGCGTGGGACCCGACCTCCCCGGCGTTCATCGTCCGCGGGGCGAACTACGCGACGCTGTGCATCCCGACGGCGTTCGTGTCGTGGAACGGCGAGGCGCTGGACAAGAAGATCCCGCTGCTCCGCTCCCTCGATGCGCTGAACACGCAGGCGATGCGCGTGCTCCGGGTGTTCGGGACCGACGCGGGCGTCTCGTCGGTCGGTTCGACGCTGGGCGTCGAGCAGGAGTACTTCCTGGTCGATCGCAGCCTGTACCACGCGCGCCCGGACCTTTCGACCTGCGACCGCACGCTGTTCGGCAGCCGGCCGCCCAAGCACCAGCAGCTGGAGGACCACTACTTCGGCTCGATCCAGCCGCGGGTGCTCAGCTTCATGGCGGATGTGGAGGACGCGCTGTACCGGCTGGGCGTGCCGGTGCGGACGCGCCACAACGAGGTGGCCCCGGGCCAGTACGAGATCGCGCCGCTGTTCGAGAGCGCGAACATCGCGTGCGACCACCAGATGGTCGTGATGGAGACGCTCAAGCGCGTGGCCGGGCGTTACGGGTTCGCCTGCATCCTGCACGAGAAGCCGTTCGCGGGCGTCAACGGGTCCGGCAAGCACAACAACTGGTCGCTCTCGACCGACACCGGGGTGAACCTGCTGGACCCGCAGGACGAGACGCACACCAACCTGCAGTTCATGGTGTTCATGTGCGCGGTGATCCGCGCGGTTGACCTGCACGCCGATCTGCTGCGGGCGTCGATCGCCAGCGCGAGCAACGACCACCGCCTGGGCGCCAACGAGGCGCCGCCCGCGATCATCTCCGTCTTCCTGGGCGACATGCTGTCCGACCTGGTCGAGCAGCTCGAGAAGGGCGCGACGAGCCGCACGCTCAAGGGCGGCAGCCTGGACCTGGGCGCCCGCACCCTGCCGACGCTGCGGCGCGACTCGGGCGACCGCAACCGGACCAGCCCCTTCGCCTTCACGGGCAACAAGTTCGAGTTCCGCGCGGTCGGCTCCAGCGCGTCGGTGGCGTGGCCGAACACGGTGATCAACACCATCGTGGCCGAGTCGCTGGATTATCTCGCCACGGAGATCGAGGGCCGGCTCAAGTCGGCCGCGCCGACGGAGGCCCAGCTGGAGAAGGTGGTCAAGGGCGTGCTCCAGCAGGTCGTCAAGGACCACAAGCGGGTGATCTTCAACGGCGATGGCTACTCCGAGGCTTGGCACCGGGAGGCCGAGCAGCGCGGGCTACCCAACTTCCGGTCCACCCCGGACGCCCTGCCGGCCCTGATGACCACGAAGGCCCGGAACCTGTTCAAGAAGTACAAGGTGCTCAGCCGCGCCGAGCTGGATTCGCGGGCGGAGATCTTCACCGAGCAGTACATCACCCGGATGCGGATCGAGGCCGAGACCATGATCTCGATGGCCCGGCAGATGATCCTGCCCGCGGCCTTCGAGCACCAGCGCCGGGTGGCCCAGACCGTGACCGCGACCGAGCAGGCCGGGGTGGACGCCTCGGACATCCGCGAGGCGCTCGAAGCGGTGGCCGGGCTGGTCGGGCGGTTCAAGTCCCAGACCGACCGCCTGGAGGCCGCCCTCGCCTCGGTGCCTCACGAGGCCCACAAGGGGGCCAGGGTGGTCCGGGACGAGGTCTTCGCGGCGATGCAGGAACTGCGGGTTCTGGGCGACGCCTTGGAGGACGCGGTGGCGGCCGGGCTGTGGCCCATGCCGACCTACCGGGAGCTGCTGACCATCCGGTGATCGGCCCCCGCGCGACGGCCCACCGGGATCGTCCTGAATCCGGAAACGGTCCCACGGGCGAGCCATCAGGCTCGCCCGTTTTCGCGCTATCATCCCGTCCTATGGACGAACGCCAGACAAAGATCCGTCAAGGGGCCGGGCTTGAGGAATCTCGGATCAACACCGAGTTCATCGACTTCCTGAACAAGTGGAGTTCGCCGGTCCTGATCGTGATCGGGGTGATCGGGCTGGGGTGGTTCGGCCTGACCCATTTCCACAGGTCCAAGCAGACCCGGCTGAACAACGCCTTCGCGGCGTACGAGAGCACGGTGTCGGGCGGCACGCCGTCGCCCGCGTCGCTGCGCAACATCGCCGGCGAGTACGCGGGCGTGGGCGCGGTGCGTGAGCTGGCCCTGCTGCGGACCGTGGATATCTACCTCCGGGCGGCCATCGCGGGCGTGGAGCCGGGGGCGGAGATCGACCCCGTCACGGGCCATGCCGCGAACGAGAGCGACCGGCTGGACGCCGACGCGGTCCGGAGCTATCTGACCCAGGCGCGGGATCTGAGCCGGCAGGTTGTGCAGGCGGTTGAGAAGGACGGGGGGGAGGGGCGTCGGCTGCTGCTGGTGCAGGGGCTGATGCGTCTGGGGGCCGCCGAGGAAGGGCTGGGCCAGGTTGACCAGGCCAAGGCGCATTATGCCCGCGCGGGAGAGGTCGCCCGGGCGGCGGGCTTCCCGGAGCTGGGCACGGTGGCGGACGGCATGATCGCGATGGCCGACCGGGCCGCCGCGGGCGTGTCGCTGCCCGCCCGCGCGACGCTGCCGGAACTGCCCGGCGAGCGGTTCGTCGATCCGTCCGGTGAGATTCCGATGAGCCTCGAGGACATCCTGTCGCTGCCCGCGTTCCAGAATCTCGGGCTGGACGGCGAGGATGGGGAGCCGACCGCCCAGGACCCGGTCGCCGATCCGGAGTCTGCCGCGGGTCCCGATCCGGCGACCGATCCCGCGCCGTGACTCGCCCGATCGAGACCGATCCGGCTCCCCCTGGTGATCCCGACGATCCGCAAGGATCGAACGCGCCGGGCGGCGCGGACCTGCTCCAGCCCGGCGGCAAGGTCGATCCGGAGGCGGTGCGTCGCGCGTACGAAGCGGCGCGCGAGGAGGGGGACGAGGGGTTTGTCGCCCGGGTGCGGTTCGAGTTGCAGCGGGACTTGCAGACGCGGCTGGACAAGTACCTGGCGACCCGGGTCGGTTTTCTGAGCCGCAGCGGGTTGCAACGGCTGATCGACGGTGGGGGGGCCACGGTCAACGGACGCCCGGGCAAGTCATCGACCAGGCTGCGGGGCGGGGATGTGGTGGAGCTGGTCATCCCCGCGCCGCCCTCGGGCGAGATCGAGCCGGAGGACATCCCGCTGAGCGTGCTGTTCGAGGACGGGCACCTGATCGTGATCGACAAGCCGGCGGACATCATCGTGCATCCGGCGCGGTCGGAGTTGAAGGGGACGATGGTCAACGCGCTGGCGTGGCGGTTCCGGAACATCTCGGGGGGTGAGCTGTCGCCGGTGGGCGGGGAGTTCGCGCGCCCGGGCGTGGTGCATCGGCTGGACCGACACACCTCGGGGTGCATCGTGTTCGCCAAGACCGAGGAGGCGCACTGGAAGATCGGACGACAGTTCGAGAACCGCACGGTGGACAAGCGGTACCTGGCCGTGGTGCAGGGGCGGGTGGCCGACGATTTCCAGGTGATCGACCTGCCCATCGGCCCCCACCAGTCGAAGGCCAAGGGCGCGCGCGAGAAGCGGGTGGTGCGGCACGACGACCTGGGCAAGCCGTCGGTGACGATCTGCCGCGTGCGCGAGCGGTACCGGCTGGCGGACGGGCGATCGTTCAGCCTGGTGGAGCTGGAGCTGAAGACCGGGCGGACGCACCAGATCCGCGTCCACCTGTCGTACCTGGGCCATCCGATCGTGGGGGACGACATGTACGGCGGGCGTGTGTTCGAGAGCGCGGATGGATCGGTGCGGATCGAACGCCAGGCGTTGCACGCCGCGTTGCTGGCTTTCGAGCACCCGGTTCTGGGTGAGCCGCTGGTGATGGTCTCGTCTCCCCGGGAGGAGATCCGGTCGTTGGTGGAGTGGCTCCGCACGCGGAGTCCGGAAACGGTGCATGTCGAGGGCACGGTCCCGCTGGGGCGTTTCGGGCTGTGAGATCCCCGCCCGTGGGGGCGTCGGGCCCGTGCCGGGGCGTTCCCTTGTGTGGATGGTCTGGGGCCGGCTTACCGGACGCCCTTGTTCCTTGCGTCGGTTTCTCGGACCCGGGCGCGCGGCACAACCGGGCGCGGGCGACGCATCTTGCCCGGATTGACTCGACAACGCCCCGTGTGTTTGGGACAGTCACGGTGGGTGCCGGTCGGATTCGGACGCCGGACCCAAGGAGTGATCCAATGCTGCACACCAAGACCATCCCCGGCTTGCTCGGCACGCTTGTGCTGCTTGTCGGCACCACCGCCGGAGCGATGGAAACGACCAGGAGCGAGCAGAACGCCCAGCCCGCGTCCCCGGCGACCGATTCCGCCGAGTCCGAGCAGCCGGAGGTGGAGCGGATCGTCGTCAGCCTTCCCAACGGGCGCAAGTATGTGATCGAGCGGCCGAAGTCCGGCGCGTCTTCCGAATCCACCAACCCGTCGGAGGTGATGCGGGTGCTCGCGGACGGTTCGAGGATCAGCTACGGGCTGGCGGGCGGGTCTGGCGGGAAGGCCGGCGCGCGCCGCCCGGCCGCGCAGTCGGGACGCGGTGCGTCTTCGACCGGGGTTTCCCGCGGCGGATCGGGAGCTTCGAGCGCGGGAGGCGGCGGAGGGGGGGGCGCGAGCCTTGGCGGGGCGAGCGGCGGGCGCACGGGCGGCGGGGGGGGCGGCGGTGGTGGTGGAAGTGGCGGCAAGAGCGGAGGGGGGGCGTTCGGCGGGATGATTGCCGGCAGCATCGGCGGTTCCGCGGCGACCACCCAGGGCGGAGGGAACAGGGCGCCTGCTCAGAACACCGGCACGCAGACAAAGAATCAGTCCGCCGGCCCGGTCTCGACCATCGGTTCTCCTCGGTACAACGATGACCAGGCCACGGGCGGCCAGGATGTGACCTTCTTCGACGCGGGCATCTCCGCCATGGTCTACGGGCGTACGGTCTACATCTGGGGGGCGGAGATCGTCCAGTCCACCACGGACTTCCAGCTCGTGGAGGGTGAGCGTTTCGCGTTCGACGGAGCGGTGGCGCGAAGCATCCGTCCGACGGGCCAGACCGCCCCGCTGACCTCGGCGGAACAGCTCCATGCTCCCCTGAAGCTCGAGTTCGCCCCCGGAGCGACCACGACGCTGACGATGTTCTCCACGGCCGATAATCCGTCGATGCCGGATCGACGCATCCGGAACTGGACGCTCCGCGTCCGTTGAGTGGGAGATTGTCCGTGGTTACTGAACTCCACTTTCTTGACAAGTCGAATCCCATCGTGGCCCCCCCTGTCGGGGGGGTTCGCGTGTGGCAGTTCCGGGCCACCGAGGCGGCGGAAGAGCGTGCTCGGGCCATGCTCTCGCCGGAGGAACTCGAGGACATCGACCGCTTGGCGATCGAGCAGGACCGCAGGGCCGCGGCCGTGTCCCGGGCGGTGTGGCGAGAGGCCGCGGGGAATGTGCTGGGGGTGGAACCGGGCCGGGTTGTGGTGGAAAGGACTCCCTATGGGCGTCCGTATCCGGAGGGTCTGGAACGCACCGTGGCGGACCTGAGCACCAGCCACAGCGGCGGGATGGTGGCCCTGGCGGTCGGGCACGGGGTCCGGGTGGGCGTGGATATCGAGACGACCGCGTCGGCCCAGGTGGACGATCACATCGGGCGGGCGGTCGAGATGGTGACCGGGCCGGCCATCGAGCTGCTCGCCGACCGGACCGAGCGGACGCTGTTCGCCTGGTGCATCATGGAGGCTTTGTTGAAGGCGGATGGGCGGGGGATGCACCTGAGTCCGTCGATGGTGAGCACGGAAATCCGGACGCTGTGGGGGTGGAACGCGGCCCGGGTGGGTGGAACGGCGTGGTGGGTGCGTCGGTTCGTGACGCCGGCGGGGTCGATCGGCGCGGTGGCTGCGGCGGGGCCGGTCATCGACATCGATTTCGTCGATCCTGCCTGAGGAGTGGTCGGTCGGGGTCGTGGCGGGCGATATCTGCGCGTTGGGGGCGGCCCACTCCTTCCTATATTTACCCGGTGTGCTGCAAGCCCGGCCCGAAACTGGCCGAAACTGGGGTGAATCCGACCCGGATTTGCCGCTCGGCCCGGGCGGGCTGTGTTCTTGACCTGGAGAAGGGGTTCGGCGTGTCAGGATTGGAGCAGGCCAGCGTGCCGACCACGGGTGGCATCCCAGGCCGGGCGCGGATGGTGCGGTCCTGCATCGTGCTGTGCGGGGCGGTGCGGCGGACGCCGCTGGCGCGGTCGATCCGGCGCTCGATCGTGGACCTGCCGCTCTCGGACGGGTCCACGCTGATGGGGCGGCACCTGGATGGGTTCCAGGCGTTCGCCCGGCGGTGGCGGCTGGATGAGCTTCGCGTTCGTCTGCTGGTGGATTCCGAGTCGGAGGCCCCTCGGCAACCCGACGCGCGGGAACCGCTGGTCTGCACGGTCGAGCGGGACGCCAGCCCGATCCGCGGGGTGGCCGGGGTGCTGGCGGACGCGACGCGGGAGTGCGATCCCGACGACTTTGTGGTGGTGGTCAACGGTGCTCAGGTGTTTCGCCAGCCGTTGGACGAACTGATCGACGCCATGCTCCGTAAGGAGTCGGATGTGTCGATGGTCGGATCATCGGACGGCACCCCGGTCGGGCTGTGGCTGGTGCGGTGCGGCGTGCTGCGGACCGTCCGGTCGGTGGGCTATGTGGACTTGAAGGAGCAGGCGCTCCCGGAATGGTTGACCCGATGGGGGGTGAGCGTGGTGGAGCATCGCCGGGCTTACGCGCTGCGGACGCGGAACATCACGGAGTACCTCGGCGCGGTCCGGTTGCACGCGACGGGGGGCTTGGCGCTCGCGTCGGTGGATGAAGACCCGTACCGGGAAGAGTGGGAGAAGTCCTTCGCGCTGGTGGAGCCGGGCGCGAGCGTGGACCCGTCGGCGACGATCCATGACTCGGTGGTGCTGGCCGGCGCCGCGGTCGGGAAGGATGCCGTGGTGGTTCGTTCGGTCGTGTGCCCGGGTGCGGTGGTGGGGGCCGGGACGCGGTGCGTGGGTCAGGTGGCCGCGGCGGGGGGGAAGAACTGATGTTCCGGCTCGAACGGTACGGCTGGACGGCGAAGCACCTGACCGCACTGGCGGCGCTGGTCTGCCTGGCGGTGTGGGCCGGGTGGACGCAGTGGGCCGACATCTTCACGATGGCCTGGCGGGACGAGGAGTCCAGCCACATCCTGCTGGTCCCTCCCATACTCCTGTGGCTGGTCTGGATCCGCCGGATTCGTTTCCGTCGCTGCCCGCCGAGTTTCAGCTGGATCGGCCCGGCGTTGATCGGCGTGGGGTGGGCTTTGGCCTGGTTCAGTTTCCGGAGCGCGTTCCAGTTCGGGTGGCACGCCGGCGCGGTGCTGATGCTGCTCGGCGCCGTCGCCTCGGTGGTGGGGGTGGGGGTGCTGGCCAACTTCGTGCCGGCGGTGGCCATCATGGCGATGCTGATCCCGGTGCCCGGGAGGCTCCGGCTGATGATCGCCGGACCCTTGCAGACGGCCACGGCGGAGGTGACAAAGGTCGTCCTGGAAGCGATGGGGGAATGGGTGGAACGGTCGGGCAACCTGCTGATCATCAACGATCAGCAGGTGGCCGTGCATGAGGCGTGCAACGGCATGCGGATGGTGTTCGCGCTGGTGCTGGTCTCCTATGCGTTCGCGTTCACGGTGCCGCTGCGCAACCCGGTGCGTCTGACCATCCTGCTGCTCAGCCCGGTGGCGGCGATCTTCTGCAATGTGATCCGGCTGACGCCGACGGTGCTGTTCTACGGGTACTCCGACGAGAAGACCGCGGACATGTTCCACTCCCTGGCCGGGTGGGCGATGCTGCCCATCGCGTTCCTGCTGCTGATGGTCATCACGCGGGCATTGCGGTGGGCGTTGGTGCCCACCTACCGGTTCACGCTCGCCCACCAGATGTCGGAGCAACGCGCATGAATCACTGGCTGCTCATCACGACGGTCGCGGGGGCGATGCTGGTCGGGATCGCGTTCTCGCAGCGTGTTTCGGTCGATCAGAACGCGGTGGAGGCCTACCACCTGCGGATGAAGGAGGCGATCGGGGCCATGCCGGTCGAGCACGGCGGGTGGGTGTCGAGCGAGGTGCCGATCCCGCCGTCGGCGACCAAGCTGCTCCGGCCCAACGCCCTCATCGCGCGGGAGTACCGGACGCAGGAGCACGGCGGGCTGGGCGCCACCATCCTCGTGGTCCAGTGCGCCGACATCCGCGACATGCAGGGGCACTACCCGCCGAACTGCTACCCCGCGCACGGGTGGAGTTCCGGGGAGCATCACCTGGACGCCTCGTTCGGAGAACTCGACGCGATGCGGTATGAGTTTGTCCAGACGGCGGGCAACAAGGAGGCGGGGATCACGGTGTACAACCTCTTCATCCTGCCCAGCGGCGCGGTGACCCACTCGATGGACGATGTGCGCAGGGCGGGCGCGGACTATGTGGTCCGGCCGTACGGGGCGGCCCAGTTGCAGGTCGTGATCAACAGCGGGGTGGCCCGCGAGCACCACGCATGGATTCTCAGCGAGATGTCCGTGATGGCCAGGCCCGTGGTCGAGACGCTCCTTGAAGGGGCGGACGCCCACCGGAAAGGAGACTCCCGTTGAACGGCTCCCAGGTCGGTGCGGACTGGTCGGCGGAGATTCCGCAGCAGCCGCAGGGGAATGCCTTCGCGATGGTGCACCGCCTGCTGCGCGGGCGGTATCTGCTGACCATCGGTCTGGCGCTGGCGTTCGGGATCGCGGGCGGTTCCGCGGGTTTTTTCTCGCAGCAGCCGCGGTTCAAGTCCGACGCGGTCATCCAGATCCAGCCGGTGCTGCCGAAGATCCTCTTCGAGTCCGAGCAGAGTTCGGTGCCGCAGATGTTCTCCAACCTCGTCGCGGCCCAGGCCGATCTGATTTCGAGGCCGAATGTGGTGCAGTATGCAATGGAGTCGGACGCCTGGAGAGCGGTCCGGGATCGCGCGAACCTCGCAAGCGTGGAGGATTTCACCGAGCGGCTCCGCGTCCAGAACAGCCGTGCGATGCAGCAGTTGATCTTCGTATCGTTCGAGCACGAGGCCGCGGATGTCGCCAACGCGGGCAACCAGGCGATCGTGGATGCGTACATGGACCTGTACGGGCGCAAGACCGAGCAGGGGACCGAGGCCACTCTCGGGCTGTTGAAGACCCGGCTTCGCAACCGCCAGGCCGAGCGGGACGGCAAGGCCAACGAGATCGCCATGATCGTGGACGGCTGGAAGACCAGCGACCTGAACATGCTGGTCGAGGCGGCCTTCGAGAAGGTGTCCGCGCTGGAGGTTGCGAGGTCGGACATCGAGGCTCGCCTGGCGCAGCTCGAAGCTCTGGCGAACCGGACGGCCGGCAGCGGCCAGGGGGGGCTGACGGACGCGGAGGCCGCCGCGCTGGACCCGGAGGTGGCCGAGTGGATCGGGATGCGCCAGACTTTGCAGGCGCGCAAGGTCGAGATGCTGGCGGGAGGCTGGCTTGAGGATCACCGCCAGGTACGCAGCGTGGAGGCCGGTATTCAGCGGTTCAACGCGCAGATCCGGGATCGCATCGCGCTGCTTCAGCGCGGGGGCGGGCCGGGTGTGGAGTCCGGCAACGCGCTCCGGGATGATTTCCGGACCCAGCTCGCAACGGTCAATGAACGCCTGGACCAGGCACGCCACGAGCAGTCCAGGCTGGTCGCGGACAACCGCCGGCTCATCAGCAGCACGGCCCAGTTGCAGGAGATCAACGCGGACATCCAGCGGACCTCGTTCCGCATCGATCAGATCGAGACCGAGTCGCAGGCGTCGAACATCGCCGAGGTCCGCGGCCGGGTGAGCGTGGTGAGCGCGCCGACCCGGCCCAACCGCCCGTCGTCCGACAAGCGGATCAAGATGGGCCTGGCGGGCTTCGTCGGCGGCGCGGGCCTGCCGGTCGCGGCCATGCTGGGCCTTGGGATGCTCGGACGCCGGGTCCGCTATTCGGACGACAACATTCTTGACTCGGCGAACTCCCGCATCGTGGGCGTCCTGCCGGACCTGGGCAAGTCGCTGTCCGACCGTGAACTTGCCGAGGCTTCCGCGTTCGCGGTCCACCAGATCCGCGCCCAGCTCCAGATCCTGCACGGGCGTGACCGTCACGCGGTGTTCTCTGTCACCAGCCCCGCTCCCGGGGACGGCAAGACGAGCATGATCATCGCCCTGGGCCTGTCGTTCGCGGAGAGCGGCGACCGGACGCTGCTGATCGACCTGGACCTCATCGGGCGCGGACTGTCGCTGCACTTCGGGCACCCCGCCGCGCCCAGCCTTGCGGAGACCGCCGCGAGCCGGGGCGACCTCGCCACGCTCGTGCATCCGTCGAGCTTCGAGCGGCTCAGCGTGCTCCCCGCGGGCCTGGGGGACGACTTGCGGATCAGCCGGCTCAGCCCGGAGGTTATCACCCGGCTGGTCGAAACATTCCGGAACGACTACGAGACGATCCTGATCGATTCGGGTCCGATCCTCGGTTCGATCGAGTCCGGTCTGCTGGCGCCGGCGGTGGACGGCGTGCTGATGGTGGTGGGGCGGAACCAGCTCCGGCCGCTGGTCAAGCGTGCCGTCGATCAGATCCACGCCGTCGGCGGACAGGTCATAGCGACCGTCTTCAACCGCGCGTCGATCCAGGAACTCAAGCAATCCTCGAGCAGCATGTCGGTCCACTTCTCCCGGCAGGCGTCGCGTCAGGCGGCCGAGCAGGCCGCGCGGGGCGGGGCCCGGGGCGGCACCAGCGTGGGGCCGCTGGGCGGATCGCTCTTCCCCAGGGCGTCGGCCGATGCTCCGGACGGCGGGGCCGCGTCATGAGCGCGCTGGCGACCGGGCCGTCCACGCCGACGATGTGGGGGCTGACGCCCTCGCAGCTCCACGGGCGGTATTGGGCCGCTCACGGGGTGCAGGTCGTGCCGATCGGTTCGGGGGTGGATATCAACCCGCACGCCGAGCTGTATCTGCTGACGGAGCGGTCGCGTTTCGTCATCATGCCGCTGCGGCGCTCGCTCGATCTGCTCTGCTGGCTCAAGCCGGATGTCCTGATTGTCCGTCTGGCGGATCGTGCTCTGAACGACTACCGGGAGTTGGTCGAGGCCCGCCCGGACGGTCGGGTTCTGCGTTTCCGTCGCCGGTATGACGGGGCCGCGTCCCGGCTGGCGCGGGTGGCGTTGACGAGCGACGCGGACATCGCCGGAGACTGGGCCGCGATGGACGCGAGCGCGCGCCCCTGGCGAGCGCTCAAGAGGATGGTGCCCGCGGACCTCCGGGCCGCCCTGCGCGAGAACGGGCGGATCTACTCCGGCGATCTCGACCGGGATGTCGCCCGTTTCACCCGGGATCTGGCGGAGACCTGGGCACGCCCCGACGCCACGGTGGGGCGGGTCAAGCGCGTGGGGCGGGAGGCCTGGGTGGACCGCGATGCTCCGGACTCCGCCGGGGCGATGATCACCGGCCCGCTCTGGATCGGGGCGGGTCGGACGCTGGCCCGGGGGGCGGTGGCTGTCGGGCCGGCCGTGATGTGGGACGACCCGGAGGCGCGCCCGCCCGCCGACGACCTGTCCTGGCGTGATATCGAGGCCAAGCCGGGCTGGTCTGAACGCCGGATCGAGGAGGCCGCCCCGTACACCGGCAGCGGCCTGAAACGGGGATTCGACATCGTTTTCGCCCTCGTCGCGTTGGCTTTCACCCTTCCGTTGTACCCCTTCATCATGCTGGCGATCTTCATCGAGGATCGGCGTCCGTTCTTCTTCGCCCATCGGCGCGAGTCGATCCGCGGGCGGGAGTTCGGGTGCGTCAAGTTCCGCACCATGTACCGCGATGCGGAGCGGATGAAGGCCCAGCTCCAAGGCGCGAATCAGGCCGACGGGCCGCAGTTTTACATCGAGAACGACCCCCGCATCACCCGGGTCGGGCGGGTCCTCCGCCGGCTCCAGCTGGACGAGATCCCGCAGTTCTTCAATGTCCTGGCGGGGCACATGTCCGTGGTCGGCCCCCGCCCAAGCCCCTCTTCCGAGAACCAGTACTGCCCCGGCTGGCGCGAGGCCCGGCTGAGCGTCCGTCCCGGGGTGACCGGCCTCTGGCAGATCCGCCGGACCAGGGCGGACGGGGCCGATTTCCAGGAATGGATCCGGTACGACATCGAGTATGTCGAGAGGGCCACCTTCCGCCTTGACCTCTATATCATCTGGAAGACCGTGCTGCTGGTCCTGGGGGCGTTGGCCCGTCGTTGACACGAGGGAGTACTCATGGGGCTTCGACCAAGAACTGCTCGGCGTCTCGCACTCGCCGGGGCGATCGTCTTCCTGCTCGTTCTCGCCGCGGCCGTTGCGTTCACGCTGCCGAAGTTCCAGAACCGGCGCCAGATCGAAGCCTTCCAGCGGGACGGCCTGCTCGCCCACGAGGAGGGCAGGCACGGCGTCGCGGTGCAGTTGCTCGGACGCCACCTGCGGGGCATGGGCGACCGCCCGGTCGATCCCGCCACCCGGCTGGCCTTCGCGCGCTCCCGGGCCGAGCTGGAAACCAGCGACGGCGGCCACCTCCCCGCGGCCATCACCGTGTACCGGGAATACCTGCGAGAGATTCCCGACGACCGGGAGGCGGCCGGCGAACTCCTCCGGCTCTTCGTGCGGACGGGCCAGTGGGTCGAGGCCCGTGAGCTTGCAGGCCGGCTCCGGGGCGGCGATCCGGCCTCGGTTCCGCCTGGAGACCTTGAGATCATCCGGCTGGAAGTCGTCCCCCGCCTGGCGATCAATGCTGCGGACCCCATCATCGAACAGCTCGAGGACCGGCTGCTGGCGGCCGAGCCGCCCGAGTTCGTGGATGTCTGGCGGGCGTACACGCGGGCCATCGCGGGCAACAACGCCGCGCGGGCCGACTCGATCGTGTCGGCCTATTCCGAAGCCGCTCCTGATTCGCTGGGCGTGGCCGTGATGCAGGCCGTGGTGGGCAGCGACGGCCTGACGCTCGACGACGCGACCGGGATTCTGGCGGACGCGCTCGGGCTGGACGCGGAGACCGGGGCGGGCACGCGGGATGTCCCGTTCACGGACGATGAACTCAGCCGGGCGATGGCGCTGCTCGCGGGCGCGTGGCGTCAGGAGCCGCTGGCGCTGGGGATTCTCGCCCGCGCGTCCGCTTCCTCGGACGACCCGGACTTCACCAGATTGCTCGCACGGAGGCGGTACTGGGCGGGACGCACCGACGACCTGCTCGCCCAGCCGACGGCCACGCCGGGCGGGCGCGTGGTCGCGGATGTTCTGGGCTACGCGGCCATGACGCACCTGGACCGCAACGAGCCGGATCGGGCCGAGGTGTTGAAGACGAAACTGTCGGCGCTCCAGGACGACTTCCGCGCCCCCGCCTGGGTGAGCGTTCTCACCGCGAGGACGCAGACGGAAGCCGGGCGCCTTGTCGAGGCGCGGGCGACCGCGACGAAGGCGATCGAGGCCTACCCGTTCGAGCCGACATTCCGGTATGTGCTGGGCGACATCCACGACCGGATGGGCCGGCTCTCCGAGGCGTCGGACGCCTGGCGGCTCGCGTCCGAACTGGCCGGTCCCGGCGTCTGGACGGCGCCCGAGGCGCGCCGCGTGCTGGCCCTGCTCCGCGCCGGGCGCGCGACGGAGGCCCGCGCCGCCGCGGACGAGCTGGTGGCGACGGTCCGCGGCACCGGCGGTCGCCGAACCGTTGTCGAAGCGCTCATCATCCAGTTGCAGGTCAACGCCCAGCTCGCGGTGCTCGCGCAGCTCGATCTGGCGACCGCCGGTGAATCGATGCAGGTCGCCCGCGCGCTGCGGGACGCCGTCCCGGGCCCGCTGCGGCTTGATTGCATGCTGCACCTCGCCGCGTTCGAGGCCACCGTCGGGAATCAGGACGGCGCGCGGGCGGAGCTGCGTGCCGCGATGGGCGCGGGGCCGACGCCCCCGCAGGCCGCGCGGGCCGAGGAGATCGACCTGGCGTTCGGCCTGGGCGTGTTCGCCGTCCCGGGCGAGGTGACGCTCGATCCGCCGCCGGCCGATGCCGGGTCCGCGATCCGGACCGTCATGGTTTATGTCGCCGCGGCCGAGTCCGAGGCCGTCCGGGCCGAGCGGACGGCGGAGGCCCTCGCGCTGCTCGCGGGCCGGATCGCCGCGGCGCCGCCGGCCGATCGGCCGGCCTGGCTGCGGGCCGACGCGATCGTCAAGAGCCAGCTCCGGCACGAGGGGGCGGGCGCCGCGTGGCGGGCCGCGCTCGCGGCCAGCCCGAACGATGTCGAGCTTCTGACCGAGGCCGTCGAATCGGAACCGCTGGTGTACGACCGTGACTTTGTCGATTCCTCGCTCGCCCGGATCACCGAGCTGACGGCCACCCAGGGCCGGACTCCGCCGTCGAGGCTGCGTCTCGTGCGTGCCCGCTCCCTTTTCGGGCGTGAACCCACACGCCAGAGCCGCGACGAGGCCCTGCTGATCGTGCGCGCCGTCGTCGTGGCCGAGCCGGAGAATGTGGCCGCCAGAACCATTCTCGCCAATATGCTCCAGTATCCCTGCCCCCCGCAGGTCCAGCCCCCCGACCGGTTCGAGCGGGACTTGGCCGGCGCGGTCGAGCAGTACCTGGCGGCGGCCCGCCTTGTCGCGGGCCGGGCCGCGATCGGCTATCTCATGCGAGCCGCCGAGTTGAGTTTCGAGGCGGGCAACGAGGCGCGGGCCAGGCAGATCCTGCTCGACACCGTCGTCCAGTCCCGGGCCACGCCCGTCGCGATGAGCGCGATCGCGAGGGACCTGACGCGCCTGAGCGACGCCCAGTTCAGCGCGCGCATCCTCGAGGAGATGTTCGCGGCCGCCACCGGTGCCGAGCGGACCGAGCTTGGCCTGTTCCTGGCTCAGACCTACCTGGGGTCCGGCGACCACGCGCGGGCCGCCGCCCTGCTCGACCGGGTCGTCGCCGGCGGGCCGTCCCTGACCCGCTCGCAGCTGGCCGATATCGCTTCCAGATACACGCAGGCCGGGCGGGCTGATCGGGCGGGGGCCGTGCTCGCCGATGTCGCCGCGTTCGGGCTTGAACCCCTCGACGGCGAGCGGATTCGCGCCGAGATGGCGCTGCGGTCCAGGGATCTGGACGGGGCCATCGAGATCCTGACCGGCATGACCCGGGCCAACCCCGGCGATGTTTCCGCCTGGACCGCCCTTGTCGAGACGGTGTACCGGTCGGGCGATTCGGACGGCGCGGCCGGCGTGGTCGAGCAGGCGTTGACGCACCATCCGGACAACGCGGATCTTCAGTTCTGGCGCGAGATCACCTCCGGCAACATCGCCCAGGCGGTCCTGAGCCGGGCGTCCGGCGGCGGCCAGCAGCAGAGTGTCCGCCTTGCGATCGAGCGCGTCGAAGCGTATGAGTCGCGCAAGGGCACGCTGAGCCGGGATGTCCGCCTCGCCGAGGTCCGGGCGATGCGCGAGGCGTTCAGCGGCAACGCCCCCCTCCTCAAGTATGTCTTCCGTGAGCGGGCGGAACTGGGCGACGACGCCGCGGCCCTGGCCGCCGACGCGCTGGCCGACCACCGCCGGTTCGCGGAGGATGAGGAGCTGCTCCGCTTCGCGGCCATCGCGGCCTTGAACGCGGCCCGGCACGAGGACGCGATGCGCCTGGCGACCCGGCTGCGCGGCCTCAGCAGAGGATCGACCCACGAGCCGGACATGATCTTCGCCCAGGCCGCCCAAGCGGTCGGGAACCATGCCGCGGTGATGGAACGGCTGGCGCCCTCCATCAACGCGGCCGTGGCCGACCCGGGCGCGGATGCCAGCAGGCAGCTCCTCTTTGTTCACAGCCGGTCCGCGCTGCTGGCGGGCAACGAGCCGGCCGTCCGGGCCAGGCTCGAGCCGCTCGCGCGCAGCTCGCCGGAGTTCCGCTCCCGCGTCTGGCTGCCCCTGGCGGCCGGTTCCGTCACGCCCGTTGCGCAGGCCGAGGGCTGGATGAGGTCCGCCGAGCAGATGGGGCTTGGCGGCATGGAAGTCCAGGCGGCCGAGTCATGGCTGGCCCTGTCCGAGCGCTTCCCCGCCCGGGCCGAGCAGTTCGCGGCCAACGGAGCCCGCATCGCGCTGGCCCACCTCGCCCGGTTCCCCGACGATCTCCAGGCTGTCGTCATGGCGGCCGTCGCCTCCCAGCGCCAGGCCGAGGCGATGCCCCAGGGGGCGACGGAAACCTTCGCCCAGGCGGAGGAGCTGTTCGTACGCGCCGGCGCCATGCAGCGGGAGAACCCGAACCACCTCTTCGCCGCGGCCATCTGCGCCGATGCGGCCGGTCGGCCCGCCCAGGCCGAGCAGTACTACAGAACGCTCTTGGGCCGCTTCGGTTCGGCCGACCTCTTCACCGCCGCGATCCGCAACAACCTGGCCGGCATTCTCTCCCGCGAGAACCCCACCCGGCCCCGCCTGGCCGAGGCGCTCCAGCTGGCCGACGCCGCGGTCGGCTTCGGGGAGGTCGGTGCGTTCCACGGCACGCGCGGCTGGATCCACTTGGCCCAGGCCAACCTGAGCGCGGCCGAGTCCGACTTCCGGCGCGTCACGCAGTTGGACGAGTCCGCCGCGGAGGGGTGGCTGGGCCTGGCCGCGGTGCTGAAAGCGTCCGGCGGCGATGAGGCCGAGACCCAGGCCGCCCTCGCGCGGGTCCGCCGGGCGACCGGCGGCGGCCCGCTCCCGCCGGAACTGGACCTCAAGGCCCGCAGGCACGGGCTGGATCTGTAGCGGTGGCCCGGCTCGGGGGGTCTTCTTCTCCCCCCGGTGGTACAGGCGTCCCGCCTGTGCAAAGACAGTCCGCACAGGCGGAGACGCCTGTGCTACCGTCTTGAGTCGTCCGATAAAAACCGGCTTCATCCGTGATTTTGCACACTTCTGTTCGGGAGGGGTGATAAACCCGGTGTTCTCGGGCGATCGTCCGCTCGCCTGGGGGCGGGTGCTGAAAAAAAAGATG
Source organism: uncultured Phycisphaeraceae bacterium (assembly GCA_964577425.1). Classification (GTDB taxonomy): domain Bacteria; phylum Planctomycetota; class Phycisphaerae; order Phycisphaerales; family UBA1924; genus UBA6054. The sequence continues at coordinate 301,709 of CAZNZC010000001.1, forward strand.
CGTTTTCCCCATTTTCAGGGTCGACACGGGCCGGCTTCCAGATACACTGACGGAGCGGTGGGCGGATTTCTGGAAGTCCACCGTGACTTTATGCGTTCGTTTCCGCTTGAAGTCGTACAAGTTGGTCACATCCCGCCAAGACGGCGGGAACAACATCCCTCGCGGGGAAGGCGAGGGGCGTGCGGGCGAGGGGGGGCGTATCCCCTTTCGGAGTTGCAGCTCCGAGAGCCGCACGGAACAAGTCAGGCATGCGGCATGACCGCGTGAGAGAGGACAGACTTATGAAGAACTTCGTTTTGATGGCGGCAACGCTGTCGGCCGTGTCGGGGCTTGCCTCCGCCACGGATGTGGTGATTGTCCGCGATTCGAGCCTGGATCGCTTGACCAGCGGGGTTACCGTGAACGGTAACGGCGTCACTGCGGGCCACATCGGCTTCGCATACAACCCGGATCCCGCCCCGGGCACGGGCGGCGGCCAGTTCGCGTCCGGTTCGTTCGCCACCTTCTGCATCCAGGTGGGTCAGAACGCAGCCGCCGGAACCTACAAGATTTTCGATCTCGCCGATGCCCCGCTCCCCGGTGACGCCTACGGTGCCGCCATCGCGCATCGCATCGGTATCGCGGTGAGGGCCGGCATTGATGCCGGATGGATCGCCTCTGACCTGTCGCTGCTCACCAGCGGAAACACGACCACCGACCAGCGGCGGATGGCCACCATCCAGGCCGCGATCTGGGAGGCGATCTACGACACCGGTTCGTTCGATCGTACTGGCGGCAATGTGGTGACCAACGCGACCCTGGGCGGTTTCTGGGATCTGCTTGACTTCAACAACAACGGCGTGGTCGCCGGTCTCCGGGCGATTGTCCACCCGAACGGCCAAGACCAGCTCTACATCGTCCCCCTGCCCCCGGCGGCCTTCGCCGGTCTGGCCACCCTCGTCGGCGTCGCCGGCGTGGCTCGCCTCCGTCGCCGCTGATCGGCACGATCATCGGAACTGACCCCAACCACGGGAGGGCCTCGGCCCTCCCGTGTTGTTTTTGTCGCGGTGGCCCGGCTCCCCGGGGGGGCGAGCCGGGTCTTCTTTCCCTTTCTTCTTGCTTCTGGTGGCACAGGCGTCCCGCCTGTGCAGACTGGCTTTGCACAGGCGGGACGCCTGTGCCACCAAAGAAGAAGAGTCGGCTCGGAGAGCCGACCTACCAAGAGCCGGGCCACCGGAGGTCGTTTCCTCCTGCCGCCCCTACCATCCCTTCCCCCGACTTCCGCACCCCTTCCGGAGAGGAGCCGCCATGCCCGCCGTCGCCGCTGATGCCGCCACCCAAACCCAGGTCAGACTGCCCGCCGACACCAACCAAGCCCTGGGCATCGCCCGTTTCGCCATCGACTTCCTGTCCGACGACCCCGCCAGGCGGGGCAAGCCCTCCGCCGCCGTGCTGGAGCGCACCAACCTGTTCTTCACGGACGCCATTCTCTGCGGCCTCTCCGCCCTCGCCCTGAAGACCAACGCGCCGACCATCCTGCGTGAAGAGGCCCTCCAGTACCCCGTCACCGAGGCGACGAAACTCATCGGCAGGGCCGGGCGGCCCGGGGCGACCGTGTTCGGCTCGACCGTGCAGGTCCAGCCCGAGAAGGCCATCGTGGCCAACTGCTCGGCCGTGCGTGAGTGGGACTCCAATGGGACCAACTTCGGGTACAACCCCGGGCTGGGCCACACCGCGGGCGAGTTCGGGCACAACGACTTCTACTCCGTCGCGGTGGCCGCGGCGCAGATGACCGGGCGGGACGGGGCGTTCGCCCTTCGCGCGATGGTGCTGCACGACGAGATCCGCGGGCGGCTCGCCGAGGTGTTCAGCCTCAAGACCTACAAGATCGACCATGTGGTTCACGGCGCGATCGCCTCAGCCGCGGTGTTCGGGGCGATGCTGGGGGCGACGGCCGAGGAGATCGAGTCGGCCATCGGCATGACCGTCGCCCACGCCATCCCCTTCCGCGCCATCCGGGCCGGCAAGCAGCTCTCCGACTCCAAGGGCGCGTCCGCCGCCATCTCCACCGAGTTCGCCGTTCTCAGCGTGAAGCGTTCGATGGCCGGCTTCCTCGGCCCGCGTGACATCTTCCGCAACCCCGAGGCGGTCTTCCGCATCTTCGAGGGGCCGGGGCAGATGTTCCAGAAGGTGGGGGCGACCTCCGCCAATACCAAGAAGGCCGACGCCTCCCCCTTCGATCTGGTGCTGAGCCGGGCGGGCGACGACTTCACCATCATGGGCATGCACTTCAAGCTCGGCCTGTACGAGCATCAGTCGGCCGGCGCGCTGCAGGCCGTCATGGACCTGCTGGCCAAGGCGCCCGGCCTGCTCGACGACGCGAGCGGGGCGAGGATCGCCAACATCAAGATCACCGCCTACGAGCCGGCCTTCGGCATCATCGGCGACCCGGCCAAACGCCACCCCACCACGCGGCAGTCGGCCGACCACTCGATGGTCTACATCGTCGCCACGCTGCTCCGCAAGGCGCTCGAAATGAAGAAGTCCGGCTGGACCGAACTCATGCTCGAGCCGGACGACTACCACGCCGACGCGATCAACAACTCCCTGACCCGCAAACTCATGGACAAGATCGAGTTCGCCCATGGCGGGGAGGAGTACGACCGCAACTATCCCGACGGCATCCCCACCTCGCTGGTCATCACCGACAACGCCGGCAAGACCCATGATTCCGGCATGGTCATGTACCCTGGTGGCCACGCCCGCAACACCACCGCCGACCTCCGCGGCATCCTCCGCCACAAGTTCAACCTGCTGGGCAGGCTCGTCCAGGACAACCCCGCCGCCCTGATCGCACGCTTCGAGAACCTCGAATCCAAGTCCGCCGAGCAGGTCCGCGACCTGCACGACTTCACCTACAACACCCGCGACGGCTATGAGTGAGCGGCGTGATGCGGCCCGCTTCGTCGCCGTCTTCTGCGGCGCGCGCACCGGGCACGACCCGGCGTATGCCGAGGCCGCCCGCGCCGTCGGGCGTCTGCTGGGCGAGCGCGGCCTCGGGCTGGTCTACGGCGGCGGCGGGGTCGGGCTGATGGGCGTTCTCGCCGACGCCGCGCTGGAAGCGGGCGCGCCCGTCGTGGGCGTCATCCCGCGCTCGATGGTGGACAAGGAACTCGCTCACGCCGGATGCACGGAACTGCATGTCATCACCACCATGCACGAGCGCAAGGCGATGATGGCGGAGCGGGCTGCGGCGTTTCTTGCCCTGCCAGGCGGCGTGGGCACGCTGGACGAGGTGTTCGAGGCGATCACCTGGAACCAACTCGCCATCCACGACAAGGCGATCGGTTTTTTGAACACCAATGGTTTTTACAAGGGGCTGCGTATCTGGCTGGATCAGGCGGCCGATCAGGGTCTGGTGCCGCAGGCGACGATGGATCGGCTGGTGTTCGAGGAAGACCCGGCGGCGATGCTGGACCGGATCGCGACGAGCGAGGATCTGCGGGTGCAGAGGTAGGACGGCACTCCGTGCCGTCGCTTCCGGTGGCACGGGCGGAAGAGACGGCACGGAGTGCCGTCCTACCGATTTGAGGATGATCCTCGATGCTTCCATGACCCCTCCGGGGTCAAGTCTTTATCGATTCCGGCGTTTCCACGGGTTGCGCTTCGCTTCACCCGTGGCTACACGCGCGCCCCTTCGGGGCGGTTTTGGGAACATGATTCGGGATCATTTTCAGTCACGCGCGAAACTTATGAGCGACCTTCATTACTCCCGCGCCGGCACCGGGAACGCCACGGGCGAGCGGTAGCCGTGGCGGTCGTAGGAGCGCACGCCGAAGGTCGAGTTGTCCTTCGTGCGCGGCACTGTTCCCTCGGTGTTGTTCCCGACATCCTGCGTGTGCTGCCAGACATGGCTGAGGGTGTCGCGCCACACGATCTCGTAGCCGGCGACATCCGGTTCCGGGCTGGCGTCCCAGCGCAGGGTGGTGTCGTTGGTGAGTTCCGCCACGATGATCCGGGCGTTGGCGGGGACGGACGGCGCGTTGGCCATGTGGGCCAGCGCGACGGCGTTGAGGCGGGTGACATCGGCGAGGTAGGCCTCGTCCACGAAGCGGGGGAGGTCGCCGAACTGGGTGCCGTTCTCGACGCGGACATCCTGGTGCTGGCGGTCGTGGGAGTCGTAGACCTCGGTGAAGCGCACCGCCGGGAAGCCGAGTTCGTTGAACGGCGTGTGGTCCCCGCCGCGCAGGAAGCGGTCGGGGCGGAAGACCATCTTGGCCCGCACCGGGGCGCGGTGCAGCTCGCCGATCTCGTGGATGTAGCGGGCCAGCTGGCGGCTGTCGCCGTCCGACTCCGCCCCCAGCATCCGGATCTGACGGACCGCCGCGGACAGGCGGTCGGCGTCCTGCGAGAGCAACTCCAGCGGCAGCCCTTCGGAGAACACCCGCACCTCATTCTTCACGGTGCGCGAGCCGGTGGGGTCGCCGATCATGTCGTTGTTCAGGACGGCGCGGATGTCCTTGCCAGCGGCCTTGGCCGCCTGGGCGTGCAGGCGGGCGCCGTAGAGGCCCTGCTCCTCGCCGCTGGTGGCCACCAGCACGATGGTCGAATCCAGGCGTTCGCGGCTGAGCACGCGGGCCAGCTCGATCAACGCGGCCACGCCGGAGGCGTCGTCGTTCGCGCCGGGGGCGTCGGAGGTGAAGTCGTTGGCCTCGCTCGCCCGGGAATCCAGGTGGGCGAGGACATAGTAGAGACGGGCGCGGGAGACGGGGTCCGCGCCGGGGATGGTGCAGACCACATTGACGATCTCGACATCGCGGATCAGGCGTCGGCCGTCGGCGGGAACCTGGTGGGCGTCGAACTCCACCCGCATGGCGAGGTCGCCGGCGCGATCCGATCCGGCCGTGGCCCGCTCGAACTCGGCGGCCACCCAGCGTCGGGCGGCTCCGATGCCGCGGGTGTCGGACTCGGTGTCCGAGAGGGTGTGGCGGGTGCCGAAGGCGGCGAGGCGATCGACGGAGCGGCGGAGGTTGGCCGGGTCGATGGCGGCCAGGACTTCGTCGGGCGTGCGCAGCGCGACCCGCTCGACCAGTGGGATCATGGAATCAGACATGCCGACCGCCTTCCCATGTTGGATCGCTTGTTCTTTGGAGAAACCTTCATTGATAATCAGATGGGCGGCCCACATGCCGCTGGCGCGCCCGCCGCTGGCGCAGTGCAGGAGCACCGGGCCGTTCATGGAGGAGAGCGAGCGGCCGAAAGCCTGGACGGAGTCGAGGCTCATGCCCTCGGGGCCGGTCGGATGGGTCACATACACCAGCCCGGCCCGGCGTGTCACGGCCGGTTCGTCGTAGTTGACCTTCTCGGCCATCTCCGTCTCCGTGCGGAGGTTGACCACGCCGGCTCCGCCGTCGGCGGCGAACGCCTGGATCTGTTCGAGCGTCGGCTGGCCCTGGAACAGGACCAGATTCCCGTCGCGCCTGGTCGTGGCGGCCATGCTGATCCGCGCTTCGGCCAGTGGGTCGGCGACCGGGCGGCGGGCGGTGGCGGCCTCGGACGCGGGCTGCGGCTCCGGTCGGTCGGCGAGCTTCGGGCGGTTGCAGCCGGCCAGCGACGCCAGAAGGGCGGCGGTCAGGACGAATCGGGGGAGCGTGGTCATGGGGTCAGTGTATCAGACCGGACAGGTGCCCGGACTTGTCCCCGTCCCGCGTAGGATGGGCCATGCAGCAGAAACACCCGGGACGGATTCTCCGCGAGCAGATGGATCAGGGCGTGGTGGCCGCGCCGGGGGCGTTCAACGCGCTGGTGGCGATGGCCGTGCGGGACGCGGGGTTCCGGGCGGCGTATGTGTCCGGCGGGGCGACCTCCGTGGCGGCCGGGGTGCCGGACATCGGGCTGCTGACACTGGACCATTTCACGCGGGTGGTGCGCGAGGTGGTGATGGGGTCGGGCCTGCCGGTGCTGGCCGACGCGGACACGGGGTTCGGGGAAGAAGAGATGACGCGGCGAACGGTGATCGAGTATCACCGGGCCGGGGCGGCGGGGCTGCACCTGGAGGATCAGGTTTTTCCCAAGCGGTGCGGGCACCTGGACGGAAAGGCGTTGATCCCGGTCGAGCAGGCCGCGAGCAAGATCGGGTGGGCGGCGAAGGCGGCGGCGGATTGTTCCGATGGTGAGTTCATCGTGTGCGCCCGCACCGACGCGAAGGGGGTGGAGGGGTTCGATGCGGCCGTGGACCGGGCGAAGGCGTATGTCGAGGCGGGGGCGACGATGATTTTTCCGGAAGGGCTGGCGACGGCGGATGAGTTCGGGCGGTTTGCGGCCGCCATGGAACCGCTCAAGGACCGTCGCCCGTACCTGCTGGCGAACATGACCGAGTTCGGCAAGACCGAGATGATCCCGCTGGCGCGGTTCGGCGAGCTGGGGTACGACCTCGTGATCTACCCGGTCAGCACGCTGCGGGCGGCGATGGGGGCTGTGACGCGGATGCTGGCGGAGTTGCGGGAAACGGGGACGCTGGAAGGGCAGTTGGGGGCGATGCAGACGCGGGAGGAGTTGTATCGGATGGTGGGGTACAGGCCGGGGACGGCGTGGGAGTTTCCTGGGGGAAGGGATTAGGGGTCAGCCATCAGGGATCAGGGAAAAGGAGTTTTTTGTACGCAGAGTTCGCGGAGATCACGCAGAGGACGCGGAGGGAGGGCGTGGGTGGGACGAAGGAGCCTCGCTGATGTGGCGGCGGTTTGTGGTGGTTTGGGGAGTGTGCTGCGTCCTGTCGCTCGTGGCGGGGTGGGTGTTGTGGTTTCTGCCGATGTCGTTAGGGGCGCGGCGGCTGTATACGGCTCAGATTCCCGCGACCACGAGCGGCCCGCCGCGGATGCACGCTTACTGGGCCGCCGCGCGGTGGTTTGACATCGAGCGGGGCTGGCATCCCATGCAAGACGGCGATTCATTCGCCGAGCGCATGTGGGGGATCGATCCTCCGTGGGAAGACGGGTGGTGGGTGGCGGTGGATGGGACGCCGCCCCGGATCGCGCACCGGAGGCAGGCGTGGGGGCTGTTCGGATCGACGCGGGATTGGTTCGAGGAACTGGGCCGCCGGGCGTTTGCGAGGGGCAAGCTCTTCGAGTCGTCCCAGGAACCCTTCGACCTGTTTCCGAGCGAGGTCGGCAGCGAGCGGGCGGTCGGCTGGCCGTTGCTTTCGCACACGGCGCGCTGGCAGGCGCGGGGCGGCGTGGTGTCCTCCGAGCGGTCGGTCGAGTTTCCTGGTGACTTTGTGCATCGTCTTCCCGAGCGCTGGCAGTGGTACCAGTTTCCGATTGGGATCATCTGGACCGGGGTGATCGGGAACTCGCTGGTTTACGCGGTTCTCGTCTGGGCGCCGGTGCGGCTTGCGGCCCGGGGGCGGGAGCTGTCACGCTATCGGCGCGGGGTGTGCCCGCGGTGCCGGTACGATCTGCGGCGGGATTACTCGCGGGGCTGCCCGGAGTGCGGGTGGGGGAGGGTGTGATGGGCGAGCAGCGCGGTGGGAGGAGAGTAAACGCTCGGATGAGGCTTGCGCGGCCCGCTCTGGCGTGCCTGCTGGTCGGGTTGGTCGTGACGGTGATCGTTGCGCAGGTGCTCGGGTTGCTTGTGAGTTATGAATCGGGGGTGAATCACTGGACGGCGGGTGTGGATACTCCGGAAACTCCAGATTTTCCTGGGCGTTGGACCGGTGTGAGTGCTCAGGCGTCGAATGGCTTCGGCACCCGTCGGCGGGGATGGTACTTCACGAACATAATCCTTGATTCGCACCGGCTGCCCCCGCTACCGCGTCCCGATTACACCTCCGGCCGCTGGTGGAATTTGCCCCGTTCCTGGAGGCCGATCATGGCTTGGACACCGGGCGGGGATGCGGCGTGGGGAGGGCTGTTCAGGACCGACCATCTCGTGACCGAGTCGGACTGGCTTGGGTTCAGCGGCGTGGACGATGCGAGAGGCTTTCCTGCGTTGTGCCTGTGGCACGAGATCCGCCGGGAGGGCGATGTGTACACCACGCCGGGGGGCGTCCTGCTTTCCGATCCCAAGGTCTCGGCCGGGTCGGAGTTGACGGTGCGGGCCGTCGCGTACCGCCCGATCTGGGGCGGGCTGATCTTCAACACGGTTTTCTACGGGCTGCTCGTGTTCGGGGCGGTGGGCGTCTGGCGGATGTGGCGACGCGATCGGCGGTTTCGTCGGGGCTGGTGCCCGGCGTGCCGGTACGATCTGCGGCGGGATTTCTCGCACGGGTGCCCGGAGTGCGGGTGGGGGAGGGAGGAGGAAGCATCGCAATGGGAGAAGTAGGAGGGGCGTGGAGAGTCAGGAAGGAAGGGAGAGGAGGGAGGCCGGGGAGAAGAAGGAGCCCTCACCCCGGCCCTCTCCCGCTGGAAGCGGGAGAGGGAGGGGGGAGAAGAGTCCGCTTCTTTCACGCGCGGGTACACGCGAGGGGATGGGGTGGGGTATTCGGTTGGGGGGCGTTGCTCTGGTGCGGGGTGGCAGGGGTCTTTCTGATGTTCGTGACATCGGGGGTGGGGGTTCTTATCAGCACATTCTGGCCGGATGATTGGATTGAGGTCCGGCAGTTTCTTGCCGCGGCGGACGCGGGGGATGAAACGCGGATATGGAGCATTCACATCTATGCGTGGCCGGGCTGGTCGGATGTTCTGGCTTCGCGGTCCCCGGCGGAGATCACGGGTGATCTTCGGGCCGCCTATGAGCAGGAAGCGTGGCGTTTGCCGCGGGGGCTTGTCTCTCAGTGGCTCCGGCCAGGCGATCCGTTGCCGGTCGTCCATGCGGAAGGGGCGGTGTGGTGGCGGGAGTACGCGACCGGGTGGCCGTGGCGGGCGTGGCGCGGGAGCGATGTGATGGAGGAGGGGCCGGGCGGGTACACGACTCGCTCTTTCTCCCAATGGGTGTTGCGTGATCCGACGGGGATGAGTCCGAGGGGGTATCTGGTGCCGTACGGGCCGGCGTGGCGCGGGATTGTTTTCAACAGCTTGGTTTGGGGTGTGGCGGTTTGGGGTGTGGCGGTGCTGCCGGGTTCGGTGAGGGGGGCGCGGCGAGGCCATCGGGGGCTTTGCGTGGCGTGCGGGTACGAGTTGTCGGGTGTCGAAGGCGCGGTGTGCCCGGAGTGTGGGGGGAGAGAAGAAGGGATCGGGGAGTAGGGAGTAGGGATTGGGGATTGGGGATTGGGGGAGGGGAGGAAGAGGAAGAGGAAGAAGAGGGAGGGAAGCCGGGAAGAATGAGGAGCCCTCACCCCGGCCCTCTCCCGCTGGAAGCGGGAGAGGGAGGGGGGAGGGGACTAGAATGGCTTGCAAAGCACGAACAGAGGGAGTTTGCACATGGCCACTGCTGCTACGGAAGCGCCTGTCGTCAAGGGACTTGAAGGGGTGATCGCGGGCGAGACGGCGATCTGCAATGTCGAGCAGTCGGCGTTGATCTATCGGGGGTATGAGATCGCGGACCTGGCGGCGCACGCGACCTTCGAGGAGGTCGCGTTCCTGCTGCTGGAGGGGCACAAGCCGTCGAAGGACGAGCTGGCGCGGTTCAAGAAAGAGCTGGCAGCCGAGCGGGACATCCCGGAGATGGTCAAGCAGAACCTGCGGCACGCGGGGGAACTGGTCAAGAAGCAGTACGCGGTGCCGATGGACATCCTGCGGACGGCGGTTTCGGTGCTGGGGCACTTCGATCCGGACTGCCAGGACAACTCGGCCGAGGCGAACCTGCGCAAGGCCAAAAGGATCCTGGCGAAGGTGCCGACCATCATCGGGCACATGCAGAACGCGATCGACGGGCGGGAGTTCGTGGCGCCGGATGCGTCGCTCTCGCACGCGGGCAACCTGCTGTGGATGATGACGGGGCGCAAGCCGTCGGCCGAGGATGAGAAGGTGATGGATGTGTCCCTCATCCTCTACGCCGAGCACGACTACAACGCCTCGACCTTCACGGCGCGGGTGATCGCGGGCACGCTGGCGGATATGCACGGGGCGATCGTCGGCGGCATCGCCGCGCTCAAGGGTCCGCTGCACGGCGGGGCGAACGAGGCGGCGATGGACATGCTCAGCGACATCCGGCGCGACATCGGGCCGGCCAATGACTCCAAGGCCATCACGGACTGGATGCACACGGCGTTCGCCGAGAAGCGCAAGCTGATGGGCTTCGGGCACCGGGTGTACAAGAACGGCGACCACCGGGCGCCGATCCTGCACAAACTGGGCCGCAAGGCGGCCGAGGCGCGCGGGCCGGAGTTCGTGAAGCTGTTTGAGCTGGGTGAGGCCGTGCAGAAGATCATGGAGACGGAGAAGACGATCTACCCCAATGTGGACTTCCCGTGCGGGATGACTTACTTCACGATGGGCATCCCGGTGCCGCAGTACACGCCAATCTTCGTGGCCAGCCGGGTGTCGGGGTGGGCGGCGCATGTGATGGAGCAGCACGCGAACAACCGGCTGATCCGGCCGCGGGCGGCGTACACGGGGCCGGCGCTGATGAAGTGGAACGGGTGAGATCCGGCCGTGGTTCGTGAGGGGCGCGCATGATCCGGATCGTCTGCGACAAGTGCGAGAAGGGCCTGGATCTGGACGGCTCGGCGGCCGGGACGAAGGTCACCTGCCCGTACTGCGGGGATGTGAACCGGGTGCCGGAGGACGCGGCGGATGTGCCCGGACCGGCGGTTCCGGGGCGGCAGGACAAGGCGGCGGCGGCGGGGTATCCGCCGGACCACGGGGCGGAGGCCGAGGTGGTCCGGGTGCGCCGGTGCTGGTTCCGGTCGCGTCCGGGGCGGTTCTCGGGGGCGGTGCTGGTGATGGTCGGCGGGCTGGCGGGGCTGGTGTGGATGCTGACGCGGTCGGGGGCGGCTAACCCGTGGTGGTACGCCGTGTTTGTTCCGGGGGTGGTCGTGCCGGCGGGGATCATGGCGTGGTGGTGGTTCGATCGGTACGCCGCGGCGCTCATCATCACGACCAAGCGGACGACGATGCAGACCGGGATCTTCAAGCGCTCGACCAGCGAGGTGGTCCACGACAACATCCGCAACATCCAGGTGGACCAGTCGTTCTGGCAGCGGGTGTGGAAGGTGGGCAAGCTGGGGATCTCGTCTTCCGGGCAGGACGGGGTGGAGGTGCAGGCGAACCACCTGCCGGACCCGAACAAGCTGCGTGAGATCATTGATCTGTACCGACCGTTGTGAGGGTGAGGGGCGAAGAGGCCGCTTCCTTGCGGGCGCGGCTGGTCGTTGGCGCGGCGTTTGAGATGGAGCATCGGTGAAGCGGGAGCGTCCGGGGATCGCGTGGCCGATAGCGCACCTGCTGGCGCTCGCGCCGTTGGATGTGTGGGCGCGGATGCTGGCGGGGTCGGGGGGGGTGAAGCCGCGGTATTGGGGGCGGCTGGGGTTCTGTCTGTTCACTTCGTGGATCGGGACGGTGGTGACGCTGCCGGAGCGCGTGGTGCTGTGGGCGGTGCGGATGGTGAAGTTTGGGGGAAGTCAGCCGCGGTTTGAGCATGGGCCGGGGGTGGTCGTTGTGCTTGGGTATTACCGGAGCGGGACGACGCACCTGCACAATCTGCTGGCGTGCGATCGGCGGGTGGTGACGCCGCGGTGGTATCAGTGTCTGGCGGGGCAGGGGTGGTGGGTGAGCTGGGCGGTGGTTCGGTTCATGCTGACGCCTTTCCTGGGGCAGACGCGGCCGCAGGACGGGGTGGGGTTCGGGCCGTCGTGGCCGGCGGAGGACGACTTCGCGCTGGCGACCTGGGGCGGGGCCTCGACGCTGGCGGGGCGGTTCGTACTCCCCGGCGAGCGGGTGTGGGCGAGGGAGAAGGCGTGGCACGGGTTGGAGGATCTGGACGAGAAGCGGCTGCGCCGGTGGCGATCTTTGACGGCGATGTTCTGCTGGAAGGTGACAAATTTTAGAGGCGACCGCGTGCTGGTGCTCAAGACGCCGAGCCATACGGCGCGGGTGGCGGAGCTGGACCGGCTGTTCTGTGGGCGGGCGCGGTTTGTGTCGATCACGCGGAACCGAGAAGCGGTGCTGCGGTCGAACCTGAAGATGCACGCATCGCTGGCGGGGCACGCGCTGGCCGATCCGCCGGACGAGGCGACGCTGCGGGCGCGGATCGAAAGAGAGTTGGACGAGACGGAGGCCAAGCGCGATCGGGAGTTGGCGGCGATCGACGCGGAGGCAACGGGCCGGGTGGTCCGCGTGGTGTACGAGGAACTGGTGGCGGACCCGATGGGGGTGATGGAGCGGGTGAGCGAAGGCGTCGGGCTGGCGTGGGATCGGGAGGGGCAGGACCAGATGGTGGCGTATCTGCACCGGGTGGGGCGCGATCGGGCGGACGCGGACCTTTCGGCGTTGCCGCCGGACCCGGAGCCGGAGGCGGGGGTGGCGCGGCCGTGGCGGGCGGTGGCGGTCGGGCTGGCGGTGGGGCTGGCGTGCGCGGCGGTGTGGCTGGGGATCGTGTGGGCGACCAACCGGGCGTGGGGGTGGCAGGAGCGGTTCGATGGGTTCGTCTGGCTGACCGGAGGCATCGTCGGGACGGCCATGCTGCGGGCGGGGCGGGTCGGCTCGCCGGGGTTGGGGTGGCTGGCGGCGATTGTGACGGCGGCGGTGTTCGTGGGGTTGTCGTTCCCGATCACGGTGGTCAACTGGAACTGGTGGGGCGGGCTGGGGCACCCGGATCAGTGGTGGTATCACAACGGGAAGGGGGCGTTGCAGGGGGTGACGGGGACTTCGTCGCTGGTGTTCGGGGCGTTGGGGGTGGTGGCGGCGTGGCGGCAGGGGTCGAGGCGGGGGCCGCGGGCGCCGGGGTGAGGAGGGGGGGAAGGGATTGGGGATTGGGAAGGAAGGGGAACAGGGAAGTAAACGAACGGGCGAAAGCCCGCATCATTCAGCCAGCCGCGCAGCGGCATTCCTCCCCTGATGCCTAATCCCTGATCCCCAATCCCCAACTCCACCTGCCAGATCGGCAGGCGGAGGGGGGATGGGGGACGGATCGGCGGGTCCGGGTGGGGTGCGGATCGGTTGGAGCGGGCCGCCGGCTGGCACAGGGGTTGCATTTGATGGCGTGTGAGCCGCCCCGCGGGAACGGGTGGGCGGCGGAAGGAGGCTCCAGATGGGCAAGATCATCGGCATTGACCTGGGCACCACGAACTCGGTGGTGGCCGTGATGGAGGGGGACACCCCGAAGGTTCTGATCAACTCGTCCGGCAACCGGACCACGCCGTCGGTGGTGGGGTTCACGGAGAAGGGCGAGCGGCTGGTGGGCCAGCAGGCCAAGCACCAGCAGGTGACCAACCCGCGGAACACCGTGTTCTCGATCAAACGGTTCATGGGCCGGCGTCACGAGGAGGTGGCCAGCGAGGAGAAGCTGGTGCCGTACGAGGTGTTCGGGTCGGCCAAGGACTTCGTGAAGGTGAAGATCCGCGGGGAGGAGTACACGCCGCAGCAGATCTCCGCGATGATCCTGGGCGAGCTGAAGCGGACGGCGGAGGACTACCTGGGCGAGGCGGTGACCGAGGCGGTCATCACGGTGCCCGCGTACTTCAACGACGCGCAGCGGCAGGCCACCAAGGACGCCGGCGAGATCGCGGGCCTGACGGTCAAGCGGATCATCAACGAGCCGACGGCGGCCGCGCTGGCGTACGGCCTGGAGAAGAAGGCCAACGAGAAGATCGCCGTGTTCGACCTGGGCGGCGGCACCTTCGATGTGTCGATCCTGGATGTCGGCGACGGCGTGTTCGAGGTCCTGAGCACCAACGGCGACACGCACCTGGGCGGCGACGACTGGGACCAGGTGCTCATCAACCATCTCGTGGCGCAGTTCAAGAGCAAGGAGGGCGTGGACCTGTCGGGCGACCCGATGGCCATGCAGCGCCTCAAGGAAGCGGCCGAGAAGGCGAAGGTCGAGCTGTCGAACTCGCAGGAGACGACGATCAACCTGCCGTTCATCACCGCGACGAACGAGGGGCCGAAGCACCTGCAGGAGACGCTGAGTCGTTCGAAGTTCGAGTCGCTGTGCGATTCGCTGTTCGAGCGGCTGAAGAGGCCCTGCCTGGAGGCGATCAAGGACGCGGGCCTGGACACGAGCAGGATCGACGAGGTCGTGCTGGTGGGCGGCTCGACGCGGATGCCCAGGGTGCAGGCGATCGCCAAGGAGATCTTCGGCAAGGCGCCCAACAAGAGCGTCAACCCGGACGAGGTGGTGGCGGTGGGCGCGGCGATTCAGGGCGGCGTGCTGTCGGGCAGCGTGAAGGATGTGCTGCTGCTGGATGTGACGCCGCTGAGCCTGGGCGTGGAGACGATGGGCGGGGTGATGACCAAGCTTATCGAGAAGAACACGACCATCCCGACGAGCAAGAAGGAGACCTTCTCGACCGCGTCGGACAGCCAGACCAGCGTGCAGATCCATGTCCTGCAGGGCGAGCGGGAGTTCGCGCGGGACAACCGTTCGCTGGGCAACTTCGAGCTGGCGGACATCCCGCCCGCGCCGCGGGGGATGCCGCAGATCGAGGTGGAGTTCACGCTGGACGCCAACGGCATCCTGCAGGTGACGGCCACCGAGAAGAAGACGGGCAAGCGGGCGGATATCCGGATCGAGAACTCGGGCGGGCTGAGCTCGGCCGAGATCGACAAGATGAAGGCCGACGCCGAGGCCCACGCCGCGGAGGACAAGAAGCGGCGCGAGGTGGTGGACCTGAAGAACCGGGCCGACGCGACGATCGCGGCGACGCGCAAGAGCCTGGACGAGCACGGCTCAAAGGTCTCGGCCGAGGTGCGGTCGAGGATCGAGAGCGCGGTGTCGAACCTCGAGAGCAAGATCAAGGACGAATCGGCTGGCAGGGAGTCGATCGAGGCGGCCCTGAAGGAGCTTGAGAACGCCTCGATGGAGCTGGGCAAGGCGATCTACGAGCAGACGGCGGCCCAGACGGGTCCGGCCGCGGCGGGTTCGGGTGACAGCGATGTCATCGACGCCGAGTACGAGGTCAAGGACGACAACAAGTAATCCTTGACGGATCAGGGATTTTCGAACGCCCGGGTGCGATGCCCGGGCGTTTTTCGTGGGGTGCGTGTATCATAAGGACTGTTATGGACCCGCGTTCGAAGCAACTTGTGAGTGCAGTGACTGCGGTCCGTCAAGCCGTGGTGTTGTTGGAACGCGGATGCCCAATGCTGGCTCCGTATATTCGCGAGGCCGCAACCCACAAGTACACTCCGCTTCGCAGAAGGATCGCCTGGAGGCGGCTTCCGCGTACATGCCGAGAGTGGATCTGGCCACCCCCGTCGCGAGATCAAACGCCCCGTCAGGGCTACACAAGTCTGACGCTTGAAGTCCCGATGCCCTTGTCCGGATCGCGAGTTGTTCCACAGGGACGATTTGCGATCGGTGGACCTGCTTTCTCTGGTCTTTGCATCCGGGTGGATGCGGACAGGATCGGGGTGGGGTGGCTGTGGTGGAAACGCTATCGGAGCAGTCTGCTTGCAACCGTCGCGGATCGGTTTCCTCCCGAGCAGGAATGTGATGCGTTTATGGTGGGTCGCCTTGTCGATGAGATTCTGAGTGACCGACTGGTTCTCATTGGCGTTGTCACACTCGATCACGGATATGAGGGTAACCGGGCGGGCGCACGGTGGATGCTCGCCGACTCCGAGGGTCGGGATGAGATAGTTCGTTTCGTGATGGATTCTGACGCCCAGGGATCAGGGGTTGCGGAGGCGGTTTTGCAGTCTTGGTCTGGAGCGATCGATCGGGTGCTGATCCAGCCCCGTTACGAGCAAGTACGCGCCTCACAGAGTTGTCATGGGCGGAACAGGTCACCGAAGGTTGGGCTGACTCCAGTGGATGTCTCCATGTGAATGCCGCGTGGCGGGCCGTCGGTCTCAATCGCTGGCGGGGGGAGGGCCGGACCGGCTGTACCCTTGGACCGAGGAAGGCCCTGTGGGGTTTCCATCATTGAGAGCCTGGGCGATCTGCCTGTGGGATGGGGCCGGCCAGCGATCATCGCGGCGCGGGGCTTGCGCGATCTTTACAAAGTCTTCATGGTCGTGCGGGGTGCTTTTGGGGGCGAGGGCGGAACGATACCATGCACGAGAAGCCCGCAGTCAACACGGAGAACTGGACATGCCCCGGAAGATGGTCACGATGGCGGTCGCCCTGCTGATGAGCGTGCCGGTGTTCGGCGTGGCGGCCCAGGCCACGATCGACGCGGAGTTGCCGGTGTACCGCTCGACGAGCGCGGTGTCGGGCAGCATCAAGAGCATCGGTTCGGACACGATGAACAACCTGATGACGCTGTGGGGGGAGGAGTTCAAGGCGTTCTATCCCTCGGCGCAGATCGAGATCGAGGGCAAGGGTTCCTCGACGGCGCCGACGGCGCTGGTCGAGGGCCAGGCGCAGTTCGGGCCGATGAGCCGGCCGATGAAGTCGTCGGAGGTCGATCAGTTCGAGGCGAAGTTCGGCTACCCGCCGGTGGCGCTGCGGGCGGGCATCGACGCGCTGGCGGTGTTCGTCCACCGGGACTGCCCGCTGGACGAGGTCTCGATCGACCAGTTGACGGCGGTGTTCTCGGTGGCGGGCAAGGGCATGACCTGGGGCGACCTGGGCGTGACGGACGCGGACTGGAGGGCGCGCCCGATCAGCCTGTACGGGCGGAACTCGGCCTCGGGGACCTACGGGTTCTTCAAGTCGGTCGCCCTGCAGGGCCATGATTTCAAGGCGAGCGTGAAGGAGCAGCCCGGCTCGTCGGCGGTGGTGCAGGGCGTGGCGACCGACCGCTACGCGATGGGGTACTCGGGCGTGGGTTACGCGACGGCGGATGTGAAGATGCTGCGCGTCTCGCTGGATGGGGACGAGGCCGTCCCGCCGACGGCCGAGTACGCGAACACGGGCGAGTACCCGCTGGCCCGGTTCCTCTATGTGTATATCAACGCGGACCCGATCAAGGGGCTGGACCCCCTGCGGGCCGAGTTCGTCAGGCTGATGTTCAGCAAGCAGGGCCAGGAGGTGGTGCTCAAGGACGGGTACTTCCCCATCTCGGCACAGGTTGCGCGGGAGGACCTGCTGGCCTGCGGGATCAAGCCCGGCTTCTGACCCGCTCCGCCCGGCCGGGCTTGGTGCCCGCCGGGATTCACGGCTATCCTCGGGGCGTTCGCTGGTGCGGGCACTCGGTATTCCTCCCCTTTCCCGCATCCTTTCACCGGACTCAGACGGGCACGCCCGGACGCTCCTGACGCGATGGACCAGAAGGCCCACAGATCGCCGAGACGGGTGAGCCGCGGGGTTCACGCCACCGATCGGGTCGCCGAGGCGGTGGTCAGCACGGGCGGTTTTCTGGTGCTGGCGGCGGTGCTGGGGATCTGCGTGTACCTGGCGGCGGTGGTGCTGCCGCTGTTCTCGCGGGGGACGCTGGGGGAAAGGCGTCTGGTGGAGGCGACGGTGCCGGTGGGGGCCCCGGTGCTGGACCCGTACCAGCTGGCAATGGGGGTGGTGACACCGGGGGGCGAGGTCGGCGTTTTCCTGCTCAGTGACGGGTCGCCGGTGGGGGATGTGCGGACGCTGGCGGGCGATGCCGAGATGACGGCCCTGGCGGTGGCCCGCAACGGGGAACTCGTGGCCGCCGGGTACGCGGACGGGACCGTGCGCCTGGGGACGATCGGGTTCCGATCCGGGATGGTGCCCGCGGACCTGGCGCGCCGGCTGGGGGAGGTGTGGACGGCGGACGGGGTGCTGTATGAAGTGACCGAGGGCGGGCGGGCGCGGACCACGCGCCTGGAGATCGGGCTGAGCGATCCGGTCGCGTTGTCGCAGGGAGTGGGGGCGGTGGAGCGGATCGACTACCGGGTCGATCCGACGGGGCGGACGGTGCTGCTGGCCATCCGGGCCGACGGGACGGCGCTGGTCAACACGGTGCGGACGATCCAGCCGCTGGGCGGGGGGCGGGCGACGACGCGGCTGGCCTCGACCGTTTTCTCGATCGACCCGGAGGACATGCCGGACTGGGCTTTTGTCACGGCGGACGGAGCGCATGTGCTGCTGCAGGACGCCGACGGGTGGCTGACGCGGTATCAGCGGATGGGAATCGGGACGGGGTCCGGGTTCGTGATGGCCGAGCGGGTGCGGTCGGTGCCGGAGGGTGGGCGGGTGACGGCGGCGAACATGCTGCTGGGGGCGCAGACCTTGCTGGTGGGGGACGCGGCCGGGGTGGTGCGGGCGTGGCATGTGGCGGCGTTCCCGGGCGAGGGAGAGGATGGGGCCGCGGTGTTGCGTCTCGTGCAGGCGCACGAGATGGCGGGGGCGGACGGGGCGGTGGCGGACATCGCGCCGAGCACGCGCGACCGGTCGATCGTGATCCTGGGTGAGAACGGCGGGCTGCGTGTGCGCCATGTGACGAGCGAGAAGGTGGTGGCGGCGTTCGACACGGCGCTGCCGGGCGCGGCGACGGCGCGGCTGAAACCCAAGAACGACGGGCTGGTGGTGCTGAGCGGCGACGGCTCATTCCTGACGCGGTCCCTGGACCCGGGGTATCCGGAGTTCTCGTTCCGTGCGTTGTTCGGGCGGGTGCATTACGAGGGGCAGCCCGCGCCCTCGTTCGTGTACCAGTCCTCGTCGGGCGACGACTCGTCGGAGACGAAGCTGAGCCTGGTGCCGCTGATCTTCGGGTCGTTGAAGGCGACGGTGTTCGCGATGCTGTTCGCGGTGCCGATCGGGGTGCTGGCGGCGGTGTACACGAGCGAGTTCCTCGGGCACAGGGTGCGCCGGGTGGTCAAGCCGGGCGTGGAGATCATGGCGTCGCTGCCGTCGGTGGTGCTGGGGTTCGTGGCGGCGATCATCGTGGCTCCGTTCGTGCGGGAGTGGCTGCCGGGCGTGCTGGTCGGCCTGGGCGCGATCCCGCTGGCTGTGCTGACCGTGGCGCACCTGTGGCAGTTGGTGCCGACGGAGTACCGCAAGCGGATGCGGTCCGGGCAGCACCTGCTGTTCGTGCTGGCGGCGTGCGGGCTGGGCGTGGCGCTGGCCGCGTGGATGGGGCCGGTGTTCGAGCGGCTGCTGTTCGCGCCGCCGGAGGGCGTGGCCCCCGGGGCGAGCGTGGACATGCGCCGATGGCTGGCGGGCGAGTACGGCGCGGGCTGGCCCGGGTGGTTGGTGGTGATGCTCGGCCCGACGGCGGTGGTCGCGGCGATGCTGCACGCGGTGTTCCTCGGCCGTCGGATCGACCGGATGCTGGCGGGGCGGAGCGCGGCGTACGGGGCGGGGTTCGTCATGGCGCGGTTCGTGGTGATGCTGGGAGTGGTGGTGGGCGCGTCGCTGGGGATCGCGTTCCTGCTCCAGGGATTGGGGTTCGATCCGCGTGACTCGATCTTCGGGCCGTTCTCGCCGCGGAACACGCTGGTGGTGGCGATGATCATGGGCTTCGCGGTGATCCCGATCATCTACACGATCTCGGAGGATGCGCTGCGGGCGGTGCCGGACTCGCTGCGGGCGGCGTCGCTGGGGGCCGGGGCGACGCCCTGGCAGACGGCGGTGCGGATCGTGATCCCGGTGGCGGGGTCGGGCATCTTCTCGGCGTGCATGATCGGGTTCGGGCGCGCGGCCGGGGAGACCATGATCGTGCTGATGGCCACGGGCAACACGCCCGAGATGAGCTGGAACATCTTCGGCGGGTTCCGCACGCTGTCGGCCAACATCGCGGTCGAACTGCCCGAGGCGGCCAAGGGCGGGACGCACTACCGGGTGCTGTTCCTGTGCGGGCTGGTGCTGTTCCTGATGACCTTCGTCGTGAACACGCTGGCGGAGGTGGTCCGCCAGGTGGTGCGGGCAAGGACGGCCGGGCTGTGACGCGGGCACCGACCAATCCGGGGGGGCCGGGCGCGCCGGGGGGATTCCGGCGGACGCCGCTGAGCGCGCGCGGCGAGCCGATGATCTGGCTGACGGGCGGCGCGCTGGTGGTGTGCCTGGTGATGATCGTCGGGTTGGTGGGGATGATCGTGACGCAGGGGCTGACGACCTTCTGGCCGCGGCCGATCGAGCGGGTGACGCTGACGAGCGGCGAGGTGTTCCTGGGCGTTCGCACGGATGAGGCGGCCGATCCGCCCAGCGTGCTGTTCCGGACGGGCAACCGGGACATCGGGCGCGAGCCGTTCCGCTGGGTGCCGCTGGCGGAGATCGCGTCGGTGGAGACGCCGCAAGAGGCGGTGCTGGTGGAGCGCGAGGCCTGGAGCGTCTGGCTGGGCGTGCCGGAGCGGGCGCTGGGCGTGGAAGAGTCCGGCGAGCGGGTGCTGGCTGAGGGGCCGGGGCCGGTGATGGACTTCATCCGGGCCGAGCACGGAGCGGCACGCCAGCGCCGGGCGGAGATCGAGCGGCTCAAGCGCGAGGATCTGGGCCGGATCAACCGCCGGCTGGAGGGCGAGCGGCTGCGGGTGCGCCAGGCGGAGCTGTCGCTGCAGCGGTCGGCGGGGGACGGGGGGAATCGGGCGATGTCCGGCGGTGCGTTCGTGGCGGTGTTGGTCGGCGTGGTTGCGGCGGCGGCGGGCGCGGTGGCGCTGGGGCGACGGGCGGACGGGCACACGCGGGGCGGGCGGTGGATGCGGGTGGGGCGGGTGGGGTGCGCGGCGCTGGCGTTCGCGGGCGGGCTGGCGGTGTTCCTGCACGGGCCTTGGCGTGGGGGCGGGATGACGCCGGAGGCCCTGGCCGCGGTGCGGGCGCAGGCCGCCGAGCGCGAGGGCGTATTGCAGGGCGAGTACGACCGCGTGCTGGAGACGATCCGGGCTTTGGAGGGCGAGGACGCGCGGCTGCGGGTGGTGTTCGTCGAGCCGACCGGCGGGCGGTTCGCGCCCGTGCGGCAGATCGAGCCGGACAGCCCGCTGATGCTCTCGCAGATCGTGCGGGTGGTGGACGCGAACGCGATGGGTCCGGGGGGCAGGGTCGGGGTGTTCCTGGCGCGGTGGTGGGAGTTTCTGAGCACTTCGCCGCGGGAGGCGAACACGGAGGGCGGCGTGTTCCCGGTGATCGTGGGCACGGTGATGCTCACCCTGCTGCTGACGATCACGGTGACGCCGCTGGGGGTGATCGCGGCGTTGTACCTGCGGGAGTACGCCGGCCAGGGGGTGGTGACGAGCACGATCCGCATCGCGGTGAACAATCTGGCGGGCGTGCCGAGCATCGTGTACGGGGTGTTCGGGCTGGGGTTCTTCTGCTACACGGTGGGGGCGTTCGTGGACACGGGGCCGGCGGCCGGGGTGCGCCTGCCGCCGGTGTGGTGGTGGGGGGGCCTGGGCCTGGGTGTGGTGGCGATGATCGGCGGGTACGGGTGCGGGGTGTGGTCCAGGCCGGTGCCGGGCACGCTCGCCAGCCCGGCGCAGGTGTGGCTGAGGCGGCTGGGACGGCTGCTGTGGGCGGCCGCGCTGACCATCGCGGTGGTGCTGGTGGTGCGGACCCCGTTCTTCGACGGGTTCTTCGAGGCGCGGGCGGCGGACGGCTCGCCGACCTTCGGCAGCCGGGGCATGTTGTGGGCGGCCCTGACGCTGGCCCTGCTGACCCTGCCGGTGGTGATCGTCTCGACCGAGGAGGCCATCGCCTCGGTGCCGAACTCGATGCGGGAGGGCAGCTACGGCTGCGGGGCGAGCAAGTGGCAGACCCTGCGCCGCATCGTGATCCCGGGCGCGCTGCCGGGCATCCTGACCGGGGCGATCCTGGCGATGGCCCGGGGGGCGGGCGAGGTGGCCCCGTTGATGCTGGTGGGGGCGGTCAAGCTGAACCAGGATCTGGCGGTCTCGACGGAGGCCCCGTTCCTGCACCTGGACCGCAGTTTCATGCACCTGGGCTTCCATATTTACGACCTGGGGTTCCAGAGTCCGGATTCGCAGGCGGCGCGGCCGCTGGTCTGGACGACGACCCTTCTCCTGCTGGCCATCGTGATCTCCCTGAACCTGGTCGCCATCGTGATCCGGGCGCGGCTCCGGGCACGGCTGAGCGGCCCGACGGTGTGACCCATGCCCTACGCTGGTACTGAAATGAGCGATCAACCGACACGCGGGCTGCGCCATGTTGCGTTCAACGCCGAGCCGGAGCGGGCCGAGCCGGTGGAATACCGCGTCATCGACGCGATCCGGCGGGGCGAGTCGGTCGAGCCGGCGGTCCATCCCGAGCTGGCGTCCTGCCGGCCGGTGATCGAGATCGACGACTTCAACCTGTGGTACGGGCAGTCCAAGGCCATCCACGGCGTGAGCATGAAGATCCCCCGCGGCGAAGTGACGGCCCTGATCGGGCCGTCCGGCTGCGGCAAGTCCACCCTGCTGCGGTCCATCAACCGGATGAACGACCTGATCGGCGGGGTCCGGGTGGAAGGCCGGATGCTCTTGAACGGCTCGCCCATCTACGCCCCGGATGTGGATGTGATCGGCCTGCGCAAGCGCCTGGGCATGGTGTTCCAGAAGCCCAACCCCTTCCCGATGTCCATCTTCGAGAATGTGGTCTACCCCCTGCGGATCGACGGTGAGGGCCGGCGACGGGTGCTGGAGGAGGCCTGCGAGCGGTCCCTCCGGGCGGCGGCCATCTGGGACGAGGTCAAGGACCGGTTGAAGCAGTCGGCCCTGGGGCTGTCCGGCGGGCAGCAGCAACGCCTGTGCATCGCCCGGGCGATCGTGGCCGACCCGGAGGTGCTGCTGCTGGACGAGCCTTGCTCGGCCCTGGACCCCATCGCCACGCTGCGGATCGAGGAACTCATCACCCAGATCGCCGAGCGGTACACGGTGCTGATCGTGACCCACAACATGCAGCAGGCCGCCCGGGTCAGCCGGTACACGGCCTTCATGTACCTCGGGCGGCTGGTCGAGTACGGGCCGACGGCGGGCATCTTCCAGGCTCCCGCCCTGCCGGAGACGGAGCAGTATGTGACGGGCCGCTTCGGTTGATGGGGGTGGGGGAGCGTCTAGACCGATCGGTCTGGCGGTTTGGGAGGGAAACGGCCAGAAATGCCGGTTTCGGGTCGGAATGCGGCCGCGTGGGGCTGTTTCGGTGGAGTTTGGGCGTCGAAGGTCGATAGTGTGGACTAGAGTTTGAGCAAGGGCGCCGTGCCCTGTTTTCAGTCCGGATGAATCCCCGGATCGGGCGTGGATTGGCCCGTTCCGAGGGTCGGCTGGGGAGTGCCATGAGCGCCGCGCCTCGACCCGTTGTGCCCGCCGTGAACCAGTGGAGCGCCGAGTATCTGGAGCAGCAGTACGAGCTGTTCCTGAAGGATGCCGGCGCGATGCCTCCGGAACTGCGTGCGTTTTTCCAGGGGTTTCAGCTGGCCCAGGCCGGGGAACTCCGGCTGTTCGGCCAGAACGGCTCGGTCGTGGGAGCACCCGGGGCCGGGGCGGGCGTCGGGACGGGGCCGGGCGGCATGGTCCCGGCGGGCGGGGGCGTGGCTCCGATCTGGGCAACGGATTCGGCTCTGATCCGGATCATGCCGACCATCGGGCGCCCGGCGGGGCGTGTCTCGCCGTTCGAGGCGGTGGTGGACGACCTGATCGGCTCGTACCGGGACCAGGGGCACCTGTGCGCCAGGATCGACCCGTTCGGGCGGGAGCGCGCCCGCCCGGCCACGCTGAACCTGGAGTATCACAACATCACCGAGCGGGAGCTGTCGCGGGTGGTGGACGGCACCGGCATGGGCCTGGGCGAGTCCGTGACCGTGCGCGAGCTGATCGACCACATCGAGGCGATGTACTGCGGGCCGATCGGCGTGGAGTTCATGCATGTCTCTGACATGGAGCAGCGGGCCTGGCTGATCGAGCGGTACGAGGTCGCGGGAGGGCGGCTGGACCTGACCGACCGCGACCGGATCGAGATTCTCGAGCAACTGACCCGGTCCGAGACCTTCGAGAAGTTCCTCCAGAAGCGCTACCCGGGCGACAAGCGGTTCAGCCTGGAAGGGGCCGAGGCGCTCATCCCGCTGCTCCAGCGCCTGCTGGAGGCGGCGGCGGACCTCGGCGCGGAGGAGCTTGTGGTGGGCATGGCCCACCGCGGGCGTCTGAATGTGCTCAACAACATCCTGGGCAAGAGCCACGAGCAGATCTTCACGGAGTTCGAGGAGAGCTGGACCGAGGGCTTCGCGGACGGCGGCGGCGATGTGAAGTATCACCGCGGCTACTCGGGCCTGCGCAGGCTGCGCGACGGCAAGATGATCCACCTGGCCATGGCCAGCAACCCCTCGCACCTGGAGGCGGTCGACGGCGTGGTGGAGGGCCGGTGCCGGGCCAAGCAGCGGGTGCGGGGGGACAAGGAACGCAGGCGGGTGATCCCCATCCTGATCCACGGCGACGCGGCGGTGGCCGGGCAGGGCGTGGTGCAGGAGGTGCTCAACTACTCGCAGCTCGAGGGCTACACCACGGGCGGCACGGTCCACATCGTGGTGAACAACCAGATCGGGTTCACCACGCTGCCGGAGGACTCGCGGTCCAGCCGGTACTGCACGGACATCGGCAAGGCCATCGAAGCGCCCGTCTTCCATGTCAACGGGGACGACCCGGAGGCGGTGGTGGCGGCGGCGCAGATGGCGATGGAGTTCCGCCAGAAGTTCCGGAGGGATGTGTTCATCGACCTGGTGTGCTTCCGCAAGTACGGTCACAACGAGCAGGACGAGGCGAGCTTCACCCAGCCCCTGATGGCGGCGACGATCAAGAGCAAGCCGTCGGTGCTGGATGTCTACGCCGACAAGCTCCAGCGGGCGGGCGTGATCAACGAGGCCGACCGGCTGGCGATCCTCAGCCGCCTGGACGAAGCCCTGGAGAAGGCGCAGCAGGCGGCCCGGAGCAAGCCCAACGACCCGACGATCGACCCCGGCAGCGCCCGCTGGGCCGGGATGACGGGCCGGTTCAGCTTCGATCCGGCCGAGACGGCGGTGTCCATCGACGCGATCCGCGAGGTGGCGGGCGCGATCGGGCGGGTGCCCGAGGGTTTCCGGCTGAACCCCAAGCTCAAGAAGCTGTTCCAGGAGCGCGCCCAGCTCGCGGACGCGGACTTGGTCAGCTACGCGGACGCCGAGCAGCTCGCCTTCGGCACGCTGCTGATCGAGGGCCACCCGGTCCGGCTGAGCGGGCAGGACTGCCGGCGCGGCACCTTCAGCCACCGGCACGCGGTGGTGCGTGATTTCGAGACGGCCGAGCCGTACACGCCCCTGAACAACATCCGCGAGGTGGGCGAGGACGGCACGGACAAGCCCATCGGGGAGGTCGGCGCGGACGGCAAGCCCCGCCAGGCGCGGTTCTGCGTGTACGACTCGCCGCTGTCCGAGTACGGCGTGATGGCGTTCGACTACGGCTACTCGCTGGCGGACCCGAAGATGCTGGTCTGCTGGGAGGGCCAGTTCGGCGACTTCGTCAACGGGGCGCAGGTGGTCATCGACCAGTTCATCGCGTCGGCGGAGATCAAGTGGGAGCGGTGGTCCGGCCTGGTGCTGCTGCTGCCGCACGGGTACGAGGGCGCGGGTCCGGAGCATTCCTCGGCGCGGCTGGAGCGGTTCCTCAAGCTCTGCGGCAACGACAACATGCAGGTGGTGTATCCCACTACAGGAGCGCAGTGTTTCCATATGTTCCGCCGGCAGGTCAAGCGGAACTTCCGCAAGCCCTTGGTGGTCATGACGCCCAAGAGCATGCTGCGCATCCCCACCAGCCCGGTGTCCGAGCTGACGCACGGCGGGTTCCGCGAGTTCCTGGACGACCCGGCGTTCGCGGGCAAGGCGGCATCCAAGAAGAAGGGCGTCAAGCGGGTCGTGCTGTGCTGCGGCAAGATCTACTGGGAGCTGGACGAGCGCCGGCGGCTGCTGGGGCGCGAGGACATCGCCATCGTGCGGGTCGAGCAGATCTTCCCGTTCCACAAGGAGATGCTGCGCGAGATCCTTGCGTCGTACCCGCAGGGGACGGAGATGGTCTACGCCCAGGAGGAGCCGTACAACGCGGCGGCCTACCTGTTCGTGGCCAACAAGATGGATGCCGAGCTGGGCCTGCCCCGGCCGCAGTTCATCGGGCGGGCGAGCAGCGGCTCGCCGGCCACCGGCTCGAAGCACCAGCACAAGTACGAGCAGGAAACGATCATCAGCAGGGCGATCGGGCCAAAGCCCGAGCAGAAACCCGAGCAGCGGCAGGTGGCCGCGGCGGGCGCGTAAGAGTCGGGCATTGAAGAGAACAGAGGCGGACACATGGCCACCCAGATCGTCATCCCCAATGTCGGCGAATCCGTGACCTCCGGCGTGATCTCGTCGTGGTCGGTGCCGGACGGCGCGTATGTCGAGCGCGACCAGACGGTGCTCGAGCTTGAGACGGACAAGGTGACGATGGAGGTGCCCGCGCCGGCGTCGGGCGTCGTCAGGCACGGCGCGGCCGAGGGCGACGAGGTGAATGTCGGCGCGACGGTCGGCACCATCGACGAGTCGGCGTCCAAGCCCGCGGCGGCGAATGGGTCGGCGGCCAAGAGCGAGGGCGGCACAGCGACGGCCGCGCCGCCGAAGCCCGAAACCAAGCCCGAACCCAAGTCTGAAACCAAGGCCGAGACGAAGCCGGCCGCCAGCCCCGCCTCCCCCGCCCCCGCGGCTCACGCGCCGCCCTCCGGCGAGCACAAGGCCACCCCCCTGGCCCGCAAGCTGGCCGAGGACAACAGGGTGGACCTCGGCTCGATCTCGGGCACCGGCGCGGGCGGACGCATCCGCGAGCAGGATGTGCTGGCCTACATCCAGACGCACCAGAACGGGCAGGCCCCCGCCGCTCCGGCCGCCGTGCCCGCCGCTTCCGGCGCGGCGCCCGGCTCCCGCGCCGTCCGCCGTGAGAAGATGACTCCGCTCCGCCAGCGCATCGCCTCGCGTCTGGTCGAGGCCCAGCAGACCGCCGCCATGCTGACCACCTTCAACGAGGTGGACATGGGCGCGGTGATGGCGCTGCGCAAGCAGTTCAAGGACGACTTCGAGAAGAAGCACGGCATCGGTCTGGGTTTCATGTCGTTCTTCGTGAAGGCCGCGACGCAGGCGCTCGAGAAGTTCCCGCTGGTCAACGCGAACATCGTCCCCGGCGACGACGGCAAGCCCGCCATCGAGCACCACGACTACAAGGACATCGCCATCGCGGTGGCCGGGCCCAAGGGCCTGGTGGTGCCCGTGCTGCGCAACTGCGAGGCGATGAGCTTTGCCGATATCGAGTCGGGCATCAAGGACTTCGGCGCGCGGGCCAAGGCGGGCACGCTGGAACTGTCGGAGATGACCGGCGGCACCTTCACCATCACCAACGGCGGGGTGTTCGGCAGCCTGCTCTCGACGCCCATCCTCAACCCGCCGCAGTCGGCCATCCTGGGCATGCACGGCATCAAGAACCGCGCGGTGGAGTTCCCGGAGAAGTCCGGCCAGATCGCCCTGCGCCCGATGATGTACCTGGCGCTGAGCTACGACCACCGCATCGTGGACGGGGCCCAGGCGGTGCAGTTCCTCGTGTCGATCAAGAACGCGATCGAGGATCCGACCAGGCTGATGCTGGACCTATGAGCGGGGAGCGATTCCAGCCTTCGCCTGAGTGTTGGCGGCGGTTGGTCGCCGAGGTTGATCGGGTCTTGCTCGAAGAGTGGGACCCGATCGGCGTGGGCGATGCGCCGGGTGCGTTCGACGAGTACAGTTCATACGCCCCGGCTCTGGCGCACTGGGCGTTGCGCGGGAACGCTGGCTCCGTCGCCGATCAACTCGCGGTGATTCAGACCGAGCGTATGGGAATCACGCCAAAGGCCGGGCACGACCGTCTGATCGCGGATCGTCTGGTGGCGTTGGCCGCGACCTTCATCACTCCCGGCTGAACTCTTCGAGCATCCCCACGCACGCGACCCGCAGCATCTCGTACACCTTGTCGAACCCGTCCGGCCCGCCGTAGTACGGGTCGGGCACCTCGCGCGTCGGCGGGCCGGGGTGGAAGTCGAGCATCAGGCGGAGTTGTGCGGCGGGCACGCCGTGGCCGAGCAGGTCGCGGTGGTTCTGGTGGTCCATCGGGATCAGCCAGCGGAAGTCCGCCGCGTCGCGGCGCGGGTCGAACTTGCGGGCGATCGACGGCAGTTCGATGCCGTGTCTGGCGGCCACGGCGATGGAGCGGGGGTCGGCCCGATCGCCCGCGTGCCAGCCGCCCGTGCCGCAGGAATCGACGCGGAAGTTCTCCAGCACGCCGCGTTCGCGGGCGAGGTGGATGAAGATCCCCTCGGCCAGCGGGCTGCGACAGATGTTGCCCAGGCAGACGAACAGCACGCCGGTCGGCGAGGCAGGGTCAGGCATGGGCCGGCTCGGGGGGGGCGGGGGTCGCGGCGGCGGAGCGTTCGGCCAGGATGGCGTCGAGGATCTGGAGGATGGGCACGGCGGTTCCGGGCGTACTTTTGAGGCCGGCGCGGCCGCGGTGGCTGAGGCGGATCACGCGGCAGCCGCGGGCCTCGGCGGCGGCCTGGAGGATCATGCTCGCGCCGGTCCTGGCTTCTTCGGGCATCACGACCATGTCGATGCCGCCGAGCAGGGCGGGCAGGGGTTCGTCGGTCAGGAGCAGGCGGTAGCCGCGGACCAGGCCAGCGATGTGATGGCGGGCGGACGCGGTGTTGGCGGCGATGGAGGGGGTCAGGCCGCAGACGGGGTAGCCGTTGGTGTGCAGCACGCTGAGGAGGAATGCGAGGGCGCGGGCGTCGGTCTGGGCGGGGCGATCTTCAAGGGCGGTGATGAGAACGGCTCCGGGGTCCGCACGGTCCCGGAGGTCTCGCGGATGGTGGGGGATGGAGGGAGGAGCGGAGGCTCGGAGGGCCTCGACCCAGGTGTCGGCGCGGACGGGGGCCGCGCCGCGTCGGCGCCAGACGGCGGCGTCGTGCTCGGTGATGGTGGTGATGCGGGCGAAGTGGCGGGGGGGGTCTGGGCAGCGGTCGGGGTCGGTGGAGACGAGGTGGACCTCATCGGCGGCGCGGTGGACGAGCGGGGTGAGTTCGTCGGACCAGCAGACCAGGCGCTGAAGCCCGCGGGTGCGGGCGAGCAGGGCGGGGCGTCCGAGACGCGGCCGGCCGAGGGGCAGGCTCATCGTGGCGTGGTGGGTCAGGCCGCAGGCGGCGGCGGTGCGGTCGCAACCCTCCGGGCCGACAAGCAGGACGGGGCCGGGCGGGCATTTGCCCTCACTCAGGGCGTGGGCCAGGAGCAGGAGGGGCGCGAGCCGCCCGGGATCGTGGGGGACCGGGCGGGCCGTCGCGGGGGCGGCGACGATATGGAGGGTGTCGGGGCGGTCGGATGCGGGGGAGGAAGGGTTCATCAGCGTCGGATTGCGGAATCGGTGATCTCGTGCTTGTAGAACATCTGGGCCAGCGCGATGCCGGCCTTCTCGGCCAGCGCGGTCTCGGTCTGGAGGCGGTTGGTCTGTTCCATTCCGGTCGTGCCGGGGCGCTGCGGCAGGCGGACCTCGAGGAGGTAGCCGGATTCCGCGGCCGGCCAGATGCGCTCCCCCTCGGCGACATCAATGATCTTGACGCGCATCGATGTGCTGGGGACGAAGGTGTTGCCCTCGTTGGCCATCGAGAAGTTGGTGACGACGGCGTAGACCACGATGTCGGCCCCGACGGCGCGGCCGAGTTCGGTGATGCTCATGCGGTCGCCGTGGCGTTCCTTGGAGGCGGCGTTGAGGATGGTGCGTGAGTCGAGCACATCGAGCACGACCTTCTTCTCCAGCAGGGTGCGCGAGGCGACATCGGCCATGGTGTAGCGCAGGCGGCGCTGCGCGATCTTGCTGGAGGGATCGTCGATGAAGTAGACGACGCTCTTCTTTTCGTCAAGGGTGTAAACCGCCTCGACCTTGCCCGGGCCGTGGATCGCGTAGGCGATGGGGGCGACCACATTGCACCCCGCGGCGATGGCGGCGCCGATCAGGCAGGCCGCGGCGAGGGGCACGCGGGCGAGGAGGTTGCTCAGGTGGGGCATGGGGGCTCCCGGTCGGGCTTTGAAATCGGGCTGGGTGGGGGGCGGCTCAGTACGGGATCGAGTTGGCTTCCTCGTGCTCGTAGAAAAGCCAGGCGACGCGGTTGATGAGCCGGTTGGACATCTCGCTGGTGACGGCGGCCTCGGGGATGTCCGTCCGCAGGAATCCCTTGGCGTCGGGGAAGGTGATGCGGATGGACTTCTCGAACACCGGGTCGTCGGGCATGGCCGAGTCGGTCTCGAAGACCTGGACGAGGGCCGAGGCGGCGCCGTCCCAGATGTACTGGTTGCCCGGCTCGTGGAGGAAGTAGTCGATGATCTCGACGACGATGAGGCGTTCGACGCCGAGCATCTCGCCGACCTCGCCGCGGGTCATGGCGGGCCACTGCGGGGTGTTGTAGAGGACGGTGAGCAGGTCGCCGCTGGGGATGGCGTAGGAGGGATTGGCGTTGGCGATCAGGCGGTCGTTGATCCGCTGGATCATGCGGGCGGTCAGGCCGGGATGATCGGCCTCGATCATGCGGCTGCCCGTCACCACGACGGCGAAGGACTTGCCGGAGATGCCGGTGAACTCGGCGTAGATCGTGCTCTTGCCGGTGCGGTGGTACGACTCGGCCATGCCGCCGATGGCGGCGGGGATGATGCAGCCGGGGATGGCGACGACGGCCAAGGTTCCGAACGCGGCCAATGCCAGGGAGCGTGCTGGGGTGCGGAGGTTGTGCATGGTCATCCCTCTCGTTCGGGTCGGGTGGTGGTCCGGGGCGCGCCCGGGCCGGGAATCCGTCAGAAGCCGTTCCAACTCAGGATCTTATAGACCCAGGCGGCCAGGAGTCCGGCGACCAGGAAGGCAATCGTCCGGGGTCGGAGCAGCCAGGCGGTCATGGCCCCGATCCGGCTGCCGGTCAGGGCGGCGTGGGCGGCGAACCAGAACGCTACGGCGGTGCCCAGGCTCAGCACCGCCCCGGCGGGCTGGGTGATGAAGGCCGAGATCCATCGGCCCTCGCCCGTGTGGGAGAAGGCGGTGGTCATGCCGCAGGTCAGGCAGGGCTTGTCGAACCAGACGGCCCACGAACAGGGGGGCAGGCCGATCTGGGTGTGGGTGCCGTGGCCGCGTTCGGAGGGGTTCAGCCATGCGGCGGTGGCCAGTACGCCCAGGCAGCCGGACGCGATGAGGGCGGCCGCGAGGCGTTGGCCGATCCCGGCCCGCAGCGGGGTGGTCCGCTCGGGTCTGGTGGGGAGGGCCGTGGACATGGGTACGGGTCTGTACGCTCGCAACACCGGGCCGGATGCGGGTTCGACAAGCCGCGACCGCAAGGGGAGCGGCCGGGGGGGGCGGGGGGTCAGTCGAACCGGAAAACGCCCTTGCGGTAGCCGTAGAGGTAGGCGACCACGGTGGTCAGCAGGAAGAACAGGATGCGCCCGAGCCAGACGAGGCTCTGGTCGGACTGGGGGTCGAGCTGGGTGAAGGTGGCGGCCCAGGGGTACAGGAAGATGACCTCGACATCGAAGACCAGGAAGACCATCGCGATCAGGTAGAACCGGACATTGAACCGCTTGCGGGCGGTGCCCACCGGGGTCATGCCGGACTCGTAGGTCTCGCCTTTGCGGGCGCCGAGCCGCTTCGGCCCGAGCACGAAGGAACCGACGATGTTGAGCACCGCGAAGCCGATCGCGGCCAGGATCATGACGAAGATGGGCAGGTACGGGGCGGGATCGGCATAGGCGAGGGTGAGGGTCATGGCCGGTCTCTGGGGGGGGTGGGTGCGGATGATAGCGGCAAAAATGAGCCGCGGGCTTCAGCCCGCGCGGTGCCAGCGACCGCTCTTGGGCACACACGCCCGGGGGTGTTGAATGGTTTGGAAAGCGAGTGGTTGGGGTGGTGGGGGTGGGGAGACCTCGTGCGGGCTGAAGTCCGGGGAGGGGTGGGAAGTGAAGTCCAGGGGGGGTTGCGAACACCGCGCGGGCTGAAGCCCGCGGCTCATTGAGGGGGGAGACTGCCGGATTGGCAGGTGGTGGGCGCGGGGTGGCGCGGGGCGGCAGGCGTGGGCGGGGGGCGTGGGGCTGGACGGGGCGGGAACGGGTGTATTCGGTTTGGCATCCGGGTTGCCTTTGTGGGTTACCCCATGGTCCCTTCGGGCCGGGGTTTGACGGTCAGCGATCGCGGGCGGGACGCCCGTTTTCAGGAGATACAACCCCATGGCATCCAAAGAACTCACCTTCGATCTCGAGGCCCGGCAGGCCCTGCTCGCCGGGGTGGAGAAGCTCGCCTCGGCCGTCAAGGCCACGCTCGGCCCGCGCGGGCGGAACGCGGTCATCGACAAGTCCTGGGGCGGCCCGACCGTCACCAAGGACGGCGTGACGGTGGCCGAGGAGGTCGAACTCTCGGACAAGGCGGAGAACATGGGCGCCCGCCTGGTCAAGGAGGCTTCGAGCAAGACCTCCGATGTGGCCGGCGACGGCACGACCACCGCCACCGTGCTGGCCGAGGCCCTGTTCAAGGAGGGCCTGCGCTACATCGCCGCCGGCGTGGACGCCAACGGGCTGGTCCGCGGCATGAAGAAGGGCGTCGAGCTGGCCTGCGGGTCGATCGACGCGATGGCCAAGCCCGTCAGCGGCAAGAAGGACATCCAGTCCGTGGCCGCGATCTCGGCCAACAACGACCCCGAGACCGGCAAGATCATGGCCGACGCCTTCGAGCGCGTGGGCAAGGACGGCGTGATCACGGTCGAGGAGGGCAAGGGCCTGGAGACCGAGGTCACGGTGGTCGAGGGCATGCAGTTCGACCGCGGCTACCTGTCGCCGAACTTCGTCACCGATGTCGATGAGATGACCGTCAACTTCGACAAGGCCCTGGTGCTGGTCCACGAGGACAAGATCGACAACATCGCCAAGCTGGTGCCGCTGCTCGAGAAGGTCATGGGCGCGAAGAAGCCCCTGCTGATCATCGCCGAGGACATCACGGGCGAGGCCCTGTCCACGCTGGTCATCAACAAGCTGCGCGGCACGCTGCAGGTCGCGGCCGTCAAGGCCCCCGGCTACGGCGACCGGCGCAAGGCCATGCTCCAGGACATCGCCACCCTGACCGGCGGCACCGCCTTCATGAAGGATCTGGGCACCGAGCTGGACAAGATCGAACTCAAGCAGCTCGGCCTGGCCAAGAAGATCGAGGTGACGGCCGACAACACCACGATCATCGAGGGCGCGGGCGACACCAAGGACATCCAGGCCCGCATCGAGCAGATCCGGCGCGAGATCGAGACCTCGACCAGCGACTACGACCGCGAGAAGCTCCAAGAGCGCCTGGCCAAGCTGGCCGGCGGCGTGGCGCAGATCAGCGTCGGGGCCGGCTCCGAGGCCGAACTCAAGGAGAAGAAGGCCCGCGTGGAGGACGCCCTGCACGCCACCCGCGCGGCCGTGGCCGAGGGCATCGTCGCCGGCGGCGGCGTGTCCTTCATCCGCGCCCGCAGGGCGATCGAGAAGAACCGCGAGTGGAACGCGGTGTTCGGCAAGGACACCGAGGTCACCTCGCACGACATCGGCCAGGTCAAGTACGACTTCGCGGCCGGTCTGAATGTGGTCTACAAGGCGCTGGCGGTGCCGACGGCGACCATCGCCGACAACGCCGGGGCCAAAGGCTCGGTGGTGGTGGCCAAGGTCGAGGCGAGCGACAGCGACTCGTTCGGCTACAACGCCCTGACCGACACCTACGAGGACCTCATCAAGGCCGGCGTCATCACCCCCGCCAAGGTGGACCGCAGCGCGCTGCGGAACGCCGGGTCCGTCGCGGCCGTGCTGCTGGCCGCCGACTGCATCGTCACCGAGAAGCCCGAGCCGAAGTCGGCGGCCCCCGCGGGCGGCGGCGGGATGGGCGGCATGGGTGGGATGGGCGGTATGCCGGGTATGGGCGGCATGGGCTTCTGATCGGATCGGACACACACCACAACTTCCACGCATCGGCGTGATCGGAGAACAGATCAATGGCAGTTCACCCTCTCGAAGACCGCATCCTCGTCAAGCCCATCGAAGCGGCCAAGCAGACCGCGTCGGGCCTCTACCTTCCCGAGTCCAGCACCGAGAAGCCGATCCAGGGCAAGGTCGTGTCCGTCGGCCCCGGCAAGCGCCTGGACAACGGGACCATCGCGACCCTCAGCGTCAAGAAGGGCGACACGGTCGTGTACGGCAAGTACGCCGGCACGGAAGTCGAGATCGAGGGCGTCGATCACCTGATCCTGCGGGAGACGGAGATCCTGGGGGTCGTGGGCTAAAGCGGGTGGGACTAGGGACTGGCCACTAGCCACTAGTGATAGGAAGCGGATGGGCATCGAGTCGTACAAGGATCTTGATGCCTGGAAACTTTCGATCCGCGTGACCCGCTTCGTCTATCGGGCTTCTGAGAAGTTTCCCGGCGACGAGCGATTCGGGCTGACGAGCCAGATCCGGCGGGCGGCCGTTTCCGTCCCGTCGAACATCGCGGAGGGCTGGGGTCGCGGGACGACCTCCGATTACGCCCGGTTCCTCCGGATGGCCCGCGGTTCCCTGTATGAAGTCGAGACCCAGTGCGTCGTGGCTCGCGAACTGGGTTTCATGAATGATGAAGTGTTTCAGGCGATGGATGAAGTCATCACGGAGTGCAGCAAGGTGCTCTTCGGGCTGCTTCGAAGCGTTGAGCGGAAAATACCCGGCGGCTCCAATCCCTAGTGGCAAGTGGCTAGTCGCTGATCCCTGTGAACTCCGAAGGAGTGAACCAAATGGCAAGCAAGCAGATCATGTTCGAGGACAAAGCGCTCCTCGCGATGAAGCGGGGCGTCGACAAGCTGGCCGACGCCGTCAAGTGCACCATGGGCCCCGCCGGGCGGCATGTGGTGATCGAGAAGTCCTTCGGCGGTCCGCATGTCACCAAGGACGGCGTCTCCGTCGCCAAGGAGATCGAGCTGCCCGAGCGGTTCGAGTCGATGGGCGCGAAGATGGTCTACCAGGTCGCCAAGAAGACGGCCGACAAGGCTGGTGACGGCACCACCGCCGCCACCGTGCTGGCCCAGGCGATCTTCACCGAGGGGCTCAAGGTCGTGGCCTCGGGCGCGAACCCGGTGCATGTGCAGCGCGGCATCAACGCCGCCGCCCAGGTGGTCAGCGAGGCCATCGACGCGATGGCCGTGCCCTGCAAGGGCAAGGCCGACTACAAGAAGGTCGCCACCGTCAGCGCCAACCATGACGAGACCGTCGGCGAGCTGATCGCCGAGGCCATCGCCCGGGTCGGGGCCGAGGGCGTGGTGGAGGTCGAGGACGGCAAGTCC
Organism: uncultured Phycisphaeraceae bacterium; assembly: GCA_964577425.1. Classification (GTDB taxonomy): domain Bacteria; phylum Planctomycetota; class Phycisphaerae; order Phycisphaerales; family UBA1924; genus UBA6054. The sequence goes on from CAZNZC010000001.1 coordinate 336,923, forward strand.
AACGAGACCACGCTGGAGTATGTCGAGGGCATGCAGTTCGACAAGGGCTACCTGTCGCCCTACTTCATGACCGACCCCAAGACCGGCGAGGCCGTGCTCGAGGACGCGATCATCCTCATCAACGAGAAGAAGATCGCCAACCTGACCGACCTGCTCCCGCTGCTGAACAAGGTGGCCACCTCCGGCAAGCCGCTGCTCATCATCGCCGAGGATGTGGAGAACGAGGCGCTGGCTGCGCTGGTGGTCAACCGCCTGCGCGGCACGCTGAACATCGCGGCCGTCAAGGCCCCGGGCTTCGGCGACCGGCGCAAGGCCATGCTGCAGGACATCGCGATCCTGACCGGCGGCACCTACTTCTCCGAGGACCTGGGGCGCAGCCTCGAGTCCATCGAGCTGAAGGAACTCGGCTCGGCCAAGAAGATCGTCATCAACAAGGACTCGACCACGATCATCCAGGGCGCGGGCAAGAAGAAGGACATCGAGAGCCGGGCGAGCCAGATCAAGGCCCAGCACGACAAGTCCACTTCCGACTACGACCGCGAGAAGCTGATGGAGCGGCACGCCAAGCTCACCGGCGGCGTGGCGATCATCAGCGTCGGCGGCGCGACCGAGCAGGCCATGAAGGCCACCAAGGATCTGGTGGACGACGCCCTGCACGCCACCCGCGCGGCCGCCAAGGAGGGCTTCGTGCCCGGCGGCGGCGTGGCCCTGCTCCGCTGCATCGATGCCGTCGAGGCCGCGGGCAGGAAGGCCAAGGGCGACGAGCGCTTCGGCTACGAGATCCTGGCCCGGGCGCTGACGGCCCCCGCCTACCAGATCGCCGCCAACGCCGGCTTCGACGGCGACCTGGCGGTCGAGACGGTGCGCGAGGAGACCGGCGCGGTCGGCCTCAACGCCGCGACGGGCGAGTATGTCGATCTGGTCAAGGCCGGCATCATCGACCCGGCGCTGGTCGCCAAGAGCGCGGTGGTCAACGCCGCGTCCGTGGCGGGCCTGATGCTGACCACCGATGTCATGCTGACCGAGCTGAAGGAAGACACCGAGCCGGTGGCCGGCGCGGTGAGCTGAGGTAGGACGGCACTCCGTGCCGTCTCCCCGGTTCGCCCCGGAGGGGCGATGGTTTGTAGCCACGGGTGGAGCGCAGCGCACCCGTGGAAAGGTGGTTTCTTGTTGGGCTTGACCCCGGAGGGGTCAAGGAATCGCGGCTTTCCTTCACCCCTCCGGGGTGAAGATGTTCGGGAAGGTCGGTATCCACGGGTTGCGCTGCGCTCCACCCGTGGCTACAGGCGTTCACCCCTTCGGGGTGAGGATTGGATGGCCTGGGCGTCTTTCGATGACACAGGCCACCATCAAGAGAGAATCCCCCGGCCCCCGCCGGAAACGGCGGTGGCCGGATTCATGCCCACCACCCGCGACTACTACGAGATCCTCGGCGTCGAGCGTTCCGCCGGCGTGGATGACATCAAGCGCGCCTACCGGCGTCTGGCGATGAAGCACCACCCCGACCGCAACCCGGACGACAAGGAGGCGGAGGTCAAGTTCAAGGAGGCCGCCGAGGCCTACGAGGTGCTGTCCGACGAGTCCAAGAAGAAGATCTACGACCAGTACGGGCACGAGGGGCTGCGCGGGCGCGGGGCGGCGGGGCACGACTTCAGCCGCATGAATGTCGAGGACATCTTCTCGATGTTCAACGACATCTTCGGAGGTGGCGGTGGTGGGGGAGGCTTCGGCGGTTTTGGCGGCGGGGGGCAGACCCGCGGGCCGGCCCGCGGCTATGACCTGGAGACCGAGGTCACGCTGGACCTGAAGGATGTCCTCGACGGCTGCACGCGGGATGTCGAGTTCACCCGGATGGATGTGTGCGACACCTGCTCGGGCAGCGGCGCCAAGCCCGGCACCAGGCCCGAGACCTGCGCCACCTGCGCCGGGCAGGGCAAGGTCCAGCAGGCGGGGCTGGGCGGCATGTTCCGCATGGTCACGGCCTGCCCCGCCTGCCGCGGGCGCGGGACGATCATCAAGGAACGCTGCACGAACTGCCACGGCAAGGGCCGGGTGGGCCGGTCGCGCAAGCTGAGCGTGAAGATCCCCGCGGGCATCCACGACGGCCAGGCCGTCCGCGTGCCGGGCGAGGGCGAGCCGCCCGCGCCGGACCGCTCGCCGACCGGCGACGGCGTGCGGGGCGACCTGCATGTGGTGGTGCGGGTCCGCAACCACGACCTGTTCCAGCGCGACGGCGACCACCTGCTGATGGAGATGCCGATCTCGTTCACGCAGGCCACGCTGGGGGCCTCGGTCGAGGTGCCCACGCTCGACGGCAAGCGGACGCTGGAGATCAGGAAGGGCACGCAGTACGGCGACCTGTTCCGCCTGCAAGGGGCGGGCCTGCCGAATCTGCGCAGCGGGCAGCGGGGGGATCTGGTGGTGGTCGTCAAGATCGAGACGCCGAAAAAGCTCAGTTCCAAGCAGGAGGCGTTGCTGCGCGAGTACGCCGCGACCGAGGACAAGAATGTGAATCCCGAGTCCGCGGGGTTCTGGAAGAAGATCACCGACAGACTGGGGGGCTGACCTCCCCTTGTGGGGCCGAGTTCCACTCGGCCTCTTGGCTTTGGTGAGGCCGAGTTTCACTCGGCCTCCGGGTTCAGGTGGGGGTGGACATGAAACGGGTGCGACCATGACGAGCGAAACCGAGCACAACGAGACCAGCCCCGAGACCCCCGCCCCCGAGGCCCACTCTGATCAGGACGCCGCGGCCCGCTACGAGGCGATCCGCCAGCTCGCGCTGGCCGGCGAGCTGGAGTTCCCGCCCGAGGCCGACGAGATCGTGGGGGCCTTGCTGGACACCATCGCCCAGCGCGACGAGCAGCAGAACCGCCTGCTCCGCGCGGCGGCGGACCACCAGAACTTCCAACGCCGGGCCGTGAACAACGAACGCGAGGCCCGTGAGATGGCCGTGCGCGGCGTGGTGACTTCGCTCATCCCGCTGATCGACCAGTTCGAGATGGCGCTGATGCAGGACCCGTCCAAGGTGTCGGCCGAGACGATCACGATGGGCGTGAAGATGATCCGCGAAGAGTTCCTGCGCGTGCTGGGCGGCTACGGCGTGTCGCCCATCGCGCCGGCGGTGGGGGACGAGTTCAACCCGGGGCATCACGAGGCGATGATGCAGCAGCCCGCCGAGGGTGTCGAGCCGGGGCATGTGTCCTTCGTGATGAGCACCGGCTACAAGCTGGGCGACCGCGTGGTCCGCCCGGCCAAGGTCGGGGTCGCCCCGGCAGCCTCCCCCCCCGCCCCCCCCGCATCATCGGAGAACGCCTGAATGCCGACCTACGAGTACCGCTGCAAGGCCTGCGGCCACGAGTTCGAGGAGTTCCAGTCCATCACCGCCCCGGTGCTCAAGAAGTGCCCGAGCTGCGCCAAGGCGAAGCTGGAGCGGCTGATCGGCATCGGCTCGGCGGTCATGTTCAAGGGCGGCGGCTTCTACGAGACGGACTACCGCAGCGAGTCATACAAAAAGGCCGCCAAGGCGGACGCCGACGCGGCGAAGCCGAAGAGCGAGTCCTCCGATTCCGGCGCCAAGCCCGACGCCAAGCCGGCAAAGACCGAAACCAAGGCGGACCCCAAGCCCAAGCCAGACCCTAAGCCGGCCAAGCCCGGCAGGAAGGGCGCGTGACATGCCCGTGCTCGGCCACGGCATCGACCTGACCGAGGTGGACCGCATCGAGAAGATGCTGGCCGAGCACGCCGACCGCTTCGTGGAACGCTGCTTCACCCCGCGCGAGATCGCCGACGCGGGCGACGGCCCCCGCAGGGTCGAGCACCTGGCCGCCCGCTTCGCGGCCAAGGAGGCGGCCCTGAAGGCGCTGGGCACGGGCTGGGCACAGGGGGTCGGCTGGACTGATATCGCGGTCCACCGTGCCGAGTCCGGCAGGCCGGAACTGGTCGTCACCGGGCGGGCGGCGGCCCTCGCCGCCGAGCGGGGCATCGCCCGCTGGCATGTCTCGCTGACGCACACCAAGGACCACGCGGTCGCCTCGGTCATCGCGGAGGGCTAGCCTCAGGCCCATGCCCCTGCCCACCGTGCTGATGACCGATGTGATCCGCTCCTCCCGCCAGGGCAACGCCCACGGCGGGGCCTACCTGATCAACCTGGAGACGGGCGCGTTCCGCAAGGTGCTCGACTGGAACCGCGTGGACATCGACTGGGAGGGCCGCGGCATGGGCCGGGGCCTGCGGGGCATCACCTTCATCGGAGATGAGATCTGGATCGCGGCCTCGGACGAGCTGTTCGTGTTCAGTCGGTCTTTCGAGATCCTCCGCTCCTACCGCTGCCCCAGCCTGCACCACTGCCACGAGATTTCCCAGGACGCCGCCGGTCGAATCTGGCTGACATCGACCAGCCACGACGCGCTGCTGCGGTTCGACCCGGCCTCCGAGCGGTTCGACCTCGCCTGGCACATCACCCCGGCGACGCGGGGCGTGCAGGGCCGGGCGGTCACGGCTTTGGCTGCCCGGGCCTTCGACCCGAACGATGCGGCCAACCTGCCGCCGAAGCAGGACCGGCTGCACATCAATCAGGTCTGGTGGATGCCCGGCAAGCCCGCGGGTCGGGGCGACGGGCGGGTGCTGTTCAGCGGCCTGCGCTTCATGGCAGCCTGCCTGCTCGACCCGGCGACCGGCGAGGTCCGCCCCTACGCCGTGGTCCCGGAGATGACGCACAACTGCCAGCCCCAGCAGGGCCGCATGATCTTCAACTCCACCGGGGACGACGCGGTGGTGATCGCGGGCGTCAAAGGCCCCGTGATCCAGCGGATGCCGATCCCGAAGGTGGAGCCGGCCCCGACCGCCGACGCCGTCCCGGGCGACTACGCCCGCCCCGGCTTCGCCCGCGGCCTGTGCGTGGACGAGCGGGCGGGGGGGGCGGGGGGGGCGTGGGCGGGCGTGGTGGTGGCCGGGCACTCACCCGGCTCGGTGACGGCGTTCGCCCTGCGGACGGGGAAGGCGCTGCGGACGGTGACGGTCGAGCGGGATGTCCGCAACGCCCCGCACGGGCTGGAGGTCTGGCCGTACGCGGACGCGGGCGTGTGAAACTTCCGGAGCGGCCGAGTTTCACTCGGCCGTCCTGTTTCCCGGCCTTGTCCCGGGCGCGGGCGTGTGAGATCGGGTAGGCTTGGCGCAAGAACAGGAGGTTCCCCTTGCTCGGCTGGCGCGCCCTTCGATCCATGCTCCGCAACCCTCGTCGGGAGATGCTCGTGGACGACCGGCGGTCGTACCGCGGGATCGACCTGCTGGTCATCGCCATGCACATCGCGGACATTGTGGAATCCGTGTCGCGCACGCCGCGGGTGGGGGTGATGATGCCCACCTCCGGCGCGTTCGCCGGGGTGGCGTCGGGCGTGTGGTTCGTGGGGCGAACGCTGGTGCCGGTCAACTACCTGCTCAAGCCGGAGGAGATGCAGTATGTGATCGACGACAGCGGCATGGACACGCTGATCGTCTCCCGGCAGTTGGTGGAACACATCGGGTTCACGCCGCGGGTGGCCAACCCGGTCTGGATCGAGGATGTGGACTTCAAGCGCCTGCCGTCGCCCCGGTGGCCGACCGTGGGCGATCCGGACGACCTGGCGGTGGTGCTGTACACATCGGGAACAAGCGGTCGCCCCAAGGGCGTCATGCTCAGCCACGCGAACCTGGAGTCGAATGTCGATCAGATGCACGAGCACATGCACTTCTCGCGGGAAGATGTGTTCCTGGGCATCCTGCCGCAGTTCCACAGCTTCGGGCTGAGCGCCCTGACCCACGCGCCGTTCTTCTCCGGCGCGAAGGGGGTGTACAGCGCGCGGTTCGTCCCCAAGCGGGTGGTCGAGCTGTTCCGCGAGCACCGGCCGACGGTCTTCATGGGCATCCCGTCCATGTACAACGCGCTGCTGACCGTCAAGGACGCGACCGCCGAGGACTTCAGCTCCCTGCGGATCGCCATCTCGGGCGGCGAGCCGCTGCCGGAATCGGTCGCCGCGGCGTTCAGGGATCGGTTCGGGGTGCGGATCGACGAGGGGTTCGGCATGACCGAGTGCTCGCCGGTCACGCACGCCCGCCTGCCGGGGGAGGACGCCCCCGGCTCGGTCGGGCGCCCGCTGCCGCGTGTCCGGCAGCGCATCGTGGACCAGGCCACCGGGCTGGACCTGCCGCCGGGTCTGGACGGCGAGCTGCGCCTCGCCGGCCCGAACATCATGCGCGGCTACCTGAACCTGCCCGACGAGACCGCCGCCGGCTTCGACGGGCGGGGCTACCTCCGCACCGGCGACATGGCCCGCGTGGACGACCGGGGGTTCCTCTGGATCACCGGACGCATCAAGGAGATGATCATCGTCGGCGGAGAGAATGTCTTCCCCCGCGAGGTGGAAGAAGTGCTCAACGCCCACCCGGATGTCTTCGCCGCCGGCGTGGTGGGGGAGCGCGACGACATCCGCGGCGAGACCGTGGTCGCCTTCGTCGAGGCCGAGGAGGGCAAGAGCCCCGACCCGGACGCCCTGCGGGCCTGGTGCCGCGACCGGCTGGCCGGCTACAAGGTTCCCCGCCGGGTGGTGGTGGTCGAGGCCCTGCCGAGAAACCCGACGGGCAAGATCATGCGCCGTGCCTTGGCCGAGCGCGTCCGGGCCGAGCAGGCGGTATCGAAGGCCTAAAGTTCGGTCCCCGTCACTGCCCTGATTCCCTTTTTCCAATCGCCCGCACGCCGGAGGACTCCCCGTGGAGCTGTACATCGACACCGCGAACCTGGACGAGATCAAGCAGGCCAACGACCTCGGCGTGCTCGACGGCGTCACGACCAACCCCTCCCTGATCGCCAGGGAGGGCATCGACTACGGCCAGCGCCTGGCCGAGATCTGCGACATCGTGTCCGGGCCGGTGTCCGCCGAGGTCATCGCGATCGAGGCCGGGGCGATGATCGCCGAGGGCAGGGAGCGGGCGAAGATCGCGGACAACATCGTGGTGAAACTGCCCTGCACCGTGGACGGGCTGAAGGCCTGCAAAGCGCTCAGTGATGAGGGCATCCGGACCAACATGACCCTGTGCTTCCAGCCGCTGCAGGCGATGATGGTGGCCAAGGCGGGCGCGTTCCTGGTCTCGCCGTTCATCGGCCGTCTGGACGACATCGGCGAGGACGGCATGGACCTGATCCAGCGGACCCGCCAGATCTACGACAACTACGGCTACCACACCAAGATCCTGGCCGCCTCGATCCGGCACCCCAAGCACATGCTCGACTGCGCCATGATGGGGGCCGATGTGGCCACCGTCCCGCTCTCGGTCATCAAGCAGCTGATGAGCCACCCGCTGACCGACATCGGGATCGAGAAGTTTTTGAAGGACTACCACAAGGCCTTCGGCGGGTAAGCGGGGGGGTCGGCCCGCGATCATCCTTCCAGTTCAAAGACGAACTCGACCTCGACCGGGGCGTTGAGAGGCAGGGCGGCCACGCCGACGGCGGCGCGGGCATGACGACCGGCCTCGCCGAAGACCTCGACCAGCAGGTCGCTGGCCCCGTTGGCGATGCCGGGCTGCCCGCCGAAGCCGGGGTCCGAGGCGACGAAGACCCCGACCTTGACGACGCCGCGCACGCGGTCGATCGAGCCGAGGGCCTCGCGCAGGCAGGCCAGGGCGTTGACGGCGCACAGGCGGGCCGCGGCCTTGGCGGTCTCGGCGTCCACCTGGCTGGGGATAAGGCCGGTGTGGGTGAGCGTGCGGCCGGGTCCGTATGGAAGTTGGCCGCTGACAAAGGCTTGCGTGCCGTGAATGCGAACTGGGACATAGGAAGCGACGGGTTTGGGGGCGTCGGGCAGGTCGATGCCGAGGGCGGCGAGGCGGGCGGAGGGGGTTTCCGTGCGGGTCTGGGTCACGCGAGGCTCCGAAAAAAGGCGTGTTGAACTGGGGGGAATCGTGGTCGGATGGAACCACTGGGGTTGCCGTGCGGATGATTTCGGGTACCCTATGAGGGTATCCTTCCTTGGAGCAACGGCGGACGAATGCCATATCCGCACTGATTCGGGGCCTTGGCCCCACTGTGATTCCGACTCTGACCGTTGCCCGACATCCCGACCCTGTGCCCGGCTCGCCCGGGCGGTCAGCCGTTGTCCGGTGTTCGGATGGCGGTGTCAACGGTCATGGGCCTCGCGGCCCGCAAGTTCGGAGTCAGAGTCATGAAAAAGAATCGTGCGTTCACCCTCATCGAGCTGCTGGTGGTCATCGCGATCATCGCGCTGCTCATCGGCATCCTGCTGCCGGCCATCGGCAAGGCCAAGAAGACGGCCAACGAGCTGAAGGACTCGACCCAGCTGCGGTCGATCGTTCAGGCGATGAATGTCTTCGCGGTCGGCAACCAGGATAACTATCCGCTCCCCAGCCGCCTGGATCGGAATAACAAGACCCTGGCTGCCGCGACGGGCACGAATCCGCTCACCAAGGATCGGACCCGCCACATCTTCTCCATCCTGATCTTCCAGGGTGTCATCCAGACCGAGATCTGCTGGAGCCCGGTCGAACTCGGCCTGTACGAGCCTTTCACCAAGTTCGAGGCCGATCGTCCCCGGTCCGCGGTGGGTTCGAGTGACACCGAGAAAGCCCAGGCGCTCTGGGATCCGGGGTTCGTCGCCACGCCCCTCGATGGGAAGGTCAATGACGGAGTTCATCAGGGCAATCAGGCCACGCCCGGTGCGGATAGCCTCGGCGGCTTCTCCTACGCGCACATGGTGCCCTTCCTGATGCGCCGCAACAACTGGCAGTTCACCACCTCCTCGGTGGTGCCGGTGGTTTCGACCCGCGGCCCGGTCTACCGCCTCGGCGGAAGCGGCGCCACGGGCACCTGGGATCTCATCGACAGCTCGGCGGCCAACTCGAACGGGATCACCCCGCTGGGCAACAGCTCGGTCACGCTCGGCATGTTCGGTTCCCGCTCCGATTGGTCCGGCAACATCGCCTTCGCCGACGAGCACACCGAGAAGCACAACCGTCCCGATCCGCAGTCGTTGATCTGGCAGTTCAGCGGCATCACCGATACCGCTCGCCGCGCCCAGCCGGACAACATCTTCGCGAACGAGAACGACACCACCCGGTTGACGGAGGACACCGCCGGCGCGACCGTCAACCTGACCAGCTTCAACTTCCGCAACGCCTTCCTGCGTCAGTACTATGAAGTGGCGTCGGATGCGAACGGCAACAACCTTCGGATCTCCCCCTACTACGACTGATCGCCCGACGACGGGTCGCTCATGCTGAACGCAACGCCCGCGGCCCGTCCGCGGGCGTTGTTCTTTTCCATCGCTGCGTACGATCGCACACATGCCCGAGCGACGCCACAGCCTTCCCGTCCTGCCCGCCGAGCCGGTCGAGCCGACGGACCTGTCCGGGCTGGCGCATGCCGCGGGCGTGGAGGTGCGGAGCGGGCGTCACGACCGGATGCTGTACGCGACCGACGCCTCCATCTACCAGGTCGAGCCGCTGGGCGTGGTCATCCCGGCGAGCGTTCCGGACGCGGCCGCCGCCGTCGCCTGGTGCGGGCAACGACGAATCCCGATGCTGCCCCGCGGGGGCGGCACCAGCCTGGCCGGGCAGGGGGTGAACCGCGCGGTGGTGATCGACCTCGCTCCACGGTGCCACGCGCTGCTCGGCGTGGATGAATCGGCCCGCACCGCCCGGGTCGAGCCGGGCATGACCGTGGACGACCTGAACGACCGCCTGCGTCCCACGGGGCTGTTCTTCCCGCCCGATCCGGCCACCGCCCGGCACGCGAACATCGGCGGCTGCATCGGCAACAACGCCGCCGGCTCGCACTCGATCCTGTACGGCCGGACCAGCGAGTCCGTGCTCGGCATCGATGCCTGCCTGTGGGACGGCACACGGGTGATGTTGGACGACGGGGGGGGACGGCGCGACCCCCACGCGCTGCGTCTGGCGGAGGGCGTCGCGGGCATCGTCCGGCGGCACGAGCGGCTGATCCGCGAGCGGTTCCCCAGGACCATTCGGCGCAGCGCGGGCTACCAGCTGGATGTGATGTTCCAACAGTTGGACCGGTGCGGGGGAGACCCCGGCGGGCTGAACCTCTCGCAGCTGCTCTGCGGGTCAGAGGGCACGCTGGCCTTCACACTGGGCGCGACGCTGCGGCTGCACCCCATCCCCCGGGCCAAGGGGCTGGCGGTGCTCGCGTTCGACTCGGTGGAGGCCGCCATCGACGCGGTGGTGCCGATCCTGGGCCTGCGTCCGAGCGCGGTCGAGTTGCTTGACGACCTGATCGTGGACCTGGCGCGGCAGAACACCGAGTACGCCACCTATGTCGATCTGCTCCCACGGTCCGAGTCCGCGGTGACGGTCAAGGCCGTGCTGTATGTCGAGTTCTTCTCCGAGCACGGCCCGGAGGAGATCCGCGAGCGGTTCGCCGCCCTGCGGGCGTTGCTGCCCGGCTCGGCGATGGAGGCGCACACCGATCCCGTGGCGATGGCGAATGCGTGGAAACTGCGCAAGGCGGGCGAGCCGCTGCTGCACGCCATCCCGGGCCGGCGCAAGCCGCTGGGGTTCGTCGAGGACAACGCCGTGCCGCCCGAGCGGCTGGGCGAGTTCGTCCGCCGGTTCAAGCGGCTGGTGCAGGACGAGGGCACCATCGCCTCGTTCTACGCCCACGCCTCGGTGGGGGTGCTGCATGTTCGCCCGCTGCTGGACCTGGCCGACGAAGCCGACGAGGGGCGGATGCACCGGATCGCGCTGGGCGCGGCGCACCTGGCCAAGGAACTCGGGGGCGTGATGTCCGGCGAGCACGGCGACGGGCGGGCGCGGGGGCCGCTGCTGGAGGACTACTTCGGTCCGGAGCTGATGGGGGCGTTCCGCGAGGTCAAGGCGTTGTTCGATCCGCATGGGCTGCTGAACCCCGGCAACATCGTTTCGCCGGGGCCTCTCGGGTCGATCTCGCTGAACACGCGGGTGCGTCCGCACGATCGGGTGCTGCACGGTTCCGAGGTCGAGACGGCGTTCCTCTTCGCCGATCAGGGCGGGCTGATGCACGCGGCGGAGATGTGCAACGGTGCGGGGGTGTGCCGCAAGAAGCAGGGCGGGACCATGTGCCCGTCGTACATGGCCACGCTGGACGAGCGCCACGCCACGCGCGGGCGGGGCAACGCGCTGCGACTGGCGATGACGGGCCAGACCAGACCCGGGGGGGGCGGGGATGACCGGGCCGAGTGGGGCGACCCGGAGACGCTGGAGACGCTGCGCCTGTGTCTTTCCTGCAAGGCGTGCAAGACCGAGTGCCCGAGCAATGTGGACATCGCCCGGCTCAAGGCCGAGTACCTGCACCAGACGCACCGGGCGGCGGGGAGGATCCCGTTGCAGTCCCGCGTGTTCGGCTCGATCCACCGGCTCAACCGCCTGGCGGGACGCACGCCCGGGCTGGTGAACGCCGTCAACCGGTTCGGGCCGACGCGGGCGGTGCTCAACCGGGTGCTTGGGCTGGACCCGCGTCGTTCGTTGCCAGTGTTCGGGCGGCCGGTCACACGCCGCAGCATCCCGGGGGCGGGGGGGACGGGAGCGCCGACGGTAGTCCTGCTGTCGGACAGTTTCACCACCCACAACGAGGCGGGGATCGCCGACGCCGCGGGGCGCGTGCTCTCCGCCTTCGGGTACGCGGTCGAGGTCGTGCCGGTATCCGACCTGGGCCGGGCGGCCATCTCGACGGGCCTGCTCGATCACGCCGTGCGCGACGCGGAGCGCACGCTGGACCTGCTGCGCCCGTGGATCGAGGACGAGCGGGTAGTCGCGTTCGTGGTGCCCGAGCCGTCGTGCCTGTCGTCCATCACCGACGACTGGCTGGACCTGCGCATCGACCGGCCCATCGAGCTGCGCCAACGACTGGCGGATCGGTCGATGCTGCCGGAGCATTTCATCGAGGCACGCTGGGGCGAGCATCCGCGCACGCCGGACTTCGCCACGCCGCCGGGGGCATTGATCGTGCACGGGCACTGCCACCAGAAGGCGTTGTGGGGCATCGGTTCGAGCACACGCGCGCTGGAGCGGGTGGCGCCGGGGCGCGTGCGCGCGCTGGACACCGGGTGCTGCGGGCTGGCGGGTTCATTTGGGTACACCGCCGACCGGTTCGATCTGTCGATGAAGATCGGGGAGTTGTCGGTTTTTCCCGCGGTTCGTGCGGCCTCGGACGCGGACTGGCTGGTCATGCCCGGCACATCGTGCCGGCACCAGACGCTCGACGCCACCGGGCGGCACGCGATGCACCCGATCGAGGCGATCGACCGGCTGCTGGCGATGCCGGAGTGAGACGGATCACGCTTGAATCTCGGGCGTGGTCTGGAGAAAGAGCAGCGATTGTTTCGCCCCTCCGGGGCGTTTTGAGAGCATGATGCACGGATCAGTCCGGGTCGCACGCGAGAAGCTCAAGTGCAACCCGTATCAGACCGGCGCTGGAACGGCGCGGGCGGCCTCGGCCAGCAGTTCGGCGGCGTGGTCGTGGTCGGACTGGGCGCGGGGGTCGGTCGGGACGGTGCGGTGGGCGCAGACCGTGCCGAGCAGGGCCAGCACATCCTCGGGCAGCACATGGTCCCGCGATTGCATCCAGGCCCACGCCCGGCAGGCCTGGGCGAGCGCGAGCGAACCGCGGGGCGAGATCCCGATGCGGAACTCGGGCGACTCGCGGGTCGCGCGGGAGATGGCGACGATGTAGGCCCGCAGCGCCGGTGACATGTGGACCCGATCGACGGATTCCTGCATCAGCACGATGGACTGCGCGTCCGTGTTGCTGTTGAGCGCGTCGAGGACGGTCGTCGCCGGGCGGAGGTCGAGCAGGCGTTCCTCGGCCTCGGCGGTGGGATAGCCCAGGGTGATCCGCATGAGGAAGCGGTCGAGCTGGTTCTCGGGCAGCGGGTAGGTGCCCTCGAAGCCCATCGGGTTCTGGGTGGCCACGACCATGAAGGGCTTGTGCAGGGTGTAGGTCTTGCCGTCCACGGAGACCGAGCCGTCGCTCATGGCCTCGAGCAGGGCGGACTGGGTGCGCGGGGTGGTGCGGTTGATCTCGTCGGCCAGCAGGATGCCGGTGAAGATCGGGCCTTGCTGGAACCTCAGTTCGCGGCCTTCCCGGTCGAAGATGGTGACGCCGATGATGTCGGCGGGCAGCATGTCGGGGGTGAGCTGGACGCGGTTGAAGGGGCAGTCGATGGAGCGGGCCAGGGCGGAGGCCAGGACGGTTTTGCCTACCCCCGGCACATCCTCGAGCAGGGCGTGGCCGCGGGCGAGCAGGCAGCAGATCAACCGGTCGATGACCCCGGTGTCGCCGAGGTAGACCCGGGCGATCTGGTCGCGCAGCATACGGATGGGTTCATTCATGCGTTGGGCGGGGGGGAGGAGTGGGAGGAGCTGGGCTGGGTGGGGGGTTTCTCGGTCTTCCGGGATGGGTCCGGGCGGAGTATATCGGCGGCTCGGCGCATCGTCGGTCGATTCGTGCCTCGCGGAAGATGGTTCCTTGTGGTAGGCTGTCCGGTCTCGTGCCGGGGCGTGGACCCGGACGGGGAGTGTATGAAGAAGGGTCTTGAGGAGAGTTCGGATTCCGGCAAGGCGCGGGATGGTCAGCCCGCCCCGGTCATCGCGCGCCAACTGACGGGCGACCTGTGGTGCATCGGCTGCGGCTACAACCTGCGGGGGCTGTCGATCCGGGAACGCTGCCCGGAGTGCGGGGTGCCGGTGCGGGCCACGATCCTGGGCGTGGTGGACCCGCTGGCCGATGAGCTGGCGCCGATCCGGCGACCGGGTCTGGTCGGCACGGGCTTGGTGCTGTGGGCGGGCGGCGTGTTCGTGGCGGTCGCGGCGGTGGCCCTGATGCGCGGGGCCGAGATCGGACGCGAACTGCTGGGGATGCGGTGGTGGCCGGGCTGGGTGCCGCTGATCGGGACGATGGGCCTGGTGGTTTCCGGCCTCGGCGCGGCCGTTTCGCTGATCAGGCCGCACGCGCGGGTCGGGCGGCTTGCGGCGGTGCGGGCGGCCCTCGGCGTGGCGGTCTATATCCCGCTGACCCTGATCTATCACGCGATCTATGCCCGGATGGATCGGTCCTCGCCGGCTCCATTCCTGTCGCCGGGGCCGCTGGAGCTGGATCGCTCGCTGCTTCGGCTGGGGATGTTCCTGTTCGTCGCGCTGGGGATCCTGGCGTTGCGCGAGCACGCTCGGGCCTTGGCGCAGCGGTCCGTGGTGGTGCGGACCGGGCGGGTCGACCGGCAGTCGATGTCCGCGTTGCTGGCCAGTTTCGCGGTCGCGGCGGCCGGGGATCTCCTGCATGTCGTCGCGGGGATCATGGGCAGCGGGGGGTCGGATCTGGTGGCGACCATCGGCACGGTGCTCCAGTCGGTGGGGTCGGTGCTGGTGGTGGTGGGGGTGGCGAATATCGTGATCGACGCGGTGCGGCTCTGGCCGGTGATCCTGCGTCCGGGGGTGGGGCTGGGGGATGTCATGGAGAACAATCGGGAAAAATCCTTCAGGACAGGGGGTTGACCCCTGTTTTCTCTCTCTCGTCGCTGAAACCTGGGGGTCGCTGTCCCATACAATGCTCCGCCCCCGCAACGGGGGTGGAGGTCTGGGTATGCTCGCGAAGAATCATGAAGTCGTCTCGGGGTCCGGGTTGGGGCGTGTGCTGATCGCCGGGGCGGCTTCGCTGCTGGCGGCGGTCGGGCTTCCCGCTGCGGCCGCGCCTTCCGTGGCGGTGCTGGAGATCAAGGGCACCCCGGCCGAGATGCAGCAGACGGGCTTGTTCGGGGACGGCAACACGCAGACGCTGCTGGGCCTGGTCGAGACGCTGGACACCCTGGCGGTGGACGATGATTTCTCCGGCGTGCTGATCCGCCTGAAGGACGCGGCCCTGGGCTACACCCAGGTGGAGGAGCTGTCGGCGGCCATCCGGCGGATCCGGGAGGCCGGCAAGCGGGTCGATCTGTTCGCCGAGGGGTACGGAACGACCGAGCTGCTGCTCGGGGCGCACGCGGACAAGGTGCTGCTGCAGAAGGGCGGCATGGTCAGCTTCCCCGGCCTGTTCATGGAGGAGATGTTCCTGGCCGACACGCTGAGCTTTGTGGGCGTCAAGGCGCAGCTCGTCCAGGTCGGAGACTACAAGGGTGCGAACGAGCAGATGACGCGCACCGCGCCCTCGCCCCAGTGGGACCAGAACATCTCGTCGCTTCTCGACGGTCTGTACGGCAACATGCGCTCGGACATCATGGACGGGCGGGGCCTGAGCGACGAGCAGCTCGACGAGGCCATGAAGATCGCCTGGATGGCCAACGGCGCCGAGGCGATCCAGTCCGGGCTGATCGACGCGGAGGTGGACCTGCCCACGCTGCCCGACTGGCTGAAGACGGTGTACGGGGAGCCGGTCAAGTCGGTGAACGACCCCTACGCGAGCCGCCGGGCGAAGCTGGATTTCTCCAACCCGTTCGCGATCCTCAGCCAGCTGGGCAAGAGCAGCGAGATCCGGGTGACCCAGCCGACCATCGCCGTGCTGCACATCAACGGGACGATCATGGACGGGGATTCGTCCTCGGGCGGGCTGTTCGGGGGCGGCAGCACGGTCGGCTCGCGGACCATCCGCAACGCCATCGAGCAGATCATGAAGGAGGACCTGATCAAGGGCGTGATCGTGCGGGTTGATTCGCCGGGCGGCTCGGCCATCGCCTCCGAGGTCATGTGGCAGGGCCTGGAGCGGCTCAAGACCAAGAAGCCCGTGTGGGTCTCCGTCGGGTCGATGGCGGCCTCGGGCGGGTTCTATGTGCTCTCCGCGGGCGACAAGGTGTTCGTCAACCCGTCGTCCATCGTCGGCTCGATCGGCGTGGTGGGCGGCAAGTTCTCGATGGGCGAGCTGTACGAGAAGGCCCGGGTCCACATCGTCGAGCGATCGCGCGGCCCGATGGCCGGGCTGTTCGGCTCGTCCGAGGCGTGGAACACGCAGGAGCTGGAGCTTGTCCGTGACCGCATGGTGCAGACTTATGACCTGTTCACCTCGCGCGTGGAGGCGGGCCGGCCCGGCATCGACCTGTCCAGGACGGCCGAGGGGCGCCTGTTCGTCGGCTCGGACGCGGTCAACCTGAACATGGCGGATGCGCTGGGCGGTCTGGACGACGCGGTCAACCAGCTCGCCGCCCAGGTCGATCTCTCGGACTTCGAGGTGGTGCATTACCCCGCGCCGCCGAGCTTTGAGAAGATGCTCGAGCAGATGTTCGGCGGTTTCCTGCACGCCCCCTCCGTCTCGGCGGACATCGCCCCCGGCTCCGTCGGCGCGATGCTGCGCGGCGTGCTGGGCGAGCAGCGCTACCGCTCCGTGGTCGATTCGCTCAACGGCATCACGCTGCTCCAGCGCGAGCCGGTGCTGCTGGTCAACCCGAGGACGATCATCGTGCGGTGATTCTGGTTGCGTGTTCAATCGAGAATCGCCCGGCGGGTGCCGGGCGATTTTTCATAGTGCGTGGCGTGCATGGTTCGTTTTGTAGCCGCGCACGAAGGAAGCGGACTCTTCGTGGAGCGGTACGGATCGCCGTGGAGCTTTGGGCGTGGTTTGCAGGCAAACACTCGCACTGCGAAGGGTTGGCGGGATCCTTGAACTTCCATGACCCCTTCGGGGTCAGGCTCTTTGGGTCTGGCATCTATTCCACGGGTTGCGCTGCGCTCCACCCGCGGCTACAAACGCGCGCCCCTTCGGGGCGTTTTGGGAGCATGATACGATTCGCATGACGAGTTTGGAGCGTAAGGGACCAGAGAAGGAACCCCACGATTCGAGGACTCATCGTGGGCGTGACCTGAACGACACGCCACGCCCGGGATTCAGCAGCGATCCGCGTCAGATCTCGCGGATCTCGGCGGATTTCTTCGTGACCGCCTCGTCGATCCTGCCCTCGTACTTCTTGAGCAGGTCCTGGATCTCCTCGTGGAGCTTCTTGACCTCGTCCTCGGAGACCGGGTTGGCGGCGGACTTGGTCAGCCCGTCCGCCGCCTTGTTCGCGTCGCGCCGGGCGTTGCGCATCACGACCTTCTGCTCTTCGCCGGCCTTCTTGGCCTGGTTGACGAACTGCTCGCGCCGCTCGGCGGACATCATGGGCAGCATGATGCGGATGGCCTTGTCCTCGACCATCGGGTTGACGCCGAGCTGGGCCTGCTGGAGGCCCTGCCTGATCGCGCCGAGTGCGCCGGGGTCGAAGGGCTTGATGAGGATCTGGGTCGGTTCGGGGACGGAGATGGCCGCCAGGGATTTGAGGTCGGTTGGAGAGCCGTAGTAGTCGATCTTCACATAATCGACCAGGGCCGTGCTGGCGCGCCCGGTGCGCAGGCCGCGGAGTTCGCTGGACAGGTAGTCCAAGGCCCGCTGCATGGACTCTTCGGCTTCGAGCAGGATGGTGTCCGGGTCGGTGCTCATGGCGTGTTCTCCATCGGCCGGTGGCGGGTGAATGCCGGGGTGGGAAGGCATCGTATGCACGGCCTTGCCCCCGCCATCCCGTGTATCAGGTCAGGCGTCGTGGCGGTCGCGGGTGACGAGGGTTCCGATCGGCTCGCCCTCGATCACGCGCCGGATGTTGCCGTGCTGCTTGAAGTCGAAGACCAAGACGGGGATGTTCTGCTCCTGGCACATGGCCAGGGCGGTCATGTCCATGATGCGGAGCTGGCGGGCCAGGGCCTCGCCGAAGGTCAGGCGGTCGAAGCGGGTGGCGGTGGGGTCTTTCTTGGGGTCGGCGGTGTAGACCCCGTCCACCTTGGTGGCCTTGAGCAGGACATCGCACTGGAGTTCGGTGGCGCGCAGGGCGGCGCAGGTGTCGGTGGTGAAGAAGGGGTTGCCGGTTCCGGCGGCCAGGATGACCACGCGGCCCTTTTCGAGGTGGCGGATGGCCCGACCCCGGATGAACGGCTCGGCCAGGGCGCGGATGTCCAACGCGCTCAGCACGCGGGCGTCGGTGCCGATCTGGATGAGTTTCTCGCGGAGGGCCACGGCGTTCATCACGGTGCCCAGCATCCCCATGTAGTCGGCGGTGGCCTGCTGGATATCCCCGGATTTGGCCAGGTCCGCCCCGCGGATGATGTTGCCCCCGCCGACCACCACGGCCACCTGCGCCCCGGCCGAGGCGGCGTCCCGGACCTCGGAGGCGATCACGCCGAGTTCCTCGGTGTCGATGCCGAAGCCGCCGGGCTTGCAGAAGGACTCGCCGGAGAGCTTGAGGAGCACCCGCTCGGGTTTGGGGCGGCGGGCCATGCCGGTGGTCGTGGCGGGCTGGGCGGCGGTAGGCATGGCGAGGCTCCGGAGCGGGAAGGGGGGGGACATGGATCGAGGAGGGGGGGTGGAGGAGGGTAGGGGCGCAGGCGATTCAACCCGGAAGAGGCAGGATCGTCAACCGGGGAGCGAACCGGAGGGGCCGAGGGGGCGAATCGGAGGCCGGTTGGACGGAGGCTCTCGGACCGGCCGATCATTGTGGAAGATCATGCCCGACGCGACACCCGCCAGCAAGCGCCCGACAACCCGCCCCGGCAGCCCGCGGCGGCGGTGGTTCGAGCGGGCCACGCTCTACGGGCTGGGGGGGTCGGCGTTGATCCATCTGGTGATCGTGCTGGTGGCCGCCCTGGTCACGGTGCGGTACAGCTTCGGGGACGCGGGCGGGGCGGGGGGGGACCGGGGCGTCGAGTTCGCGGTGCTGAACGATGCGAGCCTGGCCCGGGATGCCAGCCCGGTGCTGCTGACCGAGCGGACGGCGGTCCAGACCAGCCTGTCGGACTCGGTGGTGCGCCTGGACCTGCTCGCGGACCGGGCGGCCGACAGCCGATCCGTGAACGACCTGTCGGAGTCGATCGCGCCGGCGCTGGACCCCGGCGGCGGCGGGCTGAGCGCGTTGGATTCCGAGACGGGTTCGGCGGGGGCGGGGACGGGGTCGGGCAGCAGCTTCTTCGGGCTGGAGGCCAAGGGGCGCCGGTTCGCGTACATCGTGGACATCTCCGGCTCGATGAACTCACCGGGCAACGGCCAACGGACCCGCTGGGATCTGACCCGGGCGGAGCTGACCCGGAGCATCCGGGCGCTCGAACCGGAGTCGGAGTTTCACATCCAGTTGTTCAGTTCCGACTCGAAGTCCCTGTTCGGCGTGCGGGCCTGGTCCAAGGCCACGGCGTCCAACAAGCGGCTGACCTCGGACGCATTGGCCCTGGTCGCGCCCTCCGGCGGGACGGAACCGATGCCCGGGTTTGAGGCGGTGTTCGGGCTGGACCCGCGGGCGGACGCGATCTACTTCATGTCCGACGGCGAGGTGGCCGACGGCCCGGCGTTCGCCGCCGCGCTGCGCCAGCGGAACGGGCGGCGGCCCGTCCCGATCCACTGCATCCTGTTCGGGGACGCGGGCGGCGGGGATGCGCTGCGCCGGGTGGAGGCGATGATGAAGAACATCGCCGCACAGTCGGGCGGGCGCTATGTCCGCATCGGCGGGGGAGGGGGGCCTTGATCGGCGTGCTGCTGGGGATGCTGGTCGCGGTCGCGCTGGGGCCGGTGGTGCTGCGCGACGGGACGCGGTACGACGCGGAGCAGGCCAAGCGGTTCACCTTCAACGGGCAGGGCATTCAGATAGATATCGCGCCGGACCCGGGGGCGGGCGTGCCGCCGGTGCGCCGGTTCGTGGGGTGGGCGGAGGTCGAGCGTGTCGGGGCGGAGGGTGCGGGCGGCTGGGGCGAGGCCGAGGCCTACCGCTCCGTGGCCGATGCGCTGGACCGGGCCGAGAAACGGCTGGCCCGCGGCGATGTGACCGGCGCTCGCGTGCTGCTGGAACCGCTCGCCGAGCGGTACCTGAAGGAGACGGGGCCGACCTCCGGCGCGGTCGCGTCGATGCTGGCGTGGTGCCGCGTGCTCCGCTCCGATCGGGCCGGGGCGGCGGAGGCGTGGCTGGCTTGGCGTCGGGGGGATGCGGGGGGGGGCGGTGGGCCGGCGCGCGACTGGATCGACGCGGCGACGGGGCTGGCGCCGGCGATCCCGCCGGTGTGGGCGGGGTCGGACGCACGGGAGACCGCGACGCTGCTGATGCCGATGTCCGCGTTGGCCGGGGCGAACGACCCGTCGTCGGAACTGATCCGGTTGTATACCTTGATGGCGGTGGTCGCGTCCGGTGGCGAAGTCGGGGAGTATGACGGGCCGGAGACGCGCCTGCGCGCGGACCCCGGGGTGCGGCTGGTGTGGGAGATGGTGCGGGCGCAGGCTGATCCGGAGGCCGCGGGCCGGCGCGGGGCGCGGGATGCGCTCCGGCGGCGGGCGCGAACGCCGGGGCCCGCGTGGCAGGCGGCCTGGGTCCACCTGGGGCTTGGGGCGTCGCTGCTGCGCGAGCCGGAACGGATCGACGCGGACGCGGGGGCGGCCGAACTGCTGACCGTGGTGCTGCTGCACCAGGACACCGCGCCGGGGCTGGCGGAACTCGCGGCCGATCTGGCGGTGGAATACTTCGAGCGGACGGGGCGCTCCGGCCACGCGGAGGCCGTCCGGGCGATGGACACCGCGGCGATCCACGGGCTGCTGCCGCGCCCCGCCCCCCCGTCCGAGACGGACACGCCCGACCTCCAGAACGAGCCTGCGACCGAACCGACCGAGGAGACCCCATGAGTGTGATGCTGCTCGCTTCGTTCACGCTGGCGCAGACCGAGATGAAACGGTCGCTGCTGTTCTACATCGCCCAGGGGGGGCCGGTGGGGTTCGTGATTATCCTGACCTCGCTGGCGGCGATCGGCATGATCGTGGCCCAGTGGATGCGCCTGCGCCGGGAGGCGATGGCGCCGCCGGCGCTGGTCGATGACCTGTCGCGTCTGCTGGGCGATGGGGATGTCAACGCGGCCATCGCGCGGTGCGCTTCCGAGGAGCGGGCGAGCTTCTTGTCGCGGGTGATGGGGCAGTCCTTGACCCGGGCGGCGCGTTCGCCGTTCGGGATGCTGGAACTGCGGACCACGGTGGAGGAGACGGGACGCCTGGAGGTGGACCGCCTGTATCGGCTGACGGACGGCATCGGGCTGGTGGCCTCGGTGGCGCCGATGATCGGGCTGCTGGGCACGGTGATCGGGATGGTGGGGGCATTCGACGCGATCATGTTCGCGGACGGGCCGGCGCGCCCGGACCAGCTGGCGGGCAGCATCTCGCAGGCGCTCATCACGACGGTGATGGGCCTGATCGTGGCGATCCCCTGCACGGCGGCGTACACCTATCTTCGCAACCGCATCGACCACCTGGCCACGGAGATCGGCGAGTCGATCGAGGCGATGATCGCGCCGCTCGAGGTCGCGGGCGCGGAGAGCCGGGGCGGATGAGGCGGGCCAGAGGCGCATCCCGGCACATGATCCAGGGCGATCTGACGCCGCTGATCGATGTGGTGTTCCTGCTGATCTTCTTCTTCATGATCACCTCGAAGTTCGGCGATCTGCGCCGGACGGAGATCGACCTGCCCCGCGAGCCGGGGGAGCGGGAGCGGGCCGCCCGTGAGCCGGCGCTGATCGTCGATCTGACCGGCGACGGCCGGATGCTGGTGGACTCGCACGAGGTCTCGGTGATCGAACTCGAACGCATGGCCCGATCCGGCCTGGCCGCGGCGACGGAGGCGGACCCGTTCGATGTGCTGATCCGGCCGGATCGTCACGCGCCGGCGCGGGATCTGGACCGGGTGCTCTCCCGGCTGGCGGCCGTCGGCGTGCGTGAGTGGCGGCTGGGGACCGTGGAGCCGGACGGGAACGGGAAGGGGGGTGGGCCTTGATCGCGTTCACCCGTCGGTCGGGGGGGGGC
This sequence comes from uncultured Phycisphaeraceae bacterium, assembly GCA_964577425.1. Taxonomy (GTDB): domain Bacteria; phylum Planctomycetota; class Phycisphaerae; order Phycisphaerales; family UBA1924; genus UBA6054. The sequence goes on from CAZNZC010000001.1 coordinate 358,728, forward strand.
GGGCGTGAGAGCCGGCTGGGGATGTTGCCGCTGATCTCCCTGATCGATGTGGTGTTCCTGCTTCTGATCTACTTCCTGGTGGTCTCGGACTTCTCGATGGAGGAGCGGCGTCTGTCGAGCACGGTGCGGACGGAGGGCGGCGGGGTGCGGTCGGTCGAACTCCAGCCGCAGATCGTGGAGGTCTCGACGGACGGGGAGGGCGTGCGTTTCGCCATCGGGCAGGCGGTGGCGCGGGACAAGGCGGGGTTGACCCGGATTCTCGAGCGTCTGCCGCGCGAGCCGGGCGTGGCGGTGCGTTCGACGCCCGACACGCCGATCTCCGCCATCGCGGCCGCGTTGCAGGCGGCCAGGGACGCCGGGTTCGAGAAACGGAGCTATGTGCCCCGTGGCGAATAGGTGCGTCAGTCTGGTGCTGTGCGTCGCGTGGCTGGGGCCGCTCGCGGCGGCGCAGCCGGATGTCACCGAGATCGCGCTGAGCGAGGCGGGGATGGACGATGTGCTGGAGGCGCACCTGCTCGGCCTGTTGCAGCGGGCGGGCGACGACGATGGCCCGATCGTCGATCGGCTGGCCACGCTCTACACGCGGCTGCTGCGTGACCTGCCCGCGGGTTCAGGAGAGCGGGCGGCGGTCGCGGCGCGGGCCTGGAACCTGGCCGAGCGGGCGGGCGAGTCGCGGGCGGTGGAGCTGCGCCTGACGCTCCTGCTCGACGGCTACCTGCCCATCGAGCGGGCGGCGGAGTTGCACGAGCTCGGGCTGCTGTCGGTGTCGGATCGGGAGGCGAACGCGGCGGAGCTGCGGGCGCTCCACACGCGGTTCCGCGGGATGGCGCAGGCCGCGGTCGCCGGCGCGGCGTTGAACGACCGGAGGACGCGGGCGGGCGGTTTGGAACAGGATGCTGTGACACGGGCGTTGAGCCGGGAGCGCTCCCTGGCGGCGTACTACGCGGCGTGGTCGGGCCTGACGCTCGGCGTGCTGGAGGAGCGTGCGATCGCGCTGGACACGCTCCGCTGGTTCGGCTGGCTGCTGGGGGCGGAGGGGGAGCTGCCCCGGCTCGACGGGGTGCATCCCGCCTCGCTGGAGTACGAGCATGTGGCGCGGGCCGCGATCGGCGTCGGGCGCTCGCACGCGCGGAACCGGGACTGGCTGCTGGCCGAGCAGTGGCTGCGCCTGGTGATGGATTCGGATCGCGTCGCGCCGGCGATCCAGGCGCAGGCGGGCGGGCGGATGCTTCGCCTCAAGGCCGATCGCGGGGCGTGGATCGAAGCCCAGGCGATCGCGGAGACTCTGCGGGGGGCGATGGATTCCGACAAGCACCTGCCCACGCCCGAGGCCCGCTACCTGGCGATCCGCGCGCTCACCGCGATGCGGGACGACGGGGATCGGAGAGAAGTCCGCCTGGTCGCGGAGGCCGCGCTGAACGACCTGATCGCCCGGGGCGAGATCGGGCATGTGCTCGACCTGCGGGCGCGGTTCGGCGCGTCGGATCTGCTCGGGGGCGGGTTCATCGGGCTGTACGCCACCGGCCTGGATCGGCTGGAAGAAGCACAGAACGCCGGCACGCCGGGGCTGTACCTCGACGCGGCCCACCGCCTGCTGCTCGCGGCCGATCACGCCGACGCGGCACGATTCCCCGTGCAGCGCGAGGATGCACGCCTCAAGGCCGCCTTCTGCGAGATCCGGGCGGGTCGGCCGCGGCAGGCGGAGGCGATCGTCCGCGCGGTGCTGGCCGCCGGGCCGTCGGAGCGGGCGGGCGAGGAAGCACGCTGGCTGCTGATCGTCGCGCTGGACGAGGCGAAGGACCCGCGTCAGCGGTCGGAACTGATCGAGGCGGTGCGGGAATATCTGACGCGGTACGGCGGCACGGAGCGGGCGGGGAGATTGCTGGTCCGGCACGCGGGGACGGAGGTGCTCGAGCCGGGCATGGCGGCGGACGGTCTGCGGGCCATTGATGAGGACGACCCACTCGTGCTCAACGCCCGCCGGGTGCTGGCGCGGCTGGTCTACAAGGTCTGGATCGACAGCCGCCGACGGGATGGTGCCGCGCGGGATGAACTGGTGCGGCTGATCGACTGGATCTGGGAGCGGGAAACCTCGGCGAGCGATCCTGGTCCGCCCCGCGAACGCCTGGACATCGCCCGCATCGCGCTGGATGCGGCGCTCGGGGCCGCGCCCGTGGACCTGGACCGGGCCGAGCGGGCGCTGGGCATGGCGCGGGCGATGGTGGGCACGGATGCCACGCTGGCCAGGTTCGGCGAGGAACTCACGCTGCGGTCGGTCGAGATCCACGCGGCCCGCGGGCGGTTCGAGGAAGCGGCCCGACTGGCGGACGGGCTTCGGCAGGCGGCCGGCGCTTCGGCCCCGCAGGCGGATCGGGTGCTGTTCTCCGCGCTGCTGGCCCGGCTGGAAGCCCATCCCGAGGACGCGGCGGCGGGCGTACTCGGCGTGCGGATCGGGACGCGGGTGGTTGCGGAGTTGATCCCCCCCGCCCCGCAGCGTCTGACCGCCGACGCCAGCCGCGTGGTGGACCGCGTCTGGAGGCTGGCCGCGGCGGAGGCCGGACGGTCGGACGACGGCGCGATGCGCGCCCTCGCGCTGCGTCTGGCCCGCGTGGTGCTCGAACGGGGGATGCCCAGCGGCCAGGGCGTGCGTGAGATGGCCGACCTGGCGGCATCGGCGGGGGACGCGGAGGCGGAGTTGCAGGCGTGGTCGGTGCTGCTGGGCGCGTCGCGCGACGACGAGGAGCCGTGGTGGGAGGCGCGGTTCCACACGCTGCGTCTGCTGCTCGCCTCGGACCGGGACGGCGCGCGCCGGGCCTACGACCAGCACAAGGTGATGCACCCGATGCCCGGCCTGCTGCCGTGGACGAGGATGATCGACGAGCTATTTTTTCCGGATCAAACGGCCCCGCACGGCGAGGAGGGCGCGCCGTGAGTCCGGACGATCCAGCCCGCAGCCCCGACGCGCTCGCCGCCCGGTTTCTGGGGTCTTCGGCGGGCGCGGGCGGACCATTCGCGTTGCTCGGTGTGGGGCACGGCACGCGCGACCCGGGCGCGATCCGTGCGGCCGGGGCGCGGCGCTTGGCGCGGATCGACCGCCATCCGCTGCGCCTGACGCCCGAGGCCGACGAGCTGCGTCTGGCGGTCCACGCGGCGATGGCGCAACTGACGGACCCGGCCCTGCACGCGGCGCTGGCCCGGCACTGGCCGGCGGGCGAAACGGAGCCGTCCCCCGCGGCGTGGCGGTCGCATCTCTCCGCGGTCACGGACCAGATGTCCCGGCAGGCCCGCCTGATCGTGGGAGCCTCTGGCGGCTGGAACGCCCGCGCCAAAAAGCGTCTCGCGCACCTGGCCAGGCTGCACCGCGTCAACGCCAACGACCTGATCCGTGCGCTGCGGCCCGGTCCGTCCGTCGCGGCGCGATCCGCGGATGGCAGACGCCCCGAAACCGCGCCCGCCACGGCGTTTCCCGAGGTCGCGGGGCCTGGCTCGTCCGGGCGGCTTTGGCTCTTGATTCATGCTTCGCTTGCGGTGCTGCTGGTGGGCATGGCCTCGGCGGTGGTGGTGGAGTGGTTCCGGCCCGCGCCGGCTCCCGTGCCCGTCAGCGTGCCCGCGCCCGTCGCGGCAGAGCGGGGGGAGAGCGGCGGGGCGGGCGATCCGGTCCCTGGCGCGCGTGCGAACATCGAGCATCACGCCGCGTTGGAGCAGGAACTCGGCAACATATTGCGGGTGGTCGGGACCGATCCCGGCGGGGCGGCGGAGCGCGCCGGACGCGCCATGCGGACCTTCTTCGAGCGTTGGCCCGACATGCCGTCCGAGTCGCGTGACCGGATCGTCGTCCTCGTCGCGCGGATCATCGCGGCATTGCCCGATGCGGGGCTGCCGCGGGTGGAGACGGCGGCGGCGTCGGGCATCGGTTCGGGCGACATCACCGCCCACGCGGGCGCGGCGGCCTTCGCCGCGCGCCTCGCGGCCGAGGCGTCCATCCCCCGGAGCGTGCGCGAGTGGTACGGGGCGATGGCCGCGGGGATCGATCCGGGCGCGGCGTTCGATGAGGCGGTGGTTTCAGCGCTGCACGCGGCGCTGACCGGGCGGCCGCCCGAGACCCCGGCGCAGTGGATGGCGTGGTCGGCCGCATTGGATGCGTGTACCGGCGCATCCGTCTCCGGGCGGACGCGGGCGCGTCTGAACGCGCTGGAGATGCTGCTGCGGGATGCCCGCCCGCCGGGGCCGGAGTGGCGCGGGATCGCCGCCACGCTCGCGTCCGGGCTGTCGTGGCGGTCGGGCGATCCGGCCCGGGCGTGGCTGCTCGAACAACTCGCCGACGAATCCGTGCCCGGCCCGCGTCTGGCCGGGCTGACGGCCGCGCTGGCCACCGAGGTGTCCGTGCCGGGCGTGGACGCGCGGATGGTGCTCGAACCGGACGCGGGCGCGGCGCGGCGTGCGGAACTGGCCGCCGCCTACCGCGCGGCGTGGGCGACGGTCGGCGACGAGGCCGCGCGTGCCCGGTTACACGCGGCGTTGGCGGGCGTGATGGAGCGGGCGGATCGTTCGATGCCGAACGCTCCGGATCGGGTCGGGCTGCTTGTCGGTCTGGCCCGGGCGAACGCGGCCGCCGCGGCCTTCGAGTCGGGCCGGGAGGCCCTGGCCGCGGAACTGCTGGCGATGCCGGAGTTCGATCCCATGTCATCGGCATCCCCGACGACGCGCACGATCGGCGGGCTGACGGACGAATGGGGGCTGACTCTCATCAACACGCAGAGTCCGGAGCTTGCATCCTCGATGCTGATCCGGGCGATGCAGGACCGAACGCCGTTCTCCCCGCTTGCGGCCGATGCGGTGGTGGCGGCGGCCCTTTCCGGGGGCACGAGGCCGCTGCGCGACCAGGCCCGGGCGGTGGTGGTCGCGTCCGCGTGGGATGTGCAGGTGCTGCTGGCCGTCGAGCGGGCGGCGGCCCGTCGCCCGGGCGCGGTGGTGGGAGAGATCGTGACCAACATCACCGGCGTCGCCCTGCCGGCCCCGCGGGATGAGGGCTGGCTGGAGCGGGTGCGCTCGGCGTTGCTGCCGCGGATCGCGGAGCTGGTCGCGGCGGCAGGCTCGAATGAGCTGATCTGGGCCGAGGCGGAGCTGGCCGAGGTGGCCGCCCGCCGGGCTGGTCTGGACGCGGGCACGGCGCACATGCGGTCCCTGCTGACGGAGATCGACCGGCTGTCCCGGGCCAACGGTCTTCCGGCATCGGACCCGCTCTCGGCGGACTCGATCCGATCCCGGCAGGCGGCCCGCGCCTCCAGCGCGGGGGCACGCGCCCAGATGATCGCCGTCCAGCACCGGGCCCTGGTCGAGTTCCTGGCGGCGGACACGGTTGTCCGGGGTGGGGGGGGTGGGGGGCGGGCGGCGGTGGAACGCAGGCTCGGCGTGCTCGCCAGGGAATGGGCCGCGGCCCGCACGGTGATCGATCAGCTTCTGGCAGGCCACCGCGCCGAGGCGGAACTCTGGCGTTCGCGGTTGGAGGGGGCGTTATGAACCGCGCATGGCTTGCACTGATGGCGTTGGGATGCTTGCTCGCCGCCCTCGCGCCGGCGCCGATGCCGGATTCCGAGCAGCGCCTCGGGCGGCTGCGTCCGTCCGATCCGGCGGAGTATTTCCTTCTCGGCGAGCGTCTGATCGAGCATCCCGACACGCTGCCGGTCGGGAGACAGACGCTGGCGGTCTGCGTCCTGCTCGCGGCCGAGTCCGACCCGTCGCTGGCGGCCGGCGCGGCCGTGGCCTTGGCTTCCGTCGCGTCGTCCGCCGAGGAGCGGCTGGGGCTTTGGTCGCTGGCCGTGGAGTTGGACCCGGTTCGCGGTCGGGACCGGCGCTGGGCGGCAGGCTCCGGCGCGGGCGCGGCGGAACTCGACCGGCTGGCGGGGCGGACCCTCGGAGCGCTGCGCGTCAACGACCGCGATGCGACGGGTGTCCTGCGGGACAACGCGGCCGTCCGGACGCGGATCGTGGAAGAGGGGGTGCGCCTCGGGCACGACATCAGCAGGCTGACCGCCGTGCTGGCCAAGTGGGAGAGCGATGCCCAGAACGATCCGTGCCGCGGGCAGCTGAGCATCCGCGTGCGGGAGGGTTCCACCTTTCTCCAGCACCCGTGCCCGCACCCGAGCTACCACCACGGCTTGCAGACCGATTCGCCCGACTGGGCCATGATGGTGGGCATCGAGATGTCGCTGCTCGGGGCGACGCCGGACTCCTGGAGCGCCCAGGCCGCGGTGGGCCTGGATTCGGCGGTGCCCGTGTGGACGCTTGACCGGGTGGCGGGAGCGTACGGGGTTTCGCGGGCGCGCCCGGTGCGCCGCAGCGGGCGATGGGCCGAGCCGTGACGCATACGATGCAGGCTTCCCAACCCGAGAGGCCCGTCCCATGACCGAACCCGCCGCCAGCTCCACCACCCCGGCCGAGGCCAAGCCCGCCGGCAAGCCCGAGATCACCTTCGACGACTTCGCCAGGATCGACCTGCGGGTGGCCCGCGTGGTCAAGGCCGAGCCGCACCCCAACGCGGACAAGCTGCTCAAGCTCCAGCTCGACGACGGCTCGGGCGCGCCCCGCCAGATCTGCGCCGGCATCCGGGCGCAGTACGCGCCCGAGGAACTGGTCGGCAAGCTGATCGTGATCGTGGCCAACCTGGCCCCGCGTCAGCTCCGCGGCGAGGAATCGCGCGGCATGTTGCTGGCCGCGTCCGACGCCGAGAAGGGCGCGGAGGTCCGGTCGGTGGTGGTTGTCTCGCCCAGCGCGGAGATCACGCCCGGGGCGATCGTTTCCTGAGCCGACCGCGGAAGCGGGAACGGATCAGGGGCGTCCGGTGCGGTGCTCGCCGGGGCCTCGGCTCGGCCTGGCCCAGCGTTGTGCGATCACCGACTCGTAGACCGTCTGGATCTCGATGTCCCGCCCGGTCCGTTCCTCCTTGATCTGCTCGTGCAGCTCGGAGATGCGGGCGGCAAGGCGCTCGAGTTCGTGCTCGCGCATCTTCATGCGGGCGTCGAACCGGGCGGCGATGGCGTCGCGCAGGGCGGTTTCCGCGGCGGCCTTTGTTTCGGGGGATGCGTCGGCGGGCAAGGCCCGAAAGTGCTGGGTGGCGTCCACCACCGCAAGCCCGGTGCGCATCTCCTCGAGCTTGAGCGCGCCGAAGGCGGGGTTGCGGTCCATCTCGGTCACGATCTCATGCAGTTGCGGGATCATGCGGTCGAATAGTGTGTCGCCCATCGCGCGGTCCTGCCGTTCGATCTCGGCGAGCTGCTCGTGAACGCTGGGGATCTGGTCACGCAGGAACTCCCGCAGGCGGCGGCGGGCCTCGGGGGTCAGTTCCGACGGGTTTGCATCTTTTCCCCCTCCCCCATGCGGGCCGGGGGTGTCCGCGCCGGGGCCGCGCGGGGGCGGGCCGCCGCGAGGGCCGCCTTCGGCGGCCGGCTCACGGGAGCGCAGGGAACGCATGACTTCAGCGGGCGACTCGCCCGCGTCGAGCCGGGCCAGCGCTTCCCGGTGGCGTTCGAGCATCGACTCCGTGCGGGCGATGGTCCGCTCCAGGCGTGCCCGCAGCGTGGCCGGGTCCTCGTCCCGTGCGGGGGGGGGGGCGGACTCGCGCGGACGCCGGGGCTGCTCCGGCTCCGCGGACCCGGGCTGGGCCAGCCCGACGCCGGTCAGCACTAGCGAGACGCCCACCGCACCGATCAGCACGCGACGGTTCATCACAACGCCCCTCCGCTCTGTCCGGTCCAGCCGGCACCCCACCAGTTCGTGTCGGCCAGGTCCGAGCCGAGCCATGCCGCGTCGGATTCGGCGCTCAGGGCGTCGGCCCAGAGTTCGATCGACGCGACCTCATTCACGAAGCCGTCCGACGGCTCCGAGGCAAGGGCCAGCAGGCCCTCGATCCGCTGCTCGATCAGCGCGGCGTTGACCATCGCCGCTTGGGCGCCCTGCGGGGCCACGCCGGGACCGGAGGTGGTGTAGATCACGGTCGAGATGCCGACCAGCAGCGCGATCCCCGCGGCCATCCGAACGCCCCCGGTGCGCCACCACGGGGCGGTCCGCGCGGAGAACGCGATCGGTTCCGGGTTGAACACGCGCCCGACTTCGGCCAGCACACGGCTTTCCAGACCGGGGGGGGCGTCGGCCCGTTCCGCGGCGGCCAGCGCGTCCAGCCGGGCGGACAGCGTTTCCAGGGCCGAGTCCATCGGCTGATCGTGATGATGGCGGTCGTGGTTCATGACGCCTCCTCCGACGGCTGGTCCGGCTCCAGAACGGAGCGGAGCTTTCGCAACGCGCGGTGGTGCCGGGCGAGCACCGTCCCCACAGGCTCGCCCAGCAACTCCGCGATCTCCTTGAAACCCATGCGCCCGTGGTGGCGCAGTTCGATCACTTCCCGGTCGGCATCATTCAGCGTGTCGAGCGCGCGGCGCAGGCCGGCGGTCTCGTCCGCGTCGGGGCCGGTGGGGGGGACGGGCGGGGCGGACGCGGGCGACATGGCCTCGATCGCCCCGGGATCGAGCGGCCCGGCGTGGCGCTTCATCCGGCGGGCGGCGTCCCGCACCCGGTTCATCGTCACGCGGAACAGCCACGGCTCGAAGCGGCCCTGCTCGTCGTACTGCTGCCCCTTCAGTTTGGTCGCGACGGTGACGAACACGGACTGGGTGATCTCCTCGGCCAGGTCGGGCCGACGCAGGCGGGACTGGGCCAGGGCGTACACACGCCCGGCGTAGAGGCGGACGAGTTCCTCCCACGCGCGTTCCTCGCCGCGGCACGCCCGCGCCACCAGCGACGCGAGGGCATCGCCGGGGTCGTGGCCCGCGCGGGGGCTGTTCGCTTCGCCGCGGGTGGTCAACGCCGCCTCCATCCGACCGCCCAACGCCGGGCGGGGGTCTGCATTGCAGTTCCATCGGCCATCCGGGTCGCTCCGCCGGTACACTGGGTCCAGGCCCCGTCCGATACCGGATCGGCCTGACCCCCTTCCTCCCCCCCGGCCGAACCCCGGGGCCGCACGGGCCGTACGACCCCCAACCCCCCGCCGAGGGCTTCCCGCTTGATCGAACCGGACCCACCCTCCGACGAAGCCGTGTTCGAGCGGTTCCTCGACGGCGATACGGCGGCATATCGGACGCTGATCGAACGCTATCACGACGACCTGCTGCGGTTCCTGACCCGGCTGGTGGGTGATCGCGCCGCGGCCGAGGATCTGTTCCAGGAAACTTTCCTCCAGATTCACCAGTCCGCCCACACCTTTGACACCAGCCGGCGGTTTCGCCCGTGGTTGTTCACAATTGCCGCGAACAAAGGGCGGGACCACCTGCGTAAGCGGATGAGACAGAGGACCGTCGAACTCTCTGCCCCGATCGGCGGCTCCGACGGCTCCACCTCGTTCGTGGATCTTTTGGAGGTCGATGTGCCCAGCCCGGACGCGGCCATGGATGCCTCGGAGCAGGACCGTCTGGTGCAGACGGCGCTCTCGAAGCTCCAGCCGGCCCTGCGGGAAGTGCTGCTGCTGGCCTACTTCCAGCGGCTGAGCTACCAGCAGATCGCCGAGGACTTGGGGATTCCGTTGGGGACGGTGAAATCCCGGATGCACGCCGCCGTGGCGGCCTTCGCCCGCTCGTGGCAGGCCGTGACCCGGGAAAAGCCCGATCGGGCCGGTTGATCGGGCCGACAGATCGGGCAAGTTGAATGAATCGCCCGCCGTCGCGGGTCGGAGCCTGGACCATGAGTGACCTGGACCAAACCCCAACACCCCCCACGCCGGACGCACCCGCGCTCAACGCGGCCGATGCCCAGGCCCTGGATGCCTTGCAGGACGCGGGCTGGCGGGCCAACCCCGATGCCCGCTCGCAGCGGATCGCGGCCCTCCTGTCCCTGCTGGGAACCCCTGTGTCCGGTGAGTCCGAGCGGTCGGCCCGGGTGAGCGTGATCGACCTGAAGGCCCGTCGGGCCGCGTTTGCCGCGGCCAATCAACCCGAGAACGATGAGACGGATCGGCTTCTGGAGGCGGACGCCGCCGCTCTGGACCACTGGATGGGAGGGGCGGAAGCCGTGCCCGAGTCGTTGCGCGCCCGGGTGGATCGGCACCAGGCCTTCGCCGCGCTGGCTTCGGGCGGAGCGCCCGACTCGGCCGAGGCCCGGCGGGTTCTGATCGACCGCACGCTGGTCGCCGTGGAAGCGGCCGAGCGGGCGCAGGCGGGGCGGATGCGGTTCGAGGACCACGCCGAGGCGGGCGGCAGCGGGTCGAGATTCCGGCTGGCCGACCTCATCTCGGTGGCGGCGACGCTGCTGATCCTGGCGTCGGTGGCGATCCCCGCGTTCAACGGGGCCACCCAGTTCCGCGAGCGGTCCCTCTCGATGGCCAACATGCAGACCGCGGCCCGGGCGTTCGGCTCCTACGCCGGCGCGAACGCGGACATGCTCCCGATGGCGAGCGCGGGCTTCGGAGGCTCGTGGATGGATGTCGGCAACCCGGCACGCTCCAACTCGGCCAACCTCTATACCCTCCCTCGGGAGGGATACCTCCGCTTGGACGACCTTGCCTCACCGTCCAATCCGCACGCGCCACGGGGAAACCCGGAGTCGGGCGCGATGGACTGGAAATCGATGGATGAAATTTCCTATTCCTACCGCATCATGTCCAACGGCGGGCTGCGCCTCAGCGTGGCGACGCCGACCACGACCCGAGTGGTGGTCATGGCGGATCGGTCGCCGGTGACGCTGCGGGTTGCCCGCGGACAGGTGGTGTTTCCTGAAGAAAACACCCCAAATAACCACGGGCGGGGCCAGCATGTGCTCCGGCTGGACGGGTCGAGCCTCTGGGCCAAGTCCCCGGTGATCGACGGCGACAACATCTGGCTGCCCCGCCACATCGAGGACATCATCCGTGAGGTGCGTTCTCAGATGGGGGTGATCCAGGGCAACGAGATGCCGGCCTCCGAGACGGATGCGTTCGTCGGGCCGTGATCGGGCGGAAGATGCCGGAGGTTCGGTTTCAGGCTTGTCAGGGTCGGGTGAGCGGGCTACCCTTCTGACCCGCCGCGTCGCGGGCATTTCCCGAGAAAGAACCGGAGCCGCCGGCCATGTCGAAGAACAAGCCCCACAAGGGCATCATGAAGCGCGTCCGCGTCTCCAAGACCGGCAAGGTGCGTCACCGCTCGGCCTTCCACAAGCACTTGTCCAGCCACAAGTCCGGCAAGCGTCTGCGCCAGCTCCGCCAGGACCCGTACCTGACCTCCGGCGAGGCCAAGCGCTTCGAGAAGCTGCTGTTCCGGCGTCTGCGCGGGCGCAACCAGCCCCGGACCGCGCTGCGTCGCAGCCCGTCGCCCGAGCAGCGCCGCGCCGCCAAGGCCGCGTCGTGAACCCATGACCAACGCGGGGTCCGGCCGATGCCGGTCCCCCGCCCCCCCCCACACCAGCGGCCCGTCGTGGGCCGCGGGAATCCAGCCCCGCCTGCCGGGACGCAAGCCCGGTCCGACCGGCCCCGTCAGGCAAACTTGGAGAAGTGATCCATGCCACGCGTTCGGAAGGGTGCGGCCCGCACCCAGGCCCGCCGTAAGCTGCTCCGCAAGGCCCGCGGCTACTACGGCTCCCGTTCCCGCCACAAGTACAAGGCCAAGGACGCGGTCCGCCGCGCTGGTCTGTTCTCGTACCGCGACCGTCGCGCCCGCAAGCGGGACATGCGTCGGCTGTGGATCACCCGCATCACGGCCGCCTGCCGGATGCGCGGCACCCGCTACAGCCTGTTCATCAACGGCCTCAAGCACGCGGGCATCAACCTGAACCGCAAGATGCTCAGCCAGATCGCCATCGACGATCCCAAGCTCTTCGATCAGATCTGCGAGCAGTCGGTCCGGGCGGCCAAGGCCGTCCCCGCTAACGCCTGATCCATATTCATCCCCGCCTTTCACGGAGAACCCGCGATGCGAGGCTGGTGGGTGGCCGATCTCTGGAACGAACCCACACAGGGGCCTGTGTGGGTTGTTTCTTGGCTGGTCTGGGTCGTGGCATCGATCGTGCTGCACGAGCTGGCCCACGGCTGGGCGGCCCTGCGCTTCGGAGACCCCACCCCCCGGGCGGCCGGGCACATGACTTGGAACCCGCTGGTCCACATGGGCCCCTACTCGCTGGCCGCCCTGGCGCTGGTCGGCATCGCTTGGGGGGCCATGCCGGTCGATCCGTCCCGGATGCGCGGGCGCCACGCCGAGCCGCTGGTGCTGGCGGCCGGCCCGGCGATGAACCTGCTGCTGGCGATTGTCGCCGTGGCCGGGCTGATCCTGTGGCACCCCTTCGCCGATGGGCACCTGATCCCGTCGGTGCGGGTGGGTGATCCGCTGGCGTTGAACCTCACGGTTTTTCTGTTTCTCGGCGGCGTGGTGAATGTGCTGCTGGTGCTTTTCAACCTGCTGCCGGCCGTGCCCCTCGACGGCGGACGGATCGCGGCCTACTACATCCGGCCCTACGGCGATTTCGTGCGCACCGAGCACGGCATGTGGGTGGGCCTCGGCGTGATGATCCTGTTCTTCTGGTTCGCGGGCGGGCACATCTTCCCGCTGGCCGAGCGGATCGTGGAGGGGGGGGCGGGTGTGGTGTGGGATCTGATGGGCGTGCCGCGCTGGTAGATGGCGCGGGTTGACCGCGCCCGAATCCCGGTGGCCCAGGCGTCCCGCCCGTGTCTTGAGTTCCCCACAGGCGGGACGCCTGGACCCCATTGGGAGAAAGAGGATGGCCGACTGGAAGTCGGCCCCACGGTGGGAGAGGAACGCCGGCAGCCCTATGCGTCGGTGGACGGGGCGGGGGGCGTGTCGTCGCCCTGGATGAATGTGCCGCCCTTGTACGACTTGGCCCACACGAGGTAGGCGACGAACGCCACCATCATGAGTCCGGCGAAGAACCAGTAGTAGCTTGCGCCGTCGAGCAGTGTCGCCTGTGTCTCGGGATTCCGCGTCAACTCGAGTGTCCAGTTGACTCCCATGGCGAGGTAGTTGCCCACCGCCACGCCGAGGAAGTAGATGCCCATGATGAAAGATTTCATCTTTCGGGGGCTTTGGGTATAGGCGAACTCAAGGCACACGATCGAGACCAGGATCTCCCCCGAGGTGAGAACGGCGTACGCGAGGAACTGCCATCCGATGTTGGGTGTTTGGCCGGCCGTGATGGCTTGCTCGATCCATGCGGAGATTGCGAAGGTCATCGCGGTCAGGACAAATCCAAAGCCGATCTTGCGGAGCGGGGTGGGTTCGAAGAACCGACCGACAAGCGGGTACACCACATAGGTGAAGAGCGGGATGCCGGTGAGAATCAGGATCGGGTTGACGAACTGGGTTTGCGAGGAAAGCCAGTGGATGCCGAGAAAGTGGCGGTCCATGTTCTCGGCCTGGAGAACCCAGGCCGATCCGGTCTGGTCGAAGATCGCCCAGAAGACCGGGACAAAGATGAGGAACAGGGGGGCGAGCCCTTTCAGGGCGCGCTTGCCGTCCGGGGAGAAGGTTTCGGCTTTCCAGTCCTTCCAGCCCGCGGGTGGGACATGGATGAACCGGTGGCGCCCCATCCAGAAAATCACGGTTGCCACAGCCATCAAAACGCCCGGGAGACCGAACGCAAGCCAAGGACCGACCCGGTCCAGAAGGATCGGGGTGAGGAAGATCGAGATCGCGGCTCCCACATTGATCGCGAAGTAAAACCAGTTGAACACCTGTGTCAGCAGGTGCTTGTTCCCGCTCCCGAACTGGTCGCCGACATGGGCGCTGACGCACGGCTTGATCGCTCCGGCCCCCATCGCGATGAAGAGCATGCCCCCGAAGAGCCACGGGCGCATGCCCGTGCCGATGGATGGAGCAACATCCATCACCGCCAGGCAGGCGTGGCCGACGCAGTACATCAGGCTCAGCCAGAGAATCGTTCTGTACTTGCCCCACCAGATGTCGGCGAGCATCGCGCCCAGGATCGGAAAGGTGTATGCAACGCCGGTAAAGAGGTGATACCACCCCTTCGCGACCTCGGCGTTCATGACATCGGACTGGCGTTGGGCGTCGAGGAGGTACTGGGTCATGAAAATGACCAGGATCCCCTTCATGCCGTAGAAGCTGAACCGCTCGGCCAGCTCGTTCCCGATGATGTAGGGGATGCCCCCGGGCATCCGGGTCAGGGTCTGGTCGGGCGTGGAGCGAAAGCGGGTGGCGGGCGTTGTGGCGGCGGTCATGCGTGGTCCGTGGGGGGGAAGTGGACGGATTCAGGCGGAACGGGTGGACAGTTTACTGCATCCGTGGTTCCGGCGCAGTCGGGATCGGTGTTCCCTCGCGTGCGTCCGGGATCGGAACGGATCGGCGATGCTTCGGAGGGGTGAGAATGAGGGAGTGGGATGGGTCAGGGCGGCCGTTTCGGGGGCGGGTGGCACGCCGAACGCCTAATCTGAGCCATGACGCAGACCGTTTGGAACCTCGCCGCGCGTGGCCCGAAGAAGCTCATTGGCATGGTTCATCTGGGGGCTTCGCCGGGCACGCCGTTCGCGCGGTCCACGCCGGACGAGGTCGTGGCGCAGGCGGTCGCGGAGGCCCGGACGCTGGCGGACGCCGGCTTCGACGGCATCATCCTGGAGAACATGCACGATGCCCCGTATGTCCACGGGGACGAGCTCGGGCCGGAGGTTGTCGCGGTCATGGCCCGCACGCTCGCGGTGGTTCGGGCGGCGGTGAGCGTGCCGATCGGTGTGCAGATCCTCTCCGGCGGCAACCGGGCGGCGCTGGCCTGCGCCCACGCCTGCGGCGGGTCGTTCATCCGCTGTGAGAACTTCGTGTTCAGCCATGTGGCCGACGAGGGCCTGCTGGCCAAGGCCGAAGCCGGCGGGCTGCTGCGATACCGCCGGGCGATCGGCGCAGAGGGCGTCCCGGTCTACTGCGACATCAAGAAGAAGCACGCCTCGCACGCGATCACCGCGGATCTGGACCTGGGAGAAGTGGCGGAGGCGGCGGCGTTCTTCGGCGCGGACGGGCTGATCGTGACGGGCGCGGCCACGGGGCGTCCGACCAGCGTGGAGGATGTCCGGCGGGTCCGGGAGGCGTGCGACCTGCCCGTGTTGGTCGGGTCGGGCGTGACGCCGGACAACGCCGCGGGCCTGCTGGAACACGCCGATGCCCTGATCGTGGGGTCGTGGGTGAAGCGGGGCGGTTCGTGGAAGAACCCGGTCGACGCGGCCCGGGCGGGGGCGATGGTTCGGGCCGTGGGGGGGTGAGGGGCAGGCCGGGGCAGAAGAGGCCAACTGGAAGTCGGCCCCACGGTTTGCTGGGTAAATAGACCCAATCGAAGCTGCGCCGTATTTTCGCTTGACATTTTTATGCACACTAATGTATACTTATGCCATGTCACGGGATCGCCGGCGCATGATGATGGTTGACCTCCTCCGCAAGGGGCCGGTGTGGTCGCAGGAGGAACTGGCCGCGACGCTGGCGCGGGCCGGTGAGCGGGTGACACAGGCGACGGTGTCGCGGGATCTGGCCGCGATCGGGGCGGTGCGGGGGCCGGAGGGCTACCGGCTGCCCGAGTCGCTCGGCGAGCCGCTGGGGGTGGCGGGGCGGCAGGAAGAGCTGCACGGCGTGGTGCGCCGGCATGTGGTCTCGGCGGTGGCGGCGCACGCGATGGTGGTGGTGCGGACCGCGCCGGGGCACGCGCAGATGGTGGCCAGCGCGTTCGACCGCTGGCCGCCGGAAGGGATCGAGGGGACGGTGGCCGGGGACGACACGATCTTCCTGGCGGCCACCGGCCCGAAAGTCGCGGAGCAGGTCGCCAAAGAACTCACGCACGCCATGCACGGAGAGCCGGCTTGAAGCATTTCATCACCACCCAGGAATGGTCACGGGCGGAGTTGGACGACCTGCTCGCCCACGCGGCCGAACTGAAGCGCGAGCCGGTGCAGCCGCTGCTGGACGGCAAGGCGGTCGCGCTGGTGTTCTTCAATCCGTCGCTGCGCACCCGGTCCTCCTTCGAGATCGGCGCGTGGCAGATGGGCGGGCACGCGGTGGTGCTCGAGCCGGGCCAGGGCGCGTGGGCGATGGCCTTCGGCGAGGGCGAGGTGATGGACGGGAATGCCGAGGAGCATGTCTCCGAGGCCGCCCGGGTGCTCAGCCGCTACTGCGACCTGATCGCGGTGCGGGCGTTCCCGAAGTTCCAGGACTGGTCGGTCGATCGGCAGGATCTGGTCATCCGTTCGTTCGCGAAGTACGCGACCGTTCCGGTGATCAACATGGAGACGATCACCCACCCCTGCCAGGAACTGGCCCACATTCTCACATTGCGCGAGCGGTTCGGGACGGACGATCTTCGCGGGAAGAAGTATGTCCTGACCTGGACCTACCACCCCAGGCCGCTGAACACGGCGGTGGCGAACTCGGCCGCGATCATCGCCACGCGGTTCGGGATGGATGTGACGCTGCTGTGCCCGGACGAGCGGTACCGGCTGGACGAGCGGTACATGGGGTGGGCGGCGGCCAACACCGAGGAGTCGGGCGGTTCGTTCACCGTCTCGCACGACATCCAGGATGCCTATGCCGACGCGGATGTGGTGTACGCCAAGAGCTGGGGCGCGCTGCCGTTCTTCGGGAACTGGGAGGCGGAGAAGCCGATCCGTGACGCGAACAAGCACTTCATCGTGGACGAGGCCAAGATGGCCCTGACCGCGAACGGCGGCAAGGGGCTGTTCGGCCACTGCCTGCCCGCCCGACGGAACATCAAGGCGACCGACGCCGTGATGGATTCCCCGAACTCGATCATCATCGAAGAGGCCGAGAACCGGCTTCATGTCCAGAAAGCGCTCATGGCCGCCCTCGTCGGCGCGCCCGTCCGGGCCTGATCCTGAAAGGAACTGCTCCCATGTCCAGCAAGAAGACGGTGGTTCTGGCCTTCTCCGGCGGGCTTGATACGAGTTTCTGCGTGCCGTATCTCATCGAGAAGGGCTACGAGGTCGTCACGCTGTTCGTTGATACAGGGGGCGTGGGGCCTGGGGGCGTGGAGCGGATCGCCGCCCGGGCCAAGGAACTCGGCGCGGCCGAGCATGTGACCGTGGACGCTTCCCAGGCGTTGTGGGACTCGTTCGTCACGCCGTTCGTGATGGGCGGCGTCAAGTACGAGGACCGCTACCCGCTGCTCTGTTCGGATCGGTATGTGATCGTGGCCGAGTCGGTCAGGCTCGCCCACGAGCGCGGGGCGGACGCCATCGCGCACGGCTGCACCGCGATGGGCAACGACCAGGTGCGCTTCGACCAGTCCATCCGTTCGCTGACCGACCTTCCGATCCTGGCTCCCATCCGCGACATCCAGGGGATCACGAAGACGCCCCGGGCCTACGAGATCGAGGAACTGCGCAAGCGGGGCTTCGAGGTTTCGGCCGAGGCCAAGCGGTACACCGTGAACGAGAACCTGCTGGGAGCGACCGTCTCCGGCGCGGAGATCGACTCCTTCGGCGCACCGGGCGAGGGCACCCGCAAGCTGACCAAGCCACCGGCGCAGTGGCCCAAGACCCCGCTGAGGGCCGCCATCGGCTTCGAGCGCGGGCGGGTGGTCTCCCTCGACGGCGTGCCGACGGACGGCCCGACCATCCTGCGGGTGCTGAACGAGAAGTTCGGGGCCTACGGCGTCGGGCGCGGGATCTACACGGGCGACACCATCGTCGGCCTCAAGGGGCGCATCGTGTTCGAGTGCCCCGGCATCGAGGCGCTGCTGGTGGCTCACAAGGCTCTGGAGGAGCTGACGCTGACCAAGGCCCAGAACGAGTTCAAGCCGGGCGTGGGGCGCAGGTGGACCGAGCTGGTCTTCGGCGGCATGTTCTACGAGCCGCTGCGGTACGACCTGGAGGCCTTCATCCGCGCCAGCCAGGCCACGGTGACCGGCGAGGTGGTGGTCGAGACCTCCGGCGGCGTATGCGATCCCGTCGAGATCCGCTCCGACAACGCCCTCGTCCGGGCGGGCGCGACCTACGCCCAGCACGCGGACTGGACCGCGAACGACGCGGAGGGGTTCATCAAGATTCACGGGCAGTCCGCCGCGCTCGGCGCGGCCGTCCGCTCCAGGCTGGGGATCACCCAGGAGGTCGAAACATGCTCGGGCGTGTCCTGACCCATCTCGACCGTCTCGTCGCCTGCGACACGCAGAACCCGCCCCGCGCTATCACCGCGGACCATCGGGCCGTCTCGTACTGCGCGGGCGTACTCAAGGCCGCCGGCTGCGCCGTCACCGTGACGGACTTGGGGGACGGCTGCGTGACCCTGCTGGCCACGCGCGGCCAGGCCCGCACCGTCGTCAACTGCCACCTGGACACCGTGCCCGCGGATCCTTCGTGGACCAGGGATCCGTTCAAACTGAGCGTGGACGGCGATCATGCCGTGGGCCTTGGCGCGTGCGATGTCAAGGGCGCGGCGGCGTGCATGCTGGCCGCGATCGAGGGATCGGATGGGGCGACAGCGTTGCTGCTGACCACCGATGAGGAAGCGGGCCAGAGCCGGTGCGTGCGGGAGTTTCTCGCCCAGAGCGACCTGCCGTACGACCGCGCGGTGGTCGCGGAGCCGACCGGCGTGCGGGCTGTCACCAAGCACCGCGGGCTGGCGACCTATGAACTCTCGTTCAAGGGCGTGGCCGCGCACTCGTCGGTGATCGGCGCGGACCAGCGGAACGCGGTCCATCTGGCGGCGCTCTGGTGCGCGGATGCCATCGGGCTGACCCGGAACGCTCCGTACGACGACATCCGCCTGAACATCGGCATGATCCAGGGCGGGACGAAGGCGAATGTGGCCGCGTCCTCGGCCAGGGTGGTCTTCGGGATGCGTCCGCCGCCGGGGATGCACCCGGATGTGCCCGCCAGGTCCCTGGCGGATCTGGCCAAGGACCCGGATTCGTGCTCCTGGAAAGCCCGCTTCGCCGCGCCGGGTCTGGACGAGAACGCGGGGATCGACGCCCTGTTGTCCGAGTATCGCTTCGCCAAGGGCGACCCGGTCGATTTCTGGACCGAGGCCGCTCTGTTCGGGGAGGCCGGGCTGACCACCGTGGTGCTCGGCCCGGGCGACATCAGGCAGGCCCACGCGGCCGACGAGTTCGTCCCGCTCGATGACCTCCGGCGTGCCGCGGAGGCCTACAAGCGGGTCTTCTCCGATCCTTTGAACGCGGCCGACCACGCGGGAACGCTGGCCGGCGCGAAGGGGGTCCGCTGATCCCATGATGCGCGACATCATCCTCAACCTGCTCCACAATCTCGGCGGCAAGCGCGAGGTCGAGCGCTACCTGCGCGAGTACACCCAGCCCGGATCGGCCCGCACGACCGTCGTCAAGGTCGGCGGGGCGCTGATCGAGAACGATCTGGAGGATCTCGCCTCGTCGCTGGCGTTTTTGCGCCATGTCGGGATGGCCCCGGTGGTCGTCCACGGGGCCGGGCCGCAGCTGTCGCGCGACCTGGAGGCCGGCGGCATCCAGAGCCGGTGGGTCGATGGGTTGCGCGTCACCACGCCCGAGGTGCTCCAGACCGCCCACCGCATGTTTTTGCGGGAGGGCGCGAGGCTCGCCGAGGCGATCGACGCGCACGGGGTCCGGGCGCGCATGATCCCCTCCGGTGTATTCGAGGCCGTGCCGGACGACCCCGAACGGCTCGGCCTGGTCGGGCGCATCACGCGCGTGGACCTCGCCCCGGTGCGGGCCGCGCTGGAGGCGGGGTACCTGCCCGTGCTCTCGCCGCTGGGCGTGACCGCCGACGGACAGATGCTGAATGTCAACGCCGACACCGCCGCGCGGGCGTTGGCCGAGGCGCTCCGCCCGGGCAAGGTCATCTTCCTGACCGAGACCGGCGGAATCTTGGGCGGCGACGGGCAGGTCATCTCCGCCATCAACCTCGAGGAGGACCAGAGGCAGCTCATGGAGTCCGGTCAGGTCACCGGCGGCATGGCCCGCAAGCTGACCGAGATCGGCGAGCTGCTCGAGAATCTGCCCGCCCACGCCTCCATCTCCATCACCAAGCCGGCCCACCTGGCCCGCGAGCTGTTCACCCACAAGGGCAGCGGCACGCTCGTGCGGCGGGGCGCTGCCATCGAGGTCTACGACGGGCTGCAGGGCCTCGACCTGGACAGGCTCAGGGGCCTGCTGGAGAGCAGTTTCGGGCGGGAACTCCGCGGTGATTACTTCGCCAAGACCATGAGCGCCGAGGCGTTGATCGCGCCGTACACCGCCGTCGCCATCGTCGTCGACGATGAAGAGCCGGTGGCCTATCTCGACAAGTTCGCTGTCACCGCCGAGGCCCAGGGCGCCGGCATCGGGGCGTCGTTGTGGAACAAGCTCGTCGAACGCCACCCCCGCCTGTTCTGGCGGTCCCGCGCCGACAACCCGATCAACGCCTGGTACATGCAGCGGGCCGACGGCATGGAACGCACCGACAAGTGGCTGATCTTCTGGCGCGGGCTTGATACCAGCGCCCAGGTGGAGAAGGCCATCGAGCGGGCCTTGTCCTACGAGCCGAGCTTCGGGTCGGCCGTCACGCCGGAGGAGGTTCCCGTTGGCGTCTGACCGGACCTATTCCGTCGGCATCGTCGGCGCGCGCGGCTATGTCGGCGCGGAGCTGATCGGCCTGATCGCTCGCCATCCGAATCTGCATCTTGCCTTCGCCGCGTCGCGTTCGCAGGCGGGCCAGCCGGTGCCCGTGGGTGCGGGTGGCGGGGGGGAGCAGGAGTTGCGCTTTGTCGATGCCGGACCGGATGAGATCGCCGGGCTGGGGGCCGATGCCGTGGTGCTGGCCGTGCCGGACGGCGCGACCGAGGCGTATGTGCAGGCGCTCGGTGATACCGTTGTGCTGGATCTCTCGGCGGACCATCGGTTTGATGACGCATGGGCATATGGGCTGACCGAGCACAACGACGCGGTCCTGCGTGGTGCGAAGCGGATCAGCAATCCAGGGTGCTATGCCACGGCGATTCAGTTAGCCGTCCGTCCGCTGCTCGGGCTGCTTGAGGGCACGCCCCATGCGTTCGGGCTTTCCGGCTATTCCGGGGCCGGGACCACGCCATCGCCGCGGAACGATCCGAAGATGCTCGCCGACGGGATCACGCCGTACAGGCTTGTGAATCACACGCACGAGCGGGAGGTCTCGCGGCACCTGGGCCTGCCGGTGCGGTTCTCGCCGCATGTCGCGCCGTACTTTCGGGGGATCACGGTGACGGTTCAGGCCCGGTTGTCCGAGCCGGGCACCGTCGAGGGGCTGACCCGCCGGTATGTCGATGCGTACGGCCAATCGCGTCTGATCCGCGTGCTCGGCGAGCGCACGCCCCGGGTGCAGGACATCGCGGGCGATCCCGGCGCGGAGATCGGCGGCATCACGCTCGCCCCCGACGGACGCGACCTCGCGGTGGTCTGCACGGTGGACAACCTGCTGAAGGGCGCGGCCTCGCAGGCGATCCAGAATCTCAACATGGCGTTCGGTCTGGATTCTGAGACTGGATTGCTCGAAAGCGGGGCGGTCTCATGAGCGCTCTGCTCTGGCAAAAGAAGGGCGTGCGGACGAACGCCGCCGTGATGCGGTTCCTCGCAGGCGACGATGTCGTCCTGGACCGCGAACTCTTCCCGTTCGACGTCCGCGCCACCGCGGCCCACGCGGAGGGGCTGGCCCTGCGGGGGCTGCTGCCACAGGGCGATGCCGACGCGATCGTCGGCGCGCTCACGGACCTGGCAGACCTCTGGGCCAAGGGCGGCTTCACTTTGGACGATCGCTACGAGGACGGGCATTCGGCCATCGAGGCCTATCTGACCGAGCGTCTGGGCGAAGCGGGCGGGCGCGTCCATCTCGGCCGCAGCCGCAACGATCAGGTTCTTGTCGCCACGCGCCTCTACATGATCGACGCGCTGGACACGCTTCGCGCCGGGCTGATCGACTGCGCCCGTGCCGCGCTGGACCGTGCCCGCCAGGATGAGATGGCCCCCATGCCCGGCTACACCCATCTCCAGCGGGCCGTGCCGTCGAGCGTCGGTCTGTGGATGGGTTCGTTCGCCGAGTCCTTCGCCGAGACGGCCGAGCTGGTCGGCATCACCCGCGCCTGGGTCAATGCCAGCCCGCTGGGAACCGCCGCCGGGTATGGCGTGAATCTCCCTCTGGCCCGTGAGGAAGTGGCCGCCAAGCTCGGTTTCGCCCGCGTGGTCATCAACCCGATGGCGGCGCAGGCCGGGCGCGGCAAGCACGAGCATCAGGCGCTCTGCGCCATGTGGCAGGCCATGCAGGACATCCGCCGCCTGGCCTGGGACCTGAGCCTGTTCAGCACCGCGGAGTTCGATTTCGTCCGGATGCCGCCGGAGACCGTCACGGGCTCCTCGATCATGCCGAACAAGAAGAACCCGGATCTGGCCGAGCTGCTCCGCGCCTCGTGCGCGGTCGTCGCCGGGGCGATGGCCGAACTCCAGCAGGTGCTCAGTCTCCCGAGCGGCTACCACCGTGACCTCCAGCTCACCAAGCCGGCCCTGATCCGAGCGACCCGCGTCACGCTTGACGCGGTCGCGCTGGTCCCGGATGTCCTCCGACGCACCGAGTTCAAGCTCGACCGGATGCGGTCCGCCATTGACGGGGCGATGATGGCCACGGACAAAGCGGTGGAGCTGGCCACGGGGGGCATGTCCTTCCGGGAGGCGTACCGCCGGGTTGGCGACTCGCTGGGAGAGTTGTCCGGCGCCGACCCGGAGCGGAGCCTGCGGGATCGGGTTTCGCTCGGCGGGTGCGCTGATCTCGGTCTCGCCACGATCGCCGCACGCATCGACGCGGCCGCCGGCGTGCCCGTGAAGGGCTGAGCACACCGGCGGCACGCGGGGTTGTTCCGTTGGTTCATCCGCGCCGGCGGCGGGTCACGGTCAGGCCCGCCAGCCCGACAACCGCCAGCGGGCCGGGGGCCGGGACCGCCGCGGTCAGCACGCGGATCTGGTCAAGCCCGTTGCCCATCAGCACCTCGATGGTGTACGGGTTGATGACCCGCACCGTGTCCAGCCCGCCGGATGCGTTCTCGTCGATCCCCCGGAAGGGTGAGCCGGAGGGGTATGTCGTCCACGGAGCGCCGAGCCAGTCGCTGGCGTCGAGCCTCTGAGCGGAATAGATCAGGGCGACGATCGGATCGGCGAAGACGATCGTTCCCGTCGCGTTGTGCGGAGCGGACACGGTGTCGTCAAAGTGGATGATGTGGCTGTTGACCCAGCCGCTGAAGAGGACGGTGTGTGCGTTGAGCGCATGGTGCGTCGGGCCGAACTGGGGGAGTCCCTGGTCGACGGTGCCGCTGAAGAAGACGCTCTGGGTTTCATCAAGGGCGTAGCCGAAGGCGTTCGACGGCATCACGCCGGTGGACAGGTCTGGCGGGGCGGGGATGTGCAGGTACTGGCCGGTCGTGGAGACGATCCCCGCGTTCGCGCCGGCGGCGGCGAGCAGCAAGGCCGGGATGGTGTCGCGGATCTTCATGGTTGTTTCCTTGTGTGTGTGGGGGTCCTGCGTGGAGGAATGGGGGCGGTCAGTTCGGGCTTCTGCGTCGCCGGGAGGCCGCCAGGATCCCGAGCAGCATGGTCGCGGCCGGGCCGGGGGCCGGCACGCCGCGGGTGAGCACCCGGACCTGGTCGAACCCGTCGCCCATCGTGACCTGCACCGTGTAGGGGTTGATGACGCGCACGGCGTCGAGACCGGACGCCACCGGCCCTTCGAACCCGCGGTTCGAGCCCCAGAGCGGGTATGTCGTTCCCGGGTCGCCGAGCTGCTGGTCCGAGTAGTCGAGCGTTCTGCCGAGGTAGATCAGCGCGACGATCTCCTCCGAGAAAGTGACGGTTCCGGTGATCTGACGGCCCATACCGTCACGGCCCGGGTCCGTGTGGATGATGTGGCTGCTGACGAGGCCGTGGTAGAAGGTCGTCCCGGGGTTCTGGGTGGTGTACTGGCGGCCGATGGTCGGGTTGAGCACATCGACCACGCCGGCGAAGTACACATTCTGCAACTCATCGAAGGCGTATCCGCTGGAGTTCGTCTGGAACCGGCCGGCTTCCAGAGAAGGCGGGGCCGAAACATGAAACATGGGCCGGTTCGCGGAGACGATCCCCGCGTCGGCGGCCGTCGCGGGCACGAGCAGCAGGGAGAGGGTGAGCAGGTTCCTCGCGTTCATGGCTGGACTCCTTTCGTCGGCGGCCGTTTGCGGCACGCCCACGGTCCGAGCGTGGTCGAACCCGGCTGGTCATGCCACGAGGAAAAAATTTCCAGAAATCAAAACCCGCGATTCTCAGACGACGGTCGGTAGACTTTCGCCCATGACCATCACCCTCCTCGGCGGCATCGGTCTGTTCCTGCTCGGCATGTCCCTGATGACCGAGGGCATCCGCTCGTTCGCCGGGGCTGCGCTGCGGGATGTGCTGGCCCGGTTCGTCCGGGGGCCGGTCACGGCGATGTTCTCCGGCGCGGCCCTGACCGTCGCGGTGCAATCGTCCAGCGCGACGACCCTGACCACGATCGGGTTCGTCAACGCGGGGCTGATCTCGTTCCCGCAGGCCATCGGCGTGATCTTCGGGGCCAACATCGGGACCACGAGCATCGGCTGGATCGTGTCGATCTTCGGCCTCAAGCTCTCGCTCTCGGCGATCGCGCTGCCGGTCATCTGCGCCGGGGCGATGCTCCGGCTGCTGGGGCGGGGAAGGCTGGCGCCCCTGGGCGGCGCTCTGGCGGGGTTCGGGCTGCTGTTTTTCGGCATCGGGCTGCTCCAGGACGGCATGGCGGGCCTGACCGAGCACTTCAACCCGGCCGACCTGCCGGGGGCGACCTTCTGGGGCAGCCTGGCGCTGGTGGGCGTCGGCTTCGTGATGGTGGTGGTGATGCAGGCGTCGGGGGCGGCGGTGGCGGTCACGCTGGCCGCGTTGCACGCGGGCGCGATCGACATCCAACAGGGCGCGGCGCTCATCATCGGGCAGAACATCGGCACCACGCTGACGGCGGTGCTCGCGTCGATCGGCGCGTCGGTGGCGGCCAAGCGCACCGCCGCGGCCCATGTCGTCTTCAATGTCCTGACCGGCGTGGTCGTGTTCGCGCTCCTGCCCGTGTTCTTCTGGGGCGTGCGTCACTGGGAGGGGTGGACCGGAGAGCCGGCGGGTGCCGGCGCGCTGGCGGCGTTCCATACGGCATTCAGCGTGCTGGGGGTGGTGATCTTCCTGCCGCTGGTGAGGCGGTTCGCGCGCCTCATCGAGTGGATGATTCCCGATCATGGGTCCGCCTTCACACGCTCGCTCGATCCGTCCGTCATCGAACTGGGGTCGGTCGGTCTGGACGCGGCCGCCCGGTCGCTGGCCGAGATCCTTCGCGTCCAGGTCGGCTACGCATCCGGGTTGATCCGGGGGGCGGGGGCCAGACCCACGCGCGAGGGCGTGGCCCGCTTCGCCGAGGCGCGCTCCGCCCTTCCCACCGTGGCTGGGTTCGTCACGCGCATCGGGGAGGACGGGGCGGACGAGTCCGATGTGCGCCGCCGGGTGGACCTGATGCACGCCGTGGACCACCTCGAAAGCCTGGGCGAGACCATCGATCGTCTGGACGATCGCCCGGCGTTGCTGGGCAGGTCCGAGATCGCTCCGGTCTCGGTCGGTCTTGAACGCCTGCTCCTCCACGCGGCGGAGGATCGGCCGGTCGATGCCGAACGGAGCCGCGAGATTACGGCGCTGGCGGAGGACATCGCCCGGTCACGGCGCGCCCTGCGGGCTTCCATTCTGGAGAGTACGGCGCGGGGGCGTGTGTCCGCCGCGGACGGCGGCGATCTGATCGAGGTCATCCGCGGGCTGGACGCGGTGGGCTATCACACCGCCCGGACGATCCTGTACCTGGCGGGCACGCCCGATCACCCCCCCGCGCCCCCCGCCCCGGCGACCTTGGACTCCAACTCCGACCAGCGCGCGTAGAGGGCGGAGACCGCGGCCTCCGCGTCCGCCAGCTCGCCGCACGCCCGGGCCATGCGTGCGTGGTCCGCGGTCACGCCGGGATCGTTCATCGCGGCCTGCGCCTTGGCCACCCGCGCCTCGGCATCGGTGATCTTCGACTCCATCGAGTCGTATTCCCGTTGCTCGTTGTAGCCGAGTTTCTTTCTCGCCGGGGCGGCGGGCACGACGGGAGCAGTGCGTTCGGTGGGAGGGGCGGGGGGGGTTGGCTTGCTATCAGCGGGCCGGGCCGAGAGCGCCTGCTCCAGCCCGGCGAACATCCGGGCGTTGCCCCTGCCGTCCAGGCTGATGATCTGGGTGGAGAGCCGCCCGAGCATCGCACGGTCGTGCGTCACGAGGATGATCGCGCCGGGGAAGTCTTCCAAAGCCTCTTCCAGGGTTTCCAGCGTGGGGATGTCGAGGTCGTTGGTCGGCTCGTCAAGAACCAGCACATCGGCGGGTTCGAGCATGATCCGCGCGATGTGGATGCGGGCCAGTTCGCCGCCGCTGAGCGACCCGACCGGCTGGGCCAGTTGTTCGTCGCGGAAGAGGAACCGGCGCGCCCACGCCGTGACATGCATGGGGCGGTCGCGGAAACGCACCTGGTCGCTCACGGGGCACAGGGCTTCCTTGAGAGTCATCGCGGGGTCGAACTCCTGGCGGAGCTGGCTGAACACCGCCACCCGGGGACGCGGTTCGGAGAGGACCACCTCGCCCGCGTCGGGTTTCAGGTCGCCGGTGAGCACGCGGATCAGGGTGGTCTTGCCGCTGCCGTTCGGCCCGAGCAGGCCCAGGCAGTCGCCCACGCCCAGCACGATGTCCAGGCCGGAGAACAGCTCACGCCCGCCCAGCGATTTGGCGATCTGCTTGGCCGCGATGAGTTTCCTGGTTCTTCGATCGGTGGCGGTGAAGTCCACCCTGGCACCGGAGCCGGTCGCCGCCGCGTTGCGGGTCTTCAGGTCCGCGAGTTCCCCCATCCGCCCGTGGCTGGCCTGGATGCGCCCCTTGGCCTTGGTCCCCCGTCCCTGCGGCCCGCGCGACAGCCACGCCAGATCCTTGCGGACCTGGTTGGCCATCACCTTCTGCGCCTGGGCCTGCCCGTCGAGAAACTCCTGCTTGCGTCGCAGGAACTCGGTGTAGTCGCCCTCCACCGCGTAAAGCCCGTCCGGGTACGCGGGGCTGAGTTCGGCCACCCGCGTCGCCACCCCTTCGAGGAACGCGCGGTCGTGGGTGATGAACACCGAGGCGAAGGACGATGCACCGAAGGTTCCGCGACGCAGGAACGACTCAAGCCAGTTGATCGCGTCCAGGTCCAGGTGGTTGGTCGGCTCGTCGAGCAGGATCAGGTCCGGCTCTCCGCCGCAGCTCGCCAGGGCGCGCGCCAGGGACAGGCGTTTGCGCCAGCCGCCGGAGAGTTTGCCGCACGGGGTTGTCAGGCGGTCGCCGACGAAGTTGAGTTTGTCCAGGATCAGGGCCGCCGCGACCTCGGCCTCGTGCTCGTCGTGGATGCCTTCGAGGTGGTCCAGGTGGTCCCGGGCGGCCGCCATCACGACATCCATCGGCAGGGCGTCGTCGGGAAAGTCGTCCGCCTGGGGAACATAGATCACCCGCACGCCGCGGGCCATTCCGAGTTCGCCCTCGTCAGCGTCAACCAGACCGGCCAGGATCTTGAGCAGCGTGCTTTTGCCCGCGCCGTTCGGCCCGATCAGCCCCAGCCGGTCGCCCGGCAGAACGGAGATCGAAACCCCGGAGAAGAGGGAACGCAGCGCGTACGACTTGGCGAGGCCACGGGCGGAGATCAGCACCGCGCATGATACGCGCCCGGCCCGGACCACCCCGGTCGGTCAGGGGCAGCCGGCGTTGTACAGGTCCAGATACGCCGCGAGGTCGAAGAAGTTGATGACCCCGAACGGCGCAGCCAGGTCCGCGCCCGGATCGCCCGCGTTGTACAGGTCGATGAACCCCGCCAGGTCGAAGAAGTTGAGCACGCCGTCGCCGTTGACATCGGCGGCGCACGACGCCGGGGATGCGAAAAGCACCAGGTCCACGCCCAGCGAGCCGCCGAAGGTCAGCGACTCCGGCGTCAGCGTGATGAGCACGCCCGCGGTGTCGGAGCCGAGCGTCGGCAGCTCGAACGGGATGGTGGGCAGGGGCGTCGGCTCCAGCGGCACATCCACCGCGTCCGCCGTCCCGTTGGCGACGACGGTGACGCGCAGCGTGCCGTTCCCCTGGCGGACCACCCGCCCGGAGATCGGCAGCGCCAGCGGCAGCGCGTCGATCTCGTTCGGCAACGGGTCCGAGCCGGGAAGCCCGACCGCCAGGGTCAGCCCGGCCTCGCCCGGCACGACCACGGTGAAGTCGAACACATCGGGGTCGGGCGTCGGGGTCATCGTGCCCGCGCTCGGGGCGGTCTGGACGAACTCGGCCCGGCTCAGGGAAGCGGCGTCGCCGATGGGGACGGTGATCGGGATGCCGCCCGGATAGATGAACGACGGGTTGACCGTGTTGAAGGTGCTGAAGCTCAGCGTGACGGAGAGTCCGATGCCCGTCTCCGCGCCGTTGAGCAGGTCGAGCGTGAGGCCGTCGAACCCGATGGTCAGCGCGGCGAAGTCCACATCCAGGGCACAGGCCCCGGCGGGGTTGCTGACCGAATCCCCGGAGGCCCCGATGACCGCGCTGGTCGGGATCGGGTTGTTGCCCGATCCGCCGAACAGGCCCGGCCGGGTCTGGGTTCCGCCGGGGTTGGTCGCCGGGTCATGGTCCCCGATGAGGGTGCCCGCGGTGGTCAGGGTCGCGGTCGTGCCCAGGGCGGCGTGGCTCACTTTGGTGTCCACCACGGCGTCGAACGGGGCCGCGGCCGTCATGCCGGCGGCCAGAAACACCGTGGTGGTCGTGCAGAACAGATTCATCCCGTCTCCTCTCAGAGTTCCGCACATGGTATCACGCCGAGTACCCGGCCCCAAGCCTGAAACCGGTGGTGACGAGGGGATTACAATGCCGGATGAACATCCGATCCTGCACCCTCGCCGTTCTCGCGTTCTCGGTCCTGTGGGTTTCGCCCGCGTGCGGCCAGAGCAGAAGGCTCCCGACCGAGCCGCTCTCCGGCCCCGTCACCCCAACCCCGGTGAGTGAACCCGCCACCGGGTGGAAGCCGGTCGAGGTGGTCTCCGGGCTTCAGCACCCTTGGGCGATCACTTGGTTGCCGGACGGCTCCGCGCTTATCACGGAGCGTCCGGGCCGCCTGCGCCTTCTCAAGCCCGATCACACCCTGGACCCGACCCCGATCGCGGGCGTTCCCCAGGTCTTTGCGATGCGCCAGGGCGGGCTGATGGATGTGGCGCTCGATCCCGAGTTCAGCGAGAACCGGCTGGTCTACCTCACTTACTCCCTTGGCAACAGCGCCGAGAACCTCACCCGCGTGGCCCGGGCGCGTTTCGAGGACCACGCGCTGCATGACCTGGAAGTGATCTTCTCGGCCCGACCCCCGAAGTCCAACGGCTTCCACTTCGGGTCCAGGCTGCTCTTCCTTCCCGACGGTTCGTTGCTCATCACGGTGGGCGAGGGCGCGCAGCCGGAGAACGCCCAGAATATGTCCAGTCACCTCGGCAAGATCCTGCGCATCATGCCCGACGGCTCGCCCGCCACCGACAACCCCTTCCAGGCCCGCGTCGACGCCGCCCAGGAGATCTACTCCTACGGCCACCGCAACCCGCAGGGCATCGCCATGCACCCGACCACGGGCAGGATCTACGCCACCGAGCACGGCCCGCGCGGCGGCGACGAACTCAACCTCATCGAGCCGGGCAAGAACTACGGCTGGCCCCTGGCCACCTACGGCTACGAGTACCACGGCCCCCGCGTCAGCGAGCACACCGAGGTGGAGGGGACCGTCCAGCCGCTGGTGGTCTGGACGCCGTGCATCGCCCCGTCCGGCCTGGCCTTCTACACCGGGGACGCGTTTCCGGAATGGAAGGGCGACCTGTTCGCGGGCGGGCTGGTGCTCAAGCAGGTCCGGCGGGTGAAGTTCGACGGCGACAAGATCGTCGGGGACGAGACCCTCCAGTTCGACGAGCGCATCCGCGATGTCCGCCAAGGCCCGGACGGCTTCCTCTATGTCCTGACCGACGAACGGAACGGCAAGCTGCTGCGGATCGAGCCGGATCGGGATTGATGGGGGCCACCAAGATCCACCTTTTTCATCCCCTCTTCAGGGGATTTTTCCGGATTCCCGTGCCCAGGCCCTTGCGGTGAGGGCTTCTCCTCGGTAGATTCGGGTTGCTCGTGTCCTGGGGTTTGTGTTTTCAGCCCATGTCCTGGCGCCGCCCTCCTCCCCGCCCCTTCCCCGGGCCGGCGGCGGTGTCGCCGGACCCTGTCAAGGAGTGTCCGCCGCTTTCGCACAAGCGGCATTTCGTGTGAGAGAAGTCAGAGAAACCCAGAGAGAAGGAGAGTCATATGAAGATTCCGATGCTCGCCCTGGCGGTCGCCGCCGGGCTGGCGGTCCATGTCGATCATGCCGACGCGCAGTTCGTCATGATGGCCGACTCGACCAACAACCGCATGGTGCTGTTCGATCCGACCAACGGATCGCTCGTCAACAGCAACTACTTCGGCCTCCAGGGCGGGACGCAGATCCACGCCATGCAGGTCGGCAACGAGATCTGGTTGTCCGAGCAGATCGGCGATCGGGTCTCCCGCTGGGACTTCGAGGGCGGCTACCTCGGCGCGATCACCGGCGGGCTGGACAA
The DNA here is from genome assembly GCA_964577425.1 of uncultured Phycisphaeraceae bacterium. Taxonomy (GTDB): domain Bacteria; phylum Planctomycetota; class Phycisphaerae; order Phycisphaerales; family UBA1924; genus UBA6054. Next base: position 389,402 of record CAZNZC010000001.1, read on the forward strand.
CATCCGCGGCATGGGTCTGATCGGCAACACCGTGTATGTCACCAACGCCGGCACGGCCAACGGCGCGCCCGGCAACGCCGTGGTGATGTTCGACACGGCCGGGAACAACCTCGGCTCGTTCAACACCAACGGGCTGGCCCCCAGCCCCTTCGGCATCCTCGCCTACCAGGGCGGGATGCTGGTCTCCTCGTCCAGCGCCAACGACGACATCCACCACTTCGACCTGGAAGGGGCCTCGGTCGGCACCTTCCACAACTCGACCGGCCTGAACTTCGCCGAGCAGATGGTCTACGCCAGCAACGGCGACATCCTCGTCGCCGGGTTCTCGTCGAACAACATCGTCCGTCTCGACGCCGAATCGGGCGCGATCCTCTCGTCGTTCACCGCCTCGGGCGCGCGCGGCGTCTACCAGCTCGGCAACGGCAACATCATGTGGACCAGCGGCGCCGGCGTCTTCGTCCATGATGTGAACACCGGCGGCAGCTCCCTGATCTACGCCGGCGGCGGGCGCTACCTCGACTTCCTCAACATCCCCACCCCCGGCGTCCTCCCGATGCTCGGTCTGGCGGGGATGCTCGGGGCCAGGCGCCGGCGCTGATCCCTGATTCTCGTGTTCAGGTCTCTCTTCTCAAACTCCCCGGCCTGCCGGGGAGTTTGTTCATTGGTCACGCCCACGATGAGTCCTCGAATCGTGGGGTTCTTTTCTTCCCCCTGAGGAGGAAGAGAGGGAATGACCGACTGCAAGTCGGCCCCACGAAAGCAGAGGAACCCCACGATTCGCGGACTCATCGTGGGCGTGACCTGTGCCACCGAGGGGAGGAAGAGAGTCGGCACGGAGTGCCGACCTACCGCATGACCTTCCGCGCCATCGCCCGCTGGAGGTCGCGTTGGGCGTCTCGTTCGGCGATGCTGTGGCGTTTGTCGTGGGATTGCTTGCCGCGGGCGAGGCCGACGAGGACTTTGACGCGCCCTTCCTTGAAGTAGAGTTTCAGGGGGATCAGCGTCACGCCCTTCTGCTCGACCTGCCGGGCGAGCTTGAGCAGCTCGCGTTTGTGGGCCAGCAGGACGCGGTCGCGCTTGGGCATGTGGTTGAGCGCGCCGGACGGCTGGTACAGGCCGATGTCGGTCTGGTGCATGACCATGCGCAGCACCGGCGCGGTCTCGATGGAGATGTAGCCCTCGGCGATGGAGCAGCGCCCGTCGCGGATGGCCTTGACCTCCGACCCCCACAGCACCACGCCGGTCTCGAGCGTGTCCTCGATGAAGTACTCGTGGCGTGCCCGCCGGTTCTCGAAGGTGGGGGCGTCGGGTTTTTTCTTGTTCTTGGACATGGGGGGGGAGGGGGGGAAGAGACGGAGAGACGGAGAGACGAAGAGACGAAGAGACGAAGAGACGGAGTGGGGGAGGGGGGATTCTAGGGGGGGGCCTCGACAAGCATCGGAATCCCGCGATTGCATCGCGGGCGTCATGAAGGGGGATCGGGTAGGCTGGGGGCATGGAAAATATGCTCTGGGTGTTCGGAATCACGGTTGCCGGTGTGCTGGGCGGGGCGTTGGTGCTGCACGGGGTGGGGAAGGTGGGGGGAGGGCTTGCGAGATTTTGCTGTCGTGCGCCGGGATTGGATGTGATTGTGACCTGGTTCACGGTGCTGCCGTGGTTGTTGGGGGCGGTGTTCTTTGGGTGGTGGGGGGTGCTCGGGGGGATTCTGGGGCAGGTGGTGGGGTTGACGGTGTGGGGGTGGGGGCATGAGTTCAGCAGGCGGGGCACGAGAACGGGGCCGCGGATCGTCAAGGTGCTCAACGGGCTGGTGGGGCGGCCGCGGAATCACGCGGCGTTGTGGGTCACGACGCTGGCGGTGCCGGTGTTCTGGATGGTGCGGGTGGCGGAGCTGGCGGCCTACCCGCCGCTGATATGGCTGGTGCGGTTCCCCCGGTACAGGCAGGGCGAATGGATCAATGTGTCGCGTCAGAAGTTCAACGGGCTGGTGGGCCATGACCTGGTGTGGTGCCTGTATTGCGACTGGATGACGGGCGTGTGGTCGCTGGGCACGGAGATGCTGCGGAATGTGGAGTCGTTCTGGTGCCCGATCCGGTTCTCGGACACGAACAAGTGCGCCAACTGCTCGATCGACTTCCCGGATGTCTTCGGCGGCTGGGTCCCGGCCGACGGCGACATGCACGATGTGGTGAAGGTGTTGAAGGATCAGTATGAGGGGGAGGAGCGGTACGCGTGGTTCGGGCATCCGGGGCGGGGGGGGGCGGTTTCTGTGGAAGTAACGGTGGAGGGGAGGGAAAGGGACTAGCCATTAGCCACTAGCCACTAGGGGAGGAGCGCCCTGCGGGCGTTCTTTTTTATAGTTTTCAATCTCCGATCCCTCATGGCTAGTGGCCAGTGGCTAGTGGCAAATCCCTTCCTGCCTAGTGGCAAATGGCTAGTGGCAAGTCCCTTCTTCCCCCCCCAATGCCCGAGAAGCCGCCGCACAACCGGCACTCTGCGGCTATCCGGAATGCCCAGGCGGCACGACCGGTCGGGGAAGGGGCGGCGCGTCAATCGGTTGCGTGGCCGGGTCGATGAGTCGTTTGTCACGCTTGTGGGTGCCCTCGGTGCGGTGTGTTGCCGACGGGGGACGGACGGGCGGGCCGCCTGGCGCCGGCCGGACCCACGGAGGAGGGGCCTGGCGGGAAAGCCTGGCGTCGTCCCCGCCCGAGCGTGACGGCTCGCGAGTTGCAACCGAAGGAGTGTCAAGCATGCGTTCAGTTCGGAACACCGTGGCGAAGGGCTTCACCCTCGTCGAAATCCTCATCGTGGTCGTGATCCTCGGCATCCTCGCCGCGATCGTCGTGCCGCAGTTCACCAACGCGGCCAACGAGTCCCGCGTGGGCAATGTGGCCACCCAGGTCTCCACCATCGAGACCCAGCTCGAGCTGTACGCGGCTCGGAACAACGGGGTCTATCCCGCGTTGAGCAACCAGGCGAGTTGGGAAGTCTTGGTCGAAGAGGGCTACTTCAAGGCCATCCCCCGCAATCCTTTCACGAACGGGATTACTGTCACGGCGCGGGATGCCGCCGACTTCGTGGATGCTGACGGTGCGCCTATCACTGTGATCTATGAAGGCATTCCTACTAACGCTGACGGTTGGTTCTATGATGTGGGTACGGGCAACATCGCCGCCCATGCCCCGGCCTCGGCGGACCCCAACCCTGCCCCTTGATCTCTTGATCTTGGGCACATGACTTTCAGACACGGGGTCCAGAGATGGACCCCGTCGTCGTTCGGGGCGGGGATGATGGAGGGAGCGAGCATGTTCAATCGTGTGCGTCGGGCGTTCACGCTGGTCGAGATCCTGATCGTGGTGGTGATCCTGGGGATCCTGGCCGCGATCGTGGTGCCGCAGTTCGCCGGGGCGACCGGCGAGGCGGCGGCGGGGACCACCAACCATGAGCTGGAGAAGCTGCGTCGCGCGCTGGATGTGTACCAGGCCCGTTGGAGCGGCGCGTTGCCCCCGATCGGGGAAGGGGACGGGACCTGGGGGCCGCTGGTGGGAAGCGGGGGCGAGTATCTGAAAGCGGCCCCGCGCAACCCGTATGTGGGCGGGCCGAACGGACGGGTGATCGTGATCGCGGGCGAGCCGGACTCGGCGTTCCAGAGCGACTACGGCTGGATCTTCGATCAGGCGACCGGGCGCGTGTGGGCGGGCGGTTTCGACGCGGACGACCGCCCGCTGCCGAGGAACTGATGGCTCTTTTCGCCCCGGAGGGGCGAATGTTTGTAGCCACGGGTGGAGCGCAGCGCAACCCGTGGAAAGGTTGATCTCATCTGGTTTGACCCCGGAGGGGTCAAGGAAGTGCGGCATTTTCCTTCACCCCTCCGGGGTGAGGAAGGTAGGCCGGCACTCCGTGCCGGACAGGTAGACCGGCACTCCGTGCCGGGATTCGGGAAGAGTCGGCACTACCAGGTAGACCGGCACTCCGTGCCGGGATTCAGGAAGAATCGGCACGGAGTGCCGATGTACCAAGAGTTCCGGAGTCGGCACGGAGTGCCGACCTACCAGAAGAATCGGCACGGAGTGCCGATGTACCAAGAGGAGTCGGCACGGAGTGCCGACCTACGGGAGAATGGTCATGCGTCGCGGATATACGCTGGTCGAGGTGCTCGTCACGGTCACGATCATGGGCATCGCCGGGTCCGTCGTGATCCCGTCCATGAGCGGCGCCGGCGTGCTGCGCATCCAGGCCGGCGTGCGGACGGTGGTGGCCGATATCAACTTCGCCCAGATGGACGCGCTGGCCTACCAGGAACCCCGCGGCATCGTCTTCGACACCGACACCAACTCGTACACCCTCGTCCAGGTGTTCGGATCGGTCATCGACCCCGACGCCGACGCCCTCTACGACCCCCGCGGCCCGGGCCAGCGCTACCGCGTGGACCTGAGCAAGCACGACTTCGGCGGGGCCGTCCTGACCAACATCAACCTCAACGGCGGCAATGTTCTGATCTTCGACGAGATCGGCGGCCCGGTGGCCAATGTGGGCAGCGACGACCTGAGTTCCGGGGGGTCGGTGGAGCTGCAGGGGCCGCAGGGACACTTCCGGATCAACATCGCGGCGTTCTCGGGGCGGGTGACGGTGGTGAGGCTGGACTAGGAAGGGATTGGGGACTAGCCACTAGCCACTAGCCACTAGCAATCAAATGTAAAAAAGCCCGCCCGCAGGGCGATCCTCCCCTAGTCCCTAGTGGCAAGTGGCTAGTCCCTTCCTCCCCCACTGAAGCCATAAGGAGATCCGACCGATGGGCTGGGGATGAAGCGAGCGCGATCGGAACGGACTCGGCGGGCGGTCTTCGTCATGGGCACGATGGCGGTGGCCGGGGTGCTGATCTGGTCGAAGCTGCGGCTGGCGACGAACATCCCGCGCAGCGCGTACGCGGTGCCCGAGCAGGGGGCGGTGGAGCAGCCGGCGGATGACGAGGGGGCTGTTGAGCGCGTGCGTCCGGGGGATTGATGCGACGGTGGAACTTTCGTTCACGCCCACGATGAGTCTTCGAATCGTGAGGTTCCCCCGTGGGGCCGACTTGCAGTCGGCCATTCCCCTCCCCCTTGGTTGCACTGGCCGACTGCAAGTCGGCCCCACGCTGGCTCTACAAGCCGCGACTGCAAGGGAGCGGCCGCGGTCGCGTCAGAAGGCGAGCACACCAACTCCTTGATCATTGCCGATCCCCCGGCATCCGACCGTCGTTTGGCGGCCCCGGCCGCTCCCTTGCAGTCGCGGCTTGTATTTCTCTGCGTCTCTGCGTCTCTTCGTCTCTCCGTCTCTTCCCCCTTCCCCGCTTCTCGGACTCTGTGTTCCGGTTGGAGGGGCGAAGGGCTTCGTGTTCATCCGGGTCGGCCCAAAGTGCCGAGCCGTCGTCGTCGATGAATCCCACATGTTCAGCCCGGTTTGCCGGGTTTGACACGGGACGGGCAAGGCCCGGCGGAAGAACCTCAACACGCGGCCCGCCAGCGGCGGCGACGGAGTACACGCGATGACAACGAACCAGGGCATCTCGGGCGTCGGCATGGACCTTGTGAACGCGGCCCGGCGTCGCTGGGGCGTGCCCGCGCTGGCCCTGACGCTGCTCGCCGGTTCGAGCACGGGCTATGCGCAGAGCGGCGGGGCCGGCGGCTTTGGGCTGCTCGATGCGCTGCGGGACGCGCCCGCTCCGAATACCGGTCAGGCTTCCACGCCCGCGGCGCAGCCGGAGGAGGGGGCGAGGGCGCCGGTGGACCTGAGCAAGCTCGAAGGCTCGGTGTCGGTCAACGACTACGACCTGGTGGACCTGCATGTGAACAGCGAGGACCTGGGCGCGGTGCTCCAGCTCCTCTCGATCCAGAGCCAGCGGAACATCATCTCGAGCAACTCCGTACGGGCGTCGGTCACGGCCGACCTGTACGGCGTGACCTTCTACGAGGCGCTGGACGCCATCCTGCATGTCAACGGGTTCGGGTACATGGAGAAGGGCAACTTCATCTATGTCTACACCCGCGAGGAGCTGCAGGAGTTCGAGCGCGCCAGCCGTCGCCAGATCTCGCGGATCATCAACCTGGACTATCTGAACGCGGGCGACGCCGCCGAGTTCGTCAAGCACCTGCTGTCGGACCAGGGCAAGATCACCACCAACGGCGCGACGCAGCGGTTCACCCTGTCGGACGGCTCGCCCAGCGGGGCCGACGACTACGCCAACACCGCGACGATCGTGGTCCGCGATTATGAAGAGAATGTCGAGGAGATCGTCGGCCTGGTGGCCGCGCTGGACACCAAGCCGGTGCAGGTGCTGGTCGAGGCGACCATCCTCCAGACCTCGCTGCACGAGGCCAACGCCTTCGGCGTGGACTTCGCGATCATCTCCGACCTGGACTTCGCCGACTTCCTGGGATCGGGCGGCCCGCTGTCCGTGGTCGACGGGCTGATCTCGGGCGTGGGCCAGGACATCACCGGGGCCGATGTGCCCGCGGCCGGCTCGAACGGCGACGGGTTCGGCATCGGGTCGAACATCGGCAATGTGAACGGCCCGGCCACCCTGAAGATGGGCATCGTCTCCGAGGATGTCTCGGTGTTCCTGCGGGTGCTCGACGAGGTGACGGATGTGACCGTGGTCAGCAACCCCAAGCTGCTCACGCTCAACCGCCAGCCCGCCAAGGTCCACATCGGCTCCAAGATCGGCTATCTGACCACCACCACGACCGACACGGCGACGAACCAGACGGTCGAGTTCCTGGAGGTCGGCACCCAGCTGTCCGTCCGGCCCTTCGTGTCCTCGAACGGCCTGATCCGCCTGGAGCTGTTCCCGGAGGTGTCGAGCTACCGCCTGCGGAACTACGACGACGGGCAGACGATCCCGGACAAGGACACGACCCACATGACCACCAATGTCATGCTCCGCGACGGGCAGACGGCGGTGCTGGGCGGCCTGTTCACCGAGACGACCACCTCCAGCCGGCGCCAGGTGCCGCTGCTGGGAGACATCCCGATCATCGGGTCGGCCTTCCGCGGCAGCGACGACTCGACGGTGCGCAGCGAGATCATCTTCATGATCACGCCGTCGATCGTCAACGACGACATCCTGGCGGACATGGGCGAGATGGGCACGCAGTTCCTGGACAACGCCCGGGTGGGCGCCCGCAAGTCGCTGCTTCCGTTCTCGCGTGAGCGCCGCGTGGGCCAGCTGCTGATCGAGGCCCGGCGTCTGGCGGACGAGGGCGACACCACGAAGGCCCTGTTCCTGATCGACCGCGCGCTGCGCCTCAGCCCGATGTCGCCCGACGCCCGGATGATGAAGGCCGAGCTGACCAATGTCGCCGAGCGGTTCCCCAGCCGCGGGATGATGAACACCATCCTCCGGCGCGAGCTGCTGGCCAACGAGCGTCCGCTGGTCGAGGGGCTGTCGGAGCCGACCGAGCCGGAGTTCGAGGGGTTCGCGCCGGTGACGACCCCGGCCCAGACCGAGCCGGCGTACGCCGAGGTTCCCACCGAGCCGCTGTCCTTCAACGACGGCTTCGGGACGGACGACGGGTTCGGCATGGACGACGGTTTCGACGGCACGACCGAGACGGCGGGCGGCTGGACCACGGCCGCGACCGAGCCGGTGTATGTCGAGATCAGCCCGGAGCAGATGCTGCGGGACGGATCGACCGCCAGCGCTTCCAACCCGGGCGAGGACCGTTTCGGGACCATGAAGACGGTGGCCACGGCCCAGCCGGAGACTACGCTGCCGATCGACTGGCAGCGTTGGGCGGAGGACCCCTCCGACACCTCGCCGACGATCCATCAGGTGTCGGTGCGTGAGGGGTCGGACCTGGGCGGTTTCCTGGTGATCCCGCTGCCGGGCGGGGGCGCGCTGCAGGTGGAGTGGCCGCTGTCGAACTGGGACTGGAAGAACACCTACACCGAGGTGCCGCTGAATGCGGGACCGGGCGTGGAGTGATGGGACGATCGGTCCGATGACATGACGGAACACCAGGGGCCGGAGCCGATCCGGCCCCTTTTTCCTGAAGAAAGGGCGCTGACATGCGTGGAGCTTCGATGATCGCTGTGTGTGGCCTGGGCGTGGCGGTGGGCCTGACGGGGTGCGCGGGCCAGGGCAACTACACCCGGGAGGGTTCTTCGGTCGCCAAGGAACGCATGAACGCGATGAAGAGCGCGACGGAGTGGGAGATGGGCCGGCAGGCCTTCATGGCGGGGGATCTGGACAAGGCGCTGCGCAAGGTCGATGCGTCCCTCTCGCTGAACGAGCATGTGGTCAAGAGCCATGTGCTGCGGGCGCGGATCATGATCGAGAAGGGCGAGCTGGGCCAGTCGCTGCGGAGCCTGAACACGGCCATCACGCTCGACCCGCAGGACCCGGACGCGCACTACTACCTGGGCGTCACCTTCGAGCGGCTCAACCGCCCGCAGGAGGCGGCCGAGCACTTCATGACGGCCGCGGAGGCCGACGGCTACAACGCCGGGTACGCGGTCGCGGCGGCCGAGATGCTCGTGGACCTGAACCGCACGGAGGAAGCCAGGCTGTACCTGACCGGCCTGCCGTCGGGCCAGGACAACGCGGGCGTTCGCCAGATGCTCGGGCACATCGCGTTGATCCAGGGGGACACCCAGGGCGCGGTGGCGTTCTTCGCGCAGGCGCGCCTGCTGGCGCCGGACGACCAGGCGATCCAGGAGGACCTGATCCGCGCCCAGATGCAGGTGGGCGAGTACGCCGCGGCGGAGATGAACATTGCCGCGATCCGCAAGAACAAGGCCAACGCCGCGCGCCGCGACCTGATGCAGCTGCACGCCGAGGCCCTCATGGGCGTGAACCGCCCCGTCGAGGCGCGGGCGATCTATCAGGAACTGCTCAACGACCCCAACATGGCCTCCGATGTGCAGGCCTGGATCGGGCTGGGCAACGCGGCCTATCTGGTCAACGACCAGCGGACGCTGCGCCGGGCCGCGTCGCGCGTGGTGGCGCTGGCGCCGAGTTCCTACGAGGGCTACGCCCTGTGGGCGCTGTGCCACCGCCGGGACGGGCAGTTCGCCAAGGCCCTGTCCAGCGTGGACCAGGCGATCGTGCGCGCCCCGAACGACCCGTCGTTCCACGGGCTGCGGGCGATGATCCTGGCCGACCAGGGACGCACGAACGAGGCGGTGCTGGCGGCCCGCAAGGCTGCGCAGCTCGCCCCCGACGAGCCGCGGTACGAGACGCTCCAGTCTCAGCTCCGCAGCGGGACCTACGCCACGGTACCGACCGGATCGAGCGACTGAGCCGGCGGCAATCGCCCGTCTGAATCTTCATCCATTTCGCTGAGAGACAACACCCGCAGATCGGCCAGCACCGGCTCGACGCGGGTGTTGCCGTTCCAGCGGGAGAGCTTCGGCTCGATGACGGCCTCGACGGGCGCGCCGGGCGGGATCCGCGGGGCGTGGATGCCCCAGTTCCACGCGACCACCCGGACGGCGGGGCCGCCCGGCTCGCCCAGACGCAGCGCGATGTGGCTGCCCGACGCGCCGAGCGCATCGGGCGTGCCGTTGATGCGGGCACGGACCCGCAGGCGGACGCGCGGGTTGCCCTGGCCGAAGGGCGCGAGCTTCTCGATCTGGTCCACGGCGTGAGGGGTCAGTTCGGCGATGGACGCGGTCGCGTCGTAGCGGAGCCGGTGGACCAGGTCGTCCGGGCCGAGGCGGGCGTTGGCGTGGGCGGTCAGGGCGTCGGCGAAGGCGGGGAGGTTGGCGGCCTGGAGCGCCATGCCGGCGGCCATGTCGTGCCCGCCGTAGCGGTCGAGCAGGGAGGAACAAGCGTCCAGGGCGGCGTGGAGGCTGTAGCCGTCCACGCTGCGCCCGGAGCCTTTGCACAGGCCGGTCGCCGGGTCGTGCTGCATGAGTACGGCGGGGCGGGCGTGCTTCTCGACCAGCCGGGAGCAGACGATGCCGACCACGCCGGGGTGCCAGTCCGGGTGGGCCAGGACGATGGCGCGGCGGTCCGGCCCCGTCATGCCGGCGGCCTCGGCCATGCCGTCGGCCTGCTCGAAGATGGCGCGTTCGACCGCGCGGCGCTCGTCGTTGATCCGGGTGAACGACTCGGCCAGTTCCGCGGCCCGCGCGCCCGTCGCGTCGGTGAGCAGTTCCAACGCCTCGCGGGCGTGGCCCAGGCGTCCGACCGCGTTGAGGCGCGGGGCGAGGCGGAAGCCCACGGCGTCGCAATCGACTTTGTCCGAGTCCAGGCGCGCCGCGTGGATCAGCGCGCTCAAGCCCGGCAGCCGGGTGCGGGCGAGCTGGTTCAGCCCGTGGCGGACGATGACGCGGTTCTCGTCCATGAGGGGCACGACATCCGCGATGGAGCCCAACGCGGCCAGCCCGAGCATCTCGATCAGGATGTCCCGGCAGGCGGGCGTGACCTTCTCACCGCCCGCGTGCAGCGTGCAGAGCCGCCAGGCGACCTTGTACGCCACGCCCGCGCCGCACAGGTCGCCGAAGGGATAGGCCGAGTCCGGCCGGCGCGGGTGGACGACGGCGTAGGCCTCGGGCAGTTCGGCCAGCGAGGCCGGCGGGTTGTGGTGGTCGGTGATGATGAGGTCCACGCCGAGTGTCCGGGCGACGCGGGCGGGTTCGACGGCGGTGATGCCGCAATCGACCGAAACGATGACGCGGGCGCCCTCGGAGGCGAGCAGGGCGACGGCCTCGGCGTTGATGCCGTAGCCCTCATCGAGCCGGTGAGGGATGTAGGTGCGGACCGGGGCGGCGGGGTCGATGGCCCGGAGGGTGTGGACGAGGATGGCCGAGGCGGTGACGCCGTCCACATCGTAATCGCCATAAATAACGATCGGTTCGTGCTGGTGGACCGCATCCAGGATGCGCCGGGCGGCTTTCTCCAGATCGGGGATCAAGCCGGGGTCGTGCATGGACCGCAGGGAGGGGGCGAGGTAGGCGTCGGTGCCGGCGCTCAGGCCGCGGGTGACCAGGATGCGGTCCAGGAGGGGGGTTGAGCCGGGCGGATGGTCGGCGGCGGGGGATCGGGCTTCCCAGCGGCGCGTGAAACCCCGTATCTGCCTCGGATCACCCATCCGCACCTCCGTGTGCCTTGCAGGACAGTCATAGACTGCCCGTCATCATGGTCAAGCTTACCAGAATCTACACGCGGTCCGGCGACGACGGGCGCACGATGCTCGGGTCCGGCGGCCGGGTGTCGAAGGCGGACCTCCGCGTGGAAGCCTACGGCACCGTGGACGAGGCCAACGCGGCGGTGGGGCTGGCGGTGTCGGCCTGCGAGGGGCCTTTGCCGCAGATCGCGTCCCTGCTGCGCGAGATCCAGCACGACCTGTTCGACGCGGGGGCGGACCTGTGTACGCCCATCAAGCCGGGCGAGGAACCCGACAAGAAGCTCCGGATGCTGGCGGGCCAGACCGAGCGGCTGGAAGGGCTGATCGACGACCACAACGACGGGCTGGGCGTGCTGACGAGTTTCGTGCTGCCGGGCGGCACGCCGGCGGCCTGTGCGCTGCATCTGGCACGGACGATCAGCCGACGGGCCGAGCGCCTGGTCGCGGCGTTGCTGGAGGCTGATCCGGACGCCACCAACCCGGAGGTGATGCGGTATCTGAACCGGCTGAGCGACCTGCTGTTCGTGCTGGCGCGGGTGGCGAACGATGGGGGCAAGTCGGATGTGCTGTGGAAGCCGGGCAAGACCCGGCCGGGTTCCGAGAACTGGGCCGCGGGCTGAACCACCGGGAGCGCGGGCGAGCATGGATGCGTCGGACACCATCCCGCGTCGGAGGATCACGGACCAAGGGGTGCCGGGGCGGTGGGGGTATGTGGAGACCCCGGAGGAGATCCGGGGACGGGCCGTGCGGTTCGTGGCTCTGACGGCGTTGATCGAGGGCGTGCTGATCCTGACGCGCTGGGTGCTGCTGCCCGGGCTGACCGAGATGTCGGATCGGGGGCCGTCGATCGCGTTGAGCGGGTCGGTGGCGTTGGAACTGGCGTGGGCGAGCGTCTACGGGGCCGTGGCCGCGTTCCTGCTGCTGGCGCGCCCGACCGCCCGGTGGACGATCCGGGTGACGCTGGTGCTGGTCGCGTCTTCGGCGGCCATCGCGGTGGTGCGACGCGGCGTGGGGATCGATCCCGGCCCGGGCGGGCACGCGCTGGCGACCATGCTGATCGCGCACACGGCCGGGGCGTTGATGCTGCCGTGGAGCCCGCGTCAGGCCCTGGCGTTGGCGTTGGGGTGGGTGGCGGTGTCGGGCGTGAGTCTGATGTGGCTCGAGCCGGAGGGTCCGACTTCGGAATGGGCACAGATGTTCGCTACGGTGTCGGTGACGGTGCCGGGGACGATGATCGCATTCTTCCGATCGACGCGCCTGCGTGATCGGTTCACCGTGCGGGTGCTGGAGGACCGCTTCGCGCGGGTGCGTGAGGAGTTGTCCGCCGCGCGGCACATCCACGAGGGCGCGTTCCCCCGGCCGCGCCATGCGGGGCTTGTGCGGTTCGGGTACGAGTACCGGCCGATGAGCCAGATCGGCGGGGACTACCTGTTCGCGTGCGTGGACCGGCCCGCGGACCCGCTCTCGCCCGTGACGCTGGCGCTGCTGGATGTCACCGGGCACGGCATCCCGGCGGCGTTGACGGTGAATCGTTTGCAGGGTGAGCTGGCCCGGCTGGTGGCCGAGCACCCCGGGCTGGGAGCCGGGGCGTTGCTCGAACTGCTCAACCGGTATGTGTACCTGACCATGGGCGAGCAGTCGGTGTTCGTGACGGCGGTGGCGCTGCGGGCGGACCCGAGTGGGGGAGGGGCGGACGGAGCGGGCATGGTGGAGTTGGCCAACGCGGGCCACCCCCCCGTGCTGGTGCGGCGGGCGAACGGCGCGATCGAGACGATCGGCGCGACCGCAACGGTGCTGGGGGCGCAGGAGCCGGACGAGTACAGGGCCAGGGCGGTCACGATGGCGTTCGGGCCGGGGGACTCGGTGATCGCCTTCACGGACGGCGTGACGGAGGCGCGCGGCCCGGACGGGCGGATGTTCGGCATGGAGGGCGTGCGGGCGGTGGTGGAGGCCGGGCGGGGGGATCCCAACCGGCGCTGGCCGGAGCTGGTGGCCCGGGCGGTGGAAAAGCACCGGCCGGGAAACCCAACAGATGATACGCTGATCGTGGAGTTGTTCCGCACGGGAGACAGCCGGTGAGCCGATCGGGCGCATACGAGACCACGGAGTTCAGGCGGTCCTTCTCGATGGAGACCGATTCGCTGCTGCGCCGCCGGCTCGGGTGGTTCGTCGCGATCTGGGGCGGGCTGGGGATCCTGGGGTTCGTCACGGTGGCGGTGTTCGCGGTGGTGTCCGAGCAGGACCTGCTGCTGCGTCTGCTGTTCGGCACCGCGGGCGGATGGAAGACCGCCTTCCCGGTGCTGGGTATCCTGATGTGGCTGGGCGCGTACGGCACGGCGATGTTCCTGGTGCTGGTCCGCAAGAACCTGCCGAACGCGACGGTGGTCCGGCTCTCGATCATGCTGATCTGCTTCGACGGCGCGTTCGCGCTGATGGGGCGGATCGGCGAGGTGCCCGGCTACAACCTGTCCTATGTCTGGCTGGCGCACCTGATCGCCTGCCTGGTGTTTCCCTGGACCGTCCGGCAGGCGTTGATCCCGATCGGCGTCGTGCTGTCGCTGAGCCTGGTCAGCCGCGTGACGATCGAGGGCGAGCGGTTGCTATCGGCGGTCCTGATGACCCTGTTCGTGCTGGCCACGATGGCCCCGGCGGTGGTCATCTGCGGCGTGCGCCACTCCCAGCGTGTGCAGCGTTCGACCAACAGGTTCCTCAGCCAACGCTACGGCATGTTGCGCCAGGAACTGGCCTACGCCCGGCAACTGCACGAGTCGCTCTTCCCGGACCCCAAGGTGGAGGGACCGATCCGGTTCGCGTACCGCTACGAGCCGATGCGACAGATCGGCGGGGATTATCTCTATGCCCACACGCAGCGCACGCCGGAGGGCGAGGTGGTGTCGGTGGTGCTGCTGGATGTGACAGGCCACGGCATCCCGGCCGCGTTGACGGTCAACCGCCTGCACGGTGAGATCGACCTGCGCTTCGCCGAGCAGCCGGAGATCGGGCCGGGCGAACTCCTGCGCCTGCTCAACCGCTATGTGGACCTGACGCTCTCGAAGCACTCGATTTTCGCCACGGCGGTGTGCTTCCGGATCGACTCCGCCACGGGCAGGCTGGCCTACGCCTCGGGCGGGCACCCGCCGGCTTTCATCCGGGGGATCGACGGCACGCTGCGCGACCTGGACCCGACCAGCTTCGTGCTGGGGGCCTGCTCGGATCGGGACTTCGACCCGGGCGAGCGGGAGGTGGATTTCCACGAGGGCGACAGCCTGATCGCGTACACCGACGGGGCGATCGAAGCGCGGTCGATCCAGGGGGCGATGCTGCGGATCGAGGGGCTGCGGAGGATTCTGGCCGCGCCGCTGCCGTCGGGCGTGCCGGGGGGCGGGCTGGGGATCTGGGCCGAGCGGGTGCTCGGTGAAGTGGCCCACCACCGGGGCGGGATGCCCCCCGAGGACGATACCCTGGCCATCGAGATCTACCGGGCGATCGGTGTCGCGGGCCAGCCTCCGGCGGCCCGGGCGGCAAACCGGGTGGAATCCCGTGCGGGCACCGTGGGCGTAGTCACTCCTTGAAGCCCTCGACCAGCCCCGGGGTGGTGTATTTGGCGAGGCAGGCTTCCAGATCGACCCCGTTGATGTTCGCCAGTGTGGCCAGCCAGGCGAGCACATCGGCGAACTCTTCCTCAAGATTGGCCCGTTCGGCGGGAGTGGGGGGTCGTTTGGGGCTGTTGTTGGCGGCTAGGGCGGTGGCCAGCTCGCCGAACTCCTCCGCCAGATAGAGAAAGGTTCCGGCGGTGCCCCTGGCCGAGTCGGTGGTGAAGTAGCGGTCCCGGATCAGATCCTGAAGCCCCCGGATGGTCATGGGGGGGTGCGTGGAGGGGGTCGGGGCGGGGTCGGGCATGGGGCCAGTGTAGGCTTGGGGGTCGGAAATGCCGTCGCCGGGCGGGCTTTGGGCGGGGGAATGGGCGGGCGTGCTTGCCCTTGGGCGGTGGAGGGCTAGGATTCCCGCCCGGCCCGGAAAGGCCGGATGGATCGCCGTGGTGGCGAAGACCGAGGACACGACCGACATGCCCACGATCAACCAGCTCATCCGCAACCCGCGCCGCTCGCCCGTGATGAAGTCCAAGGTCCGTGACCTTGAGGCTTGCCCGCAGCGCCGCGGCGTGTGCCTCTCGGTCAAGACCACGACCCCGAAGAAGCCCAACTCCGCGCTGCGGAAGATCGCCCGCGTGCGTCTTTCCAACGGCAAGGAAGTCACGGCCTACATCGGCGGCGAGGGCCACAACCTCCAAGAGCACTCGATCGTGCTGGTCCGCGGCGGGCGCGTCCGCGACCTCCCCGGCGTGCGCTACCACATCGTCCGCGGCAGCCTGGACTGCCTGGGCGTGGACGGCCGCAAGCAGGGCCGCTCGAAGTACGGCGCGAAGCGCAGCAAGAAGTAACCCGGCGTCCGCGCCGGTCAGGATACCGCCGGGGCCTGCGCAGGCCCCGGTTCCATCGAGGCAAGTAACCGGCAAGGCCGGTGAACAGAGCCGGGAACAATCGTTCCCGGCAGATGAGCCAGGAGAAGACGACACATGGCAGGCCGCATCACCGCATCCGAGACCCAGCTCCGCCCGGACCCGCGTTTCAACGACAGGGTTCTGAGCAAGTTCATCAACTGCATCATGCAGGACGGCAAGAAGTCCGTCGCCCAGCGCGTGGTCTACAACGCGATGGACGAGATCGAGCAGCGGATGAAGAAGGGCATGGAGGACGGCGGCCCCAAGACCTCGCTTGATGTTTTCCACCGGGCGATCTCCAATGTGAAGCCCTATGTCGAGGTGCGCTCGAAGCGCATCGGCGGCGCCAACTACCAGGTGCCGCTGCCCGTCAAGACCAACCGCCAGCAGTCGCTGGCGTTCCGCTGGATCATCGAGGCCGCCCGCTCCGAGAAGGGCCGCCCCATGCACCTCAAGCTGTCCGACGAGCTGTGGATGGCCGCCCGCGGCGAGGGCAAGGCGATGATGACCCGCGACCAGGTCCACCGCATGGCCGAGGCCAACAAGGCCTTCGCCCACTTCGCGAAGTAAAGCTGATCCACTCAGAATACCGAGAACGGACGCCGCAAGGCGTCCGTTTTTCATGGCGTTCTCGGTGGCCCGGCTCGGCCCCCCCGAGCCGGGCCACGGGGGAGGCGGGGAAATCCACGATCCCGGTTCAGTCCGCGGAGTGCCGGTGCGTGCTGGTGTCCCACTCATGGGCCAGCACGCCCCAGCCGAGGCGGTCGGTGGGGCCAAGGTTTTCGACATAGTAATCGTCGCGCTGGTGGACCTCTTGAGTCAGGCCGAGTTTCTCCGGGATGCGTCGGGACGCTGCGTTGGACGATGAGCAGAAGATGCGGACGCGGCGCAGGCCCAGGCCGCCAGCGGCCTGATCGGTGAAGACCCACGACAGGATGTGGCGGCAGGCTTCGGCGGCGTAGCCCCGTCCGCACCGGTCGGCGCGGACCCAGTACCCCGTCTCGCAGGAGGCGGTGTCGGGGCGGACATCGTGGACGCCGGTGCCGCCGAGGAACTCGCCCGTGGACCGCTCGAAGATCCCGACGCCGACGCCGGTGAACAGCGGCCCGGCGGTCATGGCGATGACCTGCTCGGCGATGTATTTGGCGGTGTCGGCGGCTTGGCGGTGGCCGCTGGCCCAAGGCATCCAGGGCAGCAGGTGGTCGCGGCTCGCATTGATCGCGTCGTAGACCGCTTCCGCGTCGTCCAAGCGGTAGGCGCGGACGAGCAGGCGGGGGGTTTCGAGGCGGCAACGGACGGGGCTGGGGGCGGTCCAGCCCAGGCCGTGGAGGGGGAAGCCGGGTTCGCTCTGGCGGCGGGTCATGGCGGGGGAGCGTAGCGGCTACGGTTCCCCGTGGACCACGCCGACCTGAGCAAGTACGCCCGCCAGACCGTGCTGCCCGGCATGGGGCCGGAGGGCCAGCGTCGCCTGCTGGCCGGGCACGCGGCGGTCGTCGGCTGCGGCACGCTGGGCTGCGTGATCGCCGACCAGTTGTGCCGGGCGGGGGTGGGGCGTTTGACCATTCTGGACCGGGACCTGGTCGAGCCGGGCAACCTGCAAAGGCAGGTGTTGTTCGACGCGGCCGACGCCGAGGCGCGGCTGCCCAAGGCCGAGGCCGCGCAGACGCGCCTGGGTGAGATCAACGCGGATGTCCGGGTCCGCGCCCTGGTGGCGGATCTGCGTCCCTCCAACGCGGAGGCCCTGCTGTTTGACGGGAAGTTCGGGCCGCCCGGCGTGGTGCTCGACGGCACGGACAACTTCGAGACCCGGTTCCTGCTCAACGACCTGTGCGTCAAGCACGCCGTGCCGTATGTGTACGCGGGCGTGGTCGGCACGCGGGCGATGCGGGCGGTGTTCCGGACGGGTGAATGTTGTTTGCGTTGCATCTTTGATCGGCCGCCCGCGCCGGGGTCGCAGCCGACCTGCGAGACGGCCGGGGTGCTGGCACCCGCGGCGGCGATGATCGGCGCGATGCAGGCGGCCGAGGCGATCAAGCTGCTGGTGGGGGCCGAGGACGCGGTTTCGCGTGATCTGGTGGAGATCGACGCCTGGGGTGGGCTGCTGCGAAAGGTTGATCTGTCGCGGTCGAAAGACCCGGAGTGCCCCTGCTGCGGGCTGGGGGTGTATGAGTTCCTCCACGCCCCGGACCCGGAGGCGGCGGCCCTGTGCGGGCGCAACGCGGTGCAGGTCATGCCGCTGAAGGGCGGCGCGGCGGGTCACCTGGACCTGGAGGCGATGGCCGGTGCGCTGCGCCACGCGGGCGAGGTCACCCGCTCGGCGTTCATGGTGCGGGCGGTCTTGTACGAGCACAGCGGCGTCACGCTGTCCGTGTTTCGCGATGGGCGGGCGGTGATCGAGGGGGTGGAGGACCCGGGGCGGGCGCGGGCGATCTATGCTCGGTATGTAGGGGCGTGATGCGTTGTACCGCGCAGGCGGGACGCCTGTGCCACCAAAGACAGGAGAGGGCACGATGGGACAGATGGGCGAGCTGCTGACCGTGACGACCGGGCGGACGATGGGGCTGGCCAAGGGCCTGCTGACCGGCATCGACGCGAAGGATTTTTCCAGCCAGCCGACGGCGGACGGCAGGGTGATCGACACCAACCACCCCGCGTTCGTGTACGGGCACCTCGCGTTGTACCCGGCGCGGGTGATGGCCATGCTCGGCCGGGACGGCGCGGCGATCGCCTGCCCGCCCGAGTACGACGCCTTGTTCGCGGCCGGGGTCAAGTGCCTCCACGATCCGGACGGTTCGAAGCACCCGGCGATGGACGACATCGTGGCCCGCTTCGAGCGGGGCTACGGCGCGCTGATTGAGGTCGTGAAGAACACGGACGACGCGGCGCTGGCCGGGCCGATCCAGGGCAACGACCGCTATCGCGACGCCTTCGGCACCGTGGGCGGCGCGGCGGGCTTCATGCTGCACGACCACCTGATGTTCCATCTGGGCCAGGCCAGCGGGTGGCGGCGGATGATGGGGCTGGGATCGGTGATGTGAGTCCGGACAATCGGAATGCTTTGGCGCAACCCGGGGCGGAGTGGACACACGGATTCAGGGTGGTTTGATTCGGGATGGCGGTCGGAGCGGTCAAAAACTGGGGTTCAACATCAGTTACGCACCATGTTTACTGTGTTTTCTCAGCCCGAAGGAGTGAATCGAGGTCGAGGGGGCGGGTGAACATGGCCAGGCCGCCGTCGGGTGTGCGCGGCCAGGTCTCGGGGGGACGGTCCCAGTAGAGTTCCACGCCGTTGGCGTCCGGGTCGTGGAGGTAGAGGGCTTCGCTGACGCCGTGGTCGGATGCGCCGTCGAGCGAGATGCCGGCGGCGATCAGACGCCGGTAGGCGTCGGAGAGCGCGGCGCGGGTGGGGTAGAGGATGGCCGTGTGGTACAGGCCGGTCGTGCCCCGCGTCGGGGGGCATCCACCCTTGCTTTCCCAGGTATTCAGGCCGATGTGGTGGTGGTAATCGCCCGCGGAGATGAAGGCGGCCTCGGTCCCATAGCGCTGGGTCAGCTCGAAGCCGAGTATGTCGCAGTAGAAGCGCAGGGCGCGATCAAGATCAGCAACCTTGAGGTGGACATGGCCGATGCGGACATCGGGGTGGATGGGGGTCATGGGGTTCCTTGTTTGCATGCCGTGCACGAAGTAAGCGGTTTTTGTCCTTTGCTTACCAGCGAGAATCCATTTACTTCGTGTGCGGCTTCACAAGCTTGCGAAAATGCGATGGGCGTCTCGGCTCACACCGCCACGCTGTCCGCCCGGACATAGGGGTTGCTGAGTTTTTCACGCCCGACCGTCGCGGTCGGGCCGTGGCCGGGCAGGATCAGGGTGTCGTCGGGCAGGGTGTAGATCTGCTCTCGGATTGATTTGGTGAGCGTCGCGTGGTCGGACCCGGGAAAGTCGGTGCGCCCGATCGAGCCGGCGAACAGGGTGTCGCCGACGATGGCGGTGCCGGAGGGAGCGTGGTAGAGGGTGATGCCGCCGGGCGAGTGGCCGGGGGTGTGGCGGACTTGCCAAGGTTGGCCGAGGAGGGTGAGGATTTCGCCGTGCTCCAGAAGCCGGTCGGGGGTGGGGGCGGTGATCTCGATGCCGTAGCCGCCCGAGAGGTTGAGCATGGGGTCGGTCAGCCACTTCTCCTCGGCCCGGTGGACCCAGATCGGGGTGCGGGGGAAGCGGCGGCGGAACTCGAACAGGCCCGCGATGTGGTCCAGGTGGGCGTGGGTCAGGACCACGGCCTCGGGTTCGAGGCCGAGGGATTCGATGGTGTTGATGAGGCGGCCGGGTTCGAGGCCGCAGTCGGCGACCCAGCAGGAATTCCCTTGTTTGGGGTGTGCTGCGGAAACGACATAGCAGTTAGTCTCGAAAGGCCCCAGCGGGAAGACACGGATTTCCGGGGATTGATCGGGTTTGGGGGGTTTGGGTGGAACTTGGGTCATGGTTCATGGTAATCTGGTGGGTCGGCCCGGGCGGTTCGGGTCGGGCAGATCGGCTGCGGAAGGAGCGGAACGATGACGGCGACGGGGCAGGTGCTGATCCGGAACATCGACGAGACGCCCAGGAACCCGGTCCGGATGGACGGGGTGAAGGGGGCGAGCATGGCGGTGATGGTGGGACGGGCGGACGGCGCGCCGCACTTCGCGCTGCGTCAGTTCGCGGTCGAGCCGGGCGGGCACACGCCGCGCCACAGGCACGACTACGAGCACGAGGTCTTCGTGGTGTCTGGGGAGGGCACGGTGTTCCTCGGCGGGCGGGAGAACCCGGTGCGGGGTGGGGATGTGATCTATGTCCCGGCGAACGAGGAGCACCAGTTCCGGTCGAAGGAAGAACAGGCCGGGCCGTTGCGTTTCCTGTGCATGGTGCCGGTGGAGCAGAACTGCGGCGGACCAGTGCCGGGAAGCTGAGCCGAGCGTTTGAAAGCCGAGGCCCCCAATGCCGAAGGAGCGTGGACGATGAACGAGCAAGGCGGGATCTCTCCGGCGTGGGTGGCGGCGGTCTACGGGTCGCTGGCGTTGCTGTGCGGCGCGGTGGCGACGCGCGGCGTGATGGGCGATCAGCCCGGGCTGCTGACCACGGGGTTGCTGGGTCTGGTGGTGGTCGGCTGCACGCTGCCGCTGGCGCTCAAGCGCAACGCCCCGAGGGGATCGGCCCCCGGCGCGCCCGCGGGCGCGGAGCAGGATCTGCACGAGGTGCGCGGGCAGTTGCGCACGCTGGCCCGGGCGATCCAGGATTTGCAGGA
Organism: uncultured Phycisphaeraceae bacterium; assembly: GCA_964577425.1. Lineage (GTDB taxonomy): Bacteria > Planctomycetota > Phycisphaerae > Phycisphaerales > UBA1924 > UBA6054. The sequence goes on from CAZNZC010000001.1 coordinate 410,286, forward strand.
GTCGATGGTGCTGTCGGATGACGCCCGGCGCGTGCTCAACCGCAAACGCGAGCGGGAACTGCTGCGCAAGGCGATCCAGGAGGACATCAACGCGGAGGACTGGGACGCGGCGATGGTGCTGATCCGCGAGCTGGCCGAGCGGTTCGGCTACCGGGCCGATGCCGAGGAGTTCCGCCAGAAGGTGGAGACGGCGCGGTTCACGAAGATGGATCGGCGGGTGAGCGAGGCCGTGCGCGGGCTGGAAGAGCTGATCGTCCGCAATGAATGGGACGCGGCGTTGGAGGAGGCGGGGCGGATCGCGCGCCTGTTCCCCGACTCGCCCAAGACCGAGGGGCTGCGCCACCGCGTGATCGCCTCGCGGGACCGCTACAAGATCGACCTGGAGCGGCGCTTCCTCCACGCGGCCCAGGCGGACCGGGTGGACGAGGCTCTGGAACTGCTCAAGCAGCTCGACCAGTACCTGACCGAGAGCGAGGGCGAGCAGCTCCGCGAGGTGGCCCGCGGCGTGATCGGCAAGGCACGCGAGAACCTGGGCGCTCAGTTCCGCCTGGCGGTGCAGGACCGGCGGTGGGAGCGGGCCGCGGAGATCGGAGACCGGATCATCGAGCAGTTTCCCAACACGCGGATGGCCAGCGAGGTGCGTGGGATGATCGACACGATCCGTGAGCGGGCGGGCGCGATGCGCCGGTGAGCGTTCAGGCCGGTTTGGTTTCAGCGGCGTCCGTTGGTTTCGGCGGCGTGCGCCATGAGTAGACGATGAGCAGGCCGATGCCGATCAGCAGCGAGGCGTCGGCCACATTGCTGACATAGGGCCAGACCTCGGGCGACCCGCCGGGCCAGCGCAGGCCGAAGGGCAGGCGCACGCCGGGCAGGGGGTGGATGAAGTCGCGCACGCAGGCGAAGCGGACGCGGTCGTACAGGTTGCCCAGCCCGCCGGAGACGACCAGCGCGAAGGCGACATGGACCCAGCGGTCTCGGGCCAGCGTCTTCCTGGCGAAGAGCCAGGTGGCCAGGGCGACGGCGAAGACCGTGAAGACCACGAAGAACCAGCGTTTGCCCGCGCCGATGCCGAACACGGCGCCGGGGTTGAGCACGAGGGTCAACTCGAGCAGATTCGGGACGACCACCACGGGATCGTGCGGCGGGATCAGGTTGCCCAACGCGCTCGACGCGAGGACATCCTCGCGCCGGATGGTCACGGGCCGGTCGGCGATGTGCCGGAAGGCGGCGGACTTGGACCACAGGTCGGCGACGACACCCAGCGCGGTCGCGCCGAGGAACACGAGCCACGCGCTCGGGCTTCGCCCGGCGGGGAGGGTCACTGGCCGTACCCTCCGGGGTTGCCCGTCCCTCCGATGCCGACGATGGGGCCGCGCTGCTCGAGCTGGCGGGCGGCCTCGATGGTGTGGCGTGCCCAGGGGATCTCATCGAGGCGTTCCTCGGGGATGGGCAGGTTGGTCAGCTCGCACAGGCCGTAGGTGCCGTCCTCGATCCGCCTGAGCGCCTCGTCGATCTCCTTGATGACGCGCCGGTCCTGCGCCGCGAGGTTGAGGCTCAGCGACTGGTCGTAGCTCTCCGAGCCTTGCTCGCCGAGGTGCTGGGGCGTGTTGGACAGCCCGCCCGATTCCGAGCGCAGCGCCTCGTTCTCCATGCTCTGCACATCGCCGAAGAGTTCAGCGCGTTTGGCGAGCAGGAGCGCACGGTATTTCTCGAGCTTGGCCTTGGTCAGGGGCGACTTGGTGCGTTTGGACTTGGGCGCGTCGAGGATCGAGGTCACCTTCGGCGCGGACGGCCCCGAGGGGATCAGCGGCTTGCCCAGCTTGGAGCCTGGCCCCAACAGCATCGGACGGACGGGCGGGTTGTACTTGCTGGCGGGCTTGGCCTTGGGCGCGGGCTTCTTGGCCGGCTCGACGACGGTCATCCCCTTGCGTGGACTCTTCTTGTCGTCCTGAGTGTCGGCCTCGTCGCCCCGCGGCGTTTCGTCTCTGGTCTTCGGCTTCGGCTTGGCCTCCTTCGACGCGGCGGCCTTCGTGGCGGGCGGCTTCGCCGCGCCATCTTTGGACGACGCCTGGGTGGTGGGGGAGGCGGGGGGGGCGGACTTGCCCTTGGTCGGCTTCTCGGCGGACTTCTCCGGCTTGGGAGCGGCCTTGGCGTCCGACTTTGCGACCGGCTTCTTCGCGTCCGGTTTGGCCTCCGCTCTGGCGGGCTTGGACTTGGCTTTGGTTTCGGATTGAGCTTCCGGTTTCTTGGTGTCGGCTTTGCCCGCGACAGCCTTCACGGAAGGCTTGGCGGCCGGTCTTTCAGCCTTGGATGCGGCCTTCTTTGGGGCGGAGGCGGGTGCCTCGGTCCCCTTGGCGGCCGATTTGGCAGCCGCGGGCTTGGCGGCGGCGGGCTTCTTGACCGTCTTTTCGGCGGCGGGCTTCGGCGCGGGCTTCTCCGACTTGGGAGCAGCCTTGGCGGGCGCCGGCTTCTTTGCTACCTTCTTCGCGGTCTTTTTGGCGGCTGTCTTCTTGGCCAAGTCGCTCACCCGTCCGCGGATCGGCGTGGCTCCCCGGCGTGGGAAGGGCCGAGCCTGCAAGTTGGGGCGAAGGGTAGGCGGATAGGTGGTTCGGGTCAATGCCCGGTCCGTACGGGTTCCGAACTTGTGTGGGCGTCACGCCCAATGAGCCGCGGGCTTCAGCCCGCGGCTCATTCTCACGCAGGCAGCGGTTCGGTGATCTCGTCGAACGCCCCCAGGCGGCGGAAGCGGGCGTAACGGGCGTCCATCAGCGTGGCCGGGTCGATGGCGGTCAGTTCGTCGAGTTGGGCGGTGATCCACTGCTCCAGGAAGCGGGCCGCGCCGTCGGGGTCTCGGTGCGCTCCGCCCAGGGGTTCGTCGATGGCGGCATCGACGATGCCCAGGGCCAGATTGTCCTTCGCCGTGAGCTTCAACGCTTCCGCGGCGGCGGTGTTGGTCTGCTCGTTGGCCTGCTTCCACAGGATGGCGGCGCAGCCCTCCGGCGAGATCACCGAATACCACGAGTTGCGCAGCATCGCCACGCGGTCGGCCACCGCGATCCCCAGCGCGCCGCCCGACCCGCCCTCGCCGATGACGATGGAGACGATGGGCACGGGCAGGCGGGACATCTCACGCATGTTGACGGCGATGGCCTCGGCCTGTCCGCGTTCCTCCGCGCCCAGGCCCGGGTACGCGCCCGGCGTATCGACCAGCGTGACGATGGGCACGCCGAACTTGGCGGCCAGTTCCATCTTGGCCAGGGCCTTTCGATACCCCTCCGGGTGGGCGCATCCGAAGTGGCAGGAGAGCTTTTCTTGGGTGTTGCGTCCCTTCTGGTGGCCCACGATCAGTACCTTGCGGCCGCCGACGCGCCCGAACCCCGTCACGATCGCCGGATCATCGCCGTAGCGCCGGTCGCCGTGCAGTTCGCAGAAGTCCCGGCACATGCGGGCGATGTAGTCACGGGATTGGGGCCGATCCGGGTGGCGGGCGACGCGGACGGTGTTCCAAGGGGAGAGGTTGGCGTAGAGCCTGGCGAGCAGGGCGTCGCGCTCGGCGCGGAGGGCCTGGGCCTGGGTGGGCGTGCTCGCATCGGCTGGTGGGGATTCCAGGCCACCGAAGGCGGGAACCTCGGTGGGGGGGGCGGCCTTCTCCGCCTGAGCGATGCGTTCGTCGAGTTCGGCCAGGGGCTTCTCGAAATCGAGCTGGTAGAAGGTCGCCATGCGGTCTCCTCGGGCGGGAATCGTACGCGGTGGGGAGGGAGGCGGGGGTGGGGGGTAGGCTTGGGGCATGAAGTCGCACGCATCACAGGAGAGCGGGACAGGCTGGCTGTTCATCGGGGCGGGCAACATGGCCCGGGCCATCGCGGCCGGGGCGGCGCGGGCGGGTGCCGCCCGCGCCGAGGATCTGGCGGCGGTGGACCCTTCGGCTGAAGGTGGGGAGGGGGGGTTCGGGCTGGTGACAAGTTCGGTGGAGGAGGGGGCGGCGTGGCTGTCCCACCACCCGGAGGCCGGTGTGGTGGTGGCGGTCAAGCCGCAGGTGTTCGGGGAGGTGAGCGCGGCGTGGGGGCCGGTGCTCGCGGGAGGGGGTTCGCGCCTTGTGGTGTCGATCATGGCTGGGGTGACGGCGGGGAGCGTCCAGCGCGGGCTGGGTGATCGGGCGCGCGTGGTGCGGGTGATGCCGAACACCCCGATCGGGCTGGGCCTGGGGATGAGCGCGGTGTGCGCCGGACCCGGAGCGGGCGAGCACGATGTGGCGCGGGCCGAGCGGCTGCTCGGCGCGAGCGGCAAGACCATGCGGATCGACGAGGGGCTGATGGATGCCTTCACCGCGCTGGCGGGGTCGGGGCCGGCCTATGTGTTCCACCTGGCCGAAGCGATGGTGGAAGCCGCCGAGCAGCTCGGCTTCGACCGCGAGCGGGCGCTGACGATCGTGCGCCAGACCGTGGCGGGCGCGGGCGCGTTGCTCGATGCATCCCCCGAGACGCCGCGGGCGCTGCGGGCGGCGGTGACGAGCAAGGGCGGCACGACAGCGGCGGCGATCGGCGTGCTGGACGACGCTGGGGTGTCGGACGCCGTGGTGCGAGCCATCCACGCGGCACGGCACCGGGGGGCTGAGCTGGGGCGGGGGTGAGAGGGGGAAGGGATCAGGGATCGGCCATCAGGGATCAGGGGAGGCGGCCGCTGCGCGGCGGGATGATCGATGCGGGCTGCGCCCGGTTTCGGATCGCTCCGTTCTTCCCTGATGGCTGATGGCCGATCCCTGATCCCTTCTTCTAAAAATCGCGGCGGGTGAAGCGGAACAGGGCGATTGTGAAGAGGAGACCGGCCGAGGCGATGGACGAGCCGATGCTGCGGAGGGCGCTGAAGTCGCGGACGGCCTTCTTTCCGTCGGTGCTGGCGGCCTGCATGTCCTCCCAGGTCTGGGCGTCGTACTCGCTCGGCCGGAAGCTGTCGTCGGAGGCGTTGAAAAAGAGATTGAAGAACTCCGAGCTGACGGGGGCTTCCACATGCCTTGCCAGGATCTTCTGCAGGTCGCCGGTCTTGGGGATGACCAGCTCGACCATGCCCGCCTTGTCGCTCCAGGGGGTGATAGTGTCGAGGAGCTTGCGTGTTTCCTCGCGTTCTCGTTTCAGCTTGTCGATGGTGGATAGGGCGCGTTCGCTCGGGGCCGTGTTGAGCGCGGCCAGCCCCGCCTCGGCGCGCTCGATCCGCGCGGTCTGACGCTGGACAAGAGCTTCGGCGGCGGATCGCTGCTCGATCAGAAGGTTGCTGGTGAACTGCACCAGGAAGAGGACCAGCCAGATCAGGATCGTCCCGAGCAGCGAGGCGAGCGTGCTGCGGGTCATGACCGCGATGAACGCGGCGATGCAGGAAAGATACACGAACTGAAGGATCAGCAACGGGATGGCCAGCAGGGACTTGGCGGACCAGATATCGAACCGCAGGCCCAGGATCAGGTAGGCCAGGCCGACCGCGATGGAGATTTGGATGACGGCGAACAGCAGGACGCCGACATACTTGTAGATGAACAGCCACGGCCTGCGGATCGGGCGGGAGAGGCTCAGGTCGATCGAGCCGTCCCGCATGAAATCGGGCAGGATGCTGGCGGTCGAGATGATCGCGAGGATCATCGCCCCCCAGCCGAGCCAGAACTTGACGAAGAAGCCGTTGAAAAGCCCGAGCAGAAAGAGCCGGCTCCCCGGCGTGCCCTCCGCGATCTGGGGGTTCTCGATCGCGGAGAACCACAGGATCTTCACGCCGTCGGGGGTGAACGAGTAGGTGCCGAAGAGCAGCACTGCCGATAGGGCCGAGATGGCGAGCACGATCCAGAAGAGAAAGCGGCTGCGGAGATAACGCAGGGTGTCGATCTGCGTGGCGAGGAACGCGGTCATCGTTTCGCTCCTTTCCCGCGCCGCGCGCCGGGGCGGCCCGCGGCCTCGTCCGAGGCCAGGATCTGCATGAACAGGTCTTCGAGGGAGGCGCGTTGGTGCCGGACGGACTCGATGACGACGCCCGCGGCGCGGAGGCGGTCGATGAACGGCTGGATCTTCTCGGGCTGTTCGGTTCCGATATGGAGCTGCCTGGGGTGCATCGTGGTGGTCTCAACGCCCTCGTGGGAGCCGGTCAATCCGGCGGGGATGTCGCTGGCGGTGGTGATCGTGAACCCGCCGGTGCCCGCGGTGAGTTCCTTGATCGGACCCTGCCGCCTGACCTGGCCCTGGACCATGAAGGCGACCCGATCGCAGACCATCTCCAGTTCGGTCAGCAGGTGGCTGTTGACGAAGACGGCGCGCCCTTCCTCCCGGAGCCTTTGGAGGATGAGCCGGATGTCCCGGCGGCCTGAGGGGTCCACGCCGTCGGTGGGTTCATCCAGCACGATGAGCTTCGGGTCGCTGACCAGGGCCTGGGCGATGCCCACGCGCTGCCGCATCCCCTTCGAGTAGCTGCCGACCTTCTTGTCGGCCCACTCGGTCATGCCGACCAGTTCAAGGAGTTCGCCGCGGCGCCGGCGCCGGTCGGATCGACGGACCCCGGACAGCGAGCCGAAGAAATCGATCACCTGGGATCCGGTCAGATAGGGAGGAAACTGGTGGTGCTCGGGCAGGTAGCCGATCTCGCGGAGCGTCGGTTTGTGCCCGACCGGCCTTCCCAGCACCGTCCCCTCGCACTTCGTCGGCCGGATCACCGTCATCAGGATCTTGACCAGCGTGGACTTGCCCGCCCCGTTGGGGCCGAGCAGGCCGAATATCTCGCCGAAGTGGACGGTCAGGTCCACGCCGCGGAGGGCGTGGACGCGGCCCTTGTACATCTTCTCGACGCCGGTGAGCTGGATGGCGGTCATCGTTTCCTCGCGACAATGTGGAAGACATGCCAGTGCTTGTGGTGCTCGCCCGCGTGGGAGGACGGGCGGTCCTCCTCCTCGAAGTGCTCGAGGATGTATTGGTCGAACAGGGCCAGGGTTTCAGCCCGGGTCAGGTGGGTGCGGTCCTCGAGGGTGGCCCAGTCGTCGCGGTCGCCGAAGAGTTGGCCCGCGAAGCGCCCCCCGCGCCCGCTCGGGATGGCCGCGTCGATCCTGGCCCACAGGGCCGGGAACTGGGCCGGGGGGCAGAAGGGCAGGGAGAAGCTGGCGTTGACGAGGGCGGCCGGGGGGATCCGGACGGACTCGAAGTCGGCCCGCTCGACGGTCAGGCGGCCCTCCGCGATCGCGGCGGCGCAGACGGGCCGGGCGCGGAGGCGGGCCAGGCCCTCGGGGTGAGCGTCGCAGGCCCAGACACGCCAGCCGCGTTCGAGCAGGGGGATGAGATCCTGGCCGGTGCCGCAGCCGAGATCCACGGCCAGAGGGGCGTTCGCGGTATCGGAAGGGGCCACCGGGCCGAACTTCTCCAACGCCCGCAGCAGGGTGGCCCGCGGGGGCTTGCCCTCCATGCGGTCGAAGTAGGCCACCCAATCGCGCCGCTCGGCGGCCTCGTGGGCGGGAAGGGGGGAGGAAAGGGGTTGGGGCGGGGTGGGTTGGGTCATATCGTGAGACACAATGTATCCCGATCTCTCCTCCTTCGTCGCCGCCCTGGAATCCGCGGGCGAACTCGTGCGCATCCAAGAGCCGGTATCGCCGGTGCTGGAGATCGCCAAGCGGGCGGACGCAGCGAGCAAATCACCCGCGCCGAACCCGGGTTCCGAATCATCGCGGCGCAACGATCCCGAGTTCCACGGCTTCGGCGGCCCGGCCCTGCTCTTTGAGCATGTGCCGGGGTCAGACTTCCCGGTGCTCATCAACGGCTTCGGGTCGTACCGGCGGATGGAGATGGCGTTGGGAGTGGGGAGGAAGGGCTTTGATGACATCGGGCGAACGATCGGCGAGCTGGTCAAGCCTGAGCCGCCGCGGTCGCTGGGAGAGGCGATCGCCAAGGGGCGGAAGTTCCTGCCGCTGCTCAAGATCGGGCCGAAGCGGATCAAGGGAGAAGGCCGGTGCCAGGAGGTCGTGAAGACCGGCGACGCGGTGGACCTGACCCGCTTGGGCATGATCCGCTGCTGGGAGCATGATGGGGATTTTGAGGCCGTCGGCTACCCGGTCGGGATCAACGACGGCATCCCCGGCCTGGGCCACCCCGACATCGACGCGCCCCGCTGGGAGGCCGAGTTCCGTGGCCGATACATCACGCTCGCTGGCATCCACACCATCCACGCGGACGATCGGGACGATCCGAAACCCAAATCACACAACATCGGCATGTACCGAGTCCAGTTGCTCGGCAAGAACCGGATGGCGATGCACTGGCACATGCACCACGACGGCGCGGCCCACTGGCGGAGCTGGAAGAAACTCGGCAAGCCGATGCCCGTGGCGATCGCGCTCGGTGGACCCAGCGTCCTGCCCTACGCGGCCACCTGCCCGCTGCCCCCGGGGATCAGCGAACTGCTGATGGCGGGGTTCCTGAACGGCAAGGGCATCCGGCTGTGCCGGGCGAAGACGGTGCCGCTGTGGGTTCCGGCGGACGCGGAGATCGTGATCGAGGGCTGGGTGCGGACGGACGCTGGGGATCCGGGCTGGGAGCCTTCTGGTGGCCCGGCTCGCCGAGCCGGGTCTCCTGAAAGCCTGGGAGAAGAGGAAGACCCGGCTCGGCGAGCCGGGCCACTGGGATCGCCGGAGCCGCTGGGGGAAGGCGCGGTGTTCGAGGGGCCGTTCGGCGACCACACCGGGTTCTACTCGATGCCGGATCGGTACCCGGTCACGGAGGTGTCGGCCGTCACGCACCGGAAGGACGCGGTGTATCCGACGACGATCGTGGGCCTGCCGCCGCAGGAGGATTACTACCTCGGCAAGGCGACGGAGCGGATCATGCTGCCGCTGCTCAGAACGCTGATCCCGGACATCATCGACTACGACCTGCCGATGTTCGGTGCGTTCCACAACTGCGCGATCATCCGGATCAGGAAGCACTACCCGCTGCACGCGCGGAAGGTGATGCACGCCGTGTGGGGGGCGGGCCAGATGGCGTGGACCAAAACCGTGATCGTGGTGGACGAGGATGTCAACTGCCACGACCTGACGGCGGTGCTGGCGGCGGTGTGCCGGAACTGCGTGCCGTCACGCGATATCGAGCGAGTGAACGGGGCGTTGGACATCCTCGACCACGCCGCCCCGCGCCTGGGGTCGGGCACGAAGATCGGCTTCGACGCCACGCGGAAGGCGGCGGGCGAGGACATCGACGGACTGCCGATCGCGCCGCCGCGTGAACTGCCGACCGGGGCGGAGCGCGCCCAGGCGGTCGCGTGGGCGAAGACGATCCCGGGCGTGCTCGACGCGGCAACCCCAGAGGGGGCGCCGGGCTGGCTGTTTATCCGCGTCGATCGTGATCTGGATGAAGCGGAGCATGAGGGTCTGGGCGCCAAGATACTCACTGAGTTCTTCGAGGAACCAATAGCATTGCCGTTCGTGGTGGTCCTCGGACGGTCGGTCAACATCCATGACCATCATGCCGCCCTGTTCCACTGGGCCGCGAACAGCGACGCAGGCCGTGACGCTTTCTGGACGCGGCGGCCTGATTGGATTCTTTGGTCATCCGCCGGGCCGATGGACCAGCCGTTGTCCGGACCCGATCGGGTCGGCTTCGACGCGACCCCCAAGACGAAAGGCGATGCCCGCAACGGCCAGCCGGTCCGCGCCTGGCCACCGGTGCTGCCAAGGTAGGTCGGCCTTTTCCGTCTTTCGGCGGCACAGGCGTCCCGCCTGTGCAAAGCAAGCCCGCCCAGGCGGGACGCCTGTGCCACCGGGGATCTGGAAGTCAGCCGCCAGCTTTGGCGGGCTGCGCTGGCTTGCTGGGCACCAGCCACTTGTCCAGTTCGGAGACGATCTGTTCATGCAGTGGGCGGGCGTTGCGGGCCTGCGCGCCCGGCACATTGTTGATGAGGATGCTGAAGGCGACGCGCCGCCCGGTGTCGGGGTCGGTCAGCACGCCGGAGAGGGCGTAGACGCCGTTGAGGTAGCCGCTCTTGGCGGCGATCCGGCTGGACAGGTCGGTGCTGCCGAAGCGGGAGCGGAGCGTGCCCTCGCCCGGGACGGCCAGGGAGGCGGTGAAGGCGTCCCAGCGGGCCTGGTCGCGGGAGAGCCAGCGGATGAAGGCGGTGATGGTGGAGGGGCGGATCTTGTTGAGCCGGGACATGCCAGAGCCGTCGGCGATGGTGGTGGACTCGGCCATGTCGTGGCCCAGCGCGTCGGAGATGACCATGCGGGTGACGGCCGCGCCGTTGGCCCAGGACCCCGGCTCGCCGGTGACCTGATGGCCGATGCGCTTGAAGAGGGCCTCGGCGTAGAGGTTGTGCGAATCGGTGTTGACCCGGCGGAGCACATCGGCGAGCGGGGTGGTGACGACGATGACCGGGCGGGCGTCGGGGAACTTGTCGGTGTCGGCAGCCAGGCGGACATGGTCGTAGGCCCAGGGGTCCGGGGCGACGATGCCGCGTTTGGCCAGCTCGTTGGCGATGACCCGCCCGGCGTAGAGCGGCGGGTTGTGGACGGCCACCTGGATCTCGGTTCGCGTGCGGACCTTGCCCAGCAGGGTCATGGCGTCGGAGGGGTTGGGGCGCGAGACCCAGGCGGTGTTGGAGCCGGCGGTGTCGGTGCGGGCGCGGTTGGCCAGCTCGATCCAGGGGGCGTCGGGCACGATGGTGGTGATGGGCGAGCCGTTGTCCTTGGTCGGCTCGGTGTAGACGGTGACGACATTGCGGAAGAAGTTGAACCCGCCGAGTTCGGCGCAGTACCAGCGGTTGAGCTGGTCGGCCGGCCAGGAGGCATGGACATAGTCACGGTCGAAGACGCGGTCGTCCACCACGATCTCGGAGATGCGTGCGACCCCCTGGGCCTTGAGTGCGCCGGCGATCTGGTCGAAGAGGCGTTCGAGGGTCAGGCCGACCTCGGGGCGTTCGAGCAGGACCGGGTCGCCCAGCGCGGGGTCGCCGGAGCCGACCAGGATGAGCCGGGGGGGGTTGACCGAGGCGTCCACCCGGACCTCGGTGCGGAAGACGAACTCCGTGCCGAGGACGGACAGGGCCGCCCCGGAGGTGATGATCTTCATGTTGGACGCGGGGATGCTGGCCAGGCCGGCGTTGTGCGCGGCGACCTCCGCGCCGGTGTCCAGGTCGATGGCGTGGACGGCGACGGTGGCCCCGCCGAGATCGGTGCGTCCGACCAGGGCGGAGATCCGGCCGCTCAGCGGCCCGCCGAGCACGGACGAGGCGGCGACGAGCAGCACGCCCGCGAACACTCGGATCATCGAAAACGGTTCCGTCATCCCTGCTCCTCCTGATGCACCCACAGTGATCGGTCGGACGGGCCGGGAGTCTCCATCCAAGCCGCGGGCGACCGGGCCTCAGGCGGGCTGGATCACGCGGAACACGGCGTCCAGCGCGGCGGGCGAATCGGGGGTCCATTCGACCCACACCGCGTCCCCGACGCAGGAGGCGTTGGCGATCGGATCGCGGGGGCCTTTGGCCGGCTGCGAGGCGAGGTGCTCCTCAAAGAAGGACCGGGCGACACGGGCGACGATGAGCAGGTGGTCGGGGTCGGGCACGATGAGCACCGGGCCGTGGGCGGGCGGTTCGATCCAGAGCGTCCAGTTCCACGGAACGACCCAGGCGGGCTTGGGCTTGCGGCCGAGCCTTTTGAGAGCGTCCTCGGCCGTGGCGCGGGCGTCCGGTCCCAGGCCGGCCAGGAGGGCGTCGGCGGTGGGGGTCTGGTATCGGTTCTGCCATGCGCCCAATGTCTGCTCCGATGTGGTCCCGGGAGAGGGGGGGAGGAAGGGGAAAACCATACTGTGGGGGTCCGCGGGCACGGGAGGGGCGGACGGTCAAAGATTAGGCGTGCGGTAGCCCGCCCCCCGTCCCCCCGGTGGCCCGCACGGAATCGAGATCAGTCCCCAAGCCCGCCCCACTGGAGGCGGTGAACGCCCGGAGAAGCCCACATGCCCGACGCCGAGACCGCCGCGACCGAGACGATGGGCCGCATCGACCACCGGGGCATCCTCGTGGTGGACGACAACGAGCACAACCTCGAGCTGATCCAGGCGTACCTGGACGAGCTGGGCGGGGATGTGCGGGTGGCCCGGGACGGGAGCGAGGCGCTCGAGTCCATCGCGGCCAGCCCGCCGGACATCGTGCTGCTGGACATCATGATGCCGCGGATGAGCGGGTATCAGGTGTGCGAGCGGATCAAGCAGAACCCCTCGACGCGGGACATCCCCGTGGTGATGGTGACCGCGCTCAACGAGGTGGGGGATGTGGAGCGCGCGGTGGACGCCGGGGCGGACGACTTCCTGACCAAGCCGGTGAACAAGCTTGAGCTGCTCACCCGGGTCCGATCGCTGCTCAAGGTGCGGGCGATGAAGCGCGAGCTGGACCGGGCGCAGGCCGAGGTGCGCCAGCTCCGCGACCAGGCCGGGCAGGGCTGAGGTCTTTCAGGGGCACCCGGCGTTGTAGCGGGTCAGGTACTCGGACAGGTCGAAGAAGTTGAGCGTGCCGAGCGGGGCGGCGATGTCCGCCGCGGGATCGCCGGCGTTGTAGAGCGTCAGGTAGGCGGCGAGGTCGAAGAAGTTGATGACGCCGAACGGCTCGGCGAGGTCGGCGTCCGAGCAGCCGGGGTGGGTGGCGGCCGGCGGCAGGATGAAGTCGGCGATCACCGGGCGGTGGTCGGACGCGGCCGAGGACGCGGCGAAGGGGGTCGTGGGGAAGGTGCTGACGGGGTAGGGCAGCATGGGGATGGTCACGCCGGAACCGAGCGAGCGGAAGATGAAAGTGCGGCGTGCCTGGGCGATCGAGTCCTGCCAGCAGAGGTAGTCGAGCTTGGAGTTGCCGCCCTGGGTGCTCGTCTCGCCGGAGATGGGGTGGGAGGCGAAGTCGCGGGCGGAGTCGGTGCGGTCGCGGTCGGTGCCGTCGGCACCGCCGAGCAGGGCGGCCTGGGTCATCCACTCGATCGGGCCTCGGTTGGACGCGGAGCCGGGGTTCTGGTTGAAGTCCCCGCCCCAGATGACCGGGGTGTTCTCGTCCAGGATGTCGCCGGTGGCGGGGACGAAGACCCTGTTGTTGGGGTCCGAGACGCCCGTGCCCGCGCCGTTGAAGTAGTGGTCGATGAAGTAGGCGATGTTCTGCGACGCGGTGCGCCGGTCGTTGATGTCCGAGGCGGTGCCGCCGGACTTGAGGTGGGCGGTGCCGACCACGGCATCGCCCGCGTAGACGCTGTCTGGCAGGTCGATCTGGGCGACCATGAAGCCGCGGATGCCCCCGTTGCCGCCGGGGGCGTAGAGGTCGGGGCCGATGACGAAATCGTTGAAGGTGGCGGGGCCGCCGTTGATGGATGCGAACGGGTGGCGGGAGAGGATGACATTGCGGTTGAACGCATCGGTCGCGCCGCTGACGAAGATGTAGGGCAGGTCGTAGTTAGGGACGAACTTCTGGACATAGCTGCCGACCGTGCCGCCGAGGACCGGGTCGGCCCCGCCGTAGAGGAACAGTTCGAGCGTGGCGGTGAGCTGGGCGACGGAGTCCACGCCCGTGCCGGTGCCGTTGCCCGAGTTGTCGCCGGCCTCCTGCAGGATGAGGACATCGGGCCGGAGGGCGGCGACGATGCGGACCACCCCGTTCCAGCTGTTGGCCTCGTCGGTCTTGACGGCGGTGCGGCAGATCGCGTCGGCGATGTTCCAGGTCATCACGCGCAGGTCCGTGTCATCGGACTTCGACCAGTCCGCGGCCGGGGGATCCCAGGCGAGCAGCGGCGCAGGGCACAGGGCGAGGAGCAGGGCGGCGGCGGGGAGTGTGGAACGCATGGAGGCTCCCGGGTGGGGGTGGCTGGGAGAGGGACTATATCGCGCAAGCCCGTCCGTGTCATGGGTTTAGAGTCGTTTGGGGATGAAAAAAACACCCGCGCGGGGCGGCGCGGGCGTGTGCGGATGGGTGGAATGAAGCCGAGGGCAGGCTCAGCGTCCGATCACGGGCAGCCGGCGTTGTACGCGCCGATGAAAGTGGAGATGTCGAAGAAGTTCCAGACGCCGAAGGGGGCGGCGATGTCGGCGCTGGGGTCCTGGATGTTGTAGGCCGCGATGAAGGCGGAGATGTCGAAGAAGTTGACGAGGCCGTCGTTGTTGAAGTCGGCCAGGCAGGGGGCGGTCCCGTCGCCGTAATAGCCGATGTAGAGCAGGACCTGGTAGGACTCGTCGGCGGGGCGGGAAGAGTCGTAGAAGGCGCTGGTGGGGTTGTTGTAGTAGCCGTCGCCGTCGATGTCGTAGGTGATGGCGGTGGAGATCACCAGGCCGCCGTTGGTGATGGGGTCGGAGGTGTCCAGGCCCGCGGTGGAGACATTGTTCCAGGCCTTGTCGGACACGGCGGAGGACCACAGGGAGTTGGGAGCCGGGGTGTTGTTGTTGTCGGCGGTGCCGAGGAAGTCGATGCGGTAGGGGCGGTCGGAGTTCTGGCCCTGGGCGATGGTGCCCAGCTCGAGGACCAGTTCGAGGCGGTAGCTGAAGGTGGCGGGGTCGTAGATGGCGCGGAGCAGGGCGCTGTCGTTGTCCGAGCCGCCGCCGGGCAGGCGGTCGAAGAGTTCGACGGCGGAGAGGAACCAGATGTTGCCGACCGAGTCGATGGCCGGGGCGGACATGCCCGGGCCGAGCAGCGAGCCGGTGACCTGGCTGAGGGTGACGAGCTGGCCGACCACATTGCCGCCGGCGTCATAGATCCGCTTGCCGGAGTTGGGGGTGAAGAGGTTGAGCTGGTCGATGTAGGCGGCCATGGTCCACTCGACGGGGCCGTTGTGGTCGCTGTAACGGCCGACGACGATCTGGTGCGACAGGTCGCCGTTGAGGCCGTTCTCGGAGATGGTCTTGGCGATGAGCGTGCGCCCGGCCTGGTCGCTGCCGAGGGCCACGGTGCCCACGCCGCCGCGGTAGGCGGTCGAGCCGGTGTGGTGGCGGCTCTGGGCCACCCCGCTGATGTAGTTGACGGTGAAGCCGTTCTCGTTGTCGGTCACCGTGCCGGGCACGAAGAAGCCCTTCTTGGCGACCACGGCGCCGGCGTTGTCAACCGACCAGACATTGATGGCCGTGGCGGTGTTGTTGGCGGGGTTCTGGGCGCTGGTGGCCAGGGAGTAGACGCCGGTTCCCAGGGCCTGGTGCTGGGTCATGGCGAAGGAGCCGCGGTGGCCACCGACCGACGGGGTGTCGAGGTGGGCGCCGGTGGCGGTGGGGGTGGTCGCCCCGTACACATACTGGTCGGTGAAGTTCGGCCCGGCGTAGAGGCCGTTGCCGCCCACCACCGAGGCGGGGACCAGCGAGGACACCGAATGGATGGTGGGGCTGGCGTTGACGATCCAGTCGGTGGCGTTGAGCGTGCCGCCGGCGGAGATGAAGTTCAGAACGCCGCAGTCGCGGTCGGCCAGGCGGGTGCGGAAGACATTGTTGCCGGAGATGGGGTTGGGGCCGGTGGAGTTGAAGGTGTCGGCGCGGTAGTAGACATTGCCGCTGGCGTCGATCGACACGCCGCCGAGCTGGGAGGAGTCGGCGTCGGCGATGGCGCCGATGTTGACCGCAGCGACGCGCCGGTCGATGTAGAGCCGGTTGGGATCGTTGGACTTGAAGCCGACCATCGCGCCCAAGATGCCGTTGTAGCTGCGCCCCGCGGCGGTGGTGCCGAACTCGGAGAGAACGACGGAGAAGCGGGAGGCCGCGCCGGTGGGGCTGACGGTCGAGCCGGGGGTGTTCTGGGAGCCGACGCCCGCGCCGGCGGTGTTCCACACGGAGTAGGAGGGGCGGGTGAACGCGGAGCTGGTCAGCACATCCGGGCTGATGCTGACGGAGGAGCCGAGCGCGGTGAAGTTGGCCGTGCTCATCTTCGAGGCCTTGAGGATCGGCGCCACGCCGAACACATGGCCCTGGGAGGTGGTGATGGGGGCCAGGTCGATCACATAGGCCGCGCAGCCCTCGGTCCACGGGCTGAGCGCGTCGCCGGGCAGATTGCCCAGGGCGCTGCTGACCGAGTCCTGAGCGAGTGCGGGGAAGGAAAGTCCGGCGGCGGCGACCACGGTCGCGATTCCCAGGTGATGGCGCATCGTCACGATCTCCAGTTTGGTTTGGGGGCGATCGGCCCCGCGTCTCTCTCGACTCGAACGGGCTTCATGGGGGGGCGAACCCGCCACCCCATCCGGGCGCGTTGGACCGGGGATCGAGTTTAGCACAAGCCCCGTCGGAGGGGTATTTTCAACCCTTCCGCGGACGGTCAAAGTTGCGTGAATCTCTGGAGTTGCCCGATAACTTTCGGGTCTTGTGCGGTCCTCAGACGGGCATGGCGGCGGCCAGGCGGGCGGCCAGCTCGGCGTTGGATCGGACCAGGGCCAGATTAGCCGCCAGGGTCGCGCCGCCCGAGACCTCGTGCAGGGCGGCGAGCACGGCCGGCGTCACCCCGCGCTCGGTCGCGCCGGCTGACCGGGCCAGGGCCTCCGCCTGGGTCAGCCAGCCATTCCAATCATTGGGATTCAGTTCCGATTCGGCTGGGATCGGGTTGCAGACCAGCACCCCCCTGCCTGTCCGCATCAGTTCGGCGTGGATGAAGGCGGCAAGCTCGGCGACATCATCGAAGCGGGCGTCCACGCCGGCCCCGCCCGACCGCAGGTAAAAGGCCGGGAAGTGGTCCGTTCCGAAGCCGATGACGGGCACGCCGAGGGTCTCGAGCATCTCGCGCGTGGAGACGACATCCAGCAGGTTTTTGACCCCGGAGGCGACGACCGCCACCGGGAAGCGGGTCAGGGCGAGCAGGTCCGCCGAGACATCCCATTGAACGCCGTAGCCCCTGTGGACTCCGCCGATGCCGCCGGTGGCGAACACGCGGATACCCGCGGCGGCGGCCAGTTCCATGGTGGCGCTGACGGTGGTGGCCGCGTGCGAGCCACGGTGCAGGAGCACGCCGAGGTTGCCGGTGTTGGCCTTGGGCACGCCGGACGCGCCGAGCAGGATGGTCAGTTCCGCCCGGTTCAGCCCGACGATGGGGTGCCCGTCGAGCACCGCGACCGTTGCCGGGGTGGCCCCGTGCCCGGTGATGATGGCCTCCAGCTCGTCGGCCAGGGGGAGGGCGGTCCGTCCGGGCACGCCGTGGAGCAGGAGGGTGGATTCCAGGGCGACGGCGTGGGGGCCGGCACGGTTGATCGGGCTGCGGGGCAAGTCGGAACTCCGGGATCGTCTCTCAGTGGAAATGGATGCCGGCTGATCGCCGAGCGGTCGGGGATGATGCGAAAACGGTCCTCCCCGGTTGAGGGGTTCTGGGAAGTTTATCGGTCCGGGCGGGGCCGATGGGCGTACCGGCTTGTATCGCCCGGGCAAGCCGGGGCGTCTGGGAGGACTGGGGCGTGCCACGGGGTTGCCGCTGGGCTTGCAGTTCTCGGCGTCATAATCGACAAAGTGACCGCGGCCTGTCCGAGCTTGGCCGCCAGAGGACCAGAACCCATGCACCTGCACACACGCCTTGTCCGTGCCCTTGTTGTCGGCCTTGCCGCATTCGCCGGCGCCGCGGCATCCGCGAATGACGCGGGCTTGTCCCAACAGGCCGACTCGTCCGCCCCGGCGGCGTCGGTGCAGAAGGGCACCGCGGCCGAGCTGGCCTCCAGGCCGAGCGTCGAGATGGTTGAGGTGACGGTCCGGATGCCCGACGGGCGCGTGCTGACGCGGTGGGAGCCGAAGTATGCGTCCCGCGTGCATATCCCCGAGGACCCCGGGGGTGCGGACATCCAGACCGGCCGAGGCGGGGTGTCGAGCACCGCGCAGGGGGCCGGCGGTGGTGGGGGGGGTGGGGGCGGCGGCGTGTCCGGTCTGGGTGGGGGCGGTTCGAGCGCGGGTGGTGGTGGCGGCGGGGGGGCAAGCAGTGGTGGTGGGCCCCGTGGACAGTTTGGTGGTGGGGGCC
Source organism: uncultured Phycisphaeraceae bacterium (assembly GCA_964577425.1). Lineage (GTDB taxonomy): Bacteria > Planctomycetota > Phycisphaerae > Phycisphaerales > UBA1924 > UBA6054. The sequence goes on from CAZNZC010000001.1 coordinate 428,214, forward strand.
GGGGCAGCGACGGGGGGGGCGGTGGAGGGGGGGACAGCCTGCCCCAGGGCGGCGACTCCGCGCCGCCGCAGGGTCGCGTGCCGAATGTGTACACATGGGACCGTTCGATCCCGGAGCAGTTCGACAACATGATCCAGACGATTCTGTTGGACCCTCGCGCGGGCGCTCCTGAAGCTCTCGCGAATCGCATCGCCGCCAGGGCGCTTCAACAGCAGCCGCGTCAAGTCGTTTTCCGGTACTGGAAGGAGCTTCTGGTGGCGGATCGCTACCCGTTCGATCTGTCCGATCCGGTCGAACTCTGGCGTGAGCATGGTTACAGGGCCGGCCTGGAGCCATACTGGACCGCGGTCGCCCAGAGGTTGCGGCAACGCGGCATCACGCCGGATTACATCGTTCAGGATCTCGAGGCCGGCGTGCGCCTCTGGGATGTGCCCGCCGACGATCGGGTGTCGTTTTTCAGTGAGATTTTCGAGCACCGTCATCAGCTTTCATCGCGCCTTCCGGCTGTCATTTTCTCTGTTGATGTCGATACATTCGTGAACACCCGCAACCCCGCCGGCGATCTCGCCCGCGGGGCGTACGACACCGCCGCATTCAGGATGCGTGCCGACATCATCCGTGAGACCATGCACCAGCCGTTTGTTGATGTGTATGGCCGTGCCATTCCGCACAGCAACTACAACGACATGCTTCCCGCGTGGGAGGTGCGGCGCCACAGCGGAGACCCGTGGGTGACCAGCACCATTCATGGGATTTCGGCGCCATCGACCTACCTTGTCGATTACAGCAACGCGTCCATCTACTCACGGCTGGAGAAGCGAGCGAGGTGGAATCACCTCATCACCGTGCTCAACTCCCTGCGTTCGGCGGCGGCCACCGGCCCTGTTCATCCCTGGATTTCCCCGCCCGGGTACGGACGCTTCGGCGCGGACAGCTGGGCGAGGGAGGCGCAGATTGCGGAAGAGCGTTGGCTCTGGGAAAACTTCATGAACCACTGCATGGCGATGGGCATCGACACCTACATTCTTTGGAATCCCGGACCGACGGTCAACCCCTTGGCGGCCTCGTCCGACCGGTACATGGACGGGTGGTTTTCGGACAAGCTCGCGCATCACGAACTGCTCTCGTCGTTGCCGCCGATCCCCTTCGATGCTGACCGGATCGAGACCAATGGTTATGTGACTACCTACGCGGACTTCACCAGCAAGGTGGGGGTTCGGTGATCCGTCGTGGCTCTTGAACAACAACAAGCCCCGGCACGCGCCGGGGCTTGGGGGGGACATCCGCGGGATCGATCCGTCGTGTGGTGGGGGGGGTAGCGCGGCGAGCCGGTCGGCTCAGGCGACCATGTCCTTGAGGCCCTTGAGGGGGCGGACCTTGACGACATTGCGGGCGGGCTTGGCCTTGAACATCACCTCTTCCTTGGTGAAGGGGTTGATGCCCTTGCGGGCCTTGGTGGCGGGCTTGCGGACGACGGTGACCTTCATCAGCCCGGGCACATTGAAGGTGCCGGTCGAGCCTTTGCTCAGGTCGGCCGCGATCATCTGACCCATCGCGTCGAACACGGCGGAGACCTCCTTCTTGGAGATGCCGGCGTGGTCGGCGATCACGGTGACGACCTCGGACTTGCTGCGGGGCTTGCCCTTGGCGCCGGAGATCTTGGCGGGCTTCCGGGCGGCGGGGGCCGCGGCCTTCTTGGCGGTGGGCTTGCGGGACGCGGTCTTCTTGCCGGCGGTTTTGCGGGCGGTCTTCTTCGCTGCTTTCTTAGCCATTCCTTGCTCCAGTCTTCCTCGTTGAGAGGCGAACGCGGTGTCCTACCGCGCAGTTTTACCTGGGTTTTCGGGGGCGGGCAAGTGCGCGCACCCCTTTTTTTCCAGTGTTTTTTGCGGCCCCGCCCCGGAGGCCCCTCCGCCCGTGCTTTCCGCAAGCCCCAGATCGACCACCACGGGCGCGTGGTCGGACTCCTTTTCACCCCGCGCGGCGGCCTCGTGCCACGCGCTTTCGACCGCAACCGACAGGCCCGCCGACACCCACACCGCGTCGATCCGGAAGCCCGATCCGGTGTGGCTGCACCAGGTCGGCGCGGACCCGGCGGGGTCGCGCAGGCGGAAGGCGTCGCGGTATCCGAGCGTCCAGAAACGCCCCAAAAACTCGGTCCCGGTGAAGGTCCGGCCCGTCTCGTCCAGCCCGTGGCGTCCGGTGTTCAGGTCGCCCGCGATCAGGTGGCGCATCCCCGCCCGTTCGCGGCAGATCCGCACAAGATGCTGCCAGTACGCCGCTTGTCGCTGGATCCGGCCCGGGTCCGAGCGGTGTGTGTCGGGCGCGTGAACACCCGTCAGCCACGCATCCAGGGCGGGAATCCGCAGGTCCAGCCACCGGTGGGACGCCCATGGCGCGGGGGCGGGTTCGCCAGGCTCCAGCGCCCAGCGCGAGGCGACGAACACCCCGTTGCGTCCGGGCGCGGGATCGGTCGAAACCTGGTGCGTCAGGCCCCGGTCGAACAGCACGCCGGCGATCTGGCCGCCGGTGGCGCGGCGGTGCTCGGTCAGCACCACCAGGTCGGGCGCGAGTTCGCATAGGCGCAGGGCGATGAGGGGGGTTCGCCTCGTTCCGCCGCCGTGCAGAATGTTCCATGCCACCAGTCGCATCGGGCCGAGTTATCCACAATTTGCCGTGTTTCGAGCGGCCCGCGCTCCTCGGCGGGTGCCGGTGCAGGGTATCACAAGAACCCCACGATTCGAGGACTCATCGTGGGCGTGACGGGGAGGGTGGGGCGGAACGGTCTATTCTGGGGCATGTCCGAGCAGCCGATCGTCGCCGTCACCCGCCGCACGCCCGGGGCCATCGTCGTGCCCGGGGCCGATGTCCGCGTGCTGGGCGACGGCCGCCCGGATCGGGCCGACCTGCTCGGCTTCGTCGGGGGGGCCTCGGTAATCTGCTCGATGTTCACCGACCGGATCGACGCCGAACTGCTCGATGCCGCGGGGCCGGGGCTGAAGGGGGTCTGCAACTTCGCCGTGGGCTATGACAACTTCGACCTGGACGCCTGCCGCGAGCGGGGGGTCATCGTCTGCAACACGCCCGACGCCGTCACGGAGGGCACGGCCAACCTGGCCTTTCTCCTGCTGCTGGGGGCGGCCCGCCGCATCATCGAGGCCGACCGCTACGCCCGGTCCGACGCCTACCCCGCCAACGGCGTGCTCGGGATGCACGACTTCATGGGCCGGGATCTCGTCGGCAGGCTCCTGCTGATCGTGGGGGCCGGGCGGATCGGCTACGCCACCGCCCTGCGGGCGAAAGCCTTCGGGATGCGGATCGGCTATGTCGCCCGCTCGCGCCACATCGACTTCGAGATGGCCCCCCTCGGGGCCGAGCGGTTCGACCTTGAGGAAGGTCTGTGCCGGGCTGACGCGGTGAGCATCCATACGCCCCTGAGCCCGGCGACCCGCCACCTGCTCAGCCGCGAGCGGATCGCCCTGCTCAAGCCCACCGCCATCGTGGTCAACACCGCTCGCGGCCCCGTCATCGACGAGACGGCCCTGGCCGAGGCCCTCGAAGCCAGCCGCCTCTGGGGCGTGGGCCTGGATGTCTACGAAAAGGAGCCGGAGGTCCACCCGATCCTGCGGATCCACCCCCGGGCCGTGCTGACGCCCCACATCGGCAGCGCGGAGGAACGCTGGCGCGCGGCGATGGCCGAGATGGTCTCCGAGAACGCCGCGGCCATCCTCGAAGGACGCGAGCCGCCGAACCGGGTGGTGTAGTTTGAGGGCTTATTTACCCACTTCCGCTTGCGGCCACCGCCAGATGTAGTAGATTGCCGCAGGAGGTTTTCCGATGGGATGCCGGTTCCTGCAAACTTCGCTGATTCTGGGTTGGCTCGCCGCCCCCGTCCTGGCCGGCGTGCCGGACTACGGCTTCCAGTGGGCGACGATCGGCGATCCCGGCAACCGGGCGGCGACGCAGGCGGAGGCGCCGGGGTTCTACAACTCCAGCGGCACCCCGTACTTCAACCAGCCGGGGCGTGTGGACTACACCTACCGGGTGGCGACCACCGAGGTGACCAACGCCCAGTACCTGGACTTCCTCAACGCCTACCGGCCGCATTTCACCGGCCAGTACAACTCGCTGCTGACCGGGGCGTACATCTTCTACAGCCTGAGTGCTGACGAGTTTCGGATCGGCACGGGCATGGAGAATCGGGCCGCGGCGGTGACCTGGCGCATGGCGGCCCGGTACACGAACTGGCTGCACAACGGCAAGGGGACGGAAGCCTGGGCCTTCGAGACCGGGGTGTACGACACCAGTACCTTCGGACGCGACCCGGACACGAACCAACTGACCGACCAGGCCGTGCGCAACCCGGACGCGACCTTCTGGCTGCCGAACATCAGCGAGTGGACGAAGGCGATGTACTGGGATCCGGACAAGGGGTCGGAGGGCGGGTACTGGCTGTACCACAACGGCTCGAACCACCCTGGGATCTACGCCCTGCCGGGCAACGGCGGGACGAGCAACGCGGGGACGCAGTTCCACCTGGATGTGGCGAGCTACGCGGCGATGAGTCCGTGGGGGCTGTTCGACGGGAGCGGCGGGGAGCGCGAGATGCTAGAGAACTACAATCCTTCCGGCGCAGTACGACTCGTCGCAGGCTCGCTCTGGAGCGGCGGACCAACCGATTCCCGTGACCGGATCGGAGCGCTTGGCGCAAACATACCCGACCTTAGCTTGATGGGATTCCGCGTTGCCGGTATAGTGCCCAACCCCGCTAGCCTCTTTGTCCTTGGCTTTGGATCACTCCTTCTCACGCACAGGAGACGCTAATGAAAGCATTTCTAGTGGGGTTGCTCTGTGCTGTTGCGCAGTTCGCAACGGCACAGTGTCCGTACAATGTATCGGCCTCGCTCGGATCACAGACCACAGGACCAACCCCAGCGATCACTTGTGTGGAAACACCGAGTTCGTCCGGTCACTGGGTCATCACGGTCACCGCTCATGGGTTGAGTTCGACAGTTGCCGGCCAACTCGCCCGTCTCGATGTCGAGGTGACCGGCGGCACAAGCGGGTCCGCGTGTTCCATCATTATTGATGGAACAGACCAATCGCCGAGGGACGGTGTTGTTGAACTTGAATGCGTGTTGCAACTCGGAAATATCGCCACCCAGTCGGAGCGGGGTGGCCACCTGTGGTACGCCTTCGCCTCATCCGGAGAACACACGGACAGCACGCCGAAGGTGCGTTGGTACCGGATTAACCCGAACGGTTGGCCGCTTTCCGGTAATGATCCGGTTCTCGTCCATGAGGGCGTGCTCGATCTCGGCCCCGGCGTCGCGAGCGCCTTCCCCGGCATCGCGGTCGACGACGGCGGCCCCAACGCGCAGAAGCTCGTCATGGTCTACGCCCGGTCCTCTCCGATGGAGCCGATGTCCGTCGGTCGCAGCGTGATCGATACCGATGGAACTATCCTGAACTCCGGGGTCTGGAAGTCGTCCGCCGCACCTCCAACGGTGACACGCTGGGGCGACTACTTCACCGTAGAGCCAGACCCCACCTACCCCGGTGTCTTCTGGGGCCACGGCATGTACCAGGGCCTGACCGCCTGGCGCACCTGGGTCGGCCGGGTGGACTTGGACGATCTCTGACGCTCACCCCCGCCGCGCCGATCCGAACTCGATCTCGATGTACTTGGCCACATAGTCCACGATCGAGTCCGCCGTCGGGATGTCGGGGTTACTCGTCGCCCCGTTCGGCTCGAAGCGCATGCCCTTGAACCTTTTGACGGCCTCGTCCACCGGCAGGCCGTACTGCAGCGCGATTGAGAACGCCCGGCAGAAGGCCTGGCACATGCCCGAGATGGCCGAGCCTTCCTTGGCGATCTTGATGAAGATCTCGCCCGGCGTGCCGTCGGGGTACAGGCCGATCGTCAGGTAGCCCTCGTGCCGGTCGATCGTGAACTTGTGGGTGATCGAGTCGCGGGTGGGGGTCAGGGCCTTGCGGGTGGCGAGCATGGGGGGTTCCTGGGGGTCTTGGTCCACGGGTGGATCGTTGCAGGGTCGGGTGCCGCGTCCAGCCTTGGGGCGGGTGGCTCACGACATATCGGACCTCATCCCGGGCGGGGCTTGAGAAAGGCGTAGTCCATCCGCGGGTGTTGGTGGTCGGGAGAAAAACCCAGTCTGTTGTCCCGGCCTGCATCCCAGACAGAATCCGCCGGGTTTGTTGCTTGGAGGCTCCGGCGGGCCGATACTTGTGATGGGATGACCCGTTCCGTCCGCCAGTCCGATGCCGGGGGCCTGTCGCCGCTGCTGGTGCTGGCCATCGGTCTTCAGCTGATGCTCTCCGGGGCCAGCCTCGCGGCCGGCGCGTGCGGAGAATCGCTGGAGCGGGTCGGCGTCCGGCGCCTCTCCGAGCAGGTGGTCCAGGCGTTCCGCGAGATGTCCGACCGGGCCGTGGCCCGATCAAAGGCCCAAGCCCTTGAGCCTGATTGGGCCGAGGCCCCGCGTGCCGTGTCGAGCACCGTGGCCTGGCACCTGACGGTTCGACCCGCGCTGTCGGCCTGGGTGCTGTCCACCGCTCCGCCCGCGGTCTGAACGCCCTTCCCCCGCCGCTGACGCTGTCGCGGCCCGCCGCCATCTCCAACCCGCGTTGTGACCCCGCATCCCGGGGGTTCGCGCCCGTTCCCGTCCCAATCCAGGTCCATCACGGTCGGAGGCCCGCGTGACGCGAGGTTCGCCCCGACCGACAAGGTTCTTTCTCCCATGGCACATTCTGACATCCCCCTGCTCGGCCCGATCCTCTCCAAGTTCTTCGGCTCGCGCAACGAGCGTTTCGTCAAGCGGTACACCCAGCGGGTCGAGGCCATCCGGGCCTTGGAGCCCGAGATGCGGGCGTTGAGCGACGCCCAGTTGCGGGGCAAGGTCACGGAGTTCCGCGAAAGGATCGACGCCGGGGCCAAGCCCGACGACATCCTGGCCGAGGTCTTCGCGGCGGCCCGGGAGGGCATGGACCGGGCCGTGGGCATCCGGGCCATCTTCAACCCGGAGTTCAAGTTTGATCCCACCAAGCTCCCCGACGATGCCCGCCGGATCTACGACGAGGTGAAGGCCAAGGCCGATGCCCTGGAGCCTGCCGCCCCGGACGGCCTCTTCCTGGGCTGCGCCGCCCCCCAGCCGGGCTGGATGCAGGTGGATATTCCCACCCGTCTCTACGAGGCCGTCCGCGAGCTGTACCCCGAGTCCCGCCCGCCCTTCCGGGCGCGCCCGTTCGATGTGCAGCTGATCGGCGGCATGGTGCTGGGCCAGGGCAAGATCGCCGAGATGAAGACCGGCGAGGGCAAGACCATCGTCGCCCCGCTGGCGGCGTACATGGCCGCGTGCCAGCGTCAGCAGGTGCATGTGGTCACGGTCAACGATTACCTGGTGCAGCGCGACCGCGACTGGACCTTCCCCTTCTTCTGCTGGCTGGGCCTGACGGTGGGGGCCATCCACCCCCAGCACATGCAGGACGAGGACGAGAAGCGCCGGATGTACCGCTGCGATGTGGTCTACGGCACGACGGCCGAGTTCGGCTTCGACTACCTGCGCGACAACATGAAGCGGTCGGTCGAGCAGCAGGTGCAGCGCAAGCGTCAGTTCGCCATCGTGGACGAGGTGGACTCGACGCTGATCGACGAGGCGCGCACGCCGCTGATCATCTCCGGCATGGCCCACGACGACCAGCCGCGCTACGACCTGGCCGACCGGCTGGCCCGGCACCTGCTGGACAAGCAGCGTCCGTGGGAGGAGTTGGAGAAGAAGGTGACGGCCTGCAAGGAGCGGATCAAGGGGCTGGAGGGCGACATCCGCCAGGTGCGGGACAAAGGCCAGGTCCCCGAACTCAAGCGCCGTCTGGACGAGGCCAAGGCCGAGCTGCCCAGGCTGGAGTTGGAGCGCGACCAGCATGTGCAGTTCTACGAGGTCCGCATGGACCGCAAGCAGGCCCACCTGACCCACGACGGCATCGCCGAGGCCCAGCGTGCGGCCGGGGTCGGCTCGTTCTATGTCGATGAGAACATGGACATCCCCCACCTGATGGAGCAGTCCATCCGCGCCCACGCCGTGTATGAGCTTGACCGCGACTACATCGTCGCCGATGTGCCCGACCGCATGACCGGGCGCAACGAGCCGAGCGTCATCATCGTGGACACCAACACCGGTCGCCCCATGATCGGGCGCCAGTGGTCCGACGGCCTGCACCAGGCGGTGGAGTGCAAGGAGGGCGTCCCGATCAAGCCGGAGACGCAGACCGTCGCCTCCGTCACCATCCAGAACTTCTTCAAGATGTACAAGCGGCTGAGCGGCATGACCGGCACCGCCGACACCGAGGCCCAGGAGTTCAACGACATCTACAAGCTCGATGTGGTCTCCATCCCCACCAACCGCCCCGTCGTCCGGAGCGACCACGACGACCTGATGTTCCTGCGCGCCAAGGACAAGTGGGAGGAGATCGTCGACGAGATCAAGCGGTTCCACGACCTCGGCCAGCCCATCCTGGTCGGCACCACCTCGGTTGAGAAGTCCGAACTCATCAGCCGGATGCTCACGAGCAAGCACCAGGTCAGGCACGAGGTGCTCAACGCCAAGCAGCACGAGCGCGAGGCCAACATCGTGCTCGACGCGGGCCAGGTCGGCGCGGTGATGATCGCCACCAACATGGCCGGGCGCGGCACGGACATCAAGCTGGGCCGGTTCACCCGCGAGGAGCTGATGGAGCACTGGCTCCGCCGCGGCGTCGCCTCGCGCGAGATCCGCGCCGACATGACCGACGAGCAGCTCCGCGAGAACATCTTCCGCAAGGTTTCCCAGGCCGAGCTGGGCATGAACAAGCGGGATGTCGAGGCGATGGACTTCGCCGAGCTGGAACTCAAGCTCCTGCGTCACTGGGCGGCCGAGTTCACCTGGATGAGCCCCAAGCAGGTCGAGTCCGCCGCGCGGGACGAGCTGATGGACGAGCTGGACAAGAACGGCCGCTGCAAGCTCCACCGTGTCCGCTGGGCGGAAAGCGTCGAGGACCTCGGCGGTCTGCATGTCATCGGCACCGAGCGCCACGAGTCCCGGCGCATCGACAACCAGCTCCGCGGCCGCTCCGGGCGCCAGGGCGACTCCGGCTCGTCCCGCTTCTTCGTCTCGCTCGAAGACGACCTGATGAAGCTCTTCGCGGGCGAGACCACCATGCGTCTGCTCTCCAAGCTGGGCATGAAGGAGGGCGACGCCATCGAGCACCCGTGGCTGTCCAAGAATGTCGAACGCGCCCAGAAGAAGGTCGAGGAACGCAACTTCCAGATCCGCAAGAACATCCTCGAGTACGACGAGGTCATGGAGCACCAGCGCCAGCGCTTCTACGGCCAGCGTCAGCGCGTCCTCGAGGGACGGGATGTCAAGGGCCTGATCTTCGAGGAGATCGAGCAGGTCGTCGATTCGGCCATCGCCGAGTACCTCGACTCCGACTTCGCCGCCCACTCCGCCGCCGAGTACGCCCGCGAGATGCTCGATTGCTCGATCCTGCCCGACCGCCTCCGCGGCAAGGAGGCGGACGAGATGGAGACCGCCATCCGCCGCCTGGCCCGGGAGGACGCGGCCGCCTCCATCGGCGTCACCCTGGGCGAGTACATGCCCCTGGAGTCCTCCGAGTTTACGGTTGAGTTCGACTCCGCCGGGCTCCAACGCTGGGCCAAGAACCGTTTCGGCGTCGAACTCGACGCCGCCGACCTCGGCGGGGTCGGCGGGGAGGACGGCGTGGTCGATCGGCGGGAGATCCAGGACCGGCTGGAGCGGGCCGCGTTCGACCGCATCGAGCACACGCCGCTGCCCGAGCTGCCCGTCTTCGCCGAGCCGAGCTACGGGGCTACGAAGCTGGCCGAGTGGGTACAGCGCAAGTTCACCTTCACCCTCGACCCCGCCGAGATCACGGCCGTCCACGCCGACGACCAGCGCGAGGTCCGCGACCTCATCATCGACCGCGCCCGCGAGGCCTACCGCCAGAAGGAGATCGAGTTCCCGGTCGATTACGCGATGCAGACGGCGATGAGCATGGCCCGCAACGATCCCGAGTCGGCCTTCGCGATGCTCGCCGACTGGGCCAGGCGCCGCGTGGGCCTTGACCTGCCCGCCTCGGAGGTCAAGAACACCCCGCCGGTGAAGATGCGCGAGCGCCTGCTCGCCGCTTCCGCCGAGGCGGCCAAGCGCGACCGGCTCAACGAGCAGATCGACAAGGCGCTCTCCCTGCCCGACGACGAGGCGGTGGACGCCTACCTCCGCGAGACCTTCGGCGCGGGCGTCACGCCGCGCATGCGCCACCTCGATCCCGAGGAGCGCGGGCAGGCCATCCGCGCCCGCGTCGAGACCCTGGCCCGCCCGGAGATGCTCCAGTTCGAGCAGATGGTCCTGATCGACACCTTCGACCAGGCGTGGAAGGACCACCTGTACTCGATGGACCAGCTCCGCGACACCATCGGCTTCCGCGCCATCGCCCAGACCGATCCCAAGATCGAGTACAAGCGCGAGGGCCAGCGGATGTTCAAGGGCGCGATGCGCGAGATCCGCGAGCGCGTCACCGACATCATCTTCCGCGCCCGCCTGGCGCCCCCCCAGGGTCCGCCCCCCGGCATGGTCCGTCCCGCCGGTCCGGTGCCGATGGCGGGTGGGGTGCCCCGTTCCGCCCAGCAGGTGCAGGCTCCGGCCTCGGGGGGGGCCCCGTCCCCGCCTCGGGCCGCCGCGCCCAACATCCTCGGCTCGACCATCTCCGGCCCGGGCTTCAACCTGGGGCCGGCCCGTCCCTCCGCCCCACCTGCGCCGGCCCAGACGCCCCCGCCTCCTCCCCCTGCCCCGTCACCACCCCCGGGCGCCCCCTGACCCGTTTCTCGGATCCGCCGGGCGGTCGGGTCCGTACCGTTCCGAGGGACAGCCGACGGCCCGCGCGGTACCCTTGCACCCGCGAGCCGTTCCAAGAGGAGATCCCCATGCCGCACACACGGCCCACCCGCTCCCCCCGAGCCTTCACCCTGGTCGAGATGATGGTCGTCATCGGCATCATCGTGATCCTGGTGACGATCGTCCTGGGCGTGGGCAACGCGGTGGTCGAGGGTGGGCGCAAGCGCGCCACCGAGGGCGTGCTCCGCGCGCTCGATCAGACGATGGACATGTACATCGACCGCCGGGGGATCATCCCGCCGGCGGTGGTCGTCGTTCCGCCCAGTCGGTTGGTCGACGGCGGTCCTCGCGAGGGTCTGATCATGTACTACCCGCTGATCGACGGCGTGGTCCAGATCGGTCCGGGTGCTCCCTCCCTCGCCATTGATTCCGTCGGTATGTACATGATTGAGGCCGAGCAGATCCCGGAGATCCAGAGCATCGTGGCCGGGTTGGACCCCCGTTTCGTCCGTCGTGTCCAGTACCCCCCGGAGATGGAGCGCGGGGGGGGGGGCGGGGCTGCGGCTTTCGACACCATGCCCAAGGTCGAACTCACCTCCATCCTCGATGCCTGGGGCAATCCGATCCGGATCGTGCATCCCCGTTTCGACTCGATCATCGTTGGCGACGGCCAGTTCGGCTCCATCGGTCTTCGGCCCCAGTCTCCCGACGGCTACATCACCCTCAACGAACTGCCCGGCGTCACCAATGTGAACCAGCAAATGCCCTTCCGGCGCATCCGCCGCCTCGCGCCCACTCGCGAGGAGTGGCGCAACTTCGACCAGGCCACCATCGCCCAGAACTTCGCCAACGGCGTGGGTGATTCCGACGGCGGCTCCTGCCCCTCCCCCCGGCCCTACTTCTACTCCGCCGGCCCCGACGGCGACCCGTCCACCATCGACGACAATGTCTACACCACCCGCCCCCGCTTCCCCGAGCCGGAATGACCGCGAAGGCCCCGCCCTGCCCCATCCGGACCCCCGGCTTGCAGCGGCCCGGTTTGATGGCTACTGTTCGACCCGGGCCACGAGGCCCGACATCCGGGGTGTAGCGCAGCTTGGTAGCGCGTCTCGTTCGGGACGAGAAGGTCGCAGGTTCAAATCCTGTCACCCCGATTTCCCTTCCATCAGGCACGAAAGAGCGGCGATCAGATCTGGCGTCCCGGATGCTCTCTGAAGCGGCGCAAAGCGCTACGGTTCGTTCAGAATCAGACGCAGCGGCTTTCCGCAGCGCCGGACGGCGGGCCGAATGATGCGCAATCTGGATTTCAGTTCGTGGCAGTCGGTGATCACGACTCTGATCGGGATCGTCACGATCACTTTCGTGATGGTGGGCATCCGCCTCCTGGTCATGCAGACCGTGCAACAACGCCGCGAGCGGGAGAATCGGCAGATCAACGAGCGTCTGCGCACGCTGATCGCCGCTTACAAGGTCCTGGGCGGTTCCTTCACCGGCGTTCTGGCGGTGGATCCGACGCACCTGCGCGACCTGGAGCGCCGCCGGGGATCTGAAGGCCCCTCGGAAAGCAAGGCCGAGGAAACCGGTTCTGTCCAATCGAACTCCTCCGACCGATCGCGCCGCATCCGCGACGCAGTCGAGGCGGCGCTGGCGGATGTGATCCTGCTCGGCACCGAAGAGCAGGTGCGGCTCGCGGTGAGGGCCGCGCACGATCTGGCCGAAGGCCGTCCCGTCCATACCGATGAACTGGTGATCTCATTGCGTGGCTTCATTCGCAAGGTGCTTGACCTGGAACCCGTCCCCGAAGGGCTGGCCATTCCCAGGCAGGGGCCGACCCGCCCGAGCGCCGGAACCGGCGGGGGGAAGGGCAAGGACTCGAACGGCCCCGGGCGGGACGGCTCCAAACAGGGAGGACAGGGAGGATCGGGCGCCGGCGGGATGATGGCGGGCGGCGGCATGGGCCTCGGTCTCGGCGGCCACCTCGCGATGGGAGAGAACAGCGCCCAGGACCCCCGTGAATAGGGTGCGTCCGGAATCCACCGCTGCCTTTCCCGCGCGAGCGACCATTGCGCTTTGTACCGTAACAGCGGGCGGATCCCGGATGACAGCCTCCGAGGCCCGAATCCCCTGACGGGCTTGGTCGGTTATGCCCTCTCATGGGCAGGAGGGCCGACCACGCTTTGCGAGCAATACGGGAACGCGCATGGACGGGCTGATTCCCGAGGCGTACGCGCCGTTCGCGCAGCGCACAGCGCGTCTTCGCTTCATTCGCGCAGCCGGCCGCGGCAACGACCGACATCGTATGAAGCGGACTCCGGGCGAGTTGTTTCCCGGTACGGCCGCACGGGACGGGTCGGCGCTGCCAACACCTCCCCAACCGCTCTGCACCGGCGGAGTATCGATCCGGGCGGATCGCGCCGCAGCTTGCACCCATAGGTCAATCGCCGAGGATCCGTCGGTTGAGACAGCGCCGGGTCAAACCGTGGGAACCGTGCCGCCGTCGATCACATACTCGCTCCCGTGTATGGAAGCGGCGCGATCAGAAGCCAGGAACGCGACCAGTTCGGCGACCTCTTCTGGCCGGCCGGGGCGACCGATCGGGATGCCGCCGAGCGAGTCCATCAGACTCTGACGCGCTGCCTCTTCGGTCGTGCCGGCGCCGGCGGCGATGCGCGCGACCAGACGCTCGGCCGCGATGGTCTCGATGTAGCCCGGCGCGACCGAGTTCACGCGCACGCCCTTGGGGCCGACCTCATTCGCGAGCCCCTTGCTGTATGTCGTAAGCGCCGCCTTGGCGGCCGCGTAGGCGAGGGTCGCCTCGAAGAGCGGCAGGCGCCGCTGGATGGAAGAGATGTGGAGAATGACGCCCGATCGTCTGTGGAGCATCCCCGGCAGGAAACAACGGTCGAGTCGGACGGCGGCCAGCAGGTTGGTGTTGATGGCGCTCCTCCAGTCCTCGTCGGTGAGCGCGAGCACGCCGCCGCTGGGGGCCGAGGAGCCGCCGACATTGTTGATGAGGATATCGATCCCGCCGAAACGGGCGAGCACTTCGGAGGCCACCCGCTCCACGCCGTCCGGCGTCGCGAGGTCGGCCTGAACAAACAGCGCCGGCGTTTGTCCCTGCGGCAAAGGCGAGCGTGCGGTGGTTGCAACCGTCGCCCCGCCGGCGGCGAGCCGCCGAACGACGGCTTCACCCATTCCCTGTGTGCCGCCCGTGACGAGGACTCGCTGATCGCTGAACTCGTTCGGTTCAGAGTGAAAGCCGGTTGTGGCCATCACTGGATCTCCAGCCGCGTGATTTTGCGGTCCTCGACGGTGAATGAGTAGCGGATCTCGACGGGGCTTCCCGGGAAGGCGCCGGATACGCGGGCCGTGACGACGGTGTTCTCCGTCCCCGGGGCGACGCCGGTGATGATCGCGGTCGGGCGATACTTCGCCGTTGTCTCACCGATCCACTCGCGGATGGCCGCGAGACCGGTCCGTTGTCGGCCCTCATCCATGACCACGGCGGTCTGGTCGAACGGGGCGAGGGCGGCGTCAACATCGTGCAGGTTTGCCGCGGCGAAGTAGGTCGCGATGGGTTCGGGCGGTTTGGTTGACATCTCGGCTCCCCTTCTGCATGTGCGGCGATGTGGTGTGAATCACGGGATTCATTGCGGTCGGGAGAGACTAGAGCTAAACTCACGGAATGGCAAGAACAGACAAAGAAGTTGGGTACACACCAAATGGTAAGAAATGGGATCTGACGCCACTATCGGCCGCGCAGGGTGTGACGGAAGCCCTTGAGTTCCTGGAAGGCCGCTGGAAACTGACCATCCTCTTCCAGCTCTTCGGCGGCAAGGTGCTGCGATTCTCCGAGCTTGAGCGTGCAATCCCGGGCATTTCTCAGAAGATGCTCATCCAGCAGCTCCGCCGGATGGAGCGCGACGGCATCGTGCGGCGGATCGTCCATCACCAGGTGCCGCCGAAGGTCGAGTACGGATTGACCGACTGGGGGCAGGCCCTGTGCCCGGCGCTTGATGCACTGCTGAGATGGGCGGCTCTCCGAGATCAGCAGCCGCGGCGTTCGAAGCCCGTTCGCGGGCGAGCGGGAACGGACGGTTCGGAGTCGTTCCCCTCTCCCCCCCAGGCCTCGTGAGGTTTGGTGTCACGCTGCTGGCCGGCAAACACGGGATTCCGGGTTCCCAGACCCGAGCGTCCTTTCCGGGAGGTTCTCTGTTTGCTTTGTCATCGCGACTGAAGGGTCCGCAAGGCATGAGATCGCTGAGCCGGCATTGTTTGTCAAGGCTGCGGGGCCGTTCGGCCGACAGGCTATCGATGCGTGCGCCGCCGTCCACCATGTTTGTCGGGGTCTTGTCGTGAACGAACTTCCCAAGTGCCCGGAGTGTGATGCGGACTACACCTACCTCGATGGGGCCTTGTTCGTCTGCCCCTCCTGTGCCCACGAGTGGAGCATGGCCGATCGGGAAACGCCCAACGCGGATGAAACGGGGGATGGGGTCGTCCGCGATGCCAACGGGAATGTCCTCCGGTCCGGCGATACGGTGATGGTCATCAAGGATCTGAAGGTCAAAGGCTCGTCCCTGGTCGTCAAGGGCGGTACCAAGGTCAAGAACATCCGGCTCGTTGATGGCGACCACAACATCGACTGCAAGATCGACGGCATCGGTGCGATGCAGCTCAAGTCGGAGTTTGTTCGCAAGGCGTGACCCGGCCCATGATGCAGTGTCGGGTGATACACTGGCACCATGATCCGTCTTTCTCATGTGCTCGTGCTCTGGGCGAGCTTCGCCTGCATCGCGGTCTGCCACGGAGGATCGCCGGAGGGGGCGGCCGCCCCGCCGACGCCGTGGTACGAACGAGAGATCCGTGCGTTCGAGGCCGCGGATGAGGCCGCGCCGCCGGAGCCGGGCGGGGTGCTGTTCATCGGCAGTTCCAGCATCCGCATGTGGACGACGCTGCGCGAGGACATGGCCCCGTTGCCGGTCATCAACCGCGGCTTCGGGGGGTCGAAGACCGGCGAGGTGCTGGCGGTGTTCGACCGGATCGTGCTGCCGTACCAGCCGCGCGTGATCGTGTACTACTGCGGGGACAACGACCTGGGGACGGACAGCACCGATGCGGAAGCGGCGGCCGAGGGCTTCATGGCGTTCGCACGCCGGGCACGGGCCGAACGGCCCGGGGTGCGGGTCGTCTATATCCCGATCAAGGCGAGCCTGGCCCGGTGGAAGAACTGGGAGGCCATGCGGAAGGCCAACGAGATCGTCCGCGCGTATTGCGAGCGAACACCGGGGGTGGTGTATGTCGATACGGTCACGCCGACGCTGGACGGCGCGGGCAAGCCTGATGCAGCCATGTTCCTGTCGGACGGGCTGCACCTGAGCGAACGCGGCTACGAGGCCTGGACCGGGGTGGTCCGCCCGGCCGTGCTGGAGGCTTGGAAACTGGCCGTGGAGTGAAAGGCTGGTCAGCATGTCATCTCTGCCCTCCACCATCACCTCCATCGCCTATCACGCCTCCAACGGCGAACTCGCCTGGCGGCGGGCGGATATCCCCGCGGCCGTGGGCGCGATCTCCGCGTGCGGCATGGCGATTCTGGGCGGCGAGGTCTGGGTGGCTCTTGGGAACGGGCGGTGGGACGGCTGCGTGCCATCGCGCGATGGCTTGCCCGATGGCGTCTGGGGCTGGGACACCAATCCGCGGGCGGAGGGAGAATCCTGGGCGGTGTACTGCGAGCGCACCGCCGCGGAGTCGGTGCAAGTCGTGGACTCCATGACGGTTGAGCAGGAAGCGCACCCGTCCGTTGTGGATCGTTTGTGGTTCAACCTGTGCTACATCACGGAGGCGGAGGGTCAGGAGAACAGTCCCATCTGGCCTCCGATGGACGGTCTCTGAAAATGCTCGCCCGTCAACGCGGGCATCGGGCGGTCCAGGCCGTACCGGCGGCTGAAGACCTTGAAAGTCTGCGCGATCTGCTCGGCGTGGTGGCCGGTCCCCCGTCCGCGCCGGTGGGCGGCCTCGTAGAGCTTGCCGCCGCGGGCCTGGCGGATGAGTGATTCGACCTTGCGGGCGCGGTCGGGGTGGACGGAGCGCTGGAGCCACTCCAGGAAAATTTCCTTGAGTTGGTACGGCAGACGCAGCAGCACCCAGGATGCCCGCAACGCCCCCGCCGCGGCCACGGCCTTGAGGATGGCAGGAATCTCCGTGTCCGTCAGGCCGGGTATGATCGGCGCGACATTGACCGTCACCGGCACGCCCGCGTTGGTCAGTTCACGGATGATCCGCAGACGCCCGGCGGGCGTGGTGGCCCGCGGTTCGAGTTTGCCCGCCAGGTCTGGATCGAGCGTGACCAGCGTGACGGTGACGCGCCCGGCGTTTTTCGACGCGAGCCGCGCCCAGAGGTCGGCATCGCGGAGGACCATCGCGCTCTTGGTCATGGTGGACACGGGCTGGCCGCACTCGGCCATGATTTCGAGGCATTGCCTGGCCAGACGCATGGTGTGTTCCAGCGGCTGATAGATGTCCGTGATGGCCGACATCACGATCGGCTCGGGACGCCAGCGCGGGTTGGCCAGTTCGCGGCGGAGCAACTCCGGCGCGTCGGGCTTGGCGACGAGCTTGGTCTCGAAGTCCAGCCCGCTGCTGAAGCCCAGAAACTCGTGGTAGGGCCGGGCGAAGCAGTAGACGCACCCGTGCTCGCAGCCGCGGTAGGGGTTCACGGTCCAGTCGAAGGGGACATCGGAGGTCTGCTCCACGCGGTTGATGATGGACCGGGTGCGGTCGAGGTACACCTCGCGTTCGATTCGCACGGGGCCGGTCCGGCCGTCCGCGTCCCGCTCGGCTTGGCGCAGGTCCAACTCCTCCCCCAGCACATGCAGCCGGACGGTTTCAAACCGGTTGCCCGGGTTCAGCCCTGCTCCCCGCCGGTGGGCCGGGCCGTCCGGAAGGGCGTCCTGGTAGGTGTGGTCATCGCTCGCCATGCCTATCAATATACGAACAAATCTCGTCAAAAACAAGATTTGTACGGTATATTTCTGGTATTTGAGTTCACGCCCACGATGAGTCCCTGAATTGTGGGGTTCCCCCCGTGGGGCCGACTTGCAGTCGGCCATCCCCATCTATCCCCCTCCTGGTGGAATCCGCCGATTTCATCGGCGGCGTCATGGAAGCCGACCCCGGGCTTCTCAGCGGGGCGCGGGCGGCAGCGGGTAGCGCAGCATGATGGAGGTCGGGCACGCCGGGTAGGGGATCTTGATCCGGAACCCGTGGAACTCGCCGGGATTGGTGCCCAGGCGGGCGTGGATGGCCCGCAGCAGGGTCTTGTAGAGCGGAACCTCCGGCGTGGTGGGGGGCTGGGCGCCCACCCCGATATCCTGCAGCGGCTCGTTCAGGGGCAGGGTCCGACGCAGCTTCGGCCCGCTGTCGCCGCCGGCGGCCAGCTCGCTGTGCAGGCTGGCTGAGGGAGGGATAGCGAAGGCCAGACTCCGGTGGACGAACAGGTCCATGATGACCAGCTCGGCCGGGATGTCGCAAACAGCCTGGTGCTCGCCCCACTCGTTGTCCGGCCCGGCGTGGTACGGGATCTCCCGCTGGATCGCGCCGACGACGCAGGTCTGCGCGCCGGTGTTGCCCATCGGGCCTTCGACGAGCTCGAAGCTCATGCCGCGGGGGGAATCGATCCGGCGCAGTTCCGGGAGGGGCTTGGAACAGAACTCGCCCATCAGCGGGCACTGTTCCGGGCCGTCGAAGCGGGGGTCGATGGACTCGGTGGCCCGGGTGCGCATGGTGGTGCCGTCGTCGTTCTTGCTGTGGCGGGACGCCATGATCCAGCTCACATCGGGGCGGAGGCGTCGGAAGTCGATCAGCCCGTTCACCGAGGCGAAATCGAGCAGTCCCGGCGCGGAGCCGGGCAGCACCACCCCCATTTTGAGGATGACACGGGCCTGCACGCCCCAGACATACGAGGCCCCCTGGAAGAGCATCCGACGGTGCTGCTCGTCGCGTTGGCGTCGTCCGTCGGGGCTGAGTTCGCCGCCCATGATGTCCAGGGTGGCCCGGTCCCCGCAGTGGACGCGGATCAGGCGTTCAAAGTCGTTGATCGCCTCCCGGGCCACCTGGATCTGGGCCGACTGGACCCCGGCCCGCTCGGCCCCGCGGAGCAGCAGCTTGATCCCCGAGGTGCCCGGCATGTGCTGGAGCGCTTGGGACGGGTCGTCGGCCTGGACCATGCGGGAAACCTTCCAGGCCAGCGTCTTGGTCAGCCCGATGCGGTCGCTGATCGACTGGGGATCCTGGGCGTCGGCCCCGGCCTGGACCAGCAACTCCGAGAATGCGCCGCGGATGGTCCGGACCACCGTGCGGGCGTCGGCCTGAAAGGCGGGCGTGCTGGGATCGAGGGTGCTCATCGGACGGGGGCGGTCGTGGAAGGGGGCAAAGGGGGCATGGCGTGGTGAGAGGCTCGTGTTTCGGGTCTGGAAGGGGTTTCGGAACACCCATGATACGGCTTGAGGCCGGGTTCTGAACCCCCGAATGAAAATTCATATGAAAATCTATGCGAAAATTCGGGCGGGGGCCTTGTGCCGGGCGTGAGATCGGGTAGTCTGGAGACTTTCCGGCTCGATCCGGCCCCACGGGCGGGGTGGGTGAAGGCCGGACCGTGCGGTGTGTTTCCAACCACGAGGAGCGTGAGATGAAGATGACGATGCTGGTTTCTGGGCTGGTCGCGGCCGGTTTGGCGGGTTCCGCCGCGGGCGGGGTCACCGCGATCGGTGAGTTCGCGGGGGAGGCGTACGAGACCTTCGAGAATGTGGCGTCCCCGGGTTCGATCCCCGGTCCCGCGCCGATCTTCGGCGGGGCGGTGACGGTGAACGACTCGCTGGCCAACATCCTGGTCGTGGCCTTCAACTGGTGGGGGCCGTCGGGCGAGGTGCTGCCGTACAACGGCAACCTGATGGGCGGGCTGCCGGCGGGTGCCGCCATTTTCGAGTTCTCGACCGCGGTGAGCCGCTTCGGCGGGTTCTTCAACACGGTCGGCCCGGTGGGCGGGGGCACGGCGGTGTTCTACGACGCCTCGGGGGCGCAGATCGGCTCGCTGGATTTCGGCGGCACCCCGACGGAATGGGCCTGGCTGGGATGGGAGAGCGATGTGGGCATCAGCCGCATGGAGATCACGGGGCCTGTGCAGGGCTTCGGCTTCCAGTTCGATGATCTGACGCTCAACTATGTGCCCACCCCCGGGACGGTGGCGGCGCTTGCGGCCGGCGTGTGCGTGCTCGGGCGTCGGCGTCGGAGCTGAACCGTATCTCACTCGACAAACACCGGGCCGGGAACGGCCCACGAAAGGATGATGGTTATGCGCAAGATGTCTTGCATGCTGTCGCTGTGCGCGATCGCGGGGATGGCCCACGCGGGGCCGTCGGCGTACGCCCCGAACTCGCTGTTCACCACGATCGCGGATCAGGACGATCTGGTCGTGTTCGATGTGGACGATCCGGCGGGCTACACGGTGGTGGGTCCGATGGGCGCGCCGAACATCGGATTCGGCGGGATGGACTTTGACCGGGAGGGCAACCTGTACGCCTACGCCTCCTTCTACAAAAGCACGGGCGGGGCGGCGTCGGGCCTGTACCGGGTGGACACGGACACCGGGGCGGCGACGCCGATCGGGATCTCCCCGCAGAGCCTGGAGGATCTCGCCTTCAACCCGGCGGACGACACGATGTACGGGATCCGCTCCCAGAACAACATCACGCGCCTGTACCGGGTGAACCTGGAGACGGGCCAGGTCTCGCTGTTCGGGCAGGTGGTGTCGGACCCGCCGATCCATCGGAGCATCGGGCTGGCCTTTGACTCCGAGGGCGCGGTGTACATCCACGATGTCGAGCACGACATGATCTTCAAGGGCACGGGGCTGAATGTGGCTCCCTTGCATCCGGTGCCGCAGGACACGAACTACAGCCAGGGCATGACGATCGACTGGTCGCGGGACGATGCCGGCTACCACGGCGCGGTCGGCCAGGGCGACTTCCCCAACTACTTCTGCCAGCTCAACACCTTCGACACGGCGGGCGAGCACTACACGCTGGGTCCGGCGTTCGGCCCCAACATCCCGGGCGGGGACGGCTACACCTATCCGCCGGTTCAACTCGGCGACATCGCGGTGGCGCCGAGCGCGGGGGGCAAGGGCTGCCCGGCGGATCTCGCCGAGCCGTTCGGCGTGCTCAACTTCTTCGACATCGCGGCGTACCTGGCCCTGTTCAACGCGCAGGACCCCTCGGCGGACCTGAACGATGACGGGCTGCTCAACTTCTTCGACCTGAGCACCTACCTGAACCTGTTCAACGCCGGTTGCCCGTGACCGCATGGGGCGAACCCGCCTCCCTCCATGCCGGGCCGCCAGCATCGCTGGCGGCCCGGTCTTCATTTACGGGGTCGGTTCCGGATGGACCACGAGCCGGTGGATGGTCAGCGTGCCCGAGATTTCATTCGCGGAGACCAGCAGCGGTTCGCCGTTGGGACTTTTCGCCTCCGGGATGAACAGGAGGCACTCGGGGCCGAGGTCGCCGGCCCGGGCGTGCGGGTCGGGGTCGCGGTTGGTCCAGTAGGTCACAAACCTGGATTGAGCGGGCACGGTGATGTCGTAGACCATGATGCCGCCGGTGCGTTCCAGGCCGATGAAGGCGTAGTCACGCTGGCCGATGCGTCCGAGCGCGAGGGCTTCGGGTTCGGGGCCGCGGTTGTCCGAGCGGTTCTTGAACGGGGCGTCGGCGGCGTTGTCGGTGTTGAACAGCGTCGGCACGCGCTCGGCGGTGATGCGCTCGAAAGCGTCGCCGGAATCGAAGACCAGGTTCCCGGCGGTGTCGCGGATGCTGAACCCGCGACCGCCGAAGGCGAAGAGGCGTTCGTGCAGGCCGTCCCCGTCGCCGTCGCCCATCGTGCGGGCGACTTCGAGGCGGCCGAGCCGGTCGTTACGCTGAAGGTCGGCCGCGTCGGGGAAGGCCCCGGGGTCGAGGCGCAGGTCCTTGACCCGGAGGGTCTCGTCGAATCCGGGGTAGCCCCGGGTGTCGCCCTCGTCGGCGGTGACGAGGTAGGTCCGGCCGTCGCGGGCGATGAAGAGGCCGATGGTGTCGGGCTGGTACATCCCGAACACGGGCCACGGGCGGATGTCGATGGCTTGATTGCGGTCGCTGGCGTCGAGGCCGTTGCCGGGCAGCGAGTGGTCCTTGAAGCCGAGAGGGATCAGTTCCGTCACGGTTGCGGTTGCGATGTCCACCACGGCCAGGGCATTGTTCTCCTGGAGCGTGACATAGGCCGTGGAGGAGTCCGGGGAGACCGCGATGTATTCCGGCTCCAGATCCTGCGCCACGGTCGCGCCGGGGCCGAAGACGCGGATGTCGGGATGCACCCCTGTGTCGTTGAACCGTCGGAAGTCCGCGGTGCGCACATGGCGCTGGCCGAGGCGGCGGGGGTCCTCCGGCACTTGGATGATGCTGATCGAACCCTCCGGGTCGATCGAGTAATCGTCGGACGGTTCACCCTCGTTGGCGGTCAGGATGAACCGGCCGTCCGGCGTGAAGCACACCATGTCGGGCAGCGCGCCGACCTCGGCGAGGCCGACGAAGCCCCCGTCGGTGTTGAAGAGCACCACCCGCCCGGGGTCGGTCTTCTCGAACCCGGCGATGGCGGCGGCGATCAGACCGTCGCGGACGGCGACGGAGTTGATCCCACCGCCGTAGGGGGCGGTGGCGATCGTGCCGAGCCATTCCGGTTCGGCGGGGTTCTCGAAACCGATGATCTCCACCGAGTTGGCGTGCCCGTTGACGACGAACAGGCGGCGGCTGCCGGGATCATGGGCGACGATCTCCGCGGCCCCGCCCATGAACGGGCCGAGTTGGAGCGTGGCGACCGGCTCGATGGACAACGCCGGGGGGGGAGGCGGCGGGGGCGCGGTCAGCAGGCAGAGTGCGGCGGCCGCGATGGGTAGGAGCATGGTTCGGACTCCGGCGTGCAAACCCGGGGGCGAGCGGGGTGGGGCGGTGGGGCTTCCCGGTTCGCCCCGTGTGCGAAGGATACAGCGTGCGCTCCGATCCCGCCCGCAACCAGATCCGTGTGAGGGCGGCCGCCCCGGGGCGCGGGTTCACGCTGATCGAGCTGCTGGTGGTCATCGCCATCATCGCGGTGCTGGTGGGCATCCTGTTGCCGGCCTTGTCTTCCGCCCGGGATTCGGCCCGACGGGTCAAGTGCCAGGCCAACCTGCGGTCCCTGCACCAGACGGTGGTGCTCTACGGCAACGACTGGCAGGACCGGGTGCCGCTGGGGTATCGGGGCGGGCGGTTGCAGTGGAACACGATGGTCTACTCGGGCAGCAGCAACCTGCATGTCCTGTTCGGGCGCCTGGAACGGGGCGGCTACCTGGACGCCCCCGAGGCGATGTACTGCCCGGCCGAGACGGCGGACCAGCAGCGTTTCAACACCGACGCCAACCCCTGGCCCCCGGGCGTGCCCGGCGTGAATGTCGAGGGCGGGTACGCCTCTGCCCCCTTCGTGGACTGGGGTTTCACCGAGTTTCCGGCGCGGATGGTTCGGCTGACCGAGTTGCCGGTCGGCCCGCTGCTTGGCGACGGCGTGGGCCTGCCCGAGCGGCTCGACTCACGCCATGTCACCGGCGTCCACACGCTGCACACGGACTCGGCGGTGAAATGGAACCCGCGAACGCGGTTTGACGAGGCGCTGTCCGAGTGCGAGGGCCTCAGCCCGGACAACAACGAGGCCCAGCAACGCATCTGGGACATCCTGGCGGATCGTTGATGCGATCATGGATTCCGCTTGAATCCCGGGCGTGGCTTGGAGCAAGAGCGACGATCGTTTCACCCCGGAGGGGTGATGGTGAGTAGCCACGGGTGGAGCGCAGCGCAACCCGTGGAAAGGTCGTTTGTTGTATGATTTTGACCCCGGAGGGGTCACGGAAGTTTGAGAGTTTCCATCACCCCTCCGGGGTGAAACTGTATCAACGATGTTCGCTTCCCACGGGTTGCGCTGCGCTCCACCCGTGGCAACTCGCGTGCGCCCCTTCGGGGCTTTTTTGATCCGTATCACGCTGTGCGGATCGTTTCGATGAGTTCGGCGTGGAAACGGCCGTTGCTGGCGATGATCGAACCGGCGTGCAGGTCATGGTTCCCGTCGATGTCGGTCCACACGCCGCCGGCCTCCTGGATGATCGGCGGCACGGCGGCGATGTCCCAGAGTTTGACGGTGGGTTCGATGATCGCGTCGGCCCGCCCCGTGGCGAGCAGCACGAAGCCGTAGCAGTCCGACCAGCCGCGGGTGACGGCCCCGAGGTCGTTGAGCCTGGACCATGCCCGTTTGTGGCGGGGTTCCTTGTAGTACTCGAAGGAGGTGGAGGCCGCGACCGAGCCGCGCAGCTCGGCATGGGACGACACTCGGGTCCGCACGGGTTCGGAGGCGTGCATCTTCCACCACCAGCAGCCGTGCCCGGCCTGCGCGCCGACGCACTCGTCGAGGCCGGGCATCGCGATCACGCCCACGGTCGGCTCGCCATCGACCATCAGGGCGAGCATGGTCCCGAACAGCGGCACGCCCTGCACGAAGGAGCGGGTGCCGTCGATCGGATCGACCACCCAGGTCCGCCCGTTGCTCGATTCCAGGGGCGGGAACTCCTCGCCGATCACGCCGTCGCCGGGGAATGCCTTGGCGACCTCGGTCCGGACGAACCGCTCCGCCTCGCGGTCGGCCTGGGTCACGGGCGACCCGTCCTGCTTGCCGTCGGCCACGAGGTCGTCGGCTTGGAACCAACGCATCGTCAGGGCGCCGGCGGCCCGGGCGGTGCGGACGGCGAACGCCAGATCGGTGGGCAGTGTGTTCACGCGACGGCCCCGATGCCGCGTGCGCGATCGGCGGCCCGGAGCGTGGCGGCCAGCAGGTCGATCTGCTCGTCCGTGTGGGCGGCCGAGACGCTCAGCCGGAAGTACACCGGCGCGGGGCCGCCGGGGTACTCGACCAGCGGGGCGAGCACGCCGGCGTCCAAAGCATCGCTGTGCATCGCCCGCATGTGGTCGGGCGTGCCGGTCGTGAACGCGATGATGGGCGCGGGATGATCGGGATCGACCTCAAAGTGGCGTGCGAGCATCCCCCGCGTCCGGGCGATGTTCGATCGGAGCCGGGCGTGCAGATCAGGCTCCTCCTCCATGACGCGGAGCGCCTCCACGCCCGCGGCGGCCAGCACGGGCGAGCAGGGCGTGGTGCAGATGTACGCGGTGGACCCGGCCCGCGCGATCGACACGAAGTCCGTCGGTCCCATGACGATGCCGCCAGCGCAGCCCAGCCCCTTGGCGAGCGTGGTCGTGACCAGCAGGCTTTCCGAGCGCAGCCCAAGATGGTCCGCCAGCCCGCGTCCGTTCCGCCCCAACACGCCGAAGCCGTGGCAGTCGTCCAGCATCAGCCGGTCGCCGGGCCGGAGGGCCTTGAGCAGGTGGAGGGCCGGGGCGATCGCGCCGTCGGCCGCGAAGACCGAGTCGGTGGCGATGACGCCCGGGCCGGTGCAACGGCTCAGCAGTCGGGCCGCGTCGGCCGCATCCAGGTGGTGGTGTGGGTGGACCCGCATTCCGGCCATCCCGGCGGCGTCGCGGATGCTGGCGTGGGCGCGCTCGTCCACCACCGCGTCGCGCACACCCAGGCGGGCCAGGGCCTGCATCGCGGCGAGGTTGGCGATGTACCCGTCGGGCACGAGCAGACCGGCCGGGTGGCCGCAGAAGGCGGTCGCCGCGGCCTCGAGTTCCTCGTGGACGCGGGTGTTGCCGGTGGTCTCCCGGCTGGCCGACGCGCTCAGGCCGAAGCGGGCGATGGCCCCGGCTGCGGCACCCAGCAGACGGTGGTGCTGGGCCAGACCAAGGTAGTTGCACCCACCGAAGGTGGTGATCCGGCGCCCGTGCAGGTCGGCGGTGGTGGCGGTGCAGGCATCGATGGGGGGCGCGGTCATGCGGGGTCCATCCAAAGAGGTGTCAACCGGCGGCATCCTGCTCCGGTATCAAACAGTAGACGAGTCGGGCCGCAGCCTGGTCGGCCCTGCCTGCGTGAGCGTGGCCCCGGGCCTCGTTCCCCAGCTCACCCGCTCGGTGGAGCCGATCGGCCGGTTCCGCTAAGATCCGCACCCCCCGTCCCCCGGCTCCGGCCGAAACCACACAGACCCCGTACGAATCGGAGGAGCCTGCCCATGCGTTGGAAGACCCCCCCCTCTTTGCGTCATCTCGTGCTCGCCGGTGTGGTCGGCATCGCCTCGATCGTGGGCGGTTCGGGGGGGGCGGAGGCCCAGCCGCAGGCCCCGCTCAAGGTGCTGAAGGTGCCGATGCGGACGGACGGTCCTCGGAGCATCGACCCGGGGCGCGGTTCGACGACCTACGACGCGATCGCGGCCTCGCAGTTCTACGAAACGCTGCTGGTGAACAGCTACGCCAACCCCGCGGAGTTGGAACCGCTGCTGCTGGCCGAGATGCCCACCACGCCGGACGAGGGCAAGACCTGGCGTTTCCGGCTGAAGGAGGGGGTCCGCTTCCACGACAACCCCTGCTTCTCGGGCGGGCGCGGGCGGACGGTGACCACGGACGATGTGTTCTATTCCATCAAGCGGATCGCCGACCGGCAGGCGACCGGCGAGCAGAACTGGTGGCTGCTGGAGAACACCATCGTCGGGCTGGATGAGGCGTACGCCGCCCAGGGGGAGTCCGGAGGCTTTGACTACAACGCCCCGATCGAGGGCTTCCGCAAGATCAACGATCTTGAGTTCGAGATCGTGCTCCGCCAGCCCGTCTACCGCTTTCTGTACATCCTGAGCATGTTCCAGACCTCGATCGTGCCCCGCGAGGCGGTGGAGCGCTACGGGGCCGACTTCGGCTTCAAGCCGGTGGGAACCGGGCCGTTCATTCTGGACACCTTCGTGCCCAAGCAGTCGCTGACCGGCAAGCGCAACCCGAACTACCACGAGGTGCGCTACCCGGCGGCGAACGAATGGTCGGCCGCCGACCGGCGTGCCCGCCTGCACCGCGCCGCGGGCCAGCAGGTGCCCTTCGTGGACCGCATCGAGTTCACGATGTATGTCCAGGACCAGCCGATGTGGCTGGAGTTCAACCAGGGCAACCTGGGTTATACGCAGGTGCCCGAGGAATACTTCCTGGAGGCGTTCGACCGGGCGTCGCGCTCGCTGAAGGAGTCGTACACGGCCAAGGGCGTGCGTGCCCACGACGACCTGCTGCTGGACTTCATCTTCCGCGGGTTCAACATGGAAGACCCGCTGCTCGGCGGCTACACCCCGGAGAAGAAGGCTCTGCGTCAGGCGATCTCGCTGGCGATCGACCTCGAGGAAATCAATCAGACCTTCTACAACGGCCTGCCGATCGTCTTTGACGGGCCGATCCCCGTCGGCCTGGACGGACACCCGGAGAACGGGCGCGCCCCCGTCAGCTACCGCGGCCCCAACCTGGAGCTGGCCCGCCAGAAGCTGGCCGAGGCCGGCTACCCCGACGGGCGCGGCCTGCCGCCCATCCAGTTCTACACCTCGATCAGCAGCCTGAACACCCAGGTGGCGGAGATGACCAAGAGGCAGCTTGAGCGGGTCAATATCCGGTTCGAGGCGACCTTCCTGGACTTCGCCCCGCTGATCCAGCTCGTCAACCGCAAGCAGGCCCCCATGTTCGGCTTCGCCTGGGGCAGCGACTACCCCGACGCGGAGAACAACCTGGCGTTGTTCTACAGCCCGAACGAATCCCCCGGCTCCAACCACTACAACTACAAGAACCCGGAGTACGACGCTCTTTATGAGCGGATCCTCACCATGCAGCCCGGGCCGGAACGGACCGCGATCTACGAGAAGATGCGGGACATGGTGCTGGAGGATGTGCCGTACATCGGCTCCCAGGGGCGCAGGCGGTACTACCTGATCAACCCCTGGCTGCTCAACGCCAAGCCGACGGAGCGTTTCCACGCCTGGTACAAGTTCCTGGATGTGGACAGCACCCGCCGCTGACGCCGCGAACCGAGAGGAGCCTCCGCGGTGTGGAACTATGTGATCCGGCGGATCGCCTACAACATCCCCGTCTTCCTGGCGATCATTCTGCTGGTGATGCTGGCGCTGCGCGTCAACGACCCGGTCTACGCCGCGCTGAGCAAGAACCCCAGCCCCGAGGAGATCCTGACCAAGCGCAAGGAGTACGGGCTGGACAAGCACTTCGTGGTGCAGTATGTTCAGTTCCTCGGCGACCTGGCCCGGTTCTGGCAGTATGAAGTCCGCTCGTTCGAGCAGAGCCGCCCCGTCGGCCCGATGATCCTCAAGGCCATCCCGGCCTCGGTCGCGGTCATGGCGCCCACGCTGCTCATCACCGCGGCGATCTCGATTCTGGTGGGGCTGGTCTCCGCGTTCAACCGCGGCAGGTTTGTGGATCGCACGCTCATGTTCATCGCCGTGATCGGCATGAGCGTCTCTGTGCTGGTCTACATCATCCTCGGGCAGTACTTCGGGGCGTACTGGCCGCGGACCTTTCTCGACAACTGGCCGTTCCGCATTTCGGTGGACGCCTCGGTGGGCGAGAATCCCTGGTTCTTCTTCCACCCCTCGAACTGGCTGGCCTATTGCGCCCTGCCGGTTCTGATCAATGTGACGGTGGCCCTGGGGTACGACACCCGCTTCTACCGGGCGGTGATGGTCGAGGAGACCCGCAAGGACTACATCCGCACCGCCCGGGCCAAGGGGTGCAGCACCCGGCGGGTCATGCTCGTCCACATGCTCAAGAACGCCATGATCCCCATCATCACCCGGATCATGATCTCCCTGCCCTTCGTCGTCACCGGGTCGATCCTGGTCGAGTACTACTTCAACATCCCCGGCATGGGGCGGACGCTCATCAACGCCATCCGCGCCAGCGACTTCCCGGTCATCCAGACATTCACCGCGCTCTTCGCGGCCCTGTTCATCGCTTCCAACATCCTGACCGATGTGCTCTACGCACTGGCGGACCCCCGCGTGAGGCTCTCTTGATCGCCAGAATCAACGAATCCCCGTCGCTCCGCAAGCTCTTCCGCAACCGCCTGGCGGTGGGGGCCATGGCCGTCGTCTCGGTCTACCTGCTCGTCTTCGTGTGGATCATTGCGATGGAGGGCGTGGCCAAGGTCGGCAGGGCGACCGGCGCGTACAACCTGGCGGATCGCCCCGTGCTCGGGGCGTTGCTCGCCGATCGGACCCTGGAGCGCGTCGGGGCGGCCAACCTGCGGGGCTTCGGCCTCGACTCGCCGCCCGTGATCCGCACCGAGCAGAGCTACTTCTACCTGGAACTCGTCGGCAACACGCTGGCCACCATCCAGCGGCAGTCGTTGTCCGCGGAGGAGGCGGCCGGAGTCATCCGTGAGCTGGCCCTGGCCGAACGCCGAGTGACCGGCCTGGAAGTGCCCGCCCTGCGCGAACTGCACCGCCGGGCGATGACCCAGTTCGAATCGCAGACCTCGCTCCGCGTGCTGCGTGCCAGGCTGCTTTCCACCCGTCTGGCGGCCCGCCAGGTGGCGGACTACGCCCAACGCTACGAGGCCAGGACCGAGACGGACGACGCCGCCCTCCTGGTTGAAGAGATCATGCTCTCGCTCGAGGAAGTGGCGTTCCAGCTTGAGGAACTGCGCCCGAATGTCCCGGACGATTCCCCCCTGGCCGCGATCGACCCGGCGGATTTTTTCGCGGCGGCCGAGGCGTTGTCCGAGGAGCCTCTTCCCGATTCGCTCTACGACAAGGCTCTGCTGGATCAGTTGCGGGCGGCCATCGCCGAAAGGCTGGAGGGCATCGACCGCGAGATCGACGCCAAGCTCGACGATCTCGACCCCCTGATCCTTGAGATTCTCCCGATGCCGACGGGCGTCGAAGGCGTTCTTTACCGCCTGCGCCTCCTGCTCGGCACCGACCGGCAGGGGCGTTCGATCTTCATCCGCGCCGTGTACTCGGCCAAGGTCGCCATCCAGGTGGGGGTGATCGTGTCGGTGTTCGCCGTCGGGTTCGGCAGCCTGCTGGGCGCGGCGGCGGGGTACTTCGGCGGGTGGGTCGATCACGCCGTCATCTGGCTGTACTCCACCTTCAGCTCGATCCCCGACCTGGTGCTGCTGATCGTGCTGGCCTTCCTCTTCCGAGGCTCGGACATCGAGCGGACGCTGATCCCGCTGTATGTCGCGTTCGCCATGACCTACTGGATCGGCCCCTGCCGCGTCACCCGCGGCGAGGCGCTCAAGCTCAAACAGTTGGACTTCGTGCAGGCCGCCAACGCCCTGGGCGCCGGCAACGCCCGCATCCTGGTCCGTCACATCCTTCCGAACACGGCCCACCTCGTCTTCATCAACCTGTCGCTGCTCTTCATCGCCGCCATCAAGGGCGAGGTGGTCCTGACCTACCTGGGTCTGGGGTTGAAGGAGGGCGCGAGCTGGGGCATCATGGTGGACCAGTCCCAGCCCGAGGTCGTCTCCGGCTTCTTCTGGCAGATCGGGGCGGCCACCTTCTTCATGTTCGTGCTGGTGCTGGCGTTCAATGTGCTGACCGATGCTTTGCAGGATGCGTTCGATCCCAAGCATGTCGGGTGACAGGTGGCACGGCTCGCGGGGGGCGAGCCGTATCTTCTTCCTTTCCCCGGTGGCACAGGCGTCCCGCCTGTGCGGGTGCCTCAAGGAAGCACAGGCGGGACGCCTGTGCCACCAATGGCATCGAGCCTTGCATTACGCCCTGGTCGCGGCGTCGAAGCGGTGCTGGACTTCGTTCCAGTTGATGATCTTCATGAACGCCGCGAGATAGTCCGCCCGCCGGTTCTGGTACTTGAGGTAGTAGGCGTGCTCCCACACATCCACGCCCAGCAGCGGCGTGACGCCCGCGAACAGCGAGTGCTGCTGGTTGTGCATCTGCAACACCAGCAGCTTCCCAGACAGCGGCTCGCGGACCAGCCATCCCCAGCCCGATCCCTCCACCGCGGCCGCGGTGTCGCGGAAGAACTTGCCGAAGGCGTCGAACGAGCCGAAGTCTCTGTGGATGGTGTCCATCAGCGAGCCGTCCGGCTCCCCGCCCTGCCCTTCCGGGGCCATGCCGGTCCAGAAGAGGGCGTGGTTGATGTGGCCGCCGCCGTGGAAACTCAGGCGGCGCTGCCAGAGCTCCAGGGTGGCCGGATCGCCCCCGCCCGCGCGGATCTCGGCCAGTTTGTCGAGTGCGGTGTTCAGGCCGTCCACATACGCCTTGTGGTGGCGCTCGTGATGAATCCGCATGGTCTGCCCATCGATGTGGGGTTCGAGCGCGTCGGGGCTGTAGGGCAGGTCCGGCAGGATGAACCTGCCGGCGGCCGCGTCCCAGCCGGGGACGGGGGAAGAGAAGGCGAGCGGGCGGGCGCCGGCCCCGCTGACTCCCATCCCGATGACCCCAAGGCCCAAGGCTCCCAGCCCGCCGATGGCTTCGCGTCTGGTCAGGTCCGTCATGGTCGGTTCCTCCTGTCGTATGGGTTTGTTTTCATGACTGGCGTCCCTCGATCGCGGCGATCAGACAGCCCGCCGCCAGGATCAACAGGTCATCCAGGTGTTCATCTTCCCGGATCGGCGAAATTCCCAGCCGGTACACCAGCGGGTGGAAGTGCTGGCGGTAGCGGGCGATCTCGGCCCCGTCGCTCTCACGCACCATCGAGAGCTTCTGAGGCAGGAGAAACGCCGCGAAATCAATGAACCGGCGGGCGAACGGCGCGAAGCCGCCGAGTTCCCGCAGATTCGCCACCCGGGTTCCCCCCGCGTCGAAGACCAGCCACTCGTCCCGCACCAGGGTGGAGCGGATGCCCTTGCGCCGCATCGAGCCGAGCGAGGAGCCGTCCGGCAGGAGCACATCAATGGTGACCCCGAAGTCGATGATCTGCCGCGCCTTGAGCAGCAGCAGGGTCTCGGTCATGGTCTCGTCGGTGTAGAGCCGGATGTCCTCGCGCAGCTTGAAGGCCTTCTGATGGCAGAAGGCGACCACAGTGCCCCGCTCGTCGTACACATGGAACTTGGCACCCAGGACGGTGAGGATCTTGCGTCGGACGGTGTACTTCTCACCGGGGGCGGGGGTGAAGGCCATGCCTGGGGTCTCCGTTGGAGGGGTCGGGAGGAGGGAGGGCGGATGGTACCGTGGGTGCATGAAAAAAGCGGGGCGTTTCGGCCCCGCTTGGCGGCTGAGTCACGGTGAACGGCTCAGCTGGCGGTGGTGGTCTCGCCGACTTCCCACCGGCGGAACTTCCTGAGGTTGCCGCCGGAGCCGACGATCTCCTTGATGGTCTTGGAGGGGTCCATCACGAAGGCCTGCTCGATCAGGGCGACCTCGGCGAAGAACTTGCGCATGCCGCCCTCGACCATCTTCTCGGCGATCTCGCGGGGCTTGCCGGACTCCATCGCCTGCTCGACGCGGAACTTGCGCTCCTTGTCGATCAGGTCGGAGGGGATGTCGTCGGCGGTCAGGCCGAGCGGGCGGGGGAAGGCCGCGGTGACATGCATGGCGATCTGGCGGAGGGTGTCCTCGGCCACCTCGCCCTCGGCCTCGATCAGCACGCCGGTCTTGCCGTCGTGGTGGACATACTTGCCGTAGACGGTCTTGCCGCCGTTGGACTCGAGCTTCTCGATGCGCCCGATCGAGATGTTCTCACCGGTGCTGATGCGCAGGTCGTCGATGATGGCCTGCATCTCGGCGGTGGGGCTGCCGGTGGCGCCGGCGGGGACGGCCAGGGCCAGCTCGGCGATCTTCCTGGTCGCGTTGATGAACTTGTCGTTCTTGGCGGTGAAGTCGGTCTCCGCCCGCAGCTCGACGATGGTGGCGGCCTTGCCGTCTCCCGAGACGGCGATCTCGATGCGACCCTCGCCCGCGGCGCGGTCCATCTTGGACTCCATCTTGCCCTTCAGCTCCTTGCGGAGGATGTCCTCGGCCTTGACGACATCGCCGCCGGCCTCGGTCAGGGCTTTCTTGCAGGCCATCATGGCCAGGCCGGTTTTGTTGCGAAGGCTCATCACATCCTTGGCGTTGATCTCAGCCATGGTGATTCTCCGAGTTCTCTCTGGCGCGTGCCGGGTTCAGCGCGCGCCGGTGTCAGTGAATGTCAGTGGGGTGCGTCAGAAACGGATTCAGGACTCGGCCTTCGCCGGCTCGGCGCCGACGCCCGCGCCTGCGTCGCGCCCGGCGTCGTCGGAGCGGAACTGCGCCCGGCGGCTGCGCCGCGGGCCGCCCGACTCACGCTCGGAGCCGGCGGCTGTTTCGTCCGCGCCCTCTCCGCCCTCGACCCGCATCTGCTTGCCGTCCGACACGGCCTTGCACAGCTCGCGGACGATCACATCGATGGCGCGCATCGAGTCGTCGTTGCCGGGGATGGCGATGTCCACCAGCTCCGGGTCGCCGTCGGTGTCGATCAGGCAGACGGTGGGGATGCCCAGCTTGCGGGCCTCGCGCAGGGCGTTGATCTCACGGTTGACATCGACGGCCACCATGACGCCGGGCATCTTGTGCATGTTGCGGATGCCGTCGAGGTTGCGCTTGATCTTCTTCATCTCGCGCCGGAGCTGGCTCTCCATCTTCTTGGAGTAGCTCTGGAAGTTGTCGTTCTGCTCGATGGCCTCGAGTTCCTCGAGCCGCTTGAGCCGGGTGCGGATGGTGCGGAAGTTGGTCAGCGTGCCGCCGAGCCAGCGCTCGGTCACATAGTGCATCTTGACATCGCCGACGCGCTGCTCGATCACGCCCTTGGCCTGGCGTTTGGTGCCGATGAAGCACACATCCTTGCCCTGGGACACCGAGCGGGTGATGAGCTTCTTGGCCAGCAGGAGGCCCTTGACGGTCTCCTTGATGTCGATGATGTGGATGCCGTTGCGTTTGCCGTAGATGTACGGACCCATCTTGGGGTTCCAGCCGCTGGAGCGCTGGCCGAAGTGGATGCCCGATTCGATCAGGTCTTGGACGAGTGGGTTGGCCATGGGAGGCTTCTTTCCTGTTCAGCGACACCCGCGTCGGGGCCGGTCCCGTCCGCGATGAGGGCGCTTCGGTAGTGGCCCCACCCCCAGGACGCCGCGTCCTGGTCGATCAAGGGCCGAAATGCAGACAATGGCCCGCACACCGGGCCGAACGGCCTGACCTCCGGCGGGGTCAGGCCCGGTACTATAGAAACCACCCAGGGTGGAAGGCAAGGTACTTTCGACCGGCTATGTCTCCCTTCTCTCGGTGGGGCTGGCTTCCAGTCGCCCCACCCAGCGGCTTGCCGGCCTAGGCTGACCCCGTGCCGCCATCGCCCCCCGCCCCCCGCCCCCCGCGGGCCGCGGAGATGCTCGACCCGGCTTGCCGCCCCGAGCCGCCGGGCTAGAATGGCCCCATTGGGCGCATAGCTCAGTTGGCTAGAGCGCTGCCGTCACATGGCAGAGGTCACTGGTTCGAGTCCAGTTGCGCCTATTGGGACATCAGGGTTCCACGAGAAACCGGCGGCACGCCGGTTTTTTCGTGATCTGACAAACTCGTGCATCAAAGAAACACCCCGGCAAAGCCGGGGTGTTCGAAGGGGTTTGGACTCGTTCCGGTTTCGGGCGTCAGCTCGGCCGGATGATGGGCGTATCGGGGCCGGGGTTGCTGGGGATCGTGGGGCGGGAGAAGGGCAGGCCGGTGTAGCCGCAGAAGCCGGGCCGCCAGATCCCGTAGTAGAGCATCAGGTCGGCGTAGTTGATGAACCCGTCCCCGTTGACATCGGCCTGGAAGTCGCCCTGAACATACCAGGTCATGAAGAGGGCAAGGTCCATGAAGTTGACGATGCCGTCGCCGTTGATGTCGCCGGGGCAGATGCCCGCGCCCGCCGGGCAGCCGGTGAACGAGGCAAGGCCGGTGTCGCGGGCGAAGATCTCGATGCGATAGCTCACCAGAGTCTTCTCGGTCCGGCCCTCTTCGACGCCGAGGATGCCGAACTGCAAGAGGTCGGTGATGATATCGCCCTCATCGTCGCCCTCCGGCGTCTCCGAGTTCGGCCCCCAGTCCTGGATGCGGAGCTGCCAGTTCCCGCCCGCCGGCTCGCCCCAGTGCTTGTAGGTGACGAACTTGTGGTTGGAGTATGCGGGATTTGGATTGTCGACGGCCAGTTGGTTCGGGAAATGAAGCTCGGAAACGGTGCCCTGCGGGCTGACGAGCCAGATCTTCAGGTCGGAGTGGTCCCACCCGGCGATATCGAGCGTCACCGCGATCTGCTCGACCAGGAAGTTCTGCCGGACGCAGACCGTTTGCGTCACCGGGAAGGTGGGGCGGGGGATGATGATGGCCGTGGTTTCACTGGTTTCCAGCCACTCCGCGTCCTCGATCTCGCCGTCCTCGACCAGGACCAGTTCGGTGTCGAGCGAGTAGAGCTGGCTCATCCCGGACCAGTTGACAGCGTCCGCGATGGCGCCCTCGACATTGAGCAGGCCGAAGCCGAACCGGTCGCTGTGGGGCTTGGGCGGGGTCGCCGCGTTGACCTGCCAGTCCGTCAGGATGCCGTAGGGCAGGAAGGGGATGTAGCCCATCCCGGGGGCGGGGAAGGAGTTGCGGGCGATGATGTGGTGGATGTCCCGGATGGAGAGACTGGGATTCGCCTCGAGCATCAGGGCGATGATGCCGCCCATGACGGACTGGGCGGAGTTGCTGTTGATGAAATCGGCCGTGCCGCCCGCGCTGCCGGGCGCGTAGGTCAGCGACACCATACCGTCCGGCGCCGCGGGATCGACCTCCGCGAACACGCTGGTGAGCACCTCGGTGCCCATCACGGTTTCATAACTGAAGTTCTCGTTCTGGGAGAACGGGGAGACGACGATGGTCAGAGGGTCGGCCGCGAGCTGCTGGTAGTTGATGCGTGGGCCTGGGCTGACGAGCGGGTATCCGCTCTGATTGGGGTTCATGTCGTCCGGCGGCTCGAACAGGCCGGTGTCATAGTTGATGTCCAGGAATCCCACCGCGGGGAGGGAGATCTGATTGCCGAACATGAAGCGGAGCCAGCTCGGGAACAGGACATTGTCGGCCCCGGTGCCGAAGAGCTGCACGATGCCCTTGCCCCCGCGACCGAGACGCAGGGCGTTCTGCTGGGCGGACTTGACGAAGTTCGCCGCACTGCTGGAATAAAAGACAGCCGTCGTTCCCCAGTAGCTCATGTCCATTTCGCCGACCTCCAGCAAGCTGAGGCCGGCCTCGAAGACCTGGATGTTCACGAGGCTGTTCGCCGCCGCGATCGCGTTGCGCTGGCGGGCAGGCGTTCCCGAGATCAGACCGACCAGTCGTGCATTGGGGGCGACGCCCAGAATGTCCAGGTTGTTGTTGCCCACGCCCGCCATCAGGCCCGCCATCGCGGTCAGGTCCGCGTCGGGCGGGAGCTGGACATTGGGAAACTGGGTCGCGCCGATGTTGATGTTGGCGGCCAAGTCCGGGTGTCCGCCCGGCTCCACGCCCCAGTCCTGGCCCTGCACGAAGCGGTAGTGGTCGGACTGGAACTGCTCGCGGTTGATCGACACCAGCGCCATCGTGACGCCCGCGCCGGTCAGGCCCCGGGCGTACGCCGGGAAGATGTTGTTGCTCTTGGCGGGGTTGCCGGGGTTGTTGATATACCACTGATTGGGGAGCTGCGGATCATTGAAGAGAACGCCGCCGCGGTCAGTTCCGAGCGTGGGAAGCAGGGGGCCACCCTTCGCGTCGCGTCCGATATGGGGGGTGATGTCCCGCTGAACCACGGCGGCCGAGTCGAACCGCCCGCTCTGCTGCGCGAGCCGGGCGACTTGCACGGCCTGCGAGACCGACGCCGTGCGGATCACGCGCCGGCGCATGTCGCCCGCGGGCTGATGGGGGATGCTGACGCCGGCAAGCCCGAGATCGGCGACGAACGCGCTCGCCTCGCTCTCCAGCGATTGCCAGTCCGTTCCGAGTTCCACCACCACCGCCGCCATCAGCTGGTGCTGGCGGAGCACGCCGCCGGGGCCGCGGCTGAGACCGGTGCTGATGACGGCGTTGGGCCGGTCGATCGAGATGAAGCGGGAGGCAGGCTCCGCCTCGGCCAGCAGGCTCGCGTCCACCGGCTTCGCCGCGGGATTCGCGTGGGCGCCGACGCACAAACCCGAGATGGCCATCAGACGGACAAGTTGACTGGTTCTGAGGTACATAATGATCGCGTCTCCCTGCGAATGCCTGAACGGCACACCTGTCGATCGCTCCGGCGCACAAGCGGCCGCCGGATCATCCCGAAACATCGTAGCAGCTTCGCACGACGAATGCGGCTGGGTGCTGCGGCACCGATCGATGGTGATGCCGCCAACAAAAGATCACCGGAGGGGTCGTTCGCTCTCCTGTACGCGGAACCGGGTTCTCGGTTCCATCGCCGGGCCGGCTTTCAGACCCCGGATTCCCCCGCCTCGGGCTCGGTCATCGCCCGCGGGTCCAGCAGCGCCGCCAGCCGATCCGCCTGAACCAGGTTCTGCTCCAACGCCAGTTCCCGCACGGTCTTGCCCGCGGCGTAGGCCTGGTAGGCCAGTTTCGCCGAGGCGTCGTACCCGATCTCGGGGACCAAGCTCGTACACATGGCCAGGGAGCCTTCGATCAGAGCGTTGCAGCGGGCCTCGTCCGGCTCCAAGCCTTTGAGCAGGTTGGAGTTAAAGGTCTCGCACGCCCCCGCCAGCAGGGTGATCGAATCGATCAGGTTGGCCGCCATCACGGGCATGGCCACATTCAGGTCGATCAGCGAGCCGACGCCGCCCAGGCCCCCGGCCGTGATGGCCGCGTCGTTCCCGATCACCTGGCAGGCGACCATGATGACCGCCTCGCAGATCACGGGGTTCACCTTGCCGGGCATGATGCTCGATCCCGGCTGGACGGCCGGCAGTCTGAGTTCCCCGATCCCGCAGCGGGGGCCGGAGCCGAGCCAGCGGATGTCGTTGGCGATCTTGGTCAGGCTGACCGCCACGGTCCGGAGCAGGCCGGAAGCCTCCACGAACCCGTCCTTGGCGTGCTGGGCCTCGAAGTGGTTGGCCGCCTCGCGGAAGGGGATGCCGGTGGCCCCAGTCAGTTCCTCGCAGACCAGCCCCGCGAACCGGGGGTGGGTGTTGATCCCGGTGCCGACCGCCGTGCCGCCGATGGCCAGCTCGCCCAGGGTGTGCAGGGCGCGGTTCAGGCGGTCCTCGGCCCAGCGCATCTGGGCGGCATACCCGGAGAACTCCTGGCCCAGACGGATCGGGGTGGCGTCCTGCAGGTGGGTTCGCCCGATCTTGATGACGCCGTCCCAGGCCTTGGCCTTGGCCTCCAGTTCCGCCGCCAGAGCACGCACCGCCGGGAGCAGGCGGTTCTGGATCGCCACCGCCGCCGCCACATGCATGGCGGTGGGAAAGGTGTCATTGCTGGACTGGCCCATGTTGACATCGTCGTTGGGGTGGACCGCGCCGGGTTTTTTGAGGTACTCGGCGTTCTTGCTCGAGCCGATCGGGTCGGCGTTGGCCAGGCAGACCAGGTTGGCGACCACCTCGTTCACATTCATGTTGGTGCTGGTGCCCGATCCGGTCTGGAAGATGTCCACGGGGAAGTGCCGGGCCAGGCCGCCGAGGTCGCCCAGACCCCCCTCGATCCGGTGGCAGGCGGCCTCGATCGCCTGGGCTTTCGGGGCGGGCAGCTTGCCCAAGGCCCGATTGGCGTGGGCGGCGGCCGTTTTCAGTTGCGCGTACGCCCGGATCAGTTCCGCGGGCACCGGGCGCCCGGAGATCGGAAAGTTCAGCACGGCCCTCTGCGTGGAAGCCCCGTACAGCACATCGGCCGGCACGGGCATCTCGCCCATGGAGTCCTTCTCGATGCGGGTCGCGGTGGGGACGGGGGGTGCGGTCTGGACCATGCTGGGTGACTCCTTGGAACGACACATGGGCGGGGTTAGGATGCTACGCGCCGGCGGGCGGCAACTCACGCACCCACGCCCGCGTACCGGTTTCTGTCCCCCCCCGCCCGGAAAGGCCATGATGCTCCGATTGCTCGCCCTGGTCGCCGCCCTGTTCCTGCCCGCCGCGGTCGCGGTCGCCCAGCCCAAGGCCCCGGAGGACAACAAGTACATGCAGTACCGGCGGGAGAAGGCCTGGATGGTCACGAGCCGGTACTTCGTCTTCCCCGACGGTCGGCCCCGGGCTGGGCAGCCCACCTCCGCCATGATTTTCCAGGGCGGCCCGTTCGAGAACCTGGAGATCGCCGTGCCGGTGGTGTTCGAGACCGGCAACGCCCGCTCGGACCCCGCCAACACGGACTTCCCGTACTGGGAGCTGCGGTTCAACGCCCCAACCGGCGCTCGGGCCGCCGCCGAGCGGACCCGCGTCCCGGGCACCCAGGCCTGGTACATGCTGATCCGGGCCGACCGTGCCATCGCCACCAATCAGTTCCAGATCACCGTCGAACACCTGCTGTACTGCTACGAGACCCGGTTCGATCAGCGGGCGGCCTGGGATCTGCCCTGGCCCGACCAGTGGCCCGCCGAAGCGGCCCCGTGGCTGGCGCGCGACCCGTCCTACGACCTCCCGGCGGCCGACGGCTCCGACCCGGTCCAGGCCCTCATCGACACCTGGACCGACGGCAACGATCCGAAGCAGGTCCCGCCGGTCCAGCTCGCCAAGTTCATGACCGGCCATGTGCTCGATCATGTGCGACCGAGCGGGACCAACGCCGAACGCCCTTTCGGGCGGCCGCGGAACATCGTCCGCGACGGGCGCGGTTCGCAGGTGCGTGTCGGACGGACCACGGAGGTCTCCCTGAATCTCAACGGGCTGATGGGCGGCTTCCGCGTCCAGAACGCCGCGGACATCGCCGCCAACCGCGCGGGTTCCCAGCACGACCTGTCGGTCATGCTCGTCGCGGTGCTCCGGCGCGTGGGCATCCCCGCGCGCCTCGTCATCGGCGCGGACAGGAACGAGTCGAGCATGCACAACTCGACCAAGAGCTGGGTCGAGTTCGCGATGGTGGCCCCCGATGTCCCCGGCGTGATCTGGGTGCCCGTGGATGTGCGTGAACTCAAGGGCAGCGGGCGCAGCGCCCGCAACTGGCAGCAGGAATGGAAGAACTTCGGCACCAGCGACCTGCTGCGCGATGTGGTGCCGATCGCCCACCACTTCCACCCGCCGGCCAACTTCCACTCGTACAACTTCCCCGCCCTGTACGGCATCCGCTTCGACGGGCCGCTCCAGCAGGCCGGCGCGCACGGGGCGTTGTTCGAGGTCAACTCGCTGCCCAGCAGCGGCCCGCAGCAACGCCCCTGACCTTCACGCCTGGGGCGTGCGGGGGGCTGATGATGGATGGATCGGCCACGCGAGTGGTGGGGGTGGGGGTCAGTCTTCCAGGGCGTTGCCGAACCGCGTCTCCTGGATGGGCGTGACCACCTCGAGGATCTTCCGCAGCACCGACCCGGGCGAGCCGACGGCGTCGATCTCCCGCACCAGCGACTGGTTGAACCGGTCCAGCACCGGGCGCGTCTCCCGCTCGTACACATCCAGGCGGTTGCGGACGACCTCCTCCTTGGCGTCGTCCATGCGTTTTTCCTTGAGCGCCCGCCCGCGGAGGCGCTGGACCATCTTCTCGCGGTCCTTGGCCATCAGGTGGACGACGCAGGCGACATCCACATGGTCGCGGATCAGGTCCACCTGGCGGACGGTGCGGGGCAGCCCGTCGAGGACCAGAAGCTGCTGGTGGGGCCTGAAGTCGTTGAGGACGGTCAGGGCGTGGGCGTAGCGGCTCCACATGTCCACAGTGATCTCGTCGGGCACCAGCTCGCCGCGCGAGGAATACTCGAAGAAGACCCGGCCCAGCTCGCTGCCGCTGTCCATGGCGCGGAACATGTCGCCGGTGGAAAGATGGAAGTAGCCCGGAACCTGCCCGAGCAGCTTGCCCTGGGTTCCCTTGCCCGCTCCCGGCGCGCCGAAGAGCAACACCGCCTGGTACCGATACCCCATCGCTTGCTCCCGCGCCTTTGGCCCCGGTTCCGTCCCTTACGGCACCCGGGGGCGGAGGATAGGTCGGTACCGCCCGCCGCGACCTTGACCCAACTCAAAAACGAAAACGGGCGTGGTCCGAGAAGACCACGCCCGAAAGCGGTTTCCAGTTCGCCTGATCGGTGGACTCAGCCGCCCGAGGCGATGACTTCCTTCTGGAGGCTGGCGGGCATCGGGCGGTACTCCTGGAACTCCATGGAGTTGGCCGCGCGGCCCTGGGACAGGCCGCGGAGGACCGTGGTGTAGCCGAACAGCTCGCTGAGGGGCACCTCGGCGGTGATCTCCTTGATCATGCCCTTGTCCTCCTGGTCGAGGATCATGCCGCGACGGCTGGACAGGTCGCCGGTGACATTGCCCATGTACTCGTTGGGCGTGGTGACGACGACCTTCATGATCGGCTCGAGCAGCACGCTGCCGGCCTTGGCCACCGCCTCGCGCAGGGCCAGTCGCCCGGCCTGCTCGAAGGCCACCTGGGAGGAGTCCACGGGGTGGTACGAACCGTCCACCAGCTCGACCTTGACATTGATCAGCGGGTAGCCCGCGGTCACGCCGCCGATGGCGGTCTGGCGGATGCCGTACTCGATCGAGGGGATGTACTCCTTGGGCACCGAGCCGCCGACGATCTTGTTCTCGAAGGCGATGTTGTCCTTGAAGTTGAGCTTGGCCGCCTCGGCCTCCTCCTTGGTGAAGGGCATGATGTTGATCGTGCAGTCGCCGAACTGGCCGCGTCCGCCCGACTGCTTGACATGCTTGCCGCGGATGTTCTTCGCGCTGCCGGCGATGGCCTCGCGGTAGGACACGCGGGGGCGGCCGACATCGACGCCGATCTTCATGTCGCGCACGAGCTTGTTCTTGATGATCTCAAGGTGAAGCTCGCCCATGCCGGAGATGATGGTCTGGCCGGTCTCGTCGTTGAACTCGGAGCGGAAGGACGGGTCCTCGCGCCGGATGGTCACCAGGGCCTCGGACAGCTTGCGCTTGTCGTCCGCGGTCTTCGGCTCGATCGACATCGAGATCACCGGCTCGGGGAAGGTCATCCGCTCGAGGATCACGGGCTGGTCCGGGTCGCACAGCGTGTCGCCGGTGATCGAGTCCTTGATGCCGACCACGGCCACGATGTTGCCGGCGCCCGCCTCGTCCAGCGGCTTGCGGTCCTTCGCGTGCATCTCGAAGATGCGCGAGGCGATCTCCCGCTTATTGTTGCCGGGGTTGAGCGTCCGGGTGCCCTTGATCAGCTTGCCGGAGTAGATGCGCATGTAGGTCAGGTCGCCGTGGGTGTCCGAGACGACCTTGAACACCAGCGCGCTGAACGGCGCGTCGTCCGAGTGGTCGCGGACGATCTTGACTTCCGGGTCGCGCGGGTCGGTGCCGATCATCTCGGGAACCTCGACCGGGTTGGGCAGGTAGTCGATCACGCCGTCGAGCAGGCGTTGCACGCCGATGTTCTTCAGGGCCGAGCCGCAGAACACGGGGTAGCACTCGCGGCTGATCGTGCCCTTGCGAAGCGCTTTCTTGATGCCCTCGATCGAGACGCTGTTCTCGTCCTCGAGGTACTCGGCCATCAGATCGTCGTCCAGGGTCACCGCGCCCTCGATCAGCTCGTGGCGCCATTCCTTGGCCCGGTCGAGCTCCTCGGCGGGGATCTCCATCTCGGTCACGACCGCGCCCGAGCTGTCCGGCTCGAAGTGGTAGGCCTTCATCTCCAGCAGGTCGATGATGCCCTTGAGCGTGTCGCCCTGGCCCCACGGGATCTGCACGGCGATGGCGTTGGCGCCCAGACGCTTCTTGATGGACTTGAACGAGTAGTCGAAGTCCGCCCCCATCTTGTCCATCTTGTTGATGTAGCACATGCGGGGCACCTTGTACCGGTCCGCCTGCCGCCACACGGTCTCGGACTGCGCCTCCACGCCCTCCTTGCCGTCGAACACCGCCACCGCGCCGTCGAGAACGCGCAGCGACCGCTCCACCTCGATGGTGAAGTCCACATGGCCCGGGGTGTCGATCAGGTTGATCTTGTACTCGCGTCCCTTGTGGGTCCACGGGCAGGTCGTCGCGGCCGACTGGATGGTGATGCCGCGCTCCTGTTCTTCCTGCAGGAAGTCCATGGTCGCCGTGCCCTCGTGCACCTCGCCGAGCTTGTAGTTCTTGCCCGTGTAGAACAGGATGCGCTCGGTCACGGTCGTTTTGCCCGCGTCGATGTGGGCGCAGATCCCGATGTTGCGGATGTTCGTCAGGTCGGTGGCCATCGCCGTGTTCCTCTCGCTCGATTCCCCCGCGTCACGGCGCGGGCGGTTCGGTCTTGTTCTCAATCCCGGTGAAAACCGGTGCTCGAATCCGGGCCTTCGCCCGGCCCGGCTTCGCCGCCGGGGATATCGCTCGCCGGCCCGGATTCACGACCGGGACCGGTCAATCTTCGTTGGTGTTGCGTTCTCTCGGGCGCGTTCTCTCGGTCTTGTCGGACCGCGCGGTCAGCAGCCGCCCCGGACCGCGCGGGTCATCGGACAGGCCGTCTCAGGATCAGCATCGCCGGCGTCGTCCATCGCGGACCGCTCCCATCAGCCGCGGCCGCCCCGCAATCGGGCCGAAACCGCATCAAGAAATCGCATTCCGTCGGGTTCATTCTAGCGCCGTAAATCCCACGGTTTCAAGGCCCCGCCGACCCCGCGCCTTCCCTTTCCCCCCGGGCGATGGTCTCCAATGCCCGCCGGCGTGCCCCGCTCAGCCGCCGCCGGGGGTCCAGGTCCAGCCCGTCGTCCCGCCCCAAGGCCCGCACGGCCCAGGCCGCCGCCTCGTCCGCCCGCCCCGCCCGGTCCAGGGCCTCCGCGATCCGCGCGGCCGACGCGGGCGCGTGGGGGGTCAGCCGGTCACCCTCGGCCCACGCTTCGGCCGCCAGCCCGAGCCAGTGCGCCCCATTGCCGGGTTCGATCATCGCGCCCTGCTCCAGCACCGCCCCCAGCCAGGACCACGCCCCGGGGTCCAGCGGCCGGGCTTGCGTCCCCAGTTCCGCGATCTGGCGGGCCTCCCGCCATGCGGCGGCGGATTGATCCCGTGCGCCGATCGTCACCAGCACCCGCCCCAAGGCCGACCGTGTTCCGATGTGCCCGGGCCGGGCCGCCACCGCGTCCCGCAGGCCGTCCAGGGTGGTCTCCTGAGCGCCCATCATGGCCTGATCGAGGCCCGCCCGGACGGCATCCGCCCGGGGCGTGAGCCGGACCCCGCCCATCCACCCGCCCACCCGTTCGGCCAGTTCCGCGATCCGGGCCTGGTCCTCGGTCTCTTCCGCCAGGCTCA
This sequence comes from uncultured Phycisphaeraceae bacterium, assembly GCA_964577425.1. Taxonomy (GTDB): domain Bacteria; phylum Planctomycetota; class Phycisphaerae; order Phycisphaerales; family UBA1924; genus UBA6054. Next base: position 472,418 of record CAZNZC010000001.1, read on the forward strand.
GGTCCATCCGGGTGGTCGCGATCAGCCGCGGCCACTCCGCCGCCCGCTGCAGCCCGGACTCCCAAGCGGCCAGCCCTCCGAGCCGGAGGCCCAGCACCCCGGCAATCCCAACCAGAGCCGCCACGCCGACCCACCGAGCCACGCGGTCCGGGGTTCCGACCCGCACCGCCCCGATGCCCACCCCGACAAGAACCCCCCAGGCCGGGGCGGAGACCGACCACACCGGTGTCAGATCCAACTGCCCGTGGAGCAACGCCACCGCGGCCGCTGCCAGGGCCGGCGTTCGCGTCGATCCCCCATGAATGCTGGTCAGGGCGGCCACCACGCACCACGCCACCCCGCCGATCAGCAGCGCGCCCGCCGATTCGGGCGCGATCGCCGCCCGCCCGGTGAACGCCGCCATCAGCACCGCGACGCCGATCACCGCGACCGCTCCCCGGGCCAACTGGCGCGTGGACGGCGTGGGTGGGGGGGGGCCGGGCGGTTCATCTTCCTCCGCCCGACGCCCGTAGCCGCAGGCGGCAAGCCCGACCCACGCCAACCCTCCCAGCCCGAGCAGGCCCACCCAGTCGAACCCCACGCTGTGCGGGCTGGTGACCTCCTCGGGCGCTCTCGCGGGCTTCAGGCGTGTGTAGGCATCCTGAAACTGTCCCGGCCCGATGCCCACGATCGGCCGCTCCGCCCAGACCGAAACCGTCCCGCGCATGTACTGCGATCGGAAAAGCAGGCTCCGCTCGCCCAGCCGCTCCCCGACCATCCCCCGCGCGAGCACCGCGAGCACCACGAGCACCGCCCCGCCCAGCACCGCCCGCCCGACCCAGGGCCGCAGCCGTGAGCTTCCCCAGGTCAGAGCGACCAGCAGTCCGCCCAGCGCGGCCGCCCCGATCGCGCCCTTCGACACCGTCATCATCAGCGTCCACGCCGAGGCGACCCCTCCAGCCACGAACGCCAGGCGCACCGCCCGCGGCCCCTTCCCCATCGCCAGCGCGAGCAGCCCGACCGCCGACGCGCCGGCGAAGGTCGCCAGCACATTGGTCAGCCCGAACCAGCCGGTCGGCTCGGCGTGCGAGAGGCGTTCCTCGTACATGGCCGCCTCCGGTCCGTCCGGGTCCCAGCCCTTGGCCTGGTAGAACTCCGCGCTCGTCCGCTGGAACGACTCGAGGGTCCGCGGGTGTTCGATGTACATCTGCTGCGCCCCGACCACCGCCAGCATCACCCCGAACCCCAGCGCGACGCCGACGATCACCCGTCGTGCTCCCGGCAGGGCCGACCCGGCCCATGCCGCCACGATCGCCGCCATCGCGGCGGCGAGGTCCGCGCCGGCCGGCACGGTCTCCAGGTCCGTCGCCGCGTGCCAGCCGACCGCGCCCATGCCCAAGGCCAGCAGCACTGCCGCCGTCCGTCCCGGGCCGCCCCGCACGCACGCGAGCACGACAGCCGCGCCCAGCACGATCACCAGATTCAGCGCCAACGCCCAGGTCGGGGTGATGCCCACGATGGGCGGTGCGAACACGAACGGGTCCGCCTCCCACCACGGGAACGGCTCGGCCTGGCACACCGCCCGCCCGAACGCCGCGGCGAGCACCACCAGCAATCCCGCCCACCCACCGATGCCCCTTGCCCGTTCAGACGCCACCGCCGCCCCCATTCGCCTTCGATCCCCGCTCGGCCCGGTGCTCGAACAGCCCCAGCACGCCCAGCAACAGGCCGACCTGCGCCGCGATGGCGAACGCCTGCCACGGCTCCGCCCGGGTCAGCAGCAGCCCCGAGATGCCGGTCGCCCCGGTCAGCCCCACGATCACCGCGACAGCCGCCCGCGTCGAAAGCCCGCGGCGCACCAGGCGGTGCGAGAAGTGTTGCAGATCGCCCACGAACGGCGACCGCCCCTGGCTCAGCCGGATCGCCGTCACGCTGGCCATGTCGTACAGCGGCACGGCCAGCACCACCAGCGGCATCAGCACCGCGTACCACGGCGTCACCCCGCCCGCCGGGTCCAGATAGGTCGTCCGCGTGGTCGTGAACGCCAGCAGATACCCGATCACCAGCGACCCGCCATCCCCCATAAACATCCGCGCCGGCGGCCGGTTCCACACCAGGAACCCCGCGCACCCGCCCACCAGCAACGCCAGCACCCCCGCGACAAACCACTGCCCCCCGACCAGCGTCGCCGCCAGGAACATCGCCCCGGCCGTCGCCGCCACGCCCGCGCACAGCCCGTCCATGTTGTCGATGAAGTTCATGGCGTTGGTCACGGCCAGGAACCAGAACACCGTCACCATGACGCTCAGCCAACTCCCCCCGACGCGCCCGTCCAGCAGGGTGAGCAGGCGGGTGTCCTGCGGCATCAGTGCCAGCAGCAGCGGGGGGGCCGCCATGCATGCCAGTTTCACCATCGGTCCCAGCGGCCGCCGGTCGTCGATCAGCCCGAGCAGGTGCAGCCACAACCCCCCGGCCAGCACCGCCCACCCCATCGCCCGCACCGACCGCATCCCCTCCAGATGCTCGCCCAGGGCCGCCGCCCACCCCCCCTCTCCCCCCCCCGGCAGCATCCCCGGCGTGACGAACTCCAGCGCGATCAGCCCCGCCGCCAGCGGCCCGAACACCGCCGCCGCGATCCCCACGCCCCCGGTGTTGGGCACCGACCGCCGGGCCGCCTTGACCTGCCCCGGCATCGCCTCGGTGTCCAAAGCCCCGGCCCGCAGGCTCCATCCGCGCACGATCCCGCACACCGGCCAGGCGATCAGGAACGCGACCGCGATCAGGATGAGTACGAGGAGCGACACGGCCCGCAGTCTATCGACGCATCCACGGCCGCGCCAGCACCCCGATGATCCCCTGGAGCAGCGGGTACAGCACCACCACCAGCGCCTGGGCCGCCCCGCCGATCAGGACCAGCCACAAAACCCGCAAGGGCCACGGCCCCAGCCGGTCGATCAGCGTGGGGGCGCTGGGCGTGTGGTTGCCCACATACCCGTAGTTGGTTCCAAGCCGGTGGTTGAGCGCCATCAGCGCCAGCACCACGACCACCCCGACGGCGAAGACCCGGACCCAATCCTTCCAGCCCGGGCGGGACTCTTCGGCCCCCGCGATCACGCAGCAGCCCGCCGCGATCGCCAGGTGCGCGCCCCAGAACAGCCAGAACCGGAAATCCCCCGGCGGGCCGTCCACCGTGGGGGTGAAAAAGGCCTGCGTGCTCAGCCCAAGTCCCCACAGGAGCGCCAGCGAAAGCAAGAGCCGGTTCCGCGTCCACAACGCCAGCGGCACCAGGATGATGGCGAAGTCGCACACATGCAGCGGCAGGCTGCGGTCGATGGTCCAGTTCGCGGGCGTCACCCACCAGATGTTCGACAGCACCATCCACCCGAAGACCACCCCGGCGAAGCCGTCCGCGAACGACCGGCGACCGCGGGACCGTTCCGCCCGGGCGATGATCCCGCACGCCAGGCAGAACAGCAGGGCCAGCGTGGCGATCACGCCGTGGGTCGTGGTGAACGGCTCGAACGGGGTCTCCAGCCAACTCATACGGATTCCCCTTGAATCTCGGGCGATGCCCGATCGACAAGCCGCGACTGCAAGGGAGCGGCCGCGGTTGCGTCAGCGGCGGAGCGTGCCGATTGATCGGTTGTTGCCGATCGTCCGGCATCAGGTCGTCGGTCGGCGGTCTCGGCCGCTTCCTTGCGGGCGCGGCTTGTATCGGCTCCGGCGGTTGATGCAGACCCCGCCCGGAAATCAAGTGGGATCCGTATCACGCCGACACCCCGTTTTCCACCGCTCGGCGGCCGGAGGCAGCCACAACACCCCGCGCCGCCCCGTACATCACCACGAAGAGAACCAACGCTCCGCCCGCCATCTTGAATACCCGTTCCGGGTACGGCCCGAGTTTGTCCACCACCGATGTCCGCCCGTAGTCCCACGCTCCCAGATACGAGTAGTTCGTGTCCAGCGCGCGGTTCACGCCCATCACCAGCAGGACGAAGACCACCCCGGCCGCCGCCGCGAACCGCAGGTCGCGGGCGGTCGGCACGAACCGGCGCACCGCCAGGTCATACACCGCCACGCCCACGATCTGCAAGTGCCCCACCCAGTACAGCCAGAACTCCATGTCGGCCGCCCCGTGGCTCCACATGGGGGTGATGCACCCCTGCACGCTCAGCCCCAGCCCCCAGAAGAACATCAACGCCCGCGACCACCGCCACCCCGGCCGAACCCCCGCGATCAGGCACACACCCGCGATCCACCCCGTCCACCTGCATAGATGGAAGGGCAGCGATTCATTCACATCCCACTGTTCCGGCAGCACCCGCCACACGGTGGCGAAGGCCTGCCACGCGACGATCGCCCAGCCCATGCTCGCCGCGAACAGGGGTTCCCTGCGTCCGCCATCCGTGCGGTCCCGGCGCGTCAGCGTCCATCCCGTGATGCACGCCGCCGCCGTCAGCAGCACGCACAGACCGACCACCACGCCGTGGAACGCCGTTCCCGCCTCGAAATGGTGGAGCCAGCTTGGTTCGGACACGCCCACAGCCTATCACACCCCCACGCGCGGAGGTGGGGGGGCGTGCTCGTGGCGCAACTGGCCGCACGCCGCCGCGATGTCCCGCCCGCGGCTGGCCCGGATGTGGCAGTTCACGCCCCGCTCCCGCAAAACCTCCTGGAACACCAGCACATCCCGCGTGTCCGGCCGCTCGAACGGCAGGCCCTTGACCTCGTTGTACCGGATCAGGTTCACATTCGCCCGCAGGCGTTTGCACACCCCGGCCAGTTCCGCCGCGTGCTCCGGCCGGTCGTTGACCCCGGAGAGCAGGATGTACTCCAGCGTGATCTCCCGCCCGGTCTTCTCGAACCACCCGCGGCAGGCCGCGACCAGTTGCTCGACCGTCGTGAACTCCGCCCACGGGATCAGCCTCCGGCGCAGCTCGTCGTTCGGCGCGTGCAGGGAAAGGGCCAGCGTCACCGGCAGGTCCATCTCCTCGGCGAGTTTCTCGATCGCCTTGTGCATGCCCACGGTCGAGATGGTGATCTTCCGCGCCCCGATCCCCATCCCCCACGGCGCGGCCAGGGTCCGCACCGCGTGCGTCACCGCCCTGAAGTTCGCCAGCGGCTCGCCCATTCCCATGAACACCACATTGCTGATCCGTCCGACCCCATCCAGACGCGCCAGCCGCCACACCTGCTCGACGATCCGCCCCGCCGACAGATTCCCGTCCAGCCCCCCGATCCCGGTCGCGCAGAACTTGCACCCCACCGGGCATCCCACCTGCGACGAGATGCACGCCGTCCGCCGGCTCCGCGTGGGGCCGGGTTCCGCGGTGGCCCGGCTCGCCGAGCCGGGTCTTCTCTCGGCTCCCCCCTCTTCCTCCCCATCAAACGGGATCATCACGCACTCCGTCTGCCGCTCCGTCCTTGAATACGGCATCGCCCCCGGTCGCCCGTCCACGCCCAGAATCGGCAGCCGCGTCCCGTGATCGACCGTGGCCTCGGCCGCCGACACCCCGGCCCCCACCAGCCCGTCGGACCATTCGATGAGCAGTTTCTGCGTCCCGTCCGTCGCCACCTGGTGCGCCACGGCCGGTCCGCTGAGGAAGGTCATCTCCCGCGCGAGCATGTCGCGGTCGCCCTTGGACAGGTTGCTCATCGCCGCGGGGTCGGCCACGCCCTTGAGATACACCCACTCCAGCACCTGCTTGGCGCGGAACCGGGGCATCCCGCGCTCCAGGCACCAATCCGCCAGCGTTTCCGGCGTGAAGTCGAAGATGTGATGCCGCGGATGTTCCATGTTCTTCTTGTCTTGCCGGAGCGGGGGGCTTCCAGCCCCCCGTGATTCTTACGGAGCGGAGGGCTTCCAGCCCTCCGTTCGGGCGCAGCCCGAAGTGCTTGTGTCGTCTCCGAGCTTCGCTCGGACGGAGGGCTGGAAGCCCTCCGCTCCAGCCGCTCCACGGTCAACCGTTCTTCGCACTCACCGTCAACGCCACCGCCGCCATGCCGTACTCGCCCGGCGTGATGACCGGCGGCTCGACCTTCACCTTCCGGTCGCCCGGGTCGATCCCGTGGGTCTGCATCAGCCGCTTCAGGCTCAGCGGCAGGCCGAACTCCACCGACTCCTCGAACACATCCGCCAGGTGCAGCGTCGCCCCGTGCTTCTCAACAAAGTGCCGGCAGATGGCGGACACCAGATCCTCCGGCGCGCTCGCCCCGGCGGTCAGCAGGATCGTCTCGTTGCCCGTGGGGTACCACGCCGGGTCAAGCTCGTGAACATCGTCGATCCGCACGCCCCTGGTCCCCGCGTTCTCGGCGATCTCGGTCAGCCGCACCGAGTTGGACGAGTTGCGGCTGCCCACCACGATCACCAGGTCGCACAACGGCGCGATCTGCCGCACGGCGTGCTGCCGGTTGGTGGTGGCGTAGCAGATGTCCTCGTCCGGCGGTTCCTTGATGTTCGGGAAAGCCACCTTGAGCGCCTCGATGATGACTTTGGCGTCATCCGTCGAGAGCGTCGTCTGGGTCAGGTAGACCAGCTTGTCCGGGTCGTCGATCCGCAAACCCGGGATGTCCGCCGGCGACTCCACCACCTGCGTCTGCTCCGGAGCCTCGCCGCTGGTGCCCACCACCTCCTGGTGGTCCCGGTGCCCGATCAGCAGGATCTGGAAGCCCTGCCGGGCGTACCGGATCGCCCGGCTGTGGACCTTGGTCACCAGCGGGCAGGTCGCGTCGATCGCAGACAGGTGCCGGGCCCGGGCCTGCTCGCGCACCGCCGGGCTGACCCCGTGGGCGCTGAACACCACCACGCTGCCCTCCGGGATCGCCTCGATCGACTCCACGAACTTCACGCCCTTGCCCCGCAGCCGGTCCACCACATGCTTGTTGTGCACGATCTCGTGGTAGACATACACCGTCTCGTCCGGCAGGACATCCACCACCTGGTCCACCACATCGATGGCCATGCGGACCCCGGCGCAGAACCCCCTCGGATTGGCAAGAACGATCCGCATCGCGTCCGGGCCGGCCGGGGCCGCCCGCTTCCTTTCTCTGGTCTTCCGCCGCCATCGGCCGTCCGATGCCGGTGTCAGCCAGTGTCAGTAAGATAGTAGGGAACCACCCTTCCTCAACATGCCCCGCGACCTCCCCATCCCGCCCCCCGATTCCGCCGGACCCTCCGGCCCGGACGCCGCGCTGGCCGACGCCCGCAAGCTCGCCGCGTCCGACCGGGAGAACTTCGTCGTCCTCTCCAAGCTGGTCCCCGAGGAACTCCGGGACGACTTCGCCGCCGTCTACGCCTTCTGCCGGCACGCGGACGATCTGGCCGACGAGCACGCCCACACCGACAAGGCCAGGCGGGAGGCCGCCGCGGCCCTGGCCGACGCCCGCGTCCACCTCCACGCCGCCTGCGACAACCTCAAGGCCCCTCCTCTTTATACGAATCTCGCCCGCACCATCCGGCGCCACCGCATCCCGCTGGACCATTTCGACAACCTCCTCAACGCCTTCGAGCAGGACCAGCGCACCCTCACCTACGACACCTGGGACCGCCTGCTGGACTACTGCCGCCGCTCCGCCGACCCCGTGGGTCGCATCGTCCTGATCCTCGGCGGCCACCGCCCCTCCGACGAAGACCCCGCCTCCGCCCCCCTGGAGAGCCTCTCCGACAAAGTCTCCACCGGCCTCCAGCTCGCCAACTTCTGGCAGGACGCCCGTTCCGACCTGCTCACCCGCCACCGCGTCTACATGCCCAGCGCCGAGACCCACCTCACCCCCGACCAGCTCCGCGGCCTGGCCGACCGCTCCGGCAACACGGATGCCGAAGTCCGATTTTCCGCCGCCCTCCGCCCCCTCGTCCGACGCACCCGCGCCCTGTTCGAGGAGGCCGACGGCCTCCACGCCCTGGTCAACCCCTCCATCCGCGCCCCGGTCTGGCTATTCCACCGCGCCGGCATCCGCCTGCTCGACAAGATTGAAGCCACCGGGCATACCACCCTCTGGCAGCGTCCGCGCATCACCAAGGCCGACCGGCTCAAGATGCTCGCAAGGGCGTGGTGGATGGCCCGGAGGGTCGGGGCATGAACACGCACACCGCCACGATCCCCCGACGCGCCGCGGACGACCCGGTGCTCTCCCGGTCCCACCAGCACTGCGCCGAGATCACCCGCGCCAACGCCAGAAACTTCCACCACGGCCTCCGCCTCGCCCGCCCCGAGCACCGCCGCGCCCTCTACGCCGTCTACGCATGGATGCGCGCCGCCGACGACACCGCCGACCGCCCCGGGCCGGTCCAGGATCGCCTCGACGCCCTCGCCGACTTCCAGGCCGAGACGATGGCTCTGTTCAACGCCCGCCCGGTCCCGCCGGACGGCTTCTGGCCCGCGCTGGCCGACACCATCGCCCGCTTCACGCTCGACCCCGTGCAGTTCACCCGCCTGCTCGAAGGGATGCGGTGGGATCTTGAAGTCGGCCGCTGCGAAACGGAGGACGACCTCGCCCGCTACTGCGCCTCGGTGGCCTCCACCGTCGGTCTGATCTGCACCGCCATCTGGGGCGTCCGCTCCCCGGACGCCGCCGACGAGGCCCGCCGACTCGCCTACCTCCGCGGCCAGGCCTTCCAGCTCACCAACATCCTCCGCGATCTCCGCGAAGACCTCACCGCCGACCAGCCCCGTTCCTACCTTCCGGCCGAGTCCTACGCGGCCTTCAACCTCACCCCTGACGCTCTGCTCGCCTGGTCCGACCCCGATGCCTGCCACGCCTTCATGCGATACTGGATCGAGCGGACCCGCCTCGAATACCGGCGCAGCCGCCATTACGAGCTGACCATCGCCCCCGCCGGCGTCGCCGCGTCCACCGCCATGCGCGACATCTACCGCGCCCTGCTTGAACGGATCGCCCGGGACCCCCGCGCCGCCCTCCAGGCCCGCGTCTCGGTCCCCACCTCGCGCAAGGTGGTCCTCGCCCTGCGTACCGCCCGATCCTTCGGCCTATGACGCCCACTCCCCCCGCCCCCCCCGCCCAGTGGGATGCCGCGGTCGTCGGCGGCGGACTCGCCGGCATCGCCGCCGCCGTCACCCTCGCCGACCACGGGCAGCGCGTCGTCCTGCTCGAACAGACCCGTCGCCTCGGCGGCCGTGCTTCTTCTTTCATCGACCCCGTCACCAACGAAGAACTCGACAACTGCCAGCATGTCGTCCTGGGCTGCTGCACGGAGTACCTCGGCCTGCTCCGCCGCCTCGGCACGGCCGACGCCCTTGCTTGGCATGATGAGCAGCACTGGGTCTCCGCGGGGGGGGGCGGCCGCACCGACCGCATCGCCGCGGGCTTCTTCTCCGCCCCCTTCCACCACGCCGGCTCGTTCCTCCGAGCCTCGTTCCTTTCCCCGGGCGACAAGCTCGCCATCGCCCGCGCCATGATCGTGCTGGCCCGCATCGACGCAACCCGCTGGCGTGCCCGCCCCTTCGCTGATTTTCTCACCCGCACTCGCCAGACCCCCCGCGCTATCGCCAACTTCTGGCGTCCCATCGTCGTCTCCGCCTGCAACGCCGAGCCGGACCGCGCCGCAGCCGAACTGGCCTTCAAGGTCTTCCGCGACGGCCTCCTCGCCGGCCCGCGGGCGGCATCCATCGGCATCCCCGCCGTGCCCCTCGCCCGTCTGTACGAGCCGGTCCCCGGCCTGCTTGCCGAGAAAAACTCCGAAGCCCGCTTCGGCGCGTTCGCCACCCGCATTACGCCCACGACGGTGGACATCCGCGGCCAGCCCTCCGTCCACGCTCGGCGTGTAATCGTCGCGCTGCCGTTTGAGCGGGTCGCGTCCACCATCGACCCCGCCTTCCACGACGAACGCATCGCCGCCCTCGCCCGCTTCACCCATTCCCCCATCCTCGGCGTCCACCTCCAACTCGACCGCCCCGTCCTCCCAACGCCCCACGCCGTGCTGGTCAACCGCCCGACCCAGTGGCTCTTCCGCAAGGACGCTGAGGGCCGGCGCATCCACGCCGTGGTCTCCGCCGCCGACGACTGGGTCCATCTCGACGACGAAACCATCACAGCCCGCGTCGCCGAGGATCTCCGCGCCTGCTACCGCGATGCGGCCGACTTCCGGATCGAGCATTCCCGCCCTGTCCGCAGCAAGCGGGCCACCTTCCTCCCCGCCCCGGGCCTGCCCCGTCCGAGTGTCGCGCCTTTCGACGGTGGGGGGGGCGGGGGGGTTCTCCTCGCGGGCGACTACACCGACACAGGCTGGCCGGCCACGATGGAAGGGGCCGTCCGTTCGGGCGTCGCCGCCGCCGCCCACGCCCTGGGCCGCGACCCCGCGACGATGCTGACCCCGGACCTACCCTTTGGCCCGCTCGCCGCGGCCCTCATGCGCGGACGGGGCTGAACCGAACCGATCCCAAAGCAAGGGTGGAACCCATGCCGACCTTCCCGAACTCGCGACTCCCGGCCGTCAAGCGCTTCGCCGCCTTCACCGCGCTCGCCGCGGCGGCCCTGTTCGCGGTCGCCCAGCCGACCGAAACGCCCACCGAGCCGCCCCTGGCCGAAGCTCCCGCCGACCTGCTCGCCTCGCTGGAGGCCGAGGTCGTCGCGATGGACTCCCTCCGCCGCTTCGGCATCGCCACGGCCCCTGCGAAGCCGGAAGGCTCCGTCCGCATCGCCACCTACAACATCCTCAACCTGTTCGACGCCCACGACGACCCCGCCCTGACCGGCGACATGGACGACGCGGGCATGACCAAGCCCCTGCACGAGTCCGTGGCCGCCGCCCGCGCCATCCGCGCCGTCAACGCCGACATCCTCTGCCTGCAAGAGGTCGAATCCCTCGAAGCCCTCACCGAGTTCCGCGACGCCCTGCTCGCCGACATGGGCTACACCCACATCGTCTCCCTCGCCGAGTCCGGCGACGACCGCGGCATCGAGAACGCCGTCCTCTCCCGCTTCCCCATCGTCCACACCCAGATCTGGCCCGGTCTCGAACTCGGCGGCGTCCACCCCGACAAGTACGGCAACCAGGAGAACTGGTTTGCCGGCCAGCCCGTCGCCTTCCGACGCTCGCCGCTGCGGGTGGACATCCAACTCCCCGGGCATGAGCAGCCCTGGACCCTCTTTGTGGTCCACCACAAGTCCGGCCGGTTCTCCGAGTACTGGCGCGAGGCCGAGTCCAGGGCCGTCGTCGGCTTCGTGGGAGAAATCACCAAGGAGCACCCGAACCGCCCCGTCCTCGTCCTCGGCGATTTCAACTCCGAACCGAGCGCGCCGGGCGTGCGGAACTACCTCAACGCCGGGTTTGACGAGATCTTCGCAAACCGTCCCCAGACCAACGCCGTCATCACCCACGAGTCCGGCCGCCGGATCGACCTGATCCTGGCCAACCCGGCCGCGAGGGCGCAACTGCTTGCCGACAAGGCATTTGTGCTCGGCACCGCCGCCCGCCCTGCGGGCATCTCGTACCGAGACCTGCCCACCATGCCCGGCATCGCCTCCGACCACTACCCCGTGGTGGTGGACACCGTGCCGTCCGGGGCTTCCCAAAAATCATCTTCCGGCGACTGAAACCCGCCGCCCGGCTCCACTCCCTGCCCGGATCGAATACAATCCCCCGTCCCTTCTCCCGCCCTCCCCGGGGGCCAGCCCCGAACCCCGCCGCACCGAGACACAGGAACGCACCCGATGGGCAATGCGAAGCCTTGGCAGATCGTCCTCATCGTCGCGGCGGCGGGAGTTTTTGGATTCTCGATCTGGAAGCTCGTGTTTTCTGGAGGTGTCGGGCTTCCGAATGCGGTATTGCTGGTGGATGTGAAGACTGGCAACCTCTTCGAGATCGATATCTCGGGCAGAAAAGCCGCATCTTATCCTGAGAAGCACCCTGACACCGGTGAGTACACCTTGATGCCTATCCAGAAAGGCGCGGATAGTTCATGGCAGATTGCGCCTAGACTGCTGACCCTGCTGCAAGATGTTCAGGGGGATATGCCTGCTGTTTTAGATCGCAGCACAGGACGGGTCCGAGTTGTCGAAGGGCGAACACGACGGATCAAGCCGTAAACTAGGCAGGCCGATGAAAATGAAAAGTACCACAAAGAGCTCTCGAACCCCGACTTCATTCAGAAGCGGCTTTACTCTGATCGAGCTCCTGGTCGTGATCGCGATTATCGCGTTGCTGATCGGAATCCTGCTTCCCGCTATCGGTAAGGCTCGCGATACCGCGAGATCGGTCGTTTGCCAGTCAACGATGCGCGGGATCGCTCAACTTCAGTTTCAGTACACGCTCGATAATCGTGACTACTTTGCATCGCCAAACACTTCATCTCTTCATTATCGCATCACGAGGCTTGGAGTTCCGGGGGGGGGTGCCCCGTGGGATCAGATGCTCCACACGACAACCTCAACCACCCCGACCACCGTCATGGACTGGCTCAGCCCATTGCTCGGCGAGGCCATCAATCTGTCGCCGACCCGCGCTCAAAGAACAGCTCAGTTGTTCGATGCTGCGGGATGTGCTTCGGCAACCAACTACAATGCTCACATTTTCAGGCTTCGAAACCAACCGGATGAAGTGGACTGGACTGCGGTAAACGATACGCAGGGGTTCAGGCAGGTGAGTTATTTGGCTCCTACATCATTCTATTATCTTCCCCGTGGAACCCGTCCGACTGTAATTGTTCCGGGCCAATCTGTCACATATTACTCGGTCGATTCTTACGGTAATGGCGCTGTCGCTCCATCAAGCTTTCGCCAGCAAATCACACGACTCGGTACCAGTGTGAGCTCGAAGGTCATGTTCGCCGACGGTACTCGCTATGCTAGCAGGGAGCACGGATTGGATTTCGATCCGTCGGTAAATCCTAATTTGTACGGCTCGTTTACCGAGAGTAACCCGATCGTGCATGGTTCGACAGCGTATGGTCGCATCTTGTTCCCAAACGCGGACACACTGATTCCAGCCAACCAGCTGCTTTCCTACCGTCACGGCAATCGCATCAACATCGCCCGCTGGGATGCCAGCGTCGGAGCGATTACGCAGCAAGAGTCTTACACCGACCCCAACCGCTGGTTCCCATCCGGCAGTGTTTGGAATGGCAGCGAAGCGACGCCCGAGTCTATTGACTTTATGCGTGAGCAGCAGGGGAATCGCGAGCAAGCCCGCATCTATTGACCCTGTGATCGAAACCCATCCAGCACAGGCGGCCCTCACGGGCCGCTTTTTTGCTTCCCCATCTTCACATCTTCCCCATCTTCCCACCCTCCGATCCCTCTTCGCCCTTTCCCAACCCTTTTCTCACGCAACCTTTACCCCTTTGGGGTGGAGCCGCCCGCTCTTGCCGCTATGCTGATTGTCGGAGTCAGAGGGGCGTGCGGCCTCGGGAAAAACAGTTTGATCTTTCGATCACCCGAACCGCACGCCCGTGTTGAATCGTCATCCACTTTTCAGGAGAGATCAGTCATGAAGACCGTCACCGCCATCGCCCTCGTCGCGGGCCTCGCCACCGCCGCCTCCGCGGATGTGATCACCAGCTGGGTCAACTTCGGCCAGCCCGGCACGCAGGACTTTTCCGCCGTCGGCGTGCAGGCCGCGAATGTCACCGGCACCGTCCTCACCCGCGGCCCCGGCCTGAACGCCACCGGCGCCAACAACTCCTTCAGCTCCAGCGGCTGGAGCTCGGACCAGAGCCAGGACTACTACTCCTTCGGCTTCTCGGTTGACGCCGGCTACTCCGTCGTTCTCGACAGCTTCTGGGTCGGCACCCGTTCCTCCGGCACCGGCCCCGGCTTCGTCGGTCTGGTCTATTCCGGCGACGGCTTCTCGAGCGTCCTGCACACCTTCGTCATGCCCAACGCCGTCTTCCTTAACGAGATCGTCGATCTCAGCTCGCTCGGCGCGCTCAGCGGCGATGTCGAGTTCCGCCTGGTCGCGCTGAACGACATCTCCGCCGCCGGCGGGGCGATCAACCCCAACGGCACCTTCCGCGTCGGCGACCATTCCGACGGCTCGACCTTCACCGAGATGCGTTTCGAGGGCACCGTCATCCCCGCCCCCGGCGCGATGGCCCTCCTCGGCCTGGGCGGCCTCGTCGCCACCCGCCGCCGCCGCTGACCCCCCTCCCGGGTCGGCACTCCGTGCCGACTCCTCTCAGTTCCCCCCGAACGCAAGTGAGGGGATGGCTGGCAGCACAGGCATCCGCCTGTCAGCAAACACGCAACAAAGCCGCCCCTGCATGGGCGGCTTTGTCTTTTTCTCCCCCTCCCCCCCCGAGATCCCTGATGCCCAATCCCCAATCCCTTCCCCTCCCCCTACTCTCCCCCATGCCCACCACCGACCTCACCGCCGCCGCCCTGAACCACCTCGCCGCCGACGAACCTGCCGCGATCGACCGCCTGATCGACTGGCTGCGCATCCCGTCGGTCTCGACCGATCCGGCATACAAGGGGGATGTCGCCAGGGCCGCGGACTGGGCCGCCGACCACCTCCGCGCCTCCGGCTTCGAGACGCGGGTTCTGCCCACCGGGAACCCCTCAGGTGCCAGTCACCCCATCGTCCTGGCCGCCACGCCGGGCGCGCCCGACTACACCGGCCCCCATGTGCTCTTCTACGGCCATTACGATGTCCAGCCCGTCGATCCCGAGAACCTCTGGGACGCCAAACCCTTCGACCCCCAGCGCAAGCCCGCCGAGCCGAACGGTCCGGGCGAGCGGCTGGTGGCCCGCGGTGCGTCCGACGACAAGGGCCAGGTCGCCATGTTCCTCGAGGCCGCCCGCGCGTGGCACAAGGCTTCCGGTCTGGCCGCCGGCGGCGTGCGGATGACCGTCCTCCTTGAAGGCGAGGAGGAATCCGGCTCGGTCAATCTCGAGCGGTTCGTGGAGGAGCACGCCGAGGAACTCCGGCGCTGCGATGTCTGCCTGATCTCCGACACCGGGATGCTCGCCCGCGGCCGCCCCGCCATCACCTACGGCGTCCGCGGCCTCACCTACACCGAAGTCACCCTGCACGGCCCGAGTCACGACCTCCACTCCGGCATGTGGGGCGGCAAGATCCCCAATCCCATCAACGAGCTGACCAAAGTCCTCGCCAAACTCTGGGATTCTGACCGCCGCGTCACCATCCCCGGCTTCTACGACGGCGTCCGCGACCTCGCCCCCGAGGAACGCGCCAACTGGGAAAACCTGGGCACCGATGACGCCGCCGCCCTCAAGGGCATCGGCTTCCCGCCCGAGGCGAGCATCGGCGAGGCCGGTTTCACCATGACCGAACGCGAATGGGCCAGACCCACGGCCGAGATCAACGGCATCTGGGGCGGCTACACCGGCCACGGCGCCAAGACGGTCATCCCCGCCTCCGCGAGCGCCAAGGTTTCGTTCCGTCTGGTCGATGACCAGGACCACGGGCGGGTCCGCGACGCCTTTTTCGCGTGGCTCGAATCCCACACCCCGCCCGGCTGCGAGTGGACCCTGACCGACCACGGCGGCGGCGCGCCCGTCACCTGCGCCATCGACTCCCCGACCCTGACCGCCGCCCGCAAGGCCGTGGAACAGGCCTGCGGCATCGCCCCGGCCATGATTAAAACGGGCGGCTCGATCCCCGTCGCGGGGCTGCTCAAGACCAGCCTGGACATCGAAACCATCTTCATGGGCTTCGGGCTGGACGACGACCGGGTCCACTCTCCCAACGAGAAGTTCGAGCTGGACTGCTACCGCATGGGCACCCGCTCGCACGCGGCCCTGATGGGCCTGCTGCTGGACGGGGCGGCCGGATGAGCGTGGGGGGGGAGGGATGGGGGGGGGTCAGGCGGCGGCCCGGCCGGGGTCGCCCTGGTCCGCGGCGAGCGAGCTGTCGGCCTCCAGGATGTCCACTTCCCCCTCTTCGCCTTCCTCGGCGTCGAGATGCCCGTGCAGGCGGGCCAGCTGGAGGGTGTAGCGGTACTGGAGTTCGGCCACCCGGTTGCGCAGGTCGTGCAGTTCGGTCTGGTGGCGCATGACGCTGGCGAAGACCCCCAGCATCGACAGCACGCAGACCACGGTGGTCCCGGCCAGGATCATCCAGATGAGGGTGTCGGGGGTGACCATCCGGCCCGATCCATCGGCGGTTTTGGGATCTGACTTGTCCCGGTGAAGCCCGGGAGCGTCGGAACGGTACAATCGCCCAGGACCAGCATCGCCCAGAACCAGCGCGACCCGCCCGTCGAACCGGGCGACCAGGAGGCCGCCCCCAGTGACGGACCGCGTTCTCGGACACACCGCCGCCATCCTCCGCCTGATCGCGGCCGGCCTCCTCGTCGTCCTGTCCGCCCCCGCAGCGGCCCAGGACGCCCCCGAGATCGGGGTCGGCGTGGTCCGCTACGGCGTGGGCAACACCCCCCGCGCAGGCGAATGGATGGGGGTCCAGGTCGAGATCCTCGATTCGGCCCCGGAGCAGCGGGACATCATCCTGCGTCTGAGCGTCCGCGACGCCGACGGCGACCGGGCCATGTACGACCGGGTCGTGACGGCCAATCCAGGCGTGGCCCAGTCCTTCTGGCTGTACGCGCGCCTGCCGTACACGGCCGAGCAGGACCCCCCGGGCGTGATGGTCTACGAGGCGATCGAGGCGGACACCGAGACCGGGTATCGCGCCGGACGCCTGCTGGGGCGGTATGACACGCCCCCGTCGGTGGGTAACCAGATCCTGCCGCCCACGATGGGGGCGGTGGGGGTGATCGGGGCGTACCCGGCCGGGCTGGAGCAGTACAACTTCACGGTGCAGAACCGCCCGGCCGCGCCGTTCGGGCACGAGCTGACGCGGGTGGCCGCCGGCCTGGATGTGCCGACCCTGCCCGATCAGTGGCACGGGCTGGCCCCGTTCGAGGTGCTGCTCTGGGCCGAGGCGACCACCCGGACGACCGAGCCGATGGCGTTGACGCCGGAGCGGGCCAGCGCCCTGCGCACCTGGGTTGAACGCGGCGGGCATCTGGTGATCCTGCTCCCGCCGGCGGGGGACCCGTGGTTCGCCGCCCAGCACGCCCTGACGGGGATCCTGCCGGACATCCAACGCCCGGAGCGACGGGAGGGCGTCAATCTGGACGCCATCCGACCGCTGCTGACCGAGTCCGCGACGGTGCCGCTGCCGGGCAACGCCGTGCTGCACACATTCACCCCGCGCGCCGGGGCCGCCCCGCACGCGGCCCAGCGGGTGCTGGACCTGCCCGACGGCGGCACGGTGGTGGTCCGGCGGATCGTCGGGTCCGGCGCGGTGACGGTGGTGGGGCTGGACCTGACCGCCGGGCCGATGCGTCGGTTCGGCCTGCCGGACGCCGAGTCGCTCTGGCACCGGGTGCTGGGCCGGCGCGGCGACATCCGCACCATCGACGAGCTGAGCGATCAGGAGAAGGCCTTCGCGGGCGCGCCGCGCCGGGAGATGGACTTCGACCACGACATCGCGTCGGTGATCTCCCGCACGGGCAGCGCGGTGCAGGGGGTGCTGTTCGGGGTGGTGGTGTTCATCAGTTACTGGATCGTGGCCGGTCCGCTGGGGTTCATGCTTCTGCGCAAGCGCGGGCTGCACCAGCACGCCTGGGTGGCGTTCGTCGCGTGTACGGCGGTGTTCACGGGTCTGGCGTGGCTCGGCGCGACCGTGATGCGTCCCAAGCGGATCAGCTACGCGCACCTGACCCTGTTCGAGCGGGTCCACGGGCAGGACACGGCCCGGGCGCGGACATGGGCGAGCGTCATGCTGCCGTCTTATGGCGTGGAAACGCTGTCCCTGCGCGCGCCGGACGGAGGGGGCGGACCGGCGCGGACGCGGACGGGCGCGGCGGACCTGCTGGCCCCGTGGGAGCCTTCGGGCAATCTGGCGAGCTGGTCCAAGGGTTTCCCGGACAACTCGGGCTACCGCGTGGAGTCGCGCGCCCCGGACACGCTGACGGTGCCCACCCGCGCGACGATCAAGCAGGTGCGGGCGGATGTGGCCGGCGCATCTTCCTGGGGCGGGATCGCCTTGCAGAGCGACCCGGGCAGTCTCACCGAACCCCGGATCACCCGGGACGGGCTGCGCCTGGAGGGCGTGCTGGTGCATGATCTCCCGGGCGCGCTGACCGATGTGCGCGTCTTCGTCAACTCGGGGCAGACGCGCATCCTGCCGCCCGGGACGGCCCTTTCGGGCGGGGCGATCTCGGCGGTGACGGTCCTGGCCCCGCAGTTCGACGGGCGCGCCTGGCTGCCCGGCCAGCCGCTGGACCTGGGGGCCATCACCGCGGCGGCGACGACACAGACGCGGAGCTTTGACTACTTCCGCACGGCGGTGCGGGACGGGGCCGACACCGGCGCGTTCACCGGGGCGGCGACGGCGGGCAGCGTGGCCGAGCGCCTGACGGCGGTGCGGTTCCTTTCGCAGTTCGCCCCGCCCAACTACCGCGACGATCGGGACACGGTGGCCAACCGACTCGCCCGGCGCGTGGCCACGCACGGGTGGGACCTGGGCCGGTGGATGACCACGCCGAGCGTGATCGTGACCGGGTTCGTCGAGATCCCGGCTCGGGAGGCCTCGGCGGATGGCGCGCCGTTCCCGCTGTTCGTGGACGGTCGGGCCGCGCCCGCGTCCGGCCTGACGATGGTGACATGGATCTACCCGCTGCCGGACGATCCGCCCCGGTGGCCCGCCGGCGCGGGCGTGCCCGCGGGCGATGAAGCGAACCAGACTCCCCCCTCCGACGATTGAGGACTTCCCGTGCCGATGATCGAAACGATCAACCTGACCAAGCGCTACAACGACCTCGTCGCGTTGAACGCCCTGAACCTGACGATCAACGAGGGGGACTGCTTCGGCTTCATCGGCCCCAACGGCGCGGGCAAGACGACGACGATCAAGATCCTGGCCACGCTGCTCAAGCCGTCCTCGGGCCAGGCGCAGATCGCGGGGCTGACGGTGGGCTATCAGAACCGCCAGATCCGGCCGCTGATCGGCTATGTACCGGACTTCATGGGCGCGTACCAGGACATGGTGGTGCATGAATACCTGGAGTTCTTCGCCGCGGCGTACAACATCAACGGGATGCAGCGCAAAAAGATCGTCAACGATGTGCTGGAGCTGACCGACCTGTCCTACAAGCAGGCGGCGGAGGTGGCGGGGCTTTCCCGCGGGATGCAGCAACGGCTGTCGATCGCCCGCGTGCTGCTGCACGACCCCAAGGTGCTGCTGATGGACGAGCCCGCGTCCGGCCTGGACCCGCGCGCCCGCATCGAGATCCGCGAGCTGCTCAAGGAACTCAAGCGGATGGGCAAGACCATCCTGATCTCCAGCCACATCCTGCACGAGCTGGCCGAACTCTGCAACACCGTGGGCATCATCGAACGCGGGGAGTTGCTCTTCTCCGGCTCGGTCAACGAGATTCTCAGAAGGGCCAAGGTGGGGCATGTGATCCATGTCGCCGTTGCCGAACGGATGGAGGCGGCCTGCCAGGTGCTGACGACGATGCCGGGCGTGACGGAGGCCAGGGTGGTGCAGGGCGACGGGACCGCCGCCGGCGGCGGCGCGGAACGGCTGATCCATGTCACCTACGACGACCGCATGGGCGGCGTGTTCACGGACATCCCCAATGTGCTGGTCAACAACGGCTTCCGCCTGACGCACTTCCAGGAAGAGCCGGTCAACCTGGAGACGGCGTTCATGCGTCTGACCAAGGGGCTGGTGGGGTGAGGGGGGAGGGGGAAGACACGGCTCGCCCCCCACGAGCCGTGCCACCGAGGGGGGGAAGGGATGGCCGAGTGGAACTCGGCCCCACGGGGGTCGGTATGATGCGGGCGATGGGTGTTCAGCGGAAGGGAATGTGATGCGTGGATGGATGACGGGCGTGGTCGGCGTGGCGGTGGTCGGTTCGTGGGCGGTGGCGGGGCCGCCGGCGACGGAGCGGCGGGATGTGACGGATGCGTACCACGGCGTGGAGATCGTGGACCCGTTCCGGTGGCTGGAGGGGGACAACTCCGATCCCGCGAACATGGGGCGGATGAACACGGAGGTGGGGGCGTGGACGGACGCCCAGAACGCCTACACACGCTCGGTGCTGGACGCCCTGCCGGGTCGCAAGGCGCTGGAGGCGCGGATCTCGGAGCTGCTGGAGGTGCCGTCGATCGGCACGCCGAGCGTGTACGGCAACCGGTACTTCTACTCGAAGCGCGAGGGGACGCAGAACCAGTCGCTGCACTATGTGCGCGAGGGGCTTGATGGCGAGGAGCGGCTGCTGCTCGACCCCAACGCCATCGATCCGACCGGGCTGACGACGATCTCGTGGACCAGCCCCAGCCGCGACGGGTCGCTGATGGCCTTCGGGATGTACCGGTCGGGGGACGAGAACTCGACGCTGTATGTGATGGATGTGGCGACCGGCGCGTGGCTGGCGGAAGAGATCCCGGGCAAGGTGGGGCTGGCGGGGTGGGACCCGGACGGGCGCGGGTTCATCTACGGCAGGCTCGAAAGTCTGGACGATCCCTACTCCAAGGTGTACAAGCACCACCGGCTGGGCACGCACCACTCGCGGGACCGGGAGCTGTTCCGGCAGAAGGACATCGGGTTCTTCTACGGGGACGCGGGGTACTCCGAGGACCGGCTGGGCGCGTTGAAGACGACCTGGGGGCCGTTCGGATCGCCGTCCGAGGACGGGCGGTGGATGCTGGTGGGCTACTTCACCGGGACGCTGGGCGCGGACCTGTGGATGGCGGACCTGGATGCCTGGCGTCGCGGGGGGGAGTTGGCGCTGGTCCCGATGGCGATCGGCCAGACCGGGCGCGTCGGCGGCGTGCATTTCAGCGGCGACCGGCTGTACATGCAGACGGCGATCGGCGCGCCGAACGGGCGCGTGGTGATGGTGGACCTGAACAACCCCGGGATGGAAGCGTGGAAGGATGTCGTGCCCGAGCACCCCGAGCTGGTGCTCAGCGGGACCTCGTTCGCGCGGGGCATGATCGCGGCCGACTATCTCGACAAGGCCAGCACGCGGATCGCGCTGTTCGGCTACGACGGGTCGCGCAAGGGGGATCTGGACCTGCCCGGCATCGGGTCGGCGTCGCTTTCGACCTCGGACGATCGGACCGAGGCGTTCCTGACATTCTCCAGCTACAACATGCCGCGCTCGATCTACCGGGTGGACCTGGCCAGCGGCGAGCGAACGCTGTGGGCGCGCCCGGATGTGCCGGTGGACCCCTCGCAGATCGAGGTCCGGCAGGTCTGGTACCCCTCGAAGGACGGGACCGAGGTGTCCATGTTCATCGTCCACAGGAAGGGGCTGAAACTCGACGGGAAGAACCCGACCATCCTCTACGGCTACGGCGGGTTCAACATCTCGCAGACGCCCGGGTTCAGCTCGACGATGTACCCGTGGTTCGAGCGGGGCGGGGTCTACGCGGTGGCCAACCTGCGCGGCGGCGGGGAGTACGGCAAGGCCTGGCACGAGGCCGGCATGTTGGCGAGCAAGCAGAATGTCTTTGACGACTTCATCGCGGCCGGGGAATACCTCGTGCGCGAGGGGTACACGAATCCAAAGCAGCTGGGCATCGTGGGCGGATCGAACGGCGGCCTCCTGACCGGGGCGGCGGTGGTGCAACGGCCCGACCTGTTCGCGGCGGCGATCTCGGCCGTGCCGCTGCTGGACATGCTGCGGTACGAGAAGTTCCTGATGGCGCGGTACTGGGTGCCCGAGTACGGATCGGCGGAGAACGCCGAGCAGTTCGGGTTCATCCGGCCGTACTCCCCGTATCAGAATGTCAAGCCGGGCGTGCAGTACCCCGCGGTGCTGCTGACGGCCGGGGAGAACGACGCCCGGACCCACCCGCTGCACGCCCGGAAGATGGCCGCCGCGCTGCAGGCGGCGTCGGGGTCGGACCCGGAGGCACAGCCCGTGCTGCTCTGGGTCGATCGGGACTCGGGCCACGGCGGGGGCAAGCCCCGGCACATCCAGATCAGGGACATCGCGGACCAGCGGCTGTTCATGATGTGGCAGCTCGGGATGAAGATGGAGTAGGTGTCCGGGCGGCGGTGTTGCGCACGAAGTGAATGAGACTTCTAGTTTCGGAGGTACGCAGAGGGAGGGCGCGGAGATCACGCAGAGGACGCGGAGGGGAAGGAGGGGGATTCCTTGGCGTGACGGTCTCGAAGGGCGGAATGAGTCCGATGCGCGAGTGTCATGGATCGTGGGGTGGATGATGGCGAAGAAAGTCGGAAAGAAGTCCGCGGCTTTGAAGAAGGCTGCCGTTCCGGCGAAGATGGCGGGCGGGGTGAAGAAGACGGCGAAGAATGGCGGGAACAAGACGGCGCCGACACGGCAGTCGGTGGCGGGGTTTCTGGCCAAGGTGGACGCGAAACGCCGGGCGGACTGCGAGCGGCTGGTCGAGATCATCGGCTCGGTGGTCAAGGAAGAGCCGGTGATGTGGGGGGCCTCGATCGTGGGGTTCGGCAGGTACCACTATGTGTACGAGTCCGGGCGAACCGGGGAGATGCCGCTGGCGGGGTTCTCGGCGCGGTCGAACGCGCTGGTGGTCTACATCTCCAGCGGGCACGCGGGCGAGGCGGAACTGATGGCCCGGCTGGGCAAGCACACCACCGGCAAGTCGTGCCTGTACATCCGGTCGCTGGCGGATGTGGATGAGAAGGTGCTGAAGGAACTCATCAAACGATCGGTGGCGGAAGTGCGCCGGCGGCATCCGGGATGAGTCAGACGCGGGTGAAGGCGAAGAGGTCGGCGTCCGGGTGGGGGGGATGGGGGCGGTCCCGGACGGTGTCGGTGAGGATGCGGGAGGCGATCTCGCTGTAGGTGATGCCGTTGCCGCCGAAGCCGAGGGCGAAGAGAACCCGGCGCCGGTCCGGGGGCGCGCCGATGTAGCCCACGCCGTCTTTGGTCGAGCCGAAGGTGCCGGCCCAGGCGAAGGCTGTTTCGGCCTTCAGCCGAGGGAGCGTGGCGGCCAGATCCGCGCCGAGTTGATCGGATTTGCGGGCCAGCAGGCGGTCGCGGAGTCTGGCGTTCTTGAAGGGTTCGTCGCGGCCGCCGAAGAGGAGGCGGTCGTCGTCGGTCCAGCGGGCGTAGCAGTAGGTTTCGGCGTGCTCCCAGAGGAGCGGGCGGTCGGATGGGATGCGGGCGGGATCGACCGGCTCGGTGGCGATGGCGTAGGTGGAATGCAGATCGACGATTTTTTGGGGGAGCCAGCGGACGGACTCGTAGCCGGCGGCCATGACGACCCACCGGGCGCGGATCACGGCCCGGTCGGTCCGGAGCGTGACGCCGTCGGCGTGCTCGGTGAGGTCGAGGACCGTGGTGCGGTCGTGGACGGGGACGCCGCGGCCGATGCAACGGCGGAGGAGTGCGTGGGTCAGGCGGTAGGGGTCGGCCTGGGCGGCGACGGCGGAGTGGATCGCGCCCGCGGCGGCGAGGCCCCAGCGGTCGCGGAGTTCCTCGGCCTCGGCCCATCGGACTTCCAGCCCGGCGGCGGCTCGAGCGGCGAGTTCGGTCCGGAGAAACGCGGTGTCGTCCGGGTCGGTGGTGAAGTAGATCGAGGGGCGGCGCTCGAAGGCGGCCTCCGGGATGTCGTGGCAGAGTTCGGCGAGCGAGTCGATGGCCTCCACCCCTGCGGCGTACGCGCGGACGGCCCGTTCGGGGCCGATCTTCTCGCGGAGTTCGACGAGGGGGACATCGATGTCGTACTGGAGCAGGGCTGTGCTGGCGGCGGTGGAGCCTTGGCCGAGATCGCGCCGGTCGATCACGGCACAGCCGATGCCGGCTTCGGTAAGCCGGTGGGCGACGAGGGCGCCGGTGATGCCCGCGCCGACCACGAGAACCTCGCAGTCGAGATCGCGGGTGAGCGGCGGGACCACGGTCAGGAGGCCGTGGCGGAGGAGCCAGATGGGGTGGTGGGAGGTGAGGTCCATGGGAGCTACCTCCTGGGGGGTTGAGGATGGTGTCGCTCGGCCCTGCGGGCCGACGGGGGGCTGGAAGCCCCCCGCTCCGCGGTCACTTCAGGTTCGCCACGAACTTCGTGAAGCGGTCCATGCCCTTGTTGATCTGCTCTTCGGAGCAGGCGAAGGAGATGCGGAGGTGGTTGCGGCCGCAGCCGCCGAAGTCCTCGCCGGGGACGAAGGCGACATGGGCCTCGTCGAGCAGGGCCTCGGAGAAGGACAGGGCGGAATCGAGCGTGACGCCCTTGGGGGTGGTCCTGCCGAAGAGGGCGGAGACATCGGGGAAGACATAGAACGCGCCCTGGGGTTTGATGCAGGCGACGCCGGGGATGTCGGCCAGGCGGGCCATGATGAGGTCGGCGCGTTCAGCGAAGGCCCGGCGCATGGACTCGACCTCGGCGGCCACGCCGGGGTCGGTCAGGGCGTGGCGGATGGCGGCGTAGGTGAAGCTGGTGATGTTGGTGGACATCTGGCCCTGCAGCGTGGCCATCGCGTTGATGAACTTCCTGCCGAAGTCGCCGGGCATGCCCGCGTAGCCGATGCGCCAGCCGGTCATGGCGTAGGCCTTGGACATGCCGTTGAGGGTGAGCGTGCGTTCGGCGATCTCGGGGATGGAGCCGATGGAAAAGTGGGGGATGTCGCCGTAGACGATTTTTTCGTAGATCTCGTCGGTCAGGATGACCAGGTCGGGGGCGATCTCGCGGGCCTCGTGGACGACCCGGGCGATGGCGCGGAGGTCGGCCTCGGGGTACATGGTGCCCAGGGGGTTGGAGGGGGAGTTGAGGACGAGCAGGCGGCTGCGGGGGTTGATGGCCCGGCGGAGCTGCTCGGGGTCGAGGCGGAAGTCGGTGGCGGGGGTGGTCTCGAGTTCGACGACCTTGCCGCCGGCCATCTCGCAGATGGGGGCGTAGGAGACCCAGGCGGGGACGGGGAGCAGCATCTCCCAGGGCTCCTCACCCGCGGCCGGGGGGTCGAAGAGGCAGTGGATGGCGGTGTAGAGGACATGCTTGCCGCCGGCGCCGATGGCGATGTGGTCGCCGGTCAGGCCGGGGATGTGGTTCTCAGTGGTGAGCTTTCTGGCCACGGCGTTGCGGGTGGCCATGTCGCCCATGGTGGGGGTGTACTTGGTATCCCCGGCCAGCAGGGAGTCGATGGCGGCCTGCTTGATGGAGGGGGGGGTGTCGAAATCCGGCTCGCCGGCGGCGAAGCCGAGGACATCCACGCCCGAGGCCTTGAGGGCTTTGGCCCGGTTGTTCAGGGCCACGGTGATGGAGGGTCTGAGGGACGAAACCCGGTGGGAAAGGGCGGGCTGGGCGGGAATGGCGGTCGGGGTGGGCATGGTGAGAGTAGGGTAGTGTGGGTGGGGTCGGAAGGCGCGTCGGATACTGTCTGATTTTGGTCTTTGATTGGTGGGTATTACCGGGATGGATTGAGAATGGGATTGGACGGAAGCGGGCGTGCGGCATATGGCTGGGAACTCCATCACCTTCGTGGTTGGGGTTTGGCGGCGGGATTTGTCGGGATCGACCCGGCACGCCCGCGCACGACGGCCATCAAGGCAGACGGAGAATCCATACCCCTCGCCATGTTCAACTACTTGAAAGGTCGTTCATGTTTTTGAGACTCGGAAATATGCTGTCTTGCCAATGAAGCCATGAAAAATAGATTCAGGAACATCGTTATATTTGTGGGTTGTGCCGCGGCGGTCTATGTCGCGACCCTGGTCGGGTGCATCCTCCGGATGGACCCGGTCCATTCGGCTCTGATTCGTTTCATGCGCGATGTGAACATCGCCGTGTCTGGGGTGCTCCCGTCGCCATCATGGGGCTCGCACTGGGATTGGTCGGCTGTTGGCGGGGGGCACGGCGGCTCCGGCAGCATCGCGAGAGAAGGCGTGAAGATCGCTCCGAGTTGGGACGATTTGTTCAACGCACCGTTCTACCCGGTCTTTGATGCCCAGTTTTTGGACAGTTATTATGCGTTCTTCGGTCCTCTGGCGATGTTTGCGGTTTCTTTATGCATCTATCTGATGATATTGGTGGTGGTCAAGGTCGCCACGCCGCGCCTGGGTCGCGGACGGGTTGAACTCAGGGGGAGAGCGAACGCGGGGATCGCTGTGCTCGCCGCGTTGTTGCCAGTCGTGTTTACTGCATTCGTACTCGTTCGTCTGCTGTGGACGGAAGATGCCTTGGGATTTGGCGCGTATGTAAGCATTGTCGGCATGAGTCGGGTCGGGCTGGTTGGGATTGAGACGGCGGCGGTGTTCACCCTCGTTTGCGCGGCTCTCGGCTTGGCCGGCCCCACGCTTCGTTCGGCGGCCGGGCCGTGCGCGGGATGCGGTTACAGAATGGATGCTCTTGATGTGTGCCCAGAGTGCGGGAGCACCCGCGCGCATCAATCGCCGGTCATCCGCGTCCGCTGGCTCGCGGCCGTGTGCGGGCTGCTCTGGATCTCGCCGATCTGGCTTTCGTGGGTGTGGGCGATGTTCTGACGAGTCGCTTGTCGCCGCGTGTCATCCGATCACGACAGTGCCGCAACAAACTTGGCGGTGGGGGGTGCCAAAGTCCGGCTCGCCGGCGACGAAACCGAGGACATCCACGCCCGAGGCGTTGAGGGCTTTGGCCCGGTTGTTCAGGGCCACGGTGACGGAAGGTCTGAGAGACGAAACCCGGTGGGAAAGGGCGGGCTGGGCGGGAATGGCGGTCGGAGTGGGCATGGTGCGAGTGGGGTAGTGTGGGTGGGGCCGGAAGGCGCGTCGGATGTTGGTTGATTTTGGTCTTTGATTGGGGTGGAAGATCGGGATGGGATGAAGGCGGGATTGGACGGAAGCGGGTGTGCGGCATAAGGTTGGGAACCCCATCGCCTTCATGGTTGGGGTTTGGCGGCGGGATTTGTCGGGATCGGCCCGGCACGCCCGCACGCGACGGCCATCAGGCATACGGAGATTCCATGCCCCTCGCCCCCGAGAAGAAGACCCAGGTCATCAAAGATTTCGCCCGCGATGGAAAGGACACCGGCTCGCCGGAGGTCCAGATCGCGATCCTCACGGCCCGCATCCAGCAGGTCGCCACCCACCTGCGTGCGAACAAGCTGGACGCGCACAACCGGCGCGGGCTGGTGCAGATGGTGTCCAAGCGCAACCGGCTGCTGCGGTATCTGAGCCGCACGGACAACGAGGCTTATAAGGCCACGATCCAGAAGCTCGGCCTGCGCAAGTAAATCAGATTCGACCCCGCGTGCCCGGAAGGGAACGCGGGGTTTTCGTATCAGGCCCGCGGGAGCGGCAGTGGGCGACGGACAGGACGGCCGACGGGGCGGGTGATCGGGTTTGGGGGGCGGCCCCGGCCCATCGGACCCGGCGCGTGCGGCGGAGCGGGCCTGTCCCACGCCTTCTGCCACTCGTTCCGTGAGGGCGGGCCTGACCATGCCGGCAACGGGCGTCCGGCCGGGCCATCGGGGTCCGGGGCGCGGACGCGGCGGGGATGCCTCACACCCCGCGCACGCAAAGAAAGCGGAATACATGACAACCAAGCAGATCGTCGTCGAGAAGGAAATCGGCGGGCGCACGATGCGGATGGAGACCGGCAAGGTCGCCAAGCTGGCCACGGCGGCCGTGCTCATCACCCACGGCGACACCACCGTGATGTGCACGGTGATGCGGGCTGCCCCGCGTCCCGGGCTGGACTTCTTCCCGATGCAGGTGGACTACCGCGAGAAGCTGTCGGCGGGCGGCAAGTTCCCCGGCGGCTTCCGCAAGCGGGAGGGCGCTCCGAACGAGAAGGAGATCCTCACCATGCGGATGATCGACCGCCCGATCCGCCCGCTCTTCCCCGACGGGTTCATCGAGGAGGTCCAGATCCAGTGCTGGGTGATGGGCCACGACGGCGAGAACGACGCCGATGTGATCTCGGGCACGGGCGCGGCGGCCGCGCTGGCGATCTCGGACTGCCCGTTCGAGGGGCCGCTGGCGACGGTGCGGGTGGCGCGGATCTTCACCGATGACGGCCCGCGGTTCATCCTGAACCCGACGGTCAGCCAGCTCGAGTACTCGGACATGGACATGGTCCTGGCCGGGCACCACGACGGCGTGAACATGATCGAGGTCGGCTCGGCCGAGGTGCCGGACGAGGATGTGCTGGCGGCGATCAAGTTCGGCTACGAGGAGGGCATCAAGCCCATCCTCGCGATGATCGAGGAGTTCGCCTCGAAGGTCGGCGCCGACAAGCGGATGGGCGACCACCTGAATCTGATCCCCGATGAGATCACGGCGGCGGTCAAGAAGGCCTGCGAGAAAGAGCTGACCGAGGCCCGCCAGATCAAGGGCAAGCACGAACGCGGCGAGGCGGTCAGCGCGATCAAGAAGAAGGTGCTGGACGCGCACTTCCCGGAGAAGATCGACGGGACCGTGGCCGTGGCCGAGGCCAGCCGCCTGGCCCGGCGTCAGGCCGGCGAGGCGTTCCGCACGCTGGAGAAGAAGATCACCCGCAGGCTGATCATCGAGAAGGGCATCCGGGCCGACGGACGCAAGTTCGACGAGATCCGCCCGATCGAGATGGAGGTTGGGTACTTCGCCCGCAACCACGGCTCGGCGTTCTTCCAGCGCGGCGAGACGCAGTCGCTGGTGTCCTGCACGCTGGGCACGGGCAAGGACGAGCAGATCGTCGACGGGCTGCTGCCCGAGTATTCCAAGAAGTTCTACCTGCACTACAACTTCCCGCCCTTCTGCGTGGGCGAGGCGGGCCGGATCATGGGCCCGGGCCGGCGCGAGATCGGCCACGGCGCGCTGGCCGAGCGGTCGCTGCTGGGCGTGCTGCCCAGCCCCGAGGACTTCCCCTACACCATCCGCCTGGTCAGCGACATCACCGAGTCGAACGGCTCGTCGTCGATGGCGTCGGTCACGGGCGGCTGCATGGCGCTGATGGACGCGGGCGTGCCCATCTCCAACACCTGCGCGGGCATCTCGGTGGGCCGCTTCACCGACGACAACGACCAGAACGAGGTCTTCGTCACCGACATCATCGGCGAGGAGGACTTCTTCGGCGACATGGACTTCAAGGTGTCGGGCACCCGCGAGGGCATCACCGGCATCCAGCTCGACCTGAAGGCCCGCGGGCTGGGCTTCGCGCAGATCGAGACCATCTTCGCGCAGGCCAAGAAGGGGCGCTTGCAGATCATCGACCAGATGGAGGCGGTGCTGCCCGGGCCGCGCGCGGAGATCAGCCGGTACGCGCCGCGCCTGATCCAGCTCAACATCGCCGTGGAGAAGATCGGCAAGCTGATCGGGCCGGGCGGCAAGACCATCCGCGCCCTGCAGGACAAGTACGGCGTGAACATCGATGTCGAGGACGACGGCACCGTGCTGGTCTCCTCGCCCAACGCCGAGAGCGTGGAGCGCGCCCAGGCCGAGATCAGCGCGCTGTGCGAGGATGTGCAGGTCGGCACGGTCTACGAGGGCAAGGTGGTCTCCACCAAGGACTTCGGCGCGTTCATCGAGATCGCGCCGGGGACCGACGGCATGTGCCACATCTCCGAGCTGGGCGAGGGGTATGTGCAGTCGGTGTCCGATGTGGTCAAGATCGGCGATGTCGTGCGGGTCAAGGTGATCCTGGTGGACGACCAGGGACGCATCAAGCTCAGCCGCAAGGCGGCCATGACCCCCGAGGAGCGGGAGAAGGAGCTGGCCGAGCGCGGCGCCCGTCCGGAGCGGTCGGATCGGGACGGCGACCGCGGCGATCGGGGCGGCCGGGACCGGGATCGCGGCGGCGACCGCGGCCGCGGCGGGCGTCCCCGCCGTGAACAGCGGGATGCCGAGCCTGCCAACGCCGAGTAAAACACCCCGTTTTTCGCCCCCGGGGCGGACATTCGGTGGATAACTTGGGCTTTCAACGCACCCCCCCGGGAATGTTTCCGGGGGGGTGTTTGACGCGCGGACAGGTTTTGGTAGGCTAGGTGTTCTTGGTCGTGGTCCGGCTCGTGGGGAGCCGGGCGTTCGTTCGCCGGATTGGGGGCCATGATGTCGGATAACCCGAGTGTGCTCACGGGGATCGAGGGACAGGTGAAGTG
The DNA here is from genome assembly GCA_964577425.1 of uncultured Phycisphaeraceae bacterium. Classification (GTDB taxonomy): domain Bacteria; phylum Planctomycetota; class Phycisphaerae; order Phycisphaerales; family UBA1924; genus UBA6054. The sequence goes on from CAZNZC010000001.1 coordinate 502,368, forward strand.
GTTCGACCCGAGGAAAGGGTTCGGCTTCATCGTCGGCCCGCAGGGGCAGGACATATTCGTTCACTTCACCGTGATTGAGGGCGACGGGTTCCGCGTGCTGCGGGACGGGTCCGGTGTGGTGTACGACGCGGAGCGGTCGGACAAGGGCTGGCGCGCGACGCGGGTGGCGAGGCTGGAACCGGCCGAGCCGGACGCGCCGGAGGTGGTGGTGCCGCGGCGGACTTATTCGCGGACGCCCAGGCGGTAAGTCAGGGGCGGACCCCGTGCCGGTGCGGCGCGGCTGCAACAATCAGGCATGCCGGGCATGGACCTGTTGGTGGGGCTTGGGATCGGGTTGCTGCTCGGCGCGGGGGCGGGGGTGGTGGCGTCGCGGGTGATCGTGCGTCGGGCGGTGGGACGGGTGCGGGTGGCCGAGCGCCGGGCGCGGTCGGCCGAGCGGCTGGCCGAGATCGGGTCCATGACCGGCGGGCTGGCGCACGAGATCAAGAACCCGTTGTCCACCATCGGCCTCAACGCCCAGCTGCTGCACGAGGCGGTCGCCGACCTGGACCTGCCCGAGCAGGACAAGGGGCGTCTGACCCGGCGCGTCGGCGCGCTCAGGCTGGAGACCGAGCGGCTGCGGGGCATCCTGTCGGACTTCCTTGAGTACGCGGGCGAGCTGCGCCTGGCCAGGGCGCCCGTGGACATCGGGACGCTGCTCGAGGAACTGAGTGATTTCTACGACCCGCAGGCCCGGGCCTCCGGCGTGCGGCTGCGGGTCGAGCCGCCGCGCCCGGCGGTGACGGCGTGGATCGACGGGCCGCATGTCAAGCAGGCGCTGCTCAACCTGATGCTCAACGCGGTGTCGGTGATGGAGCACCCGGCGATCACGACGCGCGACCTGATCCTCCGCGCCGAGGCGTGCGACGACGACGGCGTGGCGTCCGTGCGTCTGCATGTGATCGACACGGGGCCGGGCATGACGGACGAGACGGTGGAAAAAATTTTCCGGCCGTACTTCACGACGCGCGCGGGCGGGACGGGGCTGGGCCTGCCGACGGCCCGGCGGATCGCCGAGGCGCACGGCGGGCGCCTGGAGGTCCACACCACGCCGGGCGTGGGGTCGGATTTTTATGTGACGGTGCCGGTGGGAGCCGGGGAGCCGCGCACCCAGGGCGTGATCCGGTAGGGTTGCCCGGGTCGCCGGCCCCGGTGCCGGGGGGTCAGCGGCCCCGTTCCCAGAAGGTGAGCGTGGGCTGGACGGTGGCGGGGGCCTTGCGCCCCTCGGCCTGGGTCAGCAGTTGCGTGCCGGGGGCCGTTTCGGCGTCGCGGAGCATGGCGAAAGCGACCGCCGCCGCGCCGAGCATGGGGGCGATGGTGGAACTCGTGACGACGCCGACGGGGTTGCCCTCGGGGTCGGCCGGGGAGAAGACGCGGTCGCCCATGCCGGGCAGCGGCGCGTCGGTGTCGGGGCCGATGCCGGTGATCCGGAGGGCGGCCAGGCCCTGCTTGCGGGCCTTGCGGGCGTCCATGCGGGCGACGACCTCCTGGCCCAGATAGCAGCCCTTGCGGAAGTCGATGCGGGTGTGGACCAGGCTGGTCTCGGCGGGGAGGGTGTCGGGGCCGAAGTCGATGTTGAAGAGCGGACGCCCCGCCTCGATGCGCGCGGTGTTCAGGGCGTACCAGCCGACGGGTTTGACGGGGGGTGTGCCGGAGTGGGGGGCAAGCAGGGCGTCGTAGACACGCTCGGCGTGCTCGCGGGGGACGAGCAGGCGGACGCCGGGGTCGCCGGTCAGGTCGTCGCGGTCGGCGAGGCAGGGAACGCCCGCGATGGTGCAGGCGGCGTTGGTGCTCGGCGCGAGATCGGCCAGGGCGGGGTCGTCGGCCTTGGCGGCCAGGACGGCGAGGGCGCCCGCGCCGTGGAGGGCGAGGGTGTGGTGGGTGTCGGAGGGCGGCTCGATGGTGCAGTCTTCCGAGAAGATGTAGTTGCCCAGGGCCGCGGCGGTGGGGGCGGCCAGGTGCCGGTCGAGAAGGAGGAGGGTGTGGTCGCCCCGCTCGATGACGCGGAGGTCGGCGTCGATGCGACCCTTGCGGTTGAGCCAGAAGGAGGGGCGGGTGTGCCCGGCGGTCAGGTCGATGACCTTCTGGGTGAGCATGCTGTTGAGGAAGGCGAGACGGTCCGGGCCGCGGAGGGTGACGGTGGTGGTGTGAGGCTCGTCGAAGAGCACGGCGGCCTTGCGGAGGGCGGCGTACTCAAGCCCGACCTCTTCAAAGGCGCCCACCACCTCGATGGGAGCGGTGGGAGGGCCGTAGGAGAGGAGGAGGGCGTCCGAGGCGGCGAAGCGGTGGTGGAGGGGACTCTGGAGCGGTGGGTTGGCCGGGCCGGGATCGGTCATGTGGAAGAGTAGATCGGGGATGATGGCCGGGTGATGATCGGGTGAAGGGCCGATTCCAGGGGATTGAGGGGGTGGGGGCAGGCTATTGTTTGGGACGGCCCGCGGGCGATGCGTGCGTGGGCGAGAGGGAAGTATTCAGATTGGGAGTCTCTTGTGAACATTGATTTGCTGAAGCGTCTGTGCGAGACACCGGGCGTGCCCGGGCGTGAGGAGCGGGTCCGCGCGTTGATCCAGAAGGAAGTCAAGGGGCTGTTCGACACGGTCGAGACGGACCCCTTGGGCAACCTGATCTGCCGGCGGAACGCGCGGGGGAGCGGGGGGTCGGGGGGGGCGGGGGGCAAGGGCAAGAAGACGGTGTCGAAGGGCAAGGCGCGGACGGTGATGCAGCTCTGCCATATGGACGAGATCGGGTTCTATGTGTCGAGCATCGACGAGAAGGGGTTTCTGTGGGTGAACCCGGCGGGCGGGTTCGACACGCGGAACCTGTTCTCGCGGCGCGTGCTGGTGTGCGCGCAGGACGGGGACTACAAGGGCGTGATGAACCCGGGGGGGCGCCCGGTGCATATCTCCAGCGCCGAGGACCGCAAGAAGATCCCCGAGGCCAAGGAGTTCTTCGTCGATACCGGCATGACGGCGCCGCAGGTGAACAAGAAGTTCCGGATCGGCGATTACATCGTGATGGACGAGCCGCTGATCGAGATCGGGACCAAGGTGGTCTCGAAGGCGCTCGACAACCGCGTGGCGTGCTGGCTGGGCATCGAGTCGGTGCGGGCGCTGAGCAAGTCCGGGGCCGGTCACGATTGTGACATCGTGGTGGCGTTCACCGTGCAGGAAGAGGTGGGGCTGCGGGGCGCGAAGACGGCATCGTACGCGGTCAGGCCGGACATCGGCCTGGGCGTCGATGTGACGCTGGCGTGCGACACGCCGGGCGTGCCGACGGCCGAGGCGGTCACGACGCACGGCAAGGGCTTCGGGCTGCACATCAAGGACGGGAGCTTCATCTCGGACCATGAGCTGGTGGACCGGGTCGAGGCGGTGGCGAAGAAGAAGCGGATCCCGTACCAGCGGACGATCCTGGCCGCGGGCGGCCAGGACGGAGCCGCGGCGCAGCAGGCCGCGGCGGGCGCGAAGGCGGTGGGCATCACCGTCGGGACGCGCTACATCCACACGGTGACGGAGATGATCGACAAGAAGGACCTCCAGGCGGCGTGCGATGTGCTGGCGGCGTTGATGGCCGAGCTGGAGTGAGCGGGTTCTTGATCTGAAGAAGAAACGCCGGCCTTTGGGGGCCGGCGTTTTTCGTTGGGGGGGAAGAAGAGACGGAGAGACGAAGAGACGAAGAGAGGGGGGAAGAGGCCGACTGGAAGTCGGCCCCACGGGGGGTCACAGAAGGTGGGAGCGGAGCATCCAGAGCTGCTTCTCGAAGGTCTGGATGGCGGAGATCACAAGGTCTTCGGAGACGGCGTCGATATCGCCGAGGGGTTCCTGGGCGTCGCGGAGGGTGCCGATCGCGGCGTCGATCAGGCTGCTGGCCAGTTCGAGGGCCTGGGTGTCGGTGATGAAGGCGTCGGGCACTCTGGGTAGTTTGATGTCGGCGACGGTGTGGGGCTGGCCGCGGGCGGCGACGCCGAGGGTGACGATGCGTTCGGCGAGTTCGTCAGAGGTGGCGCGTGCGTGGGCGATGACGACATCGAGGAACTCGTGGACGGTCTGGAACTTGGAGCCGCGGAGGTTCCAGTGCAGTTGCTTGAGGGTCAGGGCCAGGTGGATGCAGGCGTGGACGCAGGGCTGGAGCAGGGCGGCCTGCTCGTCGGGGTGAAGATCGCGGGAGGTGATGGGGCGGGCGGGCTTGGCGGACTTGGTGTTCTTGGCGGGCTTGGTTGGCATGGTGGAGTCTCCTTTATTTGCAAGCGTGTTGAGAGCGGGGAAACCGCTGGGATGGTATGGGTATTCCGGCACGCGACAACGCCCGGCGCGGGCCGGGCGTTGCGTGGATGAGTTTGTTTTCAGGTTCAGGCGGCGATGTTGGTCGCGTGCTCGATGCACTCGACGACCTGACGGACCTGGAAGGGCTTGCGGAGGAAGGACTCGTAGCCGGCGGCGCGGAGGCCGTGGGCCTGGCCGTCGGTGAGCTTGCCGGACATGGCGATGAGTTTGGTCATCTGGAGGGCGTCGGAGGTGCGGACCAGATCGACGATGGCGCGGGGGTCACCCTCGCCGATGTGGACATCGATGAGGACGACATGGGGGCGGAAGCGCTCGCATTCCAGCCCGGCGGCGAATGGGGTGGAGACGGCGCGGACCTCGTAGCCGGTCTGGTCGGTCAGGACGCGGTGGAGGACCGAGCCGACCTCGGCGTCGGCATCGACGATGAGGACGCGGGTGGTGCCGGTGGAGATCCCTTCCATGGGGATCTGGTGGGCCTTCATGAAGCGGTAGAGCTCGGAGACGGGGATGCGCCGGTCCTTGGAGCCGGGGATCCGGTAGCCCTTGAGCTGGCCGGAGTCGAACCACTTGGAGACGGTCCGGGGGGCCACATTGCAGATCTTGGCGACCTCGCCGGTCGTCAGGACATCCTTTTCTGGGGGCATGGATCTCACCTCAGCGCACAAAAGATGGTGGACGGTGGCGTCGCCGTGACGCGCCGGTCGGCCCCTGCCATCGGCTCGTTCGGGAGGGGTCTTGACGCCTGAGCGGCCATATGACCGGCGCAGACGGACAAATTTCGGGTATCCGGACGCGGGGGGGAGGGGTTGCGTGCCGGGGTGTGGGGGGAAAAGGGGGGGCAGACGGGTTTGGGGGTCGCGTTGACAGGCGCGCGGGGGTTCCGATACAGTTCGGACCTTGTCTTCGGGGTCCGCGGCAACAGCTTGCCGGGGGCGTCCGTACCGATGATTGGTCCGCGGGCGTGTTCTACCCCCGCTCGCAGCCCGAGGAGATCCCTAGTGCGTCGTTCGACCCGATCCGTCGTCTCGTTCTCGGTCCTGCTGTCCATGTTCGCCGGTGCGGCGGCTGGGACGGGGGCTTCCGCCTCGGCTCTTGTTCCGGCGCTGGGGGCGGCCCAGCCGACCACCGCCCAGAACGAGCAGGCCCTGAGCCTGCTGCGCGACTTCATCCACTTTGTCCGCATCGCCCGGTACGACATCGCGGCCGATCTGGGGCGACAGCTGCTGGACTCGGGGATCAGCGGCGAGGCCTTCGTGGACCTGGTGGAGAACGCCCGGGAGGTCGAGCGGTTCGAGGAGTCCGTGGCGGCCGCCATGCGGGTGCCCGTGCTCGAGCCGGTGGCGGGGGGGCTGGACAGGCTGTACCGGGACGGCAAGCTGGCCCGGGTGCGCAATGCGGACGAGATCACGCGGAACATCGGGCTGCTGACCGGGGGGCTTCGCGGACGCCAGATCGGTCGTGAACGGCTGATCGCGGCGGGCGAGTACGCCCTGCCGCAGTTGCTCGACGCCTACCTCCAGAACCGGGACGCCAACCTGCGGGCGCAGGTGCAGCGGGTGCTGGTGGACCTGGGGCGGCAGTCGATCGCCCCGCTCGTGACGGCCCTGCCGCACCTCGACCCGGCCCGGCAGGAGGCGGTGGTCGATGTGCTCGGGCTGATCCCCTATCGCACGAGCGTGCCCTTCCTGGTGGACCTGTACCAGAACAGCCAGGTGGAGGCCGTGCGGCAGGCCAGCGCCCGGGCGCTGGGCCGGCTGGGGGGGAACCCCTCGGCGGATGTGGCGGGCCTGTACGCCCTGCTGGCGGATTCCTATTACGGGGAGCCGGGCGAGCTGACCAGCTTCGCCAATGAGGAGCACCAGTTGCTGTGGCGGTTCGATCAGGGTCTGGGACTGGTGATGACGCCGGTGCGGACCGAGGTGTTCCACGAGGCGATGGCGATGCGGATGGCCGAGAAGGCCCTGGGCATCAACGCCGGCAACCCCGAGACCCTGGCCCTGTGGATCGCTGCGAACTACTCGCGGCAGCTGGACTCGCCGGAGGGGTATGACAACCCGGCGTACCCGGCGGACCGGCGCGGGGCGGCGTACTTTGGCGTGGCAGCCGGGCCGGAGATCGGCCAGCTGGTGCTGCGTCGGGCGATCGACACCCGGGACACCCCCCTGGCACGGGAGGCGATCGACGCGATCCAGCAGACCGCGGGGCCGCGTTCCCTGTGGGGCTCGCCGGTGAACGGGCGGTACCCGCTGCTGGAGGCGTTGACCTACCCGAACCGTCGCGTGCAGTACGAGGCCGCGCTGGCGTTGGGCAAGTCCTCTCCGGCGGAGAGCTTCCGCGGGGCGGAGCGGGTCGTGCCGCTGCTGGCCGGCGCGGTGCGCGACGCGGGGGCGCTGACGGCGATCGTGCTGACGGGCGGGGACCGCGAGGCGTACGAGGCCGACCGGGCGGTGCTGGAGTCGATGGGCTTCCGGGTGCTGCCGCCGTCGCCGACGGGCCTGGGCGGGCTGGAGGCGGCGATCGCCGAGGCGCCCGCGGTGGACCTGATCGTGACGCGCCTGGGCCAGGACCAGACCATTCTGGAGATCGAGTCGGCGCGCGGGTCCGACCGCCTGTCGGTCACGCCCGTGCTGGCGATGGTGACGGCGGACGACGAGAGCGCGCTGCTGCGCCAGTACCGGCGGGACCAGACCGTGGCGGTGCGTCGGGCGCTGACGCCGGACATGTTCACGGCCACGGCGGAGGAACTGCTGCGGGTTGCTTCGGGCGGCGCGATCGGCGACGACGAGGCCCAGGCCTACGCCTCGCGGGCCTTGCTGGTGCTGCGCGACCTGGCGGTGTCGAACAACAGGGTGCTGGATGTGGCCGATTCGGCGACGATCCTGATCGAGGTCTTGGCCGATGCCGAGGGGCTGTCGATGATCGACCTGGCCGAGGTGCTCTCCCATGTGGACAGCCCGGCGGCCCAGCGGGCCATCTTCGAGAAGGCCCTGGCGTCGAGCGGGTTCGAGCAGGTCGAGATGCTGGCCATCGCGGCGGACTCGGGCAAGCGTTTCGGCAACCACCTGGACGCCCGCCTGGTGCGTCGTCTGGTGGAGCTGGCCCAGTCTGACTACGAGGAACTGGCGACCCAGGCCGTGGCCCTGATGGGTTCCCTGAGGATCGAGAACACCCACCTGGTGCCCCTGATCCTGTCCACCGAACCGGAACAGGGCGGGCGGTCGCCGCTGGTGTCGAACGAGTGAAGCTTCGCGGGTGATGATCGGTCTTGATTTCGTTTGACGCTGAAGAGCTTTGTTGCGGCATCCGCGTCCGGGTGTGACTCGCTGGAATCCTCGGAAACCAGGCGGCCTAGTCGCTCTTTGATCCTGGTCGGGGCGTATTCTTTCCCCAGGGGTCCGCGAAGCCTTTGGGATTTCCGGTTCGTTTGCTTTCGATCAAAGCCAACCGCCGCCGGTCGCCTCATCGCTCAGTCGCCTTCGGCGGCATGATGTTTATCGGTTTCGGATTTCCATCGCGCGACCTGTTCCTCCGCGCTTAAAGCACGCATCTCGGTGTTCAACTCTTGCGACCAGAGAATGCACCGCCCGTGAAAAGGCATGCCGAATCCGGTCTGAAAATCCCATGAGCCGGATGTCTGGTCATGGTTGATGAATACCCGGAAGCTGCCATCGGCAAAGCCCGGATGGAGCATGAACGAGACCAGGACCCAGGCTTCATCCGTGAAGCGGCATGCGAACTCACCGATCCTCTCGAACCCGGGATCGCCACCAAACTGATACTCAAGCTCACCCCGCATATCCCAGATCACCAGGTTTCCACAGCTTCGGAATCGCGATTCGTCTTGATGGAGGATGATCGTCCCGCGAAAACTGACTTGGCCATCCTCGGTTACGGCAACCAAGCCGTAGCACCTAGGTGGGCATGCATGGGGCTGGGGCGACGGACCCGGCCCTCGGGCTGTTCCCATCCCCCCGAGCAGAAAAAGACACAAACAAAGGCTTTCGTACCAATGCCGCATCAGTACCCCTTCTCGCGGGTTTCTCTCCTCGCTCCCAGAGAAACCGCCCATTCCGCGTTTTTGAAGAACACAGAGCCGGACAAAGAGCGTTGACAGACCCTTCCTGACCAAGAGAGTACCAAAGCAGGGAGATTTTCTCAACGCCTATCATTGGACCTCCCAAACCACCTCACGACCGATTCAGATCCCGCCTCTTCCAGCCTACAATCCCACCCGTACAGCCCCCGAGGATGATCCCATGGCCGACACCTTCCGCTGCCGCCTCGTCACCCCCGACGCCGAACTGCTTTCCGAGCCGGTGGTCTACGCCTCCGTGCCGGCCTGGGACGGTCTGATCGGTTTCCAGCCCGGGCGTGCCCCGATCGTCGCCCGCTTGGGCATGGGTGAACTCCGCCTGGACTTCCCCGCGGCCAAGGGCAGCGGCTCACGCCACTTCTTCGTCGATTCGGGCTTCCTCAAGATGGGCGACGGCGAGCTGACCATCCTGGCTGAGAAGGCTGTGCCCGCCGAGCGGCTTGTCGAGCAGGACGCCAAGGCCGAACTCGCCACCGCCGAGGCCCGCGCCATCCCCGCCGACGCCCCGGATCGTCTGGCCGCCCAGGACCGTCTCGCCCACGAGCGCAACGCGGCCCGGACCAAGCTCCACCTTGCCCAGAGCATCAAGTCCCGCGGGATCTGAACGAAAGTTCACGCACGCCTCGCGGCGGGAGCAGGGCCACGGCTGAGCACACGCCGGCGGGTGTTGGGGCTTCGTCGCATTCCATGATCCGAGTCGGCATCCGGTTCAAAGGCCGTATGATGCGGCCGCGACCATGTACTGGACCAGCCTGATCCCGAGCGTGTTCTTCCTGCTGCACTGGGCTTTGGTGCTCGGCGTGGCGCTGCGCGTGATCTCGAAGCGCCGCTCCCAGGGGGTCAGCCTCGCGTGGCTGGCCGTGCTCGCCTGGATCCCGATCCTGGGGGTGGTGCTGTATGTGCTCGTCGGCGAATCATGGGTGTCCCGCAAGCGTGCCAGGCGGATGCAGACGCTCGAGGACGCGGCGCGTGCCCATTTCGACGCGCTCGAACCCTTCGCCGCCACGGAGGATCCGGCGGTTCTCCCTTTCCTGGCTCCACTGAACCGATTGGCCCGCGCCACCAGCCCCATCCCCGCGCTGGCCGGCAACTCGGTCGAACTGCTCGACGATGCGGACGCTTTCTTTCCCGTTCTGCTCGATGAGATCGCCAAGGCCAGGAAAACCATCAGCATCATGTTCTACATCTACTCGTCCGGGGGGCGGGTGGACCTGGTCACCACGGCACTGATCGCGGCCGCCCGACGCGGGGTGCATGTCCGGGTGCTGGCCGACGCCGTCGGGTCGGCGGGCTTCTTCGCCAGTAACTGGCTCGGCGATCTCCAGGCCGCCGGGGTTGAGGTCCGGGCGGCTCTGCCGGTCAAACTCGCCCGAGCCTGGGTTGCCCGGGTCGATCTGCGCAATCACCGCAAGCTGGCCGTGTTCGACGGCGAAACCGCGCTGACCGGCAGCATGAACCTGGCGGACCCCAAGGTCTTCAAGCAGCCGCGCACGCCGAGCAAGCCCAGCGGGGGCCGGCGCACCGGCCCGTGGGTGGACATCATGGCCCGCGTCCGCGGCCCGGCGGTCGCCGCGCTCGACCTCTTGTTCGCCCTGGACTGGTGTACCGAGTCTCCAGACGACACGCTGGCCGAGGAACGCCCGAAACAGCCGATGACCGCGGGCATCAGCCCCATCCAGATCATCTCCTCCGGTCCGGGCGACAACCCCGACGACCTCCGGCGCGCCCTGCTCCAGTCGATCTACGCCGCGCGTGAAGAGCTGGTGATCTCCACCCCGTACTTCGTGCCCGACGACACGATGCTGACCGCGCTCATCACGGCCGCGAAGAGGGGGGTGAAGACCATCCTGATCGTGCCCGAGCGGGTGGATTCGGTGCTGGTGCGGCACGCATCGCGGTCCTACTACGACGACCTGCTGAGCGCGGGCGTGGAGGTCCGCCTGTTTCAGAACGGCCTGCTGCACTCGAAGACGGCGGTGATCGACCGGCGCCTGGTGCTGCTCGGCTCGGCGAACATGGACCGCCGATCGCTCTGGGTCAACTTCGAGCTGTCGCTGTTCATCCATGACGAGGAGATCGCCGAGCAGATGCGGTACATCCAGCACCGCTATCTGGCCGACTCCCGCTGTCTGACCGAAGGCGGTTGGGATGAGCGGGGTTTCGCGTCAAGGCTGGTGGACAACGCGGCGCAGTTGCTCGCTCCGATTCTTTGAGCGTGGTGGGCGGACGCTCGTCAGTCGCTGCTCGCGGCCGCTTCCTTGCGAGCGCGGCCGGTCGGGTCGGTTGCGCCTCAGGGACACCCGGCCATGAACGCCTCAAGGAAGGAGGCGACATCGAAGAAGTTGAGGACTCCGACCGGATCGGCGAAGTCCGCGGAGGGGTCCATCGCGCCGTAGGCCGACAGGAAGGCCATGATGTCGAAGAAGTCCAGACGCCCGTCCGCGTACATGTCCGGCGGGCACGGGACGGGCGCGATCACACCCGTCAGCACGATGTCGTCGATGTTCCAGCCGCACTCGTCAATAAAGACACCCGACTCGCCCATCACCCAGCGGAACCGCACCGCGGGCTGGTTGGCGACGATGTCGAGCGGGCCGTAGGAAACAAACTCCCACGCCGTGGGCGACATCCGCCCTTCCGAGTGCCGCCAGACGACCTGCCAGTCACCCTCGCCGACCTGGACCTCGACCGAGGCGTTCGCGGTGACGGACGGCGGGAGGCCCAGCCAACGCTGGAACCCCAGACGCACCTCGTACACCCCGGTGAAGTCCATCACGCCGGTGGTCAGGTACTCGCGGTCCATGTGCCAGGGGAACCAGTCGTCGAGGTCGTAGCCGAACACATGGACGCCGCTGTACGCCTGGGGCGGGTTGCCGCGCAGCCCGGTCGCCGGGCCGAACTCCCAGTCGCCCGTGCGGTCCCAGCCCGGGTCGGTGTCATCGACAAGGAACTCGTAGACCGGCAGGGGGCCGCGGATCGTCCGGAAGGGATACCCCGCGCCGGCGTTGTCGTCCAGCAGCACATTGCCGGCCATGTCCGTCAACTCGACGGCGTACACATAGTCCGTCGATTCGTCCAGCCCCGCCAGGCGCACCACATGCGTCTGCCCGATCAAGGTCAGGGAATCGGCCGCGCGGTTCATCGGGCCGCCGCTCTCGCCGTAGAGCACGCGACAGCTCACACGCTCGTCCGCCCCGATCAGGACATCCACCCGATTGTACCACAGGCCGTCGAGAATCCGCGACAGCAGCGCCGGCGCGTCGCAGTCGATGACCATCTCGGCCGTGACCTGGACGCCCGATCCGCCCGCGCCGTCGTCCGCGTCGATGTAAAGAGCCGTGACCACATCGCCGCTCAACACCGCCAGCGACCCGCCCGAGCCGTCGCCGAACGCGAACGATCCGATGAACTCGGCCGAGTCGGGGGCCGTCTCGGTGAGTTGGACCACGATCGCACCGGCCTGGACACCGCTGTAGACGAGCACTTCCGCCGTGTCGATCACCGCGTCGGAGGTGTTGAGGTCGCAGTCCACCACGCGAACAGTCGTCTCGCCCGAGCATGGGGCGCGCGAAGCGCCCAGGGCGACGAAACCCGCCCGCGAGCAGGGGGACAAAAGCCCGTTCGATGCCGCTCCGAATGTCTGCGCCGACCCGTCGGCGATCAGCGTCCCGATCACCTCGACGGTGTACGAGCCGGTCGCGGCGTTGTCGATCTGGACCTGCTCGATGTTGTTGACCCGATCGCGCGCGTTGCGGACCGCGGGCGCGCTCGGGTCCGACGGGTTCAGCGTCCACGGCAGGTGGACGGCGCCGGTGGGGTCGATCACCCGCAGGTCCAGGTCGTTGACCAGGGCATCGCCAACATTCGGCGTGCCCGGGACATCGTCCCACGCCACCGTCACCCTGAGATCGCCCTCGCCGGCGTCGAACTCCACTGTGAAGCGGTAGACGCCGTCCTGGGCCACCACTCCCTCGAGCACATTGCGGGCGATCACGGCGTCCACCGCGGCGTCGCCACGCACGGAGCCGAAGCCGTAGGCGTAGTCCGGCCCGGGGTTGCCCCTGTCCACGGCGGTGTTGGCCAGCAACGCCTTGAGCGTCGCGTTCATCGGGTCGGCCCGCGGGGGGAACTCGATCCTGTAGGCTTCCAGGATCAGGGCGGCGATGCCGGTGACGGTGGGGGCCGCCATCGAGGTGCCGCACAAACTGCCGTAGCCGCTCGTGCCTGTGGTCGAGAGCACGCCCAGCCCGGCCCCGGACTCACAGCCCGGCGCCGAGATGTCCGGCTTGATCCGCCCGTCGTCCACCGGACCCCAGGACGAGAAGTACGAGATCAGGTCGGTGTCCGAGTCCACGGAGCCGACGCTGATGTGGTTCTTGGCTCCGGCGGGCGGCGCGGTCGAGTAGAACTCGCCGTGGTTGCCCATGTCGTCCCCCAGGCACCGGGTGCGCGACCGCTCGTTCCCGTTCGCCCACACCACGCGCATCGGCCCGCCCAGCGAACCGCGCACCACCGCGTCGATCAGCGCGCAGGTCACGCCGTAGTTGCCGGTCCATTCGCAGGGGAACCCGTTGGCCGCGACATTCGTCCCGATCGAGTTGTTGGCGATGTCCGCGCCGTACAGCCCGATGGCCTCGGCGTAGTCCGCCTCGATATCCCCCGGGTCCGAATACAGAAACCCCGGCGTCAGCGTGTCGGAACCGCCCTGCTGTAACCCGTAGGAGACCAGTCCGACCCCGGGCGCCATCCCCCGGTTGGCATATTCGATCACCCCCGCACCGCCGATGGTGCCCCCCACATGCGTCGCGTGTCCTGAAATGGAACTGGTGTCCGACGCGCCGTGGATCAGTCGGCCCTGGAAATCCGCGTGCGTGTTCATCCGCCCGCCGTCGTATACCAGCACCGTCACGCCGGTCCCGTCCAGGCCGTAGGGAGCGGCGTTGAGGATGTCGGCCCCCACCAGCGCGCGGTTCTCCGCGTTCAGGTCCGTCATCATCGGCAGCGGGGGTTCGATCCACTGCACCGCGTCATCCGCGGCCAGGTCGGACAGGCGGCTCCACGGGACATGGAGCGTCACCGCGTTCACCGAGCCGATGAGGGACACGACCCGCCCACCCAGCCGCGTCGCAACCCGGCCTGACTCGCCGACCAGATCCTGATCGCGATGGAACACAACGAGCAGAGCCACGAGCGGATCGGCCCCGTGCTCTTTCAGTTCCCGCGCCGTCACCATGCCGGACTCCAAGTGCCCGCGGAGCCGGGGATGGACCGAGAAAGCATCCCGCGGCAGCATCCATGACCGCACGATGCCGTTCGCAAGGTCCGGGTGCAGCTTGTGCTCGGGGGGGATCTCCATGACGCCGCGGATGCCGCTATCCGCCGCGCCAAGCCCGTCCACCCGGGCGTCGATCGCGGCGAAATACGACCCACCCCCCCCACCCCCCAGCGGGCTGAGCAGACGGACGCCCTTCGACGCGAGTTCGGCCCGCCGGGACGCAGTGGGCGGCGCATCCAGCGAAACGACCGCGTGCGTGCCGGCGGCGCGCGAGGCGAGGCGGGTCAGTTCCGCCGCGACCCCGGCGCGCGTCATGGCCTGGACCGTGCCGTCCGACCCGGAGCGCCAACGGATCATGGGTGACGCCTGGACCGCTTCCGCCGTGACCGGCTGAGCGGGTGCCGAGAACCCGATGCCCAGGGCGGTCCAGCACGCGCCATGCTTCCAAAGATTCATCGCGATTCTCCTCGGTCGCAAGGGACAACCACAAACGCCCTGCTCCATCCGGCACTCGCCGAACGGCCCGACCCGGCAATCACAGCGGGGGCCGCGATCCGGCCTGAATACGACAACCCGCCGACTTGAGCGGGCTGTCGCTGAGAAAGGGTCCGCGCGGGCGACTCAACGCCGGCGACGGACGCCGACCATCCCGCCGCAGACCAGAAGGGCGAGAGCGCCCGAGGGAGCGGGGATGAGCGTGAAGACGAACTCCGAGGAGGCGTTCGCGTCGCCGAAACCGGTGCCGAAGGTGCGATCGACCCAGGCGGTGGCGTCGGCGTACAGGCGGTAGTTGCCCGCCGCCAGCGTGCCGGCGAGGTCGAACTGGACATAGTCATCGTCGCTAAAGGCGAAGGTCGTCACCGCCGAGGTGTCGAGGTTGATCAGCTGGATCACGGACTCAGAGTGCTCGCCGTTGATCATCCCGAACGCGATCGCCCAGCCGGACATGGTGTATTCGGTCGCCGTCCCGAGCGAGAAATCGACCGAGTACCGCGACTGGGCACCCATGAACGCGAAGCCGGAGCCGTTGCCCTGGGCATCGGCGCGCACATCCAGGTAGGCGCTGTACACGCCGCCCCCGAGGTTCGAGATCTGGTAGGCGTTGGCCGACCCGCCCGAGTTGCCCTCCCAGTACGAGACCTCGTTGGAGAAGTCCTCAAACAGACCGCTCGCGGGGCCGTTGACCACCTGCGCGGTCGGACCGGTGAAGGCGATGTCGTAGTAAGTCCGGGTGTACCGGTCCACGCTCCGGCCCGCGTTCGCGCCCGCGGCGACCAGGGCCAGCACGCCCATCGCGATGCCCGCATTCCTTTTCATGTTCATGGCTCATCTCTCCCTGTCCCCGAATCTCTCGATCTCCCGACGCCGGCACGGGGAAGCCGGGCGGCCGTTCTGAACACACGCCCCCAAGGGGGCCGGCGACCCAGCACACGCAGGGCTTCATATGGTTCCATGCGCCCCACCGGCCGCATCTTACCCGATGCACCGAAAAACCTGAAACAAAGCGTCCAAAACCGAGATCCCGTGTTAGAAAACACCCCCCAGAGATGTAGATGAGAGTGTGACGGGCTTCCCGGCAGTGGGCCGTTCACACCGTCGCGGCGGGGTTATTCCCCGAATTTTCTGATGAACCGAGCGGGCGACCGATTATGATTGCCCCAGAGCCGAGGAGCCGGTGCGAGGACCGGAGGGAGTTCCATGATCCGCCCGTCAAAGTTCCCGGACACCCGCCCCTCCCTGCTGGACACCCTCGCCAACGGGCCGCAGGAGCAGGGCGCCTGGCGTGAGTTCTTCGAGCGCTACGCCCCGGCGATCTACCGCGTGTCGCGCATGCGCGGCCTGTCGCACGACGATGCCGACGACATTGTTCAGCAGACGATGATCTCCATCTCGTCCCACATCGCCAGCTTCCGCTACGACCGCGACCGCGGCAAGTTCCGCAACTGGGTCCAGGCGATCGCCGAGAACAAGGTCAAAGCACTCTGGCGGAAACGCCGTTTGCCCGAGGGCAACCCGGGCGAGCTCGCCGACGCCGCCGACGGCGCCCAGACCATCGAGGACATCTGGGAGCAGGAATGGCGCATCCAGGACCTGCTCTGGTGCCTGGACCAAGTCGCCAAGGATGTCTCCCCCAGGCGGATGGAGGCTTTCCGAAAGTACGCCCTGGAGGGCAAGTCCGCCCAACAGGTCGCCGAGGAACTGGATATGACCCCCGGCAATGTCTATGTGACGCGCCATGTGATTCTCAACCGCGTGCGGCGCAAGGCCGCGGAACTCGACGGGATGGGGGGGGTGGGGGGCGCACTGGATTCCGCGGCGCGGGCGGGCATGGACGGGGACGCCTGTGAACCGTCTTGACACGCCCTGCCCTTCCGCCGAGGAGTTCGAGCGTCTCGTCCTTGGCGAGGCGACGGAGGCCGAACTCGAGTCGCTCGCCCGTCACCTCGACGCCTGCGACGCCTGCCGCAGGCGGGCCGACTCGATCTCACAGCACATCGCCCTCGAGTCCGACCTGCACTGGGCCGCCGAGGTCCGCGCGGGCACGACC
Source organism: uncultured Phycisphaeraceae bacterium (assembly GCA_964577425.1). Lineage (GTDB taxonomy): Bacteria > Planctomycetota > Phycisphaerae > Phycisphaerales > UBA1924 > UBA6054. The sequence continues at coordinate 518,606 of CAZNZC010000001.1, forward strand.
ATCTCGGTCGAGGAGCCCCTGCGCCGGCTGTCCGAGATCCTGCCCGACTACGAGCTGATCCGCGAGATCGGCCGGGGCGGGATGGGGATCGTCTACCTGGCCGAGCAGCCCAAGCTGCGGCGCAGGGTCGCCATCAAGGTGCTACCCGCCCTGATCGGCGTGGTGCGCCCGGAATACAAGGCCCGCTTCCGGCGCGAGGCCGAGCTGGCGGCCGGGCTGGACCACACCAACATCATCTCCGTCTACGACTACGGCGAGGCGGACGGCACGCTGTACTACACCATGCAGCTCATCCAGGGGCGCTCGCTCCGCCACATCCTGTCCGAGATCGAAGAGACCGGGGCGGTTGACTGCGTTCTCAACCCCGACGCCGCGCAGGCCTCGCCGTCCCGCGCCGGCTCGAACCCGTCCAGGGTCAGCATGGCCTATTACCGCCGCGTTGCCCACTGGATCGCCGAGGTCGCCGACGCCCTCCAGTACGCCCACGATCGCGGGATCATCCACCGCGACATCAAGCCGTCCAATCTTCTCCTGGCCGAGGACGGACGCCTGATGATCTCCGATTTCGGGCTGGCTCGGCCCATCGGCGATCAGTCCATCACCACCTCCGATTCCTTGCTCGGAACCTGCCGCTACATGGCCCCCGAGCAGCTCGGGTCGGACGCCGGCGCGCGCCCCGACCAGCACCTGGCCGACATCTACGCGCTCGGGGCCACGCTCTACGAGCTGCTCGCCTTCCGCCCCGTCTACGCGGCGGGCGACGACCGCCAGGTGATCCACCTGATCCAGCACACCGACGCGGCCCCGCCCTCGCGCTTCATCCGCCAGATCCCGGCCGGGCTGGAAACCATCTGCATGAAGGCGATCTCGCGCGAGCGCAGGAACCGATACGCCTCGGCGGCGGAGTTCGCCGACGACCTCCGGCGCTGGTCCCTGGACCTGCCGATCCGCGCCCGGCGCGAGATGCCCATCGAGCGGGCGGCGCGGTTCGTCAAGCGCCGGAAGCTTGCCACCACCCTCGCGGCCGTCTCGATCACCCTCGGCGCGCTGTGGGCGTCGTCACACCTGCGGTTCCGTGCCGCCAGCGCCGACGCCGAGCGGGCGATGGGGTCGGCCGACGCCGAGCGGGCGGCCAACCTCACGCAGCAGGCGTGGGCGATGATCGCCTCCGAGCACTTCGACGAGGCCCGCGAACTCGCCGGGCGGGCGCGGGCGGCCTGGCCCGACAGCCGCGACGCCGTCCACGCGGAAGCGGTCGCGCTGGTAAGGCAGGGCAGGCCCGCCGAATCCAACAAGCTGCTGGAGGAGGCCGTCGCACGCCACGCGGACGATTGGCAAGCCCGCTTCCTGCTGGGCATGGCGATCCATCCCGACCACGGGCAACCCCAGAGCGTCGGGCCCAAGCACGAGCACGGCGTCGGCTCCGACGAGGCCCTGCGCCGATCGGTCGTCCTCGGCGGGTACATCGCCCAGATCGAGCAAGCCCGCCCCGATTCGGCCGAGCTGCACTGCCTGCGGTCGTGCGTCGAACCGGACCACCGCAAGGCGGTGGCGATGCTCGACCGGGCCATCGCCCTGGACCCGACCCTGACGGAGGCGTATGTCGAGAAAGCCTGCCGCCTGGGCTGTCTCGGGGATTTCCAGGCGGCGCTGGCGGAGCTGGACAAGGCCGTCCGCCTCGGGCACGGGGGGCACCACATCCACGGGCTTCGGGGCATCGCCCACTACCACCTCAATCAGTACCAGAGCGCGGTCGATGCGCTCTCGATGGCCATCGAGCGCAACCCGCGGAACACCGACTGGTGGTACGACCGGGCCGTCGCGTACTCCTACCTCGGAGAGCACGACAGATCCGTCGCCGACGCCGACCGCTGCATCGCGCTCGACCCCTCCTACGCCTCGGCGTATGTCGTCCGCGCCCGCTCGTACACGGCCCTCAACGAGCCGGGTAGGGCGATGGACGACTTCAGCACCGCGGCGGGCCTTGCGCCGGGCATGGCCGACATCTATGTCGAACGCGGGTTCCTCTACTGGCTCGCCGGCAGGTACGACGATTCGCTCCGCGACGCCAACACCCTCATCGGCCTTGAACCCCGCCGGGTCCGCGGCTACCAGCGTCGCGCCCAGACCTATCTGCGTCTCGGGCGTTTCGACGAGGCCATCGCCGACCTGGACCACTGCCTCACTTTCGCCGGCGACGACGAGACCGTCCACCGTCTCCGCGGGGGCGTCCTTTTCTTCGCCGGGCGCTACGAGGAGGCCGTCGGGTCATTCTCACGCTCCATCGGGATGCTGCCGACCTTCCACGGCAGCTACGAGTACCGCGCGCTCGCCCTGGTCCGGCTCGGACGATACCAGCAGGCCCTCGCCGACCTGACGAGCTGGATCACCGTCGCCGGGGAGGCCGCACTGGGCCGCATGCGCCGCGGCATGGTGTACGAGTTCCTCGGCGAGCATGAACTCGCCCTGGCCGACTACGCCGCCGCGGCCGCCGACCCGCAAGTGGGGCAGTACCCGCAGCTCTGGACCGCCATTCTTCTCCTGCTGAATGACGACCCCCGCGCTCCCGCCGCCATCGCGGCCTGCCGCGCCGAGGCCCCCCCGGGATCCTGGATTGAAACAGTGGCTGGAGTCCTGTCGGGCGACCTCTCCCCGGAAACCCTCCTCTCGGAAGCCGTCACCCCCGCCGCCCGCACCGAGGCTCTCTATTACCTCGGAATCCGCTCCATGATCGACAACGACCCCGAGGCCGCCCTCACCTTTTTCCTGCAATGCGGCGACAGCACGCACGCACCGGACATCCACGAAACCGACTTCGCTCGTCTCAGAGCACTCGGCCTCGAAACGCCTCTCACGGGATTCTAAAACCCCCTTTCTGGGCAGCCGGCCTGCATCGAGGCTTGGCACCCCGGCGAGGAGCACGCCTTCCCCGTCGAGGCCACCATGACCATCGCACCCCTGCAAGGGAGCGCCCGTCCGACGCACCCGATCGTTGCGCCCGGCAAGCAACAGGAAGGCAGAAGCCCGCTTCTTTACGGTCGCGTTGGCCTTGATCCCATCGATTGATATGGATTCCGCCCGAGAATCAAGTGTGATCCATATTCCACCCGATTTCCTCACGGCAGCCCGGCCCGCCCGTGCGGTCTCGCTCTCGCTCAACCTTGGAACGCCCCATGCCGATCTCAATCCGGCCCGAAACCACCAGTGACATCGCCGCCATCCACGCCCTTACGGCCGCTGCGTTCCGTGATGCCGCACACAGCTCGCACACAGAGCCGTTCATCGTGGATGCGCTCCGAGCTGCCGGTCAGTTGACCATTTCCCTGGTCGCCGAGGATGCGGGTGTGATCGTGGGCCACGCCGCCGTTTCTCCCGTGGTCCTATCGGATGGATCGATGAGCTGGCATGGGCTTGGCCCGGTGTCCGTCTTCCCCGACCGTCAGAAACAGGGGATCGGCTCATGTCTGATCCGGCAAACGCTGGAGATGCTGCAAGAACAAGGAGTCGCAGGGTGCGTGGTCCTGGGAGATCCCGCGTACTACCGACGCTTCGGTTTCAGGCCCGCACCCGACCTCGTCCTGCCGGATGTTCCGGCCGAGTATTTCCAAGCCCTCGCCTTCGGCGGCCCCACTCCGAACGCCACGGTCCAGTACCACGAGGGGTTCAACGCACAGGCCGCGCCCTCGGGATGAGGTGCGATGCCCGAACAGGTCGGTAGCACTTCCAAAAACCGATGGCCCCGGCGAACGCCGGGGCCATCAAGCCGAATCGGGGTGAGAGGATTCGAACCTCCGACCTTTTGACCCCCAGTCAAACGCGCTAACCAAGCTGCGCTACACCCCGTCTGGTTGTTCCCGTGCCTTGGGCCGGTCGGGGACCGGCGGCCCAAGGCACGGGTGGAATGGTATGCCCGCACCGCCCGACCGTCCATCGGCACTCGGATCCCCCTTCGGCCCCGCCCGCCACTATCCTTTGGGCCATGCCGGGACGGGAGAAACAGGATATGGCGGAGACGCTGCTGATCCGGGGCGGACGGGTGATCGACCCGGGTTCTGGGACCGACCGCGAGGCGGATGTCCTCATCCGGGCCGGCCGGGTCGAAAAAATCGCGCCGGGCCTGTCCGAACCCGGGGCCGAGGTCATCGACGCCGCGGGCTGCCTCGTCACGCCCGGCCTGATCGACCCCCATGTCCACCTCCGCGAGCCGGGGTTCACCCACAAGGAGGACATCGCCAGCGGCACCCTGGCCGCCGTCGCCGGGGGGTTCACCACGGTCTGCTGCATGCCCAACACCCGCCCGGCCATCGACACGCCGGAGACCGTCCGATGGATCGCCGATCGGGCCAGCAAGACCGGCCACTGCCGCGTCTTCTCCGTCTCCGCCGGCACCGTCGCCCGGCATGGGAAGGAGATCGCGCCGATCGGCGCGTGCGTCGAGGCCGGCGCGGTCGCCATCTCCGACGACGGTGACGCCATCGCCGACCCGGAGATGATGCGCCGTGTCATGGAGCAGTGCGCCGCCCACGACCGGGTGTTCATGCAGCACTGCCAGGACCCGGCGATGACCGTGGGCAGCGTGATGCACGAGGGCCGCGTCTCCCGCCGCCTCGGCCTGACCGGCTGGCCGCGCGAGGCGGAGGAGGTGATCGTTGCACGCGATATCGAGATCTGCCGCGAGACCGGCGCTCGGTACCATGTCCAGCACATCTCGTCCGCCGGCACCGTCGCCATGATCCGTCGGGCCAGGGCCGGGGGGCTGCCGGTCTCCGGCGAGGCCAGCCCGCACCACCTGCTGCTGACTGACGACGCCGTCGAACGCTTGGGCGCAGCCGCCAAGATGAATCCGCCGCTGCGGGAATGGTCCGATGTGGTCGCCCTCCGCCAAGGCGTCGCCGACGGCACAATCACCGTCCTCGCCACCGACCACGCGCCGCACGCGGCGGACGAGAAACGCAACCCGATGGCTTCCGCCCCGTTCGGAATCATCGGCCTCGAAACCGCGCTGACCCTTTACGCCGAGGCTTTGGTCCACCCCGGGCTGATCGGCTGGGACCGCCTGATCGCCATGATGACCATCGAGCCTGCCCGTCTGTGCAACCTCGACGGCATGGGCCTTGGCACGCTGACCGAGGGCGGGCCGGGCGACGTCACGGTCATCGATCCCGAGCACGAGTGGGTCATCGGGCCGGGGGATCTCAAGGGCAAGAGCGTGAACACGCCGTTCATCGGCCAGGCCGTCCGCGGCCGGGCGATCGCGACGGTGGTCGCCGGCCGGGTCGCGTTCCGGCACGAGCGTGCGCCGGGGACCGCCGTTGTTTGACGAGCCGAAAGCCGCCGGTGGTTTGGCCCGGGCGTGGGGCACCAAGGAACTGCCCATTGCGGTTCTGGCGGTCGTCTCGATCGCGGCCTACCTCATCCTCCGTTTTGCCGCCGGGCAGGAACCGGGCGAGGCCCGCTGGGTGCTGGACATCGCGCTGATCGTGGGCGGCGGGCCGCTGGTGATCGATCTAGCGTGGAACCTCGTCCGCGGGCGTTTCGGCTCGGACCTGCTCGCTGGGATCTCGATCGTCACTTCCTTGATCCTCGGCGAGCATCTGGCCGGTGTGCTGGTCGTGCTCATGCTCTCCGGCGGCGAGGCGTTGGAAGCGTGGGCCGTGGGCAATGCATCCTCCGCGTTGAAGGCGTTGGCGGCCCGAGTGCCGTCGGTGGCCCACATCAAACGCGACGGCGCGATGCTCGATGTGCCCGTAGCGGAGGTGCGAGTGGGTGATCTGGTGGTCATCCATCCGCACGAGGTTGCGCCGGTGGACGGCATCGTGGTCGAGGGTCGGGGCTCGATGGACGAGTCGTTCCTGACCGGCGAGCCGTACCGCATGTCCAAGGCCCCCGGGGCGGAGGTCATCTCCGGCGCGGTGAACGGGGAGTCCGTACTGACCATTGAGGCCACACGCCCGGCCGAGGACTCCCGCTACGCCCGCATCATGAAGGTCATGCGGGAGACCGAGCAACGCCGGCCGCGGATGCGCCGATTGGGGGACTCGCTGGGCGCGTGGTACACGCCGCTGGCGGTGGCGATCGCGGTGGGGGCGTGGCTGGTCTCGGGCGATCCGGTGCGGTTCCTGGCGGTGCTGGTGGTGGCGACGCCGTGCCCGCTGCTGATCGCCATCCCCACGGCCATCATCGGGGCGATCTCGCTGGCGGCCAAGCGGGGCATCATCATCAAGGACCCGGCCACGCTCGAAACCATCGACACCTGCCGGACCATCATCTTCGACAAGACGGGCACCCTGACCTACGGACGCCCGAGCGTGACGGAGGTGGAAGTCTTCAACGGCATGACCAGGGAACGGGTGCTGTCGTTGGTCGGGGCGCTGGAGCGGTATTCCAAGCACCCGCTGGCGGAGGCGTTGGTGCGCGAGGCCGGGCGGTCGTCCGTCCCGGTGCATGAGCCGACTGAGGTCTCCGAGCGCCCGGGCAAAGGACTGCGCGGTGTGGTGGACGGGGCCGAGGTATTCGTCACGGGACGGGGCAAGGTGGATGAGTCGGTGCGTACACGCCTGCCCGCGGCCGAGGGCGGGCTGGAGTGCGTCGTCATGATCGGGGGTGAACTCGGCGCGGTGGTGCGTTTCCGGGACGAGCCGCGGAAGGATTCGGCGGCGTTCATCCGGCACCTGACCCGGCGGCACCGGTTTGAGAAGGTCATGCTTGTCTCGGGCGATCGGGAGGTAGAGGTGAGGGCGCTGGCCGCGAAGGTCGGCATCACCGATATCCACGCGGACAAGCAGCCGGAAGAGAAGGTGGCCATCGTCCGGGCTGAATCGGAAAAAGCCCGGACCTGCTTCGTCGGCGACGGCATCAACGACGCGCCGGCGTTGGCCCTCGCCACGGTGGGGATCGCCTTCGGCAAGGCCAGCGACATCACCACCGAGGCGGCCGGGGTGGTGGTGATGGACAACGCCCTGGAGAAGGTGGACGAGTTCTTCCACATCTCGGCCCGCCTGCGCCGGATCGCCTTGCAGAGCGCGGTGGGGGGGATGGCGCTGTCGGTCGTCGGCATGAGCTTCGCGGCGGCGGGGTACCTGCCGCCGGTAGCGGGGGCAATCGCGCAGGAGCTGATCGATGTGCTGGCGGTGGCGAACGCGCTGCGGATGTCGTTTCGGCCGAAGAGTTTGTCGGATATTGATGGGGCGTGACGGGCGGCCCGAGAGGGGCAGTCCTCGTCGCTGGTGTGCTGCGGAGAGGCTGGACACGCCAGTCGTCTCGCAGTAATCGCCTCTGGGAACAACGGTTAGGCTTCTTCGGCCAGCCCATTCCGGAGGGTTCCCGAGCCGCCGGGGTGGTGGAAAGCCGGGGCGTGGCAATCTATTGTTTTGGCCCAGCAGGTTGCACCCATGAAAGGAATGCTCAGATGACCATCCGCATCGGCATCAACGGCTTCGGACGCATCGGACGACTGGTTTACCGGGCTGCGATGAACACCCCCGGCATCGAGGTGGTCGCCGTCAACGACCTGGTGCCGGCGGACAACCTGGCGTACCTGCTCAAGTACGACACGATGCACGGGCGTTTCCTGATCGGCGGCAAGCCAGCGGAGATCAGCGCGACCGAGACGAGCTTCACCGTCAACGGCAAGACCACCCAGACCAAGGCCGAGCGCGACCCGACCAACCTGCCCTGGGGCGACTGGGGGGTGGACTATGTGCTCGAATCCACCGGCATCTTCACCGACCTCGAGGGCGCTCAGAAGCACATCGCTAACAACGGGTGCAAGCGCGTCGTGATCTCGGCCCCGACCAAGACGCCCGACACGGTCAAGACCCTCTGCTACAAGGTCAACCACGACCAGTACGATCCGGCGAAGGACTTCGTGGTCTCCAACGCGAGCTGCACGACCAACTGCCTGGCCCCGATCACCAAGGTGATCCTGGACAACTTCGGGCTGGTCGAGGGCCTGATGACCACCGTCCACGCGGCCACGGCCACCCAGCCCACGCAGGACGGGCCGTCCAAGAAGGACTGGCGCGGCGGACGGAACGCCTACATGAACATCATCCCGGCCAGCACCGGCGCGGCCAAGGCCGTGGGCCTGTGCCTGCCCGCGACCAAGGGCAGGCTGACGGGCATGTCGTTCCGCATCCCCACGGCCGATGTGTCGGTGGTGGACCTGACCTTCCGGACGGAGAAGCCCACCAGCCTGAAGGCGATCAACGCGGCGATGAAGGCCGCGTCCGAGGGCGCGATGAAGGGCGTGCTGGGCTACACCGAGGAGGAGGTCGTTTCGAGCGACTTCATCGGCGATCCGCGCAGCTCGATCTTCGACGCACGGGCCGGCATCGAGCTGAACGATCGGTTCTTCAAGGTGGTGAGCTGGTACGACAACGAGGCTGGGTACGCCAATCGCTGCGTGGACATGCTGAAGATGATGGGCGAGAAGGACGGGAAGGCCTGAGCCTGTTTCGACCTTCGGCTGAAGTACAAACAAGAGTGGCACAGGCGTCCCGCCTGTGCTTCTTTTTGTCCGCACAGGCGGGACGCCTGTGCCACCAAAGAAGATGAGTCGGCCCTACGCCAGCGCCGCACGCACCCGCTCCACCGTCTCCCGCGCGTGCTCCATCGCCGCCGTACGGGATTTGCGGACAACCGACCGCAGCATGAACGGCGCGGGCAGCAGCGTCAGCGGCAGGTACCACACCCAGGTATCCAGCCAGCCGGTCAACCCCATCAGCCGCTCGTACCACACGAAGCCGTAGAGGAAACTGTCCGTGATGGGCAGCCCGGGCCACACGGTGAGCGCCAGGATCACGCCGAAGATCACCGGCATCTTCCGCGGCATGAACAGCTCGAAGTCCGCCCGCCCGTCGGTCGCCCGCACCAGCACCAGCCCGTCGAAGGGGTGGCCGTGGGCCGCGAACCGGGCGTCCGCCTCTCCCGGCGTGCCCGCTCCCCCCGTTCTGCCCCGCTCGAAGCCGGCCAGTTTGCCCTTTTTGGAGAGCGCTTCCAGCCCCGCCAGGATCTGGTCCCGGGTCAGGCCGGTCTCGACGCACGCGATGTGGTTCTCGGAACTGGTCAACGGGCCTCCCTGTCGGGTGGATCTTCGCCCGCCGGGGGCGTCAGGTCCAATCGGCACGCCGTGTGCATCGGGTCCACCGGAGCCGTCCAGACCATGAACCCCATCCCCATCCAGACCGCCCGGGCGACCCAGCCCGGCCCCTCACGGGCCGGCCCGATGTTGCCCGCGACCGACGCGCGATGGGTTCTGGCGGCGCGCGCGTGTCTGGCGGCCACCGGGCCGTCACAGATCGACCCGGGTGCTCGGGAACGCCTGATCGACTGGGCCGGGCAGCACGGGATTGCTCCCATCCACGCGGCCGCGATCATCGCGATGGGTGAGATGGCCGCCGCACGGGGGGGGTTGTGCCGGGCGGACGCCGCCCGTCTGGCGACCCTGCCGGAGCCAGCGCCGCCGGCCGTTCTAGGCCGGCACGGGCAGGTCTGCAACATCATCATGCTCGTTCTGGCGATCGCGGCCGGGGTGCTCTTCATCGTGCGCTGGTTGTGAAACCGGGAGGGTGGGCATCAGGGCGAGATCCTGATGCTGACCTCTCTTTCCACCCCGTCGAGGCCGATCACGCCGAACCGCACCCGCTGGCCGGTCAGTAGTCCCGCGTCGGCCGCGAATACAAAGAACTCGCTCAAGTCCCGGACTGGTCGGTCGCCCACGCGGACGAAGCGGTCGCCGGCCTCCAGACCGGCCTGCGCCGCGGGCAGGTTCTGCCAGACCTGCACCACGACGGCTTCGCTGGTCGTGCGCTCCCCGATGATCGCGCCCAGGCGCAGTTGCGTCGGCTCGGCCAGGCGCTGGGCCATCACCTCCGCCCGGATCGGGGCGAGCGTGACGCTCAGGTCGTGCAGCCCGCTCTCCCGCCACACTCGCACCGAGACGGTGTCGCCCGCGCGGCCAGACCCGACCAATGAGCTGAGCGCCTCCGTGGTGAGCACCGGGCTTCCCTGGATGGCCACGATCAGGTCGCCCATGCGCATCCCCGCCGCCGCGCTGGGTCCGCCCGCTTCCACGCCGGTCACGCGGACACCGGTCAGCACCCGCCCGTCGTCGGTGGTGACGCGGTCGGCGGTGGGCGCGGTGAAGTTGATGCCCAGGTAGCCGCGCGACACGGACCCGTAGCGGATCAGCTGGTCCACGATCGGCTCGATCGTCCCGAGCGGGATGGCGAAGCTGATGCCCGCGGAATCGCCGCCCGCCTCGTCCGGCGAGGCGCCCATCGAACGGGAGGTCGCGATCGCCACATTCATCCCGATCACATGCCCGTCGGAGTTGACGAGCGGCCCGCCCGAGTTGCCCGGGTTGACCGCCGCGTCGGTCTGGATGTAGTTGGTGTACCCCCCCGGGATCGAGCTGCCCGGCGCACGCCGCCCCAGCCCGGACACCACGCCCTCGGACATCGAGAACTTGAAGCCGAACGGGGACCCGAACGCGAACGCCCGCTCGCCCACGCGGGGCAGGCGTGTTTCGCTCAGCCGTGCGGGGATCAGCTCCGACCCGTCGCGTTCCACGCGCAGCACCGCGATGTCCGTGTAGACATCCGACCCGACCAGCCGGGCGGTCGAGACAACCCCGTCGAAGAACTCCACCGAAACCCGGCGCTGGCCCCGCACCACATGCGCGTTGGTGACGATGTGCCCCGCGTCGTCGTAGATCCAGCCCGCGCCCGAGGAGCCGCTCAGGCCGCGCCGGTCCTCGGACACCTCGATGTGGACCACGCTGGGGCTGACCGCGTCCGCGATGGCCGCCACGGCCCGGTCGATCCGCCGAAGGATGTCGTCGTCGGCCAGCTCCTGCCGCGCCACCATCACCCGCGCCGATTGCTCGGCCAGGGTGTAGGTCCGCACCGCCCGCGGCCCGGCCAGCAGCAGCAACGCGCCGACCGCGGCGAGCATCAGCATCGGGATCAGGGTGTCGAACTTCCTCACGCCTGACCTCCGTGGACCGTCCCGCCCGCGTGCGTCCGTCCGGTTCCGTCGCCGGGCGCCGCCCGTCCCGTCTCCTTCGGCGTTTCGTGGCGCATGGTGTACCGCGTTCCCCCGATCGCGTCCGTCCGCACCCGCTGGACCCACGCCGCCCCGGCCGCGCGGATCCGCTCGCCCAGTGTCTCCACAGGCTCGGCGAACCGCGGCGGCTGGTCCGTCAGCCCCAGCAGGTCGTGGACCACCAGGATCTGCCCGTGGCAGTCCGTTCCCGCGCCGATTCCGATCACAGGCACCGACACGCCGGCCACGATCCGCCGCGTCACCTCGTCCGGCACGGCCTCGACCAGGATCAGCACCGCCCCGGCCCGCTCCATCGCCACCGCGTCGCGGACGATCCGCTCCATCGCGTCCTCGGTCCGGCCCTGGGCCGTCGGCCCCCCGAGCACCGCCGTCGTCTGCGGCCGGAAGCCGATGTGCGCGCACACCGGCACGCCCGCCCGCGTCAGCCGATCGACCAGGGGCGCGAAGGTCTCGTCCACCTCCAGCTTGACCACATCGGCCAGACCCTCCCGCATGAAGCGGGCGGCGTTGGCCATCGCGCCCTCCACCGAGGCGTGGTAGCTCATGAAGGGCATGTCCGCCATCACCAGCGTCCGGGGCGCGCCCCGCTTCAGGGCCGCCGTGATCTGCACCAGGAAGTCGATCGGCGCGTCGATCGTCCGCTCGAACCCGAGCACGACCTGGGCCGCCGAATCCCCCGCCAGCAGCACATGCACCCCGCCCCGCTCCAGCCAGCGGGCGGTCGTCGCGTCGTACGCGGCCAGGCAGGCGAACTTTTCGCCCGCGGCGGCCATCCGACGCAAGGTTTTCAGCGTCACCGGCTCACGCGGTCGGACCTCCACCGAGGCGGACAATGACGCGCCGTCCGGAGAGGCGTGGGGGGGCTGCCGAGGGCGGGAATCGTCCGATGCCGAGGGGGAGAGGCTCACGGGAGCAAGTATAGAACACCCAAACCCCGTGCCCTGCAAGCCTTACCCCTGCCCGAAGAACCGCCGGTGGTGGGCCAGAATCGCTCGGCAGACCGCCTCGTCCGGCTCGTCCCGCCAGTCGTCCTCCAGGAAGCACCCGCCCAGGATCAGCCCGTCCTCCCTGGGGAACATGTACTTGTACCCGTCATGGACGATGTATCCCAGTTCCTGCGGCTTCATCACAACCAGCATCCCCCGGGCCGGGTACATCGCCGAATCGCCGAACAGCGTGCGCGACCCCATCGCCAGGCAGTTCACCACCACCGGCTCGGCCAGCGTGCCGATCTCTTCCATCCGTTCGATCCGCCGGTACTCGAACACCCCGCCCCGGGCCTCGATCCCCGCCATCAGCGCTCGCAGCAGGCGCGGCGTGTGCATGAACAGTGTCCGGAACACGCGGCCCGGCCTCTGCCCCACGCCGACCGGGAGCGCGTCCAGTGGCGTGGGCGGCTCCAGCGTTCCGTTGTCGAAGCATTCCTGGTAGGCGGGCGCGCCCTCGGGTTCGTAGACGGGCAACTCCTCGACCCCGAACCCGGGCGGCAACCCACGCAGCCCGTCGATGGACCTTCTCAGGATCCCGTGGAACCACGCCAACCGTTCCGGCGTCAAGCCGAACTCAAGCCCCACCGGCAGCCAGACCGCGCCGGCGACGGTGCTGACTGTTTCCGTCCCCGGCTTCTCGGCGATCAGGCGCACCGGATGCCCGGCCTCCTGCAACCGCCACGCCGTCATCAGGCCCACGACCCCCGCGCCCAGCACGGTCACGGGAATGCCGGGCCCGGCGTGCTCATCCACCAGACGCACCACCTCGTCCGCCGTCCCCAGGCCGATCGTCACCCCGCACCCGCCGTGGCCGTAGTTATGGACCACCAGTTTTCCGCCGGCGTCCGATCCGAGCTGCTCGGCCTCGATCCGCAGCCCCCCGCGCCGGCACGGCCGGATGCCCGCCACCATCCGCAGGATGCTCGCGTCGCTCAGGTCCGGGACCGGCAGGGTTTCGACCATTGACAACGCTAGGAGCGTGGTGGCCCGGCTCGCCGAGCCGGGTTTTTCAGCGGGACGCATGGGCCGCGCCGTCGGCCGCGAACCTCCGGGAAAAATCTTCAAAGGCCCGCCCCCGCGCCTCGAAGTGCTCGAACTGGTCCCACGACGCGCACCCCGGGCTGAGAACGACCGCCTGCCCGGGTTTCGCCCGCGCCACGGCCTCGCGCACCGCCACATCCAGCGTGCCGCAACGCACGACTTTCGCCGGGTCCGCCACCCCGTCGGCGATCGCGTCGCCCGTCGTCCCGATCGTGTAAAGCCCGGCGGCACGCGCCCCCAGCGCGGAGACGGCCGACAGGTCCACCTCCTTGTCGTAGCCCCCGCAGATCAGATGCACCGTGCCCAATCCCAGCGTGTGCTCGATCGCGTCCACGGCCAGCACGCTCGCCCCCGGCACGGTGCTTTTGGAGTCGTCGTAGAACCGCACGCCGCGGGCCTCGTGGACCAGGCGCAGCCGGTGCGCCAGTCCGGGGAATGTCCGCACCGCCCGTTCCAACTCCGCGTCCTTGAGCGAGACCCCCGCGATCCGTCCGGCCGCCAGCCTCGCCGCCACGACGGCCACCCGCGCGTTCCACGCATTGTGCGCCCCAGGGACCAGGCATCCCGCCACGCCCTCGCCCGCGCCGACCACCACCTTCTCGACCCCGGCCCCGACCGGCCAGTCCGCCACGCCGTGCCCGAGCACCGCCGCGTCCCACTGGCGCTGGTGCGCAAGGAGCCGCTGCTTGCTCTCCCGGTAGTGCGCCTCGTTGCCGTGCCAGTCCAGATGATTCGGCTCCAGGTTCGTCACCACCGCCACCCGGGGCGACCAGCCCTCCATCCCCAGCCAGTGCAGCATCGCGCTGGACACCTCCAGCACCACCACCGTCTTTTTCCCGATCCGCCCCGCCTGCTCCAGCAGCGATCCCCCGATGTTCCCCCCCAGCACACAGTCTACCTCGCACGCCCGCAGCGCATGGTCGATCATCGAGCAGGTGGTGCTCTTGCCCGCCGACCCGGTCACGCCCACCACCCGGTCCCACCCAATCAGCCTTGTCACCAGCCCGATCTCGGTCGTCAGCTCGATCCCCGCCGCCTGCGCCGACCGCACGAACCGATCGTCCCACGGCCTCGGCACCGCCGGGTTGACCACAACCAGGTCCGCCGTCGTGAAGTCGTTGACCCGGTGCTCGCCGAGCCGCAACTGCACCCGTCCGCCCGCGACCAGGTCCTTGATCTTGGCGACCGAGTCCTCCAGCCGCTCGCCCGGTTCTTTGTCCGTCACCAGCACATCCGCCCCGCGCTCGGCCAGCCAGCGCGTCACCCCCACGCCCCCGCCGAAGCGTCCCAGCCCCATCACCACCACCCGCCGACCCTCGAACGACCCCATCCCGACTCCTTCTCCATACTTGGAGCGGAGGGCTTCCAGCCCTCCGACTTCCTTCCATCCTTACATCATCGCCACGGGATCGACATCCACCGCAGTCGCCGCGTCACTCTTCACCAGCCCCCGCGCCCGCAGCGTCCCCAGCACCCGCTGGATCGCCCGCGGGTCATCCGCCACGATCTCCACCCCCACCCGCCACTTGTCCGCGATCCGGGCGATCACGCAGTCCTGCGGCCCGTCCACCCGCACCCTGTCTCCCCCCGCCTCCCGCAGCAACCCGACCAGTTCCGCCGCCCGCGCCCACGCCTTTTCGTGGTCCCCGTCCCGGACCACCACCCGGGCCATCCGTGTGATCGGCGGCAGACCCGCCCGCTTGCGATTGACCAACTCCCGCTCGGCGAACGCCGCGAAATCGTGCCGCCCCGCCAGCACGATCGCCGGGTTCTCCGGGTTGTAGGTCTGCACGACCACCTCGCCCGGCCGCTCGCCGCGCCCGGCGCGCCCGGCCACCTGGGCCACCAACTGAAAGGTCCGCTCCTCCGCCCGGAAGTCCGGCAACGCCAGCGCGGTGTCCGCGCTGAGCACGCCCACCAGCGACACCCCCGGGAAATCCAGCCCCTTGGCGATCATCTGCGTGCCCAGCAGCACCCGCAGCTCTCCCCGCCCGAACCGCCCGAGCACATCGAAGTAGTCCGCCGCCCGCTTCATGGTGTCCGCGTCCACCCGCTCGAACCCGCCCGGCCGCCCCCGCACCAACCCATGTGACGCCCCGAACCGGCGTTCGATCTCCTCCTCCACCCGCTGCGTGCCCACGCCCAGTTCGATCACCGTCTTGCCGGTCATCGGGCACCTGGCCGGGATCAGACGCTCATCCCCGCAGTGGTGGCAGCGGACATAGCGCCGCCCGCCCTGCTCGCGCACGCTGCCCCGGTGGACCACCATCGTCGCGTCGCACCGCTCGCACTCCAGCTTCCACCCGCTGGTCTTGTCCGAGCTGACCACCACCGACGCGAACCCCCGCCGGTTGAGCAGCAGGATGG
Organism: uncultured Phycisphaeraceae bacterium; assembly: GCA_964577425.1. Taxonomy (GTDB): domain Bacteria; phylum Planctomycetota; class Phycisphaerae; order Phycisphaerales; family UBA1924; genus UBA6054. The sequence goes on from CAZNZC010000001.1 coordinate 534,070, forward strand.
CCTGCCCGCCCGAGTCCAGCGCCTTCGCCAGTGCTTTGCCCAGCGTCGGCCCGATCGCCTCGGACTCCGACGCCTTCCCCCGCTCGGCCCGCATCGCCAGGCGTTCCCTGGCCATGTCCACGACCGTTACCCTCGGCATCCTGCCGCCGCCCACCCGCTCGCCCAGTCGCCACAGCCCGTACCGCCCCGACCGCGCGTTGTGCCAGCTCTCAAGACTGGGCGTCGCCGACCCCAGCACCACTGTGCAGCCCTCGATGTGCGCCCGCTTGATGGCCACATCCCGCGCGTGATACCGAGGCAACTGGTCCTGCTTATACGACGAGTCGTGCTCCTCGTCCACCACGATCACGCCCAGGTTCTTGACCGGCGCGAACACCGCCGACCGCGCCCCGACCACCACCCGCGCCTCCCCGCCCGCCGCCGCCTGCCATTGCTTGTGCCGCGCCGACGCGGGCAGCCCCGAGTGCAGCACCGCCACCCCGAACTCCCTGAACCTCGCCACGAACCGCCCCGCCGTCTGCGGCGTCAGCGCGATCTCCGGCACCAGCACCACCGCGCTCTTCCCCGCCGCCAGCGCCCGCTCGATCACCCGCAGGTACACCTCCGTCTTGCCCGACCCCGTCACCCCGTGGACGAGATGCACCCCGAACCCACCCCCCCCCAGCATCGCCGCGATCCCGTCCACCACGGCGGATTGGGCATTCGTCAGTTCCACCCGTCTGGCCGGGGCCGCATCCATGTGCTCGAACAACTCGGGTGCCCGCACCGTCCGTTGCTCCACCCAGGCCAGCACGCCCATCGCGATCAGCTTGTTCACCGGCCCCGCGTTCGCGGCCCCCAACTCCGCCGCCAGCACCCGCGGGTCCATCGGGAACGCCGCCGCGTCGATCTCCCGCAGCGCATCCCACGCCGCCGCGACCGACTTCGTCAGTTTTTCCGTGAGTTCCACACCCTCAACCCGCGTCACGAGGCGCAGCGTGCGGCCGCCCGTCCCCGCCTTCACCGCCGCGGGCAGCATCGACCCCAGCACCATCCCCACCGGGCAGCAGTAATACCCCGCCAGCCACCGTCCCAGCTCCACCAGCGACGCCGGCATCCGCGCCCCCGTCGCCCGCAGCACCGCCTTGACCCGGCCCAGCTCGAAACCACCCAGGAGTTCCGCCCCCCCGACCTCCAGCACCACCCCGCCCACCCGCTGATCGCCCCGCCCGACCGGCACCTCCACCCGCTCGCCCACCGCGATCGAGGCGGGATCTCCCTCGAACCGGTAGGTCAGCCCCTCGTCCCGGTCCACGCCGCGCTCGACCGCCACGCGCACGAACACCGTGCCCGCCGTCACTTTGTCCGCACCCTGGAACGGCAAAAGCGCCATGACCCACCATACACTTGACTTTGATGCCTCACACACCCCCCGCGTCTCCTGTCCTTCCCGCCCGCCTCGCGCTCGCGGACGGCACGGTCTTCCACGGCCGGGCCTTCGGCGCCACCGGTCGCGGCATCCGCTCCGTCGCCGAGGTCGTCTTCAACACCGCCCTGACCGGATACCAGGAATCCCTGACCGACCCGTCCTACACCGGCCAGATCCTGGTCCAGACCACCCCCCTGATCGGCAACACCGGCGCGAACCCGGAGGACCAGGAGTCCGCCCGGGTCCAGGCCGCCGGCCTGGTCATCCACGAGTACACGCCCACCCACTCCAACTACCGGGCCACCCAGAGCTTGTCCGACTGGCTGGCTGACTCCGGCGTGCTCGGCATCGCGGACCTCGACACCCGCGCCCTGACCCGGCACCTGCGTTCCGCCGGTGTCACCACCGGCGTGCTGACCGATGATCCCGGGCCGACGGATGCCGAACTCGTCGCCATCGCCCGCGCCGCCGCCCCGATGGAGGGCCAGAACCTCGCGGCGATGGTCGGATGCACCACCCCGTTCTCCTGGGATGAAACCCTCGGCGACTGGGCGCCCGACCTGGAACCCTCCGACGAGGCCCCGATCGTACTCGCACTCGACTGCGGCGCGAAACGCAACATCCTCCGCAACCTGGCCGCGCGGAACTGCCGGGTTCGGGTTGTGCCCCACACGATCTCCGCGTCCGACCTGAAGGCGGAGTTCCTCTCCGGGGCCGCCCACGCCCTGTTCATCTCCAACGGCCCCGGCGATCCGGACGCGGTGGAAGACACGATCGCCACCCTGCGCGAAGTTATCCACGATCCCGAACTATCAGACCTGCCCATCTTCGGCATCTGCCTGGGCCACCAGCTGCTGGCCCTGGCCCTCGGGGCAACAACCTACAAACTCCCCTTCGGGCATCGGGGCGCGAACCAGCCGGTCCGGGACGATACCACCGGGCGGGTGGAGATTACTAGCCAGAACCACGGCTTCGCCGTCGATCCGGACTCGCTGCGCAAAGTGGGGGGGGAGCCGACCCATATCCACTTGAACGACGGCACTTTGGCGGGTTTTCGGCTGCCCGGGCGTCCCGTGTTTTCGGTGCAGTTCCACCCCGAGGCATCCCCCGGCCCGCACGACGCCTCGCACCTGTTCGACCGCTTCGTGGAGGCCGCCCGTGCCCGTTCGGGACGCACGCTGCACGCATGAACGGGGGCGGAAATCGCCACGGGGCGGAACCGGCGGGGTGGCTGGGGCGTATTTCTCAGGTCCGAATCCCTCGGATTTCTGGTCAAAACAGCGGCTTCCCCCTTGCACGGATCGGCCAAGGCGGTATATTGGGTGGACGGGGCCGGTTCGCCCGCCCCGCTGGACACGGGTTTCCGCTCTTCGGAGCACCGCGCGGAGTGTCGTGAAACATCCGGTTCGATCACGATCGAGCACCCGGATGCGAGCGAGAGAGAGACGACGAGCGGATCAAGATCTGTCGCACGCTCCTCGGGACTGAAAAGTTCCAGGGCAGCATTCGTGTGTTTCCGTTCCTGTTTGCCCGCGTCTGGGCAAAGCTTCGAAGTGGTTCTGAAAAAGAGGAGCATGTTCCATGAAGGCCAAGAATGCACTGAGCCTGTTGCTCGCCGCCGGTATGGTCACCCCGGCCCTCGCGACCGACAACGCCCCCATGACGGCGCCCAAGGGCACCGTCGCCAACGCCCAGCTCATGGGCCACATCTATGTCAATGTCGCCACCGGCGAGAAGATCGCCACCGCCCTGACCGACGGCATGCGCCCCGCCGGCGCCCGCGGCCTGCCCCCCGAGGTCTGGATGGCTGACAACGGCACCCCCTGCGCCGATGTCAACTCCACCGCCCCCTACACCACCAACTTCGTCGGCGGGCACGACGATCCGGCCGATGTCGGCGGCGACTTCGACGCCATCGCCTTCGGCGCCGTCTACCTCAACTGGGGTGACATCGCCGCCGACACCGTCGTCGACACCATCCAGGTCAGCACCTACGCCGACCACGCCGATGTGGACGACGGCAGCGGCATGGGCTCGGGCATTGAAGGCCTCGCCTGCTCCTGGGTTTTCCATGAGGGCGACAACGGCTTCGACGACTGCTTCCGCATCCCCCTGGTCGGCTTCACCCTCATCAACATCCCCGGCAACATCGGCCTGTTCCCCATCGAGGGCTACATCTACACCCTCGACCTCGCCGGCGACTTCTCCGAGAGCATCTCCTTCGAGTTCGGTGACACCGACGGCGACTCCCAGGGCGCGGCCATCCACAACGCCTTCGCCAACGCCAACGGCGAACTCGATGTTGACTTCGACGACCTCGTCGACTTCTCCTACGGCATCTACTACACCCAGCCCGGCACCGAGGACTTCGACGGCGACGGCATCCCCGACGGTGATCCCAACAACCGCGCTGTCACCTACAGCGAGCTGAACGCCCCCCGCATGAATGTTCAGCCCGATCCCCCGACCACCTTCACCATCGAGACCCCGATCTCCGCCGGCCTCGAGGACGCCTTCGACATCTTCGAGAGCGACGGCACCTACTTCGGCACCTTCTGGTACGGCGGCTTCACCTGCGACCGCAACGGTAACGGAGTCTTCGAGGGCGACCTCAACAACTCCGGCACCAACGACTACCGCCCCTACTCCTCATACTTCATCGCCCTCTACTCCGGCGATGGTCCGAAGATCATCTGCCGCCCCGACCTCTTCCCCGCCGGCAGCCCCGACGGCGTCCTGAACTTCTTCGACCTCTCCACCTTCATCTCCTACTACAACGCCCAGGATCCCCGCGCCGACTTCTTCCCGGCCGCCGGCGGCGACGGCCTCTTCAACTTCTTCGACATCTCCACCTTCGTCTCCGAGTTCAACGCCGGCTGCCCGCTCTGATCCCCAGGCAGTCCAGATGAACGCGTAACGCAGACGCCCGGGACCGCAAGGTCCCGGGCGTTCTTCTTCGGTGCCCGGCAGAGCCGGGTCTTCCGCCTCGGTGGCACAGGCGTCCCCCCTCCCCACCCAGTCAATACCGCGGCACCGACGGGTCCACCCGCGCCGACCACCACTCGATCCCGCCCGCCACCGACCGGGCCTGGTCGATCCCCATCCGCTGCAACGCGCTCGCCGCCGCCAGCGACCGCCGCCCGGAGTGGCACAGCAGCGCCAGCGTCTGGTCCTCCTCCAGCTCGATCTCATGCACCCGCTGCGCCAGCTCACCCATCGGGACGGCCAACGCCCCCGGAACCGCCGCCAGCGCCAGCTCCTCCGGCTCTCGGATGTCCACCAGCACCACCGACCCGTCCGCCATCCCGTCGCGCGTGCGGACTACCGAGATCTCCAGCGCCTCATTGAAAGGCCACCTCGGCGGGTTCTCCGACAACTCACCGCGTTCCATCGGCTTCCTCCTTGTGCTCCGTCCGCACCCCGCCCACGGCCGACCACCGGGTCCGATCCCCGCGCGTCCGCTTCCAGATCTCCACGGGGCTCCATGTCCACCAGCCCGCCCGGCCCCCCCGCACGGCCCGCCACCCCCGGGCCGGTCCCCAGACCACATCCGCCGCCGACCGACCCATCTCCTGCAACGCCTCCCACGCCTGCGACCCCCCGGACCCCCCCAACCCGCCCGGCGGCGTCGAGAACGGGAACGCCCCCGCCCGCTCCGCGGGCGCCCGACGCGACACCGGCCGGACCATCCGGAACGGCTCGGTATGCACCACCCCGTCGATGGGGGCGACGACCACGGTGGTCCGCCACCGGCGCCGGTCCAGCGTGCCCGCACCCGCGGCCCCCGGCCCCGTCTCTCCCCCAAAGCTCGCCGTCGGGCGCGTCCCGATCACCGCCCGCTCGTTCAGGTCCGCGACACACCCCACCGTCCCGCCCGCGCTCAGGCACGCACCGAGACAGAGCATGGTGGTGACGGACCGGAATCGCCTCATCGTCCGTCCCCCGCCCGCCAATCCCGCACGGCCTCGTCCACCGCCCGACGCACGATCTCTCCCGAGAAGCCTCGCCGGGCCAGGCGTCCGCTGACCCGCCGGCGCAGCGCGTCCGGGTCCGACCCCGCCCGCGCGCCCCGCAACGCCGCTTCCGCCACCCGGCGCGCATCGGCGAGTTCGTCCCGTCCTTCGAGGGCACGGTCCACCGCCCCGCGTGCGTCCTCGCCGCGCACGCCGTGGGCGAGCAGTTTCGCCTCGAGCAGACGCCGCCCCGCCGGCTTGCGGGCCAGCTCGTTGCGAACGACGACCTCGGCGTAGCGTGCGTCGTCCAGCACGCCCATCGCCGCGTAGCGGTCCGCGCAGGCCGCGGCGGTCTCCCGGTCGTGCCCGCGCTGGGTCAGAGCGCGGACCAGACCCTCCCGGCACCGCATCCGTGCCGCCAGCAGACGCACCGCCGACCGATCGCACAGGCGACGGCGGACCTCCGCGTCCAGTTTCTCGGCCAGGTCCGCCGTCCACGGGACGGGCGTGGCTGTCAGTCCGAGCCGGGTGGCCATTTCCCGGTCCACCACTCCGGCACGCACGCCGTCGATGAGCAGCCAGACGCACGCCGGATCGTCCCGCACGGCGCGGATCTCGGTCAGGCGTGCCGACCCGTCCCGCGGCGCGGCGTTCCACGCGCGGATGGTGGGGATCGGCTTGGCCCGTCTGGGAGCGTTCATTCCAGTTCGTCCAGATACCCGGCCAGCTCGGACCATGCTTTCTGGTCCCCCGTCGCCCGGGCGACCCGCACGCCCGCCCGCAGGGTTTCCACGGCGTCCTCCCGCCGTCCGGCCGCCTCCAACGCGCGGGCCTTGTGGAAATAGGCGTACCCGTGGTTCGGGTCGGCCGCGATGGTCCGGTCGTACCACGCGACGGCCTGATCAAAATCACCGAGTTTGAAGTGCTCCTGGGCGATCCCGTACATCAGGAACGCATCGCCCGGTTCGGCCTCGAGCAGGCGGGTGAGTTGTTCGATGCTGGGCATGGCGGAGCGTCCCTCGCGGGGTTCTTGTGCGAGCAAGGTTTGAGAACGCACAGGCGGGACGCCTGTGCCACCATTGCTTTCTAGCCCGCGAGGAGCGCGTCGAGCAGTTCCGGTACGCCCTGGCCGCGGGTGGCCACGGTCTCGTAAATCGGACGGCGACCGGCGACATCCCGCAGGTCGCGGACCAGCTCGTTCTCGCCGGGGTGGTCGGCCTTGTTGCAGACGAACAGGTCGGCGATCTCCAGGATGCCCGCCTTGTCCATCTGCACGGCGTCTCCCATGCCGGGGGTGAGGACCACCGCGGTGCGATCGACATGCTCGCGCACCAGCGTCTCGTTCTGGCCCGCGCCCACGGTCTCGACGAACACCGTCTCGAACGGTGCGTCGCCCGCGCAGCCGCCGATCAGTTCGATCACGCGGTCCAGCCCGTGGTAGTCCTCGCCGCGGATGGCCAGGGAGCGGTAGAAGACCTTCTCGCCCAGGTTGTTGAAGTCCACGCGGAGGCGGTCGCCCAGGAGCGCGCCGCCGGTGATGGGGCTTTTGGGGTCGAAGGCGACGACGGCGCAGCGGCCCAGCGACGGGTCATTTTCCGCGCGGCGGGAGTATTCACCGGCCAACTGCGCCACCAGCGTGCTCTTGCCCGCGCCAGGGGAGCCGGTCAGGCCGATCACCCGCGCGGGGCGGCGCAGGGTCGCGCCCTGGCGGAGGGTCTTCTCGTCGTGGACCATCGAGATATCGCGCGCGAGCTGGGCCGTCGGGTGCGAGCCGGGCACGGCCGGCTCCATCGGGCGCACGCAGGCCTTGACCGCCTCGACCACATCCAGCAACCCGGTGCCGGTGGGGAAGCAGGCCCGCACGCCGAGTTCCTTGAGTTTGGGGATGTCCTCGGCCGGGAGGATGCCGCCCATCAGCACCGGGATGTCGGCCCGGCCCACGCGGGCCAGCTCCTCGACCAGTTTCGGGCCGAGCACCATGTGCGAGTTGCTCATCATCGAGGCGGCGATGCAGTCCACATCCTCGTCCCGGGCCGAGACCGCCAGGCTGGCCGGCGTCTGCCACAGGCCCGAGTAGATCACATGGACGCCCGAGTCCCGCAGGGCGCGGGCGATGACCTTGACCCCCCGGTCGTGCCCGTCCAGACCCATCTTGCCCAGCAGCACCCGCGGGCGGTGGTCCAGCCCCTTGCACCGGTCGATCTTCTCGAACTCGCTGGTCGCCGTTCCGAGCTGCTGGGCCATGTCCGGGTTCCCTCATCCCGGGCCAAGCCCCGGGCCGGGATCATAGGGTTCCGGCCCTTGCATCCCCAGCCCTCCCGTCTAGGGTTCTCCCGCGGCGTTTTCCGCGTCCCGCCTCCCCGCCCTCAGGGTTCGTCCGTGCCCCGTCCACGCCCCCGCATCATCCAGCGAGCCGAGCCACGACGCGACGACCCCCGCGCCCGGTTCCTCATCGAGCTGGCGCGGGCATTGGGCACCTACGGCGTGGCGGCCCACCGGCTGGAAGAGGCCATCAAGACCGCGGGCGACGCGATGGGCATCCGCACGCAGTCATTCTCGACGCCGACCTCCGTTTTCATTTCCGTCGAGATCGGGGACAAACGCGAGACGATGCTCGCCCGCGTCGATCCCCGCGGCCCGGACCTGTCCAAGATCGTGGCGCTCGATGAGGTCCTGCACCGGGTGGCCGGGCACCGGATCAACCCCGCCAAGGGAACCCGCCTGGTCAAGCGGATCGTCTTCCGCAAGAACCTCTACCCGGCCTGGCTGCACATCATCGCCTTCGCGGTCGCGGCCACGGGCGTGGCCCGGTTCTTCGGGGGCGGGTTGCACGAGCTCATGGCCGCCGCCATGACCGGGCTTGGGGTGGGGTCCCTGGCTCACCTGGCCGCGCGCAAACGCCACGCGGCCCGACTGCTCGAGTTCGCCGCGGGCACGGCCGCCGCGGTGCTGGCGTCGCTGGCCACCGTGGTGGTGGGGCCGGCCTCGATCCAGCTCGTCACCATCGCCGGACTGGTCGTGCTGATGCCGGGCATGACCATCACCACGGCCATGTCGGAGCTGGCCACCCGCAACCTGGTCTCCGGCACGGCCCGCCTGGTGGGGGCGGTGACGATCCTGCTGTCGATCGGGTTCGGCGTGGCCGTGGGCCGGCGTCTGGCCGGCCACCTGCCGGGCGGGCTTGACGCGGTTCCGACGGCGTTGCCGGGTTGGTCGGAGGTTCTGGCCGCGTTCATCGCCCCGCTGGGCTTCGTGGTGCTGCTCAACGCGCGTCGGCGCGACGCGCTGGCGATCGTGCCCGCGGGGGTCGCCTCGTTCGTGCTCGCCCGCGTGCTGACGGCCGAGATCGGGGCCGACCTGGGGGTGTGCGCCACGGCCGCGATGATCGGCGTGGCGGGCAACCTTTATCAGCGGTTCCGCAATCGTCCCGCGTCCACCGTGATCTTCCCCGGCCTGCTGATGCTGGTGCCCGGTACGCTGGGGTACCGGAGCTTTGAGTTCTTCCAGATCGAGGACACCGTGACCGGCACCCAGACCGCGTTCCGCGTGGTGGTGACGGCGCTGGCCCTGGTGGCCGGGCTGCTGCTGGCCAATGTGGCCGCGCCGCCGCGGCGGTCGCTGTGATGCGGATCACGCCCGAAACTTAGCATGACTGGGTAGACCGGCACTCCGTGCCGGGTTCAGGAGAGTCGGCACGGAGTGCCGACCTACCTCACCCGCCGAAGGTCGGGTCGATGTTCAGCCCGCCGGAGCCGCCCGGGCGGAAGACGATGCCGATGCTCGTCTCGTCGCGGATGTTGTCGTAGTTGATGCTGATGCCCAGCGTGCCCACCTGGAAGCGGCGTTGGAGCAGGGCCGAGAAGTTCTGGAAGTCGTCCAGGTCGAAGTTGTAGGTCGCTCCGGTGTTGACCGAGTACTTCTCCGTGAGCCGGTAGCGCGCCCAGACGGCCCCGTAGGTGGCGTCCAGCGGTTCGATGCGGCGCATCTCAAAGCTGGTCTGGAACCCCGGGCGGTGCTCGATGAGAATGCCGCCCGAGCTGCGGGCGAAGTGGTCCTCCTCCAGGTCGTACACCGTCTCGCCCGCGATGGCCAGCACCTCGGTGGGGCGCCAGATCACGCTCGCGCCGAGGTACTCGCCGGGGTTGCTCAGCTCGGGGCGCGCGCTGTACCAGCGCGGGATGGGGCTCTGGCCGGCCTCGTTGTCGGACCAGACATACTCGGTGCGGACTTTGAGGACATCGGCGTCGCGCCAGCGTCCCACCCCGCCCCGTTTGGTCTGCCAGGTCTGGTCGATCGCCGCGCGGAGCATGCCGCCGGAGGCGAGGTTCTCGACATCGTCGTCGTAGACGGGCAGGTCCTCGCGCTTGATGTTGGTGTCGGCCCCCCACACCGTCAGCGACGGCTCGATGATGTGGCGGACCCGGTGGATGTCGAGGAAACGCGACTCCGCGCTGTTGTCGATCTTCTGCAGCACGGTGGAGAAGGTGACGCCGCCCGCGCCCCAGAGGCGGGTCTTGTCGTCCTCGTCCGGGCTGAAGTCCTCGAAATCGGTGTCGTACGCGGTGATCCGCCCGACCACGAACGGCGTGACCCGCAGCGGGCCGAAGGAGAGCGTGGCCACCAGCTCGTGGCGTGTGTCCAGGCGGGTGACGGCGTCCTCGTTCAGGCCGGCGGCCCGCAGGACATCGCCGATGGACTCGCCCGGCAGGGTTCCGAAGGCGTCGTCGGCGAGGCTGTTCGTGGTGAACCCGTACTCCTCGGCCGCCACATCGCTGAACTTCATGCGGATCGAGCCGGCCCGTGCCTCGAACCCGTAGGCCAGGACGCCGGGCAGGGTTTCCTCGAAGACATCGCGCATGCCCCACACGAAGCGGGCCTCGGGCTGCCGCTCCACGCGGTATCCCGGGGACTGGAGCAGGTGCTCGGCCGCGATGAAGTCGCCCTGCGCGGCGGAGACCTCCAACGCGAAGTTCGTTTGCTCGCCGCCGCGTTCGAGGATCAGGCGGTTGCGGAAGTCCTCGGTCTCCTTGCCCAGGGTCTGGAAGATCGCGGGCACGAAGGCCTCGTCGGAGATGTAGCTCAGCTCCGAGACCAGCGTCCAGTTCTCGCGGAAGTCCCACAGATCCTGCGCGACGATGATGCCGCGGGTCTCGCCGTCGCGGTCGATGCGGGTGCCCGTGGCCAGCCGGTCGCGTCCGGTGTCGTCGGGGAGGAGGTAGGCGAAGATCCCGCCCCGGTGGTTGTTGCGCCGCCAGTCGCCGTCCAGACCGATGGCGACGCCGCGGTCGAAGTAGTAATCCAGCAGCAGGCCGACGTCCACGCCGGGCCAGTCCCTGCCCAGCAGCGCGCCCAGGTTCCACTCCGTCTCGATGGCCGTGCCGTTGCGGTTGGAGTCCGAGACGCGCACCTGGCGCAGCGGGAAATCGTCCGGGTCGCCCGCGAACCCCGGCAGCCAGAGCACCGGCACGCCCAGCGCGTTCAGCGTGACGCTCCTGGCCCGGACCTTGACGCGCTGGTCGTCCTGATCGCCGCCATCCGGCGCGCCCGCGGCAACCGCCGAACGCCCCTCGTTCTCCAGACGCACCTCGAGATCACGGATCCCGATGAAGAAGTCCGGTTCGAAGAACGGGCTGTTGGCCAGACGCGCCCGCTCCGCGCTGAACACGCGATCCGACTCCTGCCGCACCGCCTGCGCCCGCACATACACCGGCATCCCCGTCCGGTCGTCCGTGGTCCAGAACACCGCGTCGAGCATCAGCGCGCGCCCGCGCTCCACATCCAGATAGACCCGCGGCGAGCGCACCGTCCAACGCTCGTCCCCGCCCATCACCCCGCCCTCGAGGTAGATCCCCTCGACCTGGCCCGCGTCCAGGCGCGCCAGGGTCCGGTCCAGCGGGCCGTCCTTGAGGAAGATCACGGCCCGCTCGGCCTTCATCTCCATGGAGCGTCCCGTCGCCGGTTCCTGGTACTGGAGCACGATCCCGCCGGTGGCGGTGATCGTCGCGGGTTGGCCCTCGGCGCCGTCTCCTCCGCCTTCGATCACGATCCGGTCGCCGACATAGAACGAGAAGATCCCGCTCGGGCGGAACACCGGCTGCGGGCCGGGCGGCGATTCGCCCCGCACCACGGGCGCGGTTTCACCCGGACGCGCCGTTTCGCTGGGGGGGGCGGAGGGGGGAGGGGTGACGCCGTCACGGACGATCGCGGGCGTGCCCTCGGGGGTGTGGCCGAGCACGCGGGCCGCGAAGACCACGCGGGCCTCCTCGTGGAACGCCGCGGCGACGGAGGCCGGGCCTCTTCCGGCGGGGGGAGGGCCGTCGAATCGGGCGTCCACCCGCACCCGCAGCGGCTCACGGACCCGCACAACGCCGCGCACGGGGAGGGTCTCCGCCCGGATGTCGATGGCCCCGGCGTCGGCGCGGACGCCGCGGAAGACGCCGAAGAGCTGGTACTCCCCGTCGCCCAGCGGTTCGAGCCACAGCGAGGCGGCCTGGGCGTGGAACTCGTCCCCGCCGAGCACCACGCGCACATCGGTCTCCAGCACGATCCGGTGCGTCGTGCCCTCGCGCCAGAGCCAGCCGGCGCGTCCGGCCAGGTCGATGATCCCCTCCGCGGGCTGGATCGGGAAGCGCACGCCGCCGAAGGCGTCGGCGTGGTCCGCGGCCCGTGTCTGCCCGAAGGCCGGAGTCCCGAGGCCCGCCGCCGCGATCAGGGATGCCGCGAGCAGGGACCGGATGGCGGGCGCGGGTGGTTTCAAGGTCGCATCCTGCGGCGTGGTGGGGGGGTGGGGGGAGGGTGGGTCGGGGGTCAAGTATTCCGTCCGTCGGCCCTACAAGGTACGCGCTCCGAGCCGTCCGCACAACCACCCACACCCATCCACCTTCCTATCCTCCGCCATGCCCACGACCACCCCCGCCCGCAAGTCAATCGCCCAGATGGTCCCCTCCGAGCGCTTCGAGGGCACCTTCTCGATCACCAACGCGCAGCTCGGCACCACCGTCAAGGGAAAACCCTACCTGCGTTGCCTGCTGGGCGACCGCTCCGGCTCCGCCCCGGCCCGGATGTGGTCCATCGAGGAGTCCACTTTTTCCCGCCTGGGCGGCGACGGCTTCGTCTACGCCGAGGGCGAGACCCAGGCCTACCAGGGCGAGCTCCAGTTCATCATCCACCGGATCGACCCGGTCGAGCCGACGCCCGAGCAGCTCCGAGAGCTGATCCCCGCCTCCAAGCGCGACCCCGCCGAGATGTTCGCGGAGGTCACGGCCCTGCTGGACACGCTTGTCCACCCCGCGATGAAGGCCCTGGCCGCCACCTACCTGGCCGATGAGTTTTTGATGGACGCCTTCCGCACCTGCCCGGCGGCCTCCAAGCTGCACCACGCCTACCTCGGCGGCCTGCTCGAGCACACCCTCACGCTCATGCAGATCGCCGACCGCGTCTGCCCCCTCTACCCCCGGATCAACCGCGACATCGTGATGCTCGGCCTGTTCCTGCACGACCTGGGCAAGACCCGTGAACTGGTCTACGACCGCACCTTCGGGTATTCCGATCGCGGCGAGCTGATCGGCCACCTCGTCGAGGGGGCCATCATGCTCCACGACAAGTCCCAGCAGATGATGCGCGAGACCGGCCAACGCCTGCCTGCCGGCGTGCTCACCGTGCTCCAGCACATCATCATCTCCCACCATGAGAAGCCCGAGTTCGGCGCGTGCAAGATCCCGTCCTCGCCGGAGGCCGTGCTGGTCTCGCTCATCGACAACCTCGACGCCAAGACGGTCCTGACCCTCGACGCGGCCCGCCCGGACCAGGCCCAGGCCGATCTCGGCGGGAACTTCACGGAACGCAACTGGGCCATCGGCACCAAGATCTACAAGCCCGATCCGCTGGCGGATTGAGGCGGATGACAAGCCGCGACTGCAGGGGAGCGGCCGGGGGACGCACATTCCCCTCGTGGTCGGCAAACCATGGCGAGGCTGAAGACCTCTCCCTTGTGGTTGCGGTGGCGCATGGCTTGGCGATTGACGGACCCTGGCGGCTGATGCCGGCACGGCCGCAAGGGAGTGGGCTTCCGCTTTGTCTGCGTTTGCCGGGCGCGACGGCGCGTTGGGTCGCTCGGCCGCTCCCCTGCAGTCGCGGCTTGTCGATCAGTCGATTCGGGCGAGCACTTCGTCGGTGGTGATCCGCGCCATCATGGCGGCGTTGGCGTCGTCCTTGTGGTCCAGGCGGTCGCCGGGTTCGCGGTGCTGGATGACGCAGGCTTCGCGCCGGTAGGGGCCGACGCGGGCGGTGTCGGTGGGGCCGTACAGGGCGATGGTGGGGCGGTTGAAGCCGACGGCCATGTGGACGGCGGCGGAGTCGTTGGCGATGACCAGCGCCGCGCGGGCGATCAGGGCCATCAGCACGGCGACGGAGGTGGAGCCGACGCGGTCGGTGACGCGCGGGTGTTCCGCGGCCAGAGCGAGGCAGGCCGGGCACTGATCGCGCTCGCCGGGGGCGCCGACGATGATGACCCGCTCCACGCGCCGGCGGGCTAGCAACTCGCGGGCGACCTTGGCGTAGCGGTCATCCGGCCAGCGTTTGGAAGTCCAGCGAGAGGTGGGGGCGATGACGGCGAACGGCTCGGGGTACTCGAGCACGACCTGCGAGAACGCATCGGGGTCGGTGGCGAGGCGCATGTCCGGATGGGCGGTGTCGGCCCCGGCGGCGGCGGCCAGGCGCAACATGCGGTCCACCGTGTGCAGGTCGCGCGGGGCGTCCACCCTTTGGTTCGCGGCCAGCCACGCGCCCTCCTGGGCCTGCCGGTAGCCGATCCGGCGTTCGGCGCGGGTGGACCACATGAACACCGCGCTGCGGGCCAGTCCTTGGGCGTCGATTACCGTGTCGTAGCCTGCGTCTCTCAGCGAGCGAAGGAAGACGCGGGTTTCGGTCAGGTCGCCCCGGAGGATCTGTCTGCCGAGCGCACGGCGGTTGAAGGGGACGACGGCGTCCACGGCGGGGTGGTTCCGGACGGCGTCCTCAAATCCCTGCTGGACCATCCATTCGATGCGGGCCTGCGGATAACTGGCGCGGAGGGCCGCGACGACGGGGACCGTGCGGCAGACATCGCCGAGCGCGCTGGGGCGGATGAGCAGGATTTTTCGGGGGTCTGCCAACGCGGGGAGGGTAGGGGCGGAGCGGGGGATCACGCGGGGAAGGTGCAGCTCGTGCGGTCGGTCTCCCAGACCGTGACCGAGACGAGTTCCACGCCCGGCCCGAGGGCGCGGACGGGTTCGGCGAGGCGCTGGTGGCAGATCATCGCGATGTGCTCGACGGACGGGATGAGGCCGCCGCGGGCGGGGTCGAAGTCGGGGGTGTCGGTGTTGAGGTGCTTGTGGTCGAACGGTTCGATGACGGCGTGCTCGACGATCCGTTCGAGGTCGGCCAGGGAGAAGGCGTCGGCCAGGGCGACCGGCAGGGCGACGGCGGGTTCGATCTGGTAGTTGTGGCCGTGGCCGGAGGGGTTGTTGCACTTGCCGAAGGTGTCGCGGTTCTGCTGGTCGGTGAGGTGGGGGCTGTGGAGCCGGTGGGCCGCCGCGAAATCGAAACGCTGGCGAACGAGAACGCGCTGGGCCGGGGCGTGGGGGGGGTGGTCGGTCACGGACATCTCTACTTTGTAGGTGGGGGTGAGGGACCAGACCAGGCGTTCGAGGGGGTGTTCGGATGGGAGGGCGGCGACGGCGGTATCCCAGAGGCGAGGGAGGAGGTTCACTGGCTCAGTTTTGGGGTGATGCACGCAGGTGTATTCGATGATGGGCAGGACCGAGGCACGGATGGGGGCATCGATCTCGTGGATGCCGAGGATGTAGCCGGTGCGGGGGTCCGGGGCGCCTCGGACGGTGGCGGTGAGTTCGTAGTAGCGTCCGAGGCCGCGCATGGCGGGACGGCCGGCGTAGCCGTTGGGGCCTTCCGTGGAGGCGTCGGGGTTGATGCAAAAACGGATGGTGCGGGAAAGCAAAGCCGCCCGAGGGGAGTTCGTGGGGTTGGCTGGCGTGGGCGAGGCCATATGCTGAGGATAGTGAGCCTGGAGGTTTCCCGATGCCCTGCACGACCTGTTCTCTTCGGACCGCGTTGATGGCCGCCTTGGTGCCGACGGTGATGCTGGCCTCGTTCGGATGGGTTGGACGGGGCGGCGATGAGCCGGAGATCGAAGGGAGCGTGGAGGTGGAAAACAAGCCCGTCAGCCCGAATGTGCTGGCCCAGAAGTTCGACCTGATCGACGGCACGCCGACAAGCCTGGAGGCGTACAAGGGCAAGGTGGTGCTGATCGTCAACACCGCGAGCCGGTGCGGTCTGACCGGGCAGTACGAGGCCCTGGAAAAACTCTACCGTGCCCATGAGAAGGACGGGCTGGTGGTGATCGGGTTCCCGGCCAACAACTTCATGGGGCAGGAACCGGGGACGAACGAGGAAATTCTGGAGTTCTGCACCGGGAAGTTTGATGTGACCTTCCCGATGGCGGCCAAGGTCAGCGTGAAGGGGGAGGACGCCCACCCGCTGTTCAGGCATCTGGCGGCCCAGCCCGCGCCGCTGGGCGGGGAGCCGTCGTGGAACTTCACGAAGTTCGTGATCGACCGGGAGGGAAATGTGGCGGCAAGGTTCGAGCCGCGGACACAGCCGGACGATCAGCGGGTGGTGGAGACGCTGCGCGGGCTGCTCAAGCAGGACGAGGGGGGCTGACCTCAGCGGGCCAGTTCCTTGAGCTTGGCGATGAGGGCTTCGATATCGTCGGGGTCGTCGTAGCGGTAGAGGCCGACCACGCGGCGGTCGGGGCCGACGAGGATCAGGCGGGTAGGGTGGTCGATGTTGCGGACGCCGTCGGCGGTGAGGGATTCGTCGCCGATCTCGAACTTCAGGCCGTCGCGGACGATTGAGGCGACCACGCCGGGATCGCCCGTGGCGAACTTCCAGCGGGCGGGGTCGGCGCGGTAGTCGTTGGCGTAGCGGTTGATGATGGCGGGGGTGTCGTTCTCACCGTCGATGGAGACGGACATCAGGCGGGCCTTGGTCCCGGCCGTTTCGGTCTGGACGCGGGCCATGGCGGCGCTCATGCCGGGGCACCAGAGCGGGCAGGAGGTGAAGAAGAAGTCGAGGACGGTGTAGCGGCCGTCGAGTTCGGCGTGGGTGACGGGGTTGCCGTGGCGGTCGGTGAGGGTGAAGTCGGGGACATGGAACTCGGCGTAGGGGTTGTCGGGGAGGGTGACGGCGCCGGGCGTGCTGGGCAGCGTGCCGGCGGGCTGCGTGCCGGAGACGATCAGGAAGAGGGTCAGGCCGACGGCCAGCAGCGTGAGCACCAGCGAGAGGGCGATGATGTGCGGACGCATGGGGAGGCTCCGTGTCGGAGGAAGGGTTGGCGGGGGTCAGGGCTGAACGGACGGAGGGTGGCGGTTGTTCCGACGGCGGGACGGCCTTGGTCCGGCGCGGCGGCCGATGGTGGCGCACCCGGCGAGCAGGCCCGCGCCGGCGAAGGCGACCGTCACGGTCCAGGCGATGGCGGGGCTGGAGGCCGGGTCCATGCCCAGCGCGTGGCGCATGGCCTCATGGCACCAGGTGAGCGGGTTGAGGCGGGCGACGGCGGCCAGCCACGGTGAAGCGGTTTCGATCGGAAAGACCGCGCCGCTGAGCAGCCACATGGGCATGAGCAGGGCGTTCATCACGCCGTGGTAGCCCTGCGTGGAATCGACGCGCCAGGCGAGCATCAGGCCGAAGCCGATCAACGCGGCTCCCACGCAGGCCAGCGCGCCGAGCGCGGCGAGCAGGCCGGGGATGCTGATCGTGTGGCCGATCATCGGCAGGGTGAGCAGCACGATCGCGCCCTGCACGGTGGCGGTCAGCGTGCCCGCGGCGACCTTGGACAGCGCGATGGAGGATCGTGGAGCGGGCGAGACCAAGGCGGCGCGGAGGAATCCCTCGGCGCGGTCCTGGATCAGCGAGATCGCCCCGAAGATGGACGCGAAGAGGACGGTCATGCTGGCGATGCCGGGCACCAGGAAGGCCCGCATGTCGGCATCGACGCCGAGGTCGGCCGAGCCGGCGAAGCCCGCGGCCAGGAAGATCCAGATCATCGCGGGCGTGGCGACGGCGGCCACGATCCGCGTGGGCTGGCGGACCTGCCGGAGCAGCTCGCGTTTGAAGAGCGCGGCGAAGGCGTTCACGCGACGCCCCCTTCCGACGGATGGCCGGCGGTGTGCCAGAGATAAGCATCCTCAAGCGAGGGGGCGGCGATGCGCAGGATGGCGTGGGCGGTGGGGCAGGCGTCGATCAGCGACGAGTCGGCGTCGGGGACGATCGCGCCGCCGGACCACCAGCGGGCATCAGGGGCTGCGCGGGCGAGCCAGGCGCGAACCGGGGCGCGGTCAGCGTCCGGGCGGAGGTCGATGCGGGCGGCGCGTCGGCCCAGGGGTCGGCGGAGTTCGTCCGGCGATGCGTCGGCGATGATGCGGCCTTCGCGGAGCAGGACCACGCGGTCGGCGTGCTCGGCCTCCTCGCCGAGGTGGGTGGCGGCGAGAACGGTGATGTTTTCCTCGCGCCGGACGGCATCGATGGTGGACCAGAAGCGGGCGCGGGCGTCGATGTCCAGGCCGGTGGTCGGCTCGTCGAGGATGAGCAGGGTGGGATGGCCCATCAGGGCGCGGGCGAGGTCGGCGCGGCGGCGCTGGCCGCCGGAGAGACGAGCGCAGCGGGTATGGAGGATGTCGGACAGGCCGATGCGTTCGGTGAGTCGTGCGAGGCGCTCGGCGGCGGCGGCGCGGGACTGGTTGCACAGGGCGGCGGCGAGGGTGAGGTTCTCGCGGACGGTGAGCAGGTCGTCGATGGCGGGGGTCTGGAAGACCACGCCGAGGCCGCGGCGGTCGGCCGGGCCGATGACCTGTCCGGAGGTGGGCGGGTGGAGGCCCACGAGGACGCGCATCAGCGTGGACTTGCCGGACCCGTTGGGGCCGAGCAGGGCGACGAGTTGGCGGTCGGCGGTGAGGGAGACATCGTCCACGGCCGGACGGTGGGTTCCGGGATAGATGGCGGTGATGTGGCGCAGGTCGAGGGCGGGCATCAGAAGATCGACCGGATCAGGGCCTCGGCCACCATGACCATCAGCACCACCGGGAGGTGGATGATCGAGGCGATGAACACGGCCCGGGCGGTCTTCTCGGTGGGGTGCAGGGCGACCCTCATGCCCAGAGCGACCATCGGCAGGCCGAGCAAAACGCAGGCGGCGATCGTGGGCCAGCCGAGCAGGTCGGGGATAGTGAAGACCACGCCCGCGCTGACGGGGATGAGCAGGAGGGACGAGGCCACGATGATCCAGGCGGTGAGTTTGCCGGTGGGGTCGATGGCGGGGAGCATCCGGAAGCCGCCCAACTCGTAGTCACTGCGGCACATCCAGGCGATGGCGAGGAAGTGGGGGATCTGCCAGACCGTCATCAGGAAGAACAGGGCGAGGCCGATCGGGTCGGCGAGGGGCTGGAAGCCCGTGCCCGGCGCGACGGCGGCGGTGCCGATCATGGTCGGCAACGCGCCCGGGATCGTCCCGACCAGCGTGTTCCAGATGGTGACGGGCTTGAGCGGGGTGTAGAGGATGATGTAGGAACCCGCGGAAACCAGGGCGACGAGGGCCGGGATGACGCCGCAGAGGATGAGGAGGACGCCGGTGCCGGCGACGATCAGTGTGAGGCCAAGCCAGAAGACGGACCTGGGGGTCAGACGGGAGGAAGGGATGGGGCGGGTGACGGTCCTCTTCATCCGCGCGTCGCGGTCGGACTCGTACCACTGATTGAGGGAGTTCGCCCCGCCCGCGGCCAGTGCGGTGCCGGTGACGACCCCGACGGCCAGGCGGACCCAATCACCCAGGTCCAATCCCCCGTGATGAAGCCCGCCCAAGATCAGCCCGACCGAGGCGGTGATGGTGACCAGGCGGGTGATGCCGGGCTTGGTGGTCTCGATGCACGCGGACAGAACACCGGCGGCGGGGCGTTCGGCGGGGATCGGGGGGGGCGGGGAGGGGTCGGAAATGGCCGTCTGGGACACGCCTTATGGTAGGTCGTTCAGTGGCGTTTCGTGCCCGGCACGACAATGTCCGCCCAGACGGGAAAATGGTCCGAGGGCGGAGAGGAGGCGTTCGCCCCGAAATCACGCCAGACGCCGGTGTTCAGGACTTTGATGCCGGTGGTCGGGAGCACATAGTCCACGCGGAGGCGGAACATGGCGGTGTCCGACGGGTCGAGATGGTCGATGGGAATGTCGGAGACCGGGGCGGGGTCCGGCGCGAGGGCGGGCGAGGCGAGCAGGTGGGCGATGGGGTCGCCGATCGAAGAGCCTTTGCGGGGGTCGGCGTTGAGGTCGCCGAGGACGATCGCGTGCGCTCCGGGCGGGAGGCCGCCGGGGTGGCCGTGGTCGTCGATCAGCCAGGGGGCGTTGTCGAGATAGGCGCGGAGGAGGCGGATCTCGTCACGGTTGCGGTGCTTGTTGCGGGCCTCGGGGCCGTCGAAGGCGGGGGGCGTGGGGTGGGAGAGAATGCAGTAGAGGATCGTGCCGTTGGGGAGCCGGACAGGGACCGAGGCGAGGGTCTTCGAGGAGAGGCGGAAGTTGGCCCAGGCTTCGGGGGTGTACCAGGCGGTGCCATCGGGGCTGGTGGGAGGTTGCGCGTTCAGGAGGTCGGCCCAGCGGAAGAGGCGGAAGGTGCGGATCTGGTCGTGGAGGATTTGATAGCCGGGGGCGACGAGCAGGGCCATCGCGTATTGGCCGGGGAAGGTGCCGAAGCCGAAGGCGTCGTTGCCGTAGGCGCGTTGGGCGGCGGTCTGCGGCTGGGTGGGGTCGATGGGCGGCAACTCGGTGACGGCCCGGCCGGAGCGGTCGAGGTCATGGCCGGAGGGTTCGCCGGTGTTGGACTCGGGCATCCAGGCGGTGAAGCCGTGCTTGAGGAGATACCGGTCGGCGAAGCGCTGGGCGTTCTGGCCGGGGTGTCGTTGTGCGGTAGGCCAGTCGGGTGCGTCGGAGCGGTCGTAGGCGATCTCGTTGAGGAGGAGGATCTGCGGGTTGAGCCGGTCGATGGCGGCGGCGATGGATTCGAGGCGTGTCCGGGCCTCAGCGGTGGGGTTCAGCAGGTCGGCCGTGCGGACATCCTCGATGTTCCAGGTGACGATGCGGAGCGTGTGATCCGGTCGGGATGGCCCGTGGGAGACGCAGGATGGGAGACAAAGAGCGGCGAGGAGCAGCGGCAGGCGGGTGGAGCGGGTCATGCCGTATTGAAGGACCGGGGGGGGCGGGCGGGCGGGCGCGGTCAGGGGCGCCAGTCGGAGTCTGAACGGAGAGCGGCGGCGTTGGACCAGCGGGTCATGTCGCGGAGGTCGTCCAGGGTGTGCATCGCGGCGTGGCCGTCGAGGTGGGCGACGGCGGAGCCGCCCGCCCAGCGGGCATCGACATAGCCCCAGGCGGAGGGGTCGGCGGCGTGGGGGTTGAAGGCGTCCGTGGTCCAGCCGTGGGTGCTGTACTCGAAGGATTTGGTGGGGGGAACGATCTTGTGGTAGCCGCGGACAGGCTCGAACTCGCCGGCGGAGCGGGCGGAGGTGAAGACGATCAGGCGGGAAGGTTGGAAGGCGTCGGTGGACCTGCGCAGCCAGCCAGGCATGTTGTTCGCGCCGTTGGCGGCCAGGTCGCCGCCGAGGGCGTACATGTTCAGGCCGAGGCTGGGGGTGAGGCTGACCATGTAGGACCACATTGCTTGGGAGCGGTCCTGGAGCGCGTCCGAGCGTTCATGGATGAGGATGCTGCCGTGGATGCTTACGCCGAGGTAGTTGACCATGCGCCAGGGCCAGCGGCGGACCACCTCGGCGGGCCTGAGTGGGCGGCCTCCGTCATCGTTGATCTCCGGCATGTCGTTGATGTGGCCGGGCAGGACGAAGTCACGATGATCGTGGGTGTAGGAGGCGTAGCCGAGCATGAGCTGGCGGGCCATCGCGGATTCCTGGAGAGCCTTGGCTGTGAGGCGCGCGCCGGAGAGGGAAGGGAGCAGGATGCCGGTGAGCAGCGCGATGATCGCGATGACGACCAGCAGTTCGATCAGGGTGAAGGCATGGCGTGTATTGGGGAACATGGCGTTGCCGGGGTTGGGAAGGAAAGGATGGGAAAATGCGACCGCCGATGGGGCACGGACGCCCCCCCGCCACCAGCGGAGGGGTGGTCCGACGCGCGGCCCCATCGGACGGTCGCGTTCCGGTGCGGATCATGGGCGGATGCCTGTGCCAATACAGGGAGACCCGGCTCGGCGAGCCGGGCCACCGGGATCAGCGACGGCGACGGGTCGCGACGAGACCACCGAGCGAGAGCAGGGCCAGCGAGGCCGGGGCGGGAACGGCGGCGTAGACATCCGATTGGTCGAGGCGGAGAGAGTAGAGCTGGGCGTGCTGGACGCCGGTGAAGGAGATCTCGAAGTCGGTGATGCCGGCGTAGGCCGACAGATCCCACTGGACGAGCCAGGAGTTGATGTAGACATCCTCGGGGCCGGTGGGCATGTCCACCGTGCCGTTGTAGACCTGATCGACGAGGATGCTGACGGTGGCGGCGAGCTGCTGGCCGCCGCCGTTGAAGCTGAGGACGGGCAGCTGGCGGTTGTAGAAGTCGTAGGTCCAGGCCTCGCCGATCTCGATCTGGAACACGACATTGGAGAGATTGTCCACCACGGTGGTGTCGCCGACGGCCAGGGTGCCGCCGTCGTAGTTGACCTCCGCGCTGAAGCCGCCGAAGTAGATGCTGCTCCCGGCGAGATAGGGACCGCCGCCGGGTCCGTTGGAGACCTTGCGCAGGGAGGCATCGCCGGAGCCGGGGGTGTTGGAGATGATGGGAGCCGGCCACGCGCCGTTGCCGGGGAACGATCCGTAGCCGGGGTAGTTGTTGGCGGTCAGGCCGACCCAGCCGTCGTACTGGGTGTTGCCGGTCAGGCCCGGGTCGATGAACGCAGCCTGGGCGATGCTCGCGGAGGCGAGCAGGACGACAGTGAACAGAGACTCTCTTTGCATGACGCACCTCCAAGGGGTTCCCGGTGTCACCGGGTCCTTGCGGGATGCGACCGGGTTTGCCCGGAGGGGTCCGTCGGGACGCTGGGGGTCCGACTGGGGCGGGCACGGCCACCCCGCTCAGGCGCGTCTCCGAGCGGGTGGCGGTGTCGTCTGTCGGCCAGCGTGTGTCCCGGCGCGTCGGGCCGTCCGTGGCGTGGGCCGGTCGCTGGCCCACAATTGAGATTGATTCTCAATCGCAACGATGGTAAGAATGGATTCAGCGAAGTCAACACCCGCGGGCGTGATTTATCGAGTTTCTGACGCCGGGTTGGGGGCTGGGGAAGCTCCCCGGGTGTATTGACAACGGAGCTGGAGGGGCGAAACTCTCGGTGCGGGAGCCGCCGACGGCTCCCCGCAGGCCCCGGTAGCTCAGCTGGATAGAGCAGCGGACTTCTAATCCGCAGGTCAGTGGTTCGAATCCACTCCGGGGTGCTTTGAGCATTGAAGAACGCCCGGCAGTTTGGCCGGGCGTGGTGGGGTTTCAGAAGGCGGCTCGGGTTCAGGGCGTCGGCAGGGCGGCGTTGGTCCGGGTGGGGTTCACACGGACGGGGTGGCGGGCGGTGTGGGTCTGGTTGTGGATGTCGGTGGCGCGGACTTCGAGCCAGTGGGTGCCGCTGGGGAGGTTGGCGGGGAGGGCGGCGGACCAGATGTGGGTGGAATCAATGGCTTTGTTGAGGCGGCTGCGCCCGTGGGTGGGGCTGGTGTCGGCCTCGGCGATGGCGGCGTAGCGGGGGTCGGGCTGGGGGGCGAAGGTCATGGGGGCCCAGTCGGTTCGGCCCCGGACGCGGAACTCGACGGTGGAGCGCTCGGAGCCGTTGAAGACATTGACGAGGAAAGGCTCGGAACCGGCGGCCTCGTCGGGGGCGAGGATGTTCATCTGGTAGTCCGCGGGAAAGCCGGCGGGCTTGTACCGGGCGGTGTAGGTGTTGCCGTCGATGGAGAGGATGGCGTAGCCGTTGGGCGCGCCGTCGCGCATCATGGTGTGGGGGATGCCGCGTTCGTCCAACTGGCCGCGCCACCAGGTGCCGGAGGCGGTGGCGACATTGTAGTGGAAGTGTGTGGCGCCTTCGGGGGCGGTGTAGCCGTGCTCGGGGCCGAAGAAGTAGTGGCGTTGGACATGGGTGTGCCCGGACACGGAGAGGGTGTGGGGGTGGGTGGAGAGCGCCCGCATGAGGGCGTCGAGGTTCTCCGTGGATTCGACCGGGTCGAGGCCCATCATGGGGATGTGGGTGGCGATGACGATGAGGTGGTCGGCGGGGGTGTGGGCGAGCAGGTTGGTGACGAACCGGACCTGACGGTCGGAGACAGAGCCGATGTAGTTGCTGTTCCGGGGGCGGCCGTCGGCGCGGAAGCCGTTGTGGCCCTTCCAGAGGACATTGTCGAGCACGATGAAGAGGGCCTTGCCCTGGGCGAAGGCGTAGTCGGTGGGGCCGTAGACGCGGTGGTAGGTCTCGGTGGAGTACTCGTCGTTGGGCGACATGAAGTTCATGTCGTGGTTTCCCAGGACATTGTGCCAGCGGTGGCCGGTGAGAGCGTTCATCTGGTTGTACGGCTCGAAGAGGTCGAGGCGGTCGCCGACGAGGTCGCCGAGGGCGATGGCGAAGGCGGCGGGGATCTCGGCCAGTTCGGTGACGACATCGCGCCCGTACCAGGAGACCTCCTGGGTGCTGTAGGGCTGGGGGTCGGCGACGAGGATGACATCGAAGCGGTCGGACTCCTCGGCGGGGATCAGGCCGAAGTCGATGGATGCGGGCAGCGGGCCGGTGGGCTTGAGGCCCTTGTAGACGAAGGTGTCGTCGGGGGAGCCGTCGGGGCGGTGGATGTAGAAAAACTGGGGGAGGTTCTGGGCGTTGAGGGGGGTGGCATAGCCGGCGGGCTTGACGACGGAGATGTTGGCGTCCTTGGCGTGGAGGGGGAGCTGGTAGCGGCCCAGGGCATCGGTCTTGACGACATCGAGGCCGTTGGTGACGAGGACATCGGGGAGGGGGCGCTCGCCGGGGTCGTGGCGGTTGTTCTGGTTGGCGTCCACATAGACGAGGCCGCGGGCGACGGCGGGTTGACCGGCGGGCGCGGCGGTGAGTGCGGCAGCGAGCGCGACGATGAGTAGGGCGGGCATATGGCTGACTCCGTGGTGGTCGGGACGAGGGAGAGAGATGGAGGAGGCTGTCCGAGGGGAGCAGAGATTACCAGCGTGATGGATGCGTGTGGGGGTTCGCCGCGCGAGGATCGCGTGAAGATGCGCCTGGGGGGGGGAGGTTGGTTCTCGCGGCGCGGGCGTGGGGCGGTTGCGGCGTGGGGGGGTGTCTCGGGGATTTTCCGGGTTCCTCGGTCGGACGATGGATCGGCTCTGCGAACCTCCAGAGAGCGGCTTGGCTTGGCGGGTTCGTTCCGGGCCGGGCGTTTTCCACGCGGCACGACGGGTGGAGCGTCAGCCGGCATGAAACAGGTTTCATTTTGAGTCCGTGGGACGGCGCGGGGGTGCGCCGGAATCGTTTTTGCACTATCATGACTTGGACCGATGTATCTCTTATTTGAGGAGCAGGGCACATGCGCGTGTTGATCATCGAGGACAATCCGAAGATGGCGATGGCGATTCAGCGTGGGCTGACCGAGCACGGCTACGCGGCGGACGCCTGCCACACGGGGTACGAGGGCGAGGAGCTTGCGGCCATCGAGCCATACGACCTGGTTATTCTGGATGTGATGCTGCCTGATCGGGACGGGGTGGATGTGTGCCGCAACCTGCGCCGGCGGGAGATCAACAAGCCGGTGCTGATGCTGACCGCGCTGTCGGGCACGCACGACAAGGTGGCCGGGCTGGACGCGGGGGCCGACGATTACCTGACCAAGCCGTTCGAGTTCGAGGAGTTGCTGGCGCGGGTGCGGGCCTTGCTGCGTCGGGGAGAGGCGACGGAAGGAAGAACGCTGACCTGCGAGGATCTGGAGCTGGACCTGTACACGCGGACGGCGAAGCGCGGGGGGGAGGACTACGAGCTTTCCAACAAGGAGTTCGGGCTGCTGGAGTATCTGATGCGCAACCCGAACCGGGTCCTGTCCCGGACGCAGATCGCCGAGAAGGTCTGGGACATGAACTTCGAGCCGGGGAGCAATGTGATCGATGTGTACATCTCGTCGCTGCGCAAGAAGATCGACCGCGGGTTCGAGCGGGAGCTGATCCACACGATCAAGGGCGCGGGGTATCGGTTCGGCGTGATGGATTGACTTGATGGAAGCCGGGTCCAAATCCGTGGGGAGGGGGCGGCCGCGTATCTCGATGCGGATCCGTCTGACGCTCTGGGTCGTGGCGATCTTCACGGTGATCCAGTGGTCGATCGGCGGGGTGCTGTGGCTGTACCAGTCGGCCTCCATCAACCAGGTCTTCGACAAGCGGCTGGTAGACCGCGCGGACGAGATGGTCAAGGACATCTCGCCCATGATCCCCGGCTCGGACCGGGAGTGGCTCGATTTCTACACCCAGACCCAGATGCGGTTCCTTCACTCGGATCGGATCGCCATCGAGGTGTACCGGAAGGACGGCAGGCCGGCCAGGTCCGGAGGACCGCCCGTCTTTTCCCCGACGGAAGTGCCGATCGCCGAGGTGCTCTCCAGCGATCATGTCGTGCGCCTCAGGATCGGCAAGCGTGTGTTCGGTGGCGAGGCGGACCGGGTTCGGGCCGTTGGCATGGTGATGCTCGGCGCGGATCTCGAGCCGTATGTGCTGGTGGTCGCGTCGGACGACGACATGGCCCAGGCCCAGCTCCGCATGGTCAGGCGGCTGTTCCTGCTCTCCGCGCTGCTCGGCCCGCTGGTGACCGGGGCCTGCGGCTGGTACATCGCCGGGATCGCGGTCGCGCCGTTCGAGCGGCTCCAGGAGCTGGCCAGCGAGCTTGGGCCGCAGTCCCTCAACAGAACCCTGGACATGCCCGTCTGGAACACGGAGCTGGCCGAGCTGCGGGACCAGCTCGAGGACGCCCGCGTCCGCATCCGCAACGCCTTCGAGGTGCAGGAACGGTTCATGACGAATGTCTCGCACGAGCTGAAGACCCCCATCGCGGTGGTGCTGACCGAAGCGCAGACCCTGCGGGCGGCGGGCATCCCGGAGGATGTGCTCGGCTTCGTCGAGTCGACGGAGGAGGAGATGCTGCGTCTGGGCAAGCTCGTGGAAAGCTTCCTGACCCTGGCGCGCGTGCGCGACGGCAACCATCAGGTCCGCGGCAAGCGGTACGCGGTCAACGACCTGGTGATGGACGCCACGGAACACTGCGCGAAGGTCGCGGCCCAGGCGGGTGTCGTCCTCAGCGCCACCCTGCTGGAGGATGACGACTCGCTGGACGCGTCGGTCTCGGGCGAGCCTGAGTTGTTGCGGACCATGCTCGACAACCTGATCCGCAACGCCATCCGGTTCACGCCCTCCGGCAAGCGGGTGGATGTCTCGCTGGAGGTCGAGGGGGGGGAAGGGGCGGAGAGGTGGGTCCGGGTGCGCGTGAATGACCAGGGACCCGGCATCCCGTGCGACCAGATCGGATCGGTGTTCGATCGGTTTCGTCAGGCGGAGAATCAGCAGAACGGCCGCGCCGGCGGGTATGGCCTGGGTCTGGCGATCGCTCAGGGCATCGCGGAGTTGCACGGCGGACGGATCACGGTGAAGATCAACGCGGACGGGGGGTGTCTGTTCGAGGTCCGGCTGCCCTTGAACGGGCCGCGGGGAACGACCGGCCGGCAGGCGGTGGTTTGGGCAGAATGATTTAAATTTCACCCCGGTGTAGGGGGGCGTTTCATTTGGTGTCACAATATACTTAGATGATGAAGCCATCGATCCTGAACATACTGGCTTGGGGGATGGGGGCGGGCTGCGTTCTGGCGGCCTTGCTGAGCGGGTATGTCCTGTTCGGCAGACCGCAGCCCAACGAGATGATCTGGGTTGACGCGGTCTTCCTGCTGGCGATTTTTCTCGGCACGGTCTGGCTGGCCCGGGTGTTGGCGCGCGGGGCGATCGGCTCGATGGACCGATGGGTGTCCGGCGAACGCGAGCGGGGCCGCTGACCGGTTTTCACAGGCCGTGCGCGTCTTGTGCATGTCTCAATAAGGCGTCCCGACCAGATGGGCCGGGACGCTGTGGGTTTGATGGAATCGTGATTGGGGTCAGGCCCCGCCGCGGATGACCCAAGTCACGGGTCCCGGATGTCGTCAACCGCGTCATCGATCCGGTCGCCGGCATTGTCGATCGCGTCGGCCGCGTCATCGGCCGCGTTGTCGACGGCCCGTCCGGCCCGCTCCGCGGGGGAATCGTCGGCATCGCACCCCACGAGCGCCAGGCCGGTCGCGGCCAGCCATGCGGCACCCGTGAAGCGGATGAGTCTGGATCGTCGAGGCATGTGGGTCTCCTTTCCGCGGACCGTGTCCGCGTGCCCGGTGGAACTCGGGTCGTCAGACAACGGGCTTCCTGCCCCGAACGACGCCCAAGATCAGCGAAACAACGAAGAGGATGAGGAACAGGAAGAAGAGGATCTGGGCGATCGACGACGCGCCGGCGGCGATGCCGCCGAAGCCGAAGATGGCCGCGATGATGGCGATGATGAAGAACACGACTGCCCAGGTGAGCATGGCTTTCTCCTTATGACTCGTGCGTGTGTGTGACCGGTGTGGTCAGTTCGCGGCGTCCTGGATGCCCTCGCCTGCGGCCTCGATGTCTTTGCCGACGCCCTCGGTGGTGTTGCAGGCGGTCAGGGCGACGCTGCTGATGCTGAGGAGCAAGGCGGCGGTGACGGTCGCAAGGCGACCCAGGTGCTTGGTGAGGTTTTTCATGGATTTGCCCTCTCATGGAAATGCGTTGGTCGTGCATGGCTCGGGCACATTGCCCGCTCCGTTGCTAAATCATGCGAGCGGGGCATGGGAGGGCGCTGAAATCCCCATGAATCGGGGTTCATTCTGGGGGGGGAGGGGGGCGGTTGCCGTAAGTCGCTGAAAGGCATGGGGATGGCGATATTGCGACCCGGGCCGGGATCGGTGGTATATTGGTCATCCCGGGCACGATTCCATGCCCGACCGATCCGGAATGACACCGAGCGGAGTGTTGAAGATGACGCCAGGCGTGCGGGTCTTTGTTTGGAGCATGTGCGCGTTCGCGCTGATTTCCGGCCTCGGCCGGGCCTTGGCGGGCGAGGTGGACCTGCCCCGGTTCCCGTCGCTCAGCCCGGACGGACGCCAGGTGGTGTTCTCCTGGCGCGGCGACCTCTGGCGGGTGGGCACGGAGGGCGGCCCGGCGGGCCGCCTGACCGCCCATCCGGCCAACGACCTCGGCTCGGCCTGGAGCCCGGACGGGCAGTGGATCGCGTTCGAGTCCGACCGGAGCGGGCGTCGGGCGATCCATGTGATGCGCCCGGACGGGACGGATGTGCGCCAAGTGACGGTGGACGACGCGAGCGTCAGCCTGTCGGGGTTTTCAGCCGATGGGAAGTTCATCCTGGTGTCGGGGTCGGTCGAGGGGGACACCTACCGATCGGCGCGGCCGTACCGGGTGGCGTTCGAGGGCGGGCCGCTGGTGCGCCTGCACGACGCCTTTGGGCAGCACGCGGCGGCGAACCCCGGGGGGGCTGGGGGGACGGGTGTTTATGCGTTCGAGCGCGGGGGGACGAGCCTGACGCGCCGGCACTACCGCGGGGCGGACAACAAGGACCTGTACCTCTTCCGCGCGGCCGACGGGAGCTTCGAGCGCCTGACCGACTGGGCCGGGCACGACGCGCAGCCGAGGTGGCGGAACAAGGACACGCTGCTTTTCCTCTCCGACCGCGGCCCGCACGAGCGGAACACCGTCGGGCTGTGGGCGTTGGAGGTGGGCAGGAACGCCGAGCCGCTGCGCCTGACGGACTTCAATGACCGGGACATCAGCGGGTTCGATGTCTCCGCGGACGGCCGGGTGGTCGCCTTCGTGAAGTGGGACGGGCTGTACATCGCCCGGTTCAGGGGCAAGCGGCTGGACACGCCGAAGCGGCTGACGATCACGGCCCCGGCGGACGCCTTCCCCAAGCGCGCGACGCGCGATGTCAGTTCGGACGCGGACGAGGCCGTGCTCAGCCCGGACGGCAAAGTATTGGCGTTCGTGGCGTTCGGGGATGTGTTCGTGCGGGCGGTGGAGGACGGCAGCCCGACGCGCCGAGTCACCGAGGGAGCCGCGCGGGAGAAGGACATCGCGTGGTCGCCGGATATGTCGCGGCTGTACTTCGTTTCAGACCGTTCCGGCACGGACTCCATCTATGCCGCGACGGTCTCGCTGACGCGCGGGGAACTGCGGGACCGCTTCGGGGAGGCGTTAAAGGTGGGAGCGGCGTCGGAGGAGGCCTCAGCGGACGAGGCCGACGAGACGGCGGAAGCCGAGAAAGCGGCCGAGGAATCGGACGAAAAGGAAACGACCAAGCCCGAGCCGGAGGCCGCCAAGCCCGGCGCGAAAAAGCCCAAGCCCAAGGTGGCGGAGCGGTGGCACGACGCCATGCGGTTCGAGATCCATCCGATCGTGGTGTCGCAGACGGAGGACCAGCGCCCGACGCCATCGCCGGACGGGCTGAAGCTGGCGTTCAAGCGGACGCTGGGCGATCTGGTGGTGCGGGACCTGCGCACGGGCGAGGAGACCGTCATGCTGGAGTCCTGGGACTTCCGGCAGGACTTCCGCTGGTCGCCCACGGGGGAGGCCATCGCGTTCAGCGTGAACGACGAGGATTTCAACACGGACATTTTCATCATGCCCGTGGACCGCTCCTGGGGGCCGGTGAACATCTCCAGGCACCCCGGGAACGATGTCAGCCCGCGGTGGTCGGACGACGGCAAGATCCTGGCCTTCCTCTCCGAGCGGGAGGCGGACATGGATGTCTTCGTGGTGATGCTGGACCGTTCGCTGGAGGCGAAGACGAGCCGGGAACTGGAGGCGTACTTCAAGGCCCGCAACGACGCCGTCAAGAAGCTCGGCGTGATCGACCCGATCGACTGGGAGGCGGAGCCGGACGGGGGGGCGAAGAACGCCAAGGCCGCCGCGCCCGCGTTCACGCCCGAGGATCTGGAGGACGCCTACCGGCGTCTGCGCCGCGTGACGCGGTACCTGGGCGGGGAGAGCAACCTGGAGATCACCCCGGCGGGCGACCGCGTGGTGTTCCGCGCCCAGGGCGGCGCGGGCGGGACATCCGGCATCTATTCGACCAAGATCGACGGCACGGACGAGAAGCGCCTGGCGACGAGCGGTTCCGTGCAGCACATTGCCCGGGACGGCTCGAAGGTGGTCATGCTGTCCTCGGGGCGGGCGGCGATGGTCGGCCCGTCGGGCGGCTCGGAGACGCGGGTGGGCATCTCGCAGACCATCGACATCGACCACGAGGCGGTCAGCCTGCAGAAGTTCCACGAGATGGCGCGCACGCTGGGGCGGACTTTTTACCACCCGACGATGAAGGGTCTGGATTGGGACGCGTTGACGGAGGAGTACGCGGAGCTGGCCGGGCGCGCCTGGACGGCGGACGAGTTCTCGGATATCGGGATGCGTCTGCTGGGCGAGCTGAGCGCGTCGCACCTGGGCGTGACGCCCCCTTCGGACTATTCCAACCCGGACTTCCGCTCGTCGGGCCGGCTCGGCATCGACGCCGTGCCGCTGGAGGACGGGTCATGGCGGGTGGAAAAAGTGCTGCCGCGCCTGCGGACCAACTCGGGCGAGATGCGCCTGCGGGTCGGCGACATCATCACCGGGATCGAGCTGGAGCCGCTGCGTCCGGGCGAGTCGCTGGACCAGCGCCTGCGGGCGCGGGCCGGCGACGAGACGATCGTGACGGTCAGGCGGACCATCGAAGCGGACGAGGGGCGGAGGGGAGGGGGGGGCGCGGAGCGTTCGCTGGATCTGCTGGTGACCCCGGTGTCGCTGAGCGACGAGCGGGCCATGCGCTACGACGACTGGCAGCTCTCCAACGCCGCCAAGGTGGAGGAGTGGTCCGGCGGGCGGATCGGCTACCTGCACATCCGGGCGATGGGCGCGCCGGACCTGGTCGAGTACGAGCGCGACTTGTTCGCGGCGGCCTACCGCAAGGACGGCCTCATCATCGATGTCCGCAGCAACGGCGGCGGGTGGACGACCGACCGCGTCCTGGCGTCGTTGATGTACCCCTACCACGCCTACACCCTGTCCCGGGGGGCGAACCCGGAACGGGACAAGGGCTACCCGCGCGACCGCCTGTTCATCCAGCGGTTCAACGGGCCGGTCAACATGCTGTGCAACGAGAAGAGCTTCTCGAACGCGGAGATCATCTCGCACGCCTTCAAGACGCTCAGGCGGGGCACGCTGGTCGGCGTGCCGACCCACGGCAGCGTGATCTCCACGGGCGCGTTCAGCCTGGTGGACGGCACCCGCGTCCGCCAGCCCTTCCGCGGCTGGTACCTGCCGGACGGGACGGACATGGAGAACAACGGCGCGGTGCCGGACATCCTCGTGGAGCAGACGCCGCGGGACGAGGCGGACGGGTTCGACCGTCAGCTCAAGACGGCCGTGGAAGACCTGATGAAGCGGCTGGACTGATCGTATGAGCCGCGGGCTTCAGCCCGCGCGGAGCCAACAACCCCTTCACGGCCCACAATCCGCGAACGACGACGAACCTGAAAGCCCGCTCTCGTCCGACCCCCCGACGGCGAACAATCCATCCGTGCGAGCCACCACGGATATGTCTGAGGAATCCCCCCCGTGGGGCGCCGCGCGGCCGCTGCCCGAGGTGCTGACCGACTGGTACGCCCGCCGCGGGTGGACCGTGTTCGACTTTCAGCGTCGGGCGTGGGAGGCGTATCTCACCGGGCGTGACGGCCTGATCTTCTCGCCCACGGGCACGGGCAAGACCTTCGCCGCCTGGCTGGGTCCGGTGCAGGAACGGCTGGCCGAGGGGCCTGCCGGAGTCGACCCGGACCCGATCCGGGTGGTGTGGGTCACGCCGCTGCGGGCACTGGCGAACGACACGGCCCACGCCCTCAAAGAATCCGCGGCGGCCCTGGGTCTGAACTGGACCGTCGAAACGCGCACCGGCGACACCGCGTCATCCATGAAGGCCCGCCAGCGCAAACGCCTGCCCACCGCGCTGGTGACGACACCCGAAAGCCTGACCATCCTGCTGACCTACCCGGAAACGCTGAAACAGCTCAAGGGCCTGCGCTGCGTGGTGTGCGACGAGTGGCACGAGCTGCTCTCGACCAAGCGGGGCGTGCAGGCGGAGCTGGCCATCGCCCGCCTGCGCGGGGGGGCCTCAAACCTCCGGGTGTGGGGCGTCTCGGCCACGCTGGGCAATCTGCCCGATGCGGCCCGCGCGCTGGTGGGCCCGAACCGGCCCGAGCCGGCGATGGTCCGCGGCTCGGCGGACAAGCCGATCGAGATCGAATGCCTCCTGCCCGAATCCGTCGAGAAGTACCCGTGGGCGGGCCACATCGGGACGGCGCTGGTCGGTCGCGTGGTCGAGCGGGTGCGGGCGGCCTCGTCCACGCTGGTGTTCACCAACACGCGCTCGCAGGCGGAGATCTGGTTCCGCGCCATCCTGCGGGCCGCCCCGGACCTGCTCGGACGGGTCGCCCTGCACCACGGGTCGCTGGAGCGTTCCCTGCGCGACACCGTCGAGCGGATGCTCAAGGGCGAGGACGGGGGCCTGCGGTGCGTGGTGAGCACCTCCAGCCTGGACCTGGGCGTGGACTTCGCCCCGGTGGACCAGGTGATCCAGATCGGCAGCCCCAAGGGCGTGGCGCGGATCGTGCAGCGGGCCGGCCGTTCCGGGCATCGGCCGGGCGCGGTCAGCCGCATCGTGGGGGTACCGACGCACGCCTTCGAGATCATCGAGTTCGCGGGCGTGCGGGATGCCGTGCTGCGGGGGGAGCTGGAGTCCCGCGCCCCGATCGCCAAGCCGCTGGATGTGCTGGTGCAGCACCTGGTGACGGCCGCGATGGCGGAGGGGTTCGATGAAGACGCGCTCAAGGCCGAGGTCCGGTCCACATGGGCTTTCCGCGGTCTGACCGATCGGGAGTGGTCGTGGGCGATGGACTTCGTGCGCCGGGGCGGCGAGGCGTTGACGGTGTATCCCGAGTACGCCCGGCTGGTGGACATCGGCGGCCTCATGAAAGTGGCGTCCCGCGCCATCGCGACCCGCCACCGCATGAACATCGGCACCATCGTGGCCGACGACGCGGTGAAGGTGGCGTACCCCAACGGGAAGGTGCTGGGCAGCGTGGAGGAATCCTTCATCGCGCGCCTGAACATCGGAGACCGGTTCGTCCTGGCGGGCCGGGTGCTGGAACTGAAAAAACTCCGTGAGATGACGGCCACCGTGGAGAAGGCCCGCTCCGTGGTGGGGGCCGTGCCCCGCTGGAACGGGGGCAAGATGCCGCTGTCCACCCAGCTCGCCTCGGCGGTGCAGGAGCGGCTGCGCCGGGCGGCGCAGGGAGACTACGAGGGGCCGGAGATGGGCGCGGTGCGCCCGCTGCTCGAACTCCAGGCGGCGGTCTCGGTCATCCCCACGCCGGACGCACTGCTGATCGAGCACGGGAAGATCCGCGGGCGGTTCCATGTGTTCGTCTTCCCGTTCGCCGGACGCCTGGCCCATGAAGGACTGGGGGCGGTGCTGAGCCTGCGTCTGAGCCGCCTCGCGCCGCGGTCGGTCACGGCGGTGGTGAACGACTACGGCATCGAGCTGTCGTGCGACGAGCCGATCGAGACCGAGGCGACCGTCTGGCACGGTCTGCTGGCGCGGAACGGTCTGCTGGACGACCTGGTGGCCGCGGTCAACGCGGCGGAGTTCGCCCGGCGCCAGTTCCGGGAGATCGCCCGCATCGCGGGGCTGACCCACCAGGGCTTCCCCGGGCGGAATGTGCGGACCCGCCACCTGCAGGCGTCCAGCGACATGTTCTTCGATGTGTTCCAGGATTTCGATCCCGGCAACCTGCTCCTGCACCAGGCCCGGCGCGAGGTTTTGGACCAGCAGTTGGAACTTTCGCGTCTGGACCAAGCCCTGGAGCGGGCGGCGACGATGCGGATCCGGGTGGTGGAAACGCCGGTGCTCTCGCCGCTGGCCTTCCCGCTGTACGCCGAGAGCCTGCGGGCGACGACGGTGACGAGCGAATCCTGGGAGGATCGGGTCCGCAAGCTGTCGGCCCGGATGGAAGCCGGCGCACAGCGGTCCTACAAAGCGCGGTCATGATTGCGGGAGCCGTCGAGGTAGTGTGGCACGGCGAGCGGCTGGCCCTGTTGCCGGATCGGGCGGCGTGGCTGCCCGACGCCGGTGCCCTGCTGGTGGCCGATGTGCATCTGGGGAAATCCGCCTCGTTCCGGGCGAAGGGCGTGCCCGTGCCCGAGGGCGCCACCGGTCGGGACCTGGCGCGTCTGTCCGCCCTGCTCCGTGCGACGGCTGCCGCTCGCCTGATCGTGCTGGGTGATCTCGTCCATGACCAGACCGCGTTGCTGGACCGGACATGCGACGCGGTGCGTGCGTGGCGGGCCGGCTGGCCCGGCGTGGAGATCGACCTGATCCCGGGCAACCACGATCGGAAGGCCGACTCGTGCGAGCAACTGGGCCTGCGGGTGCTTGAACCCACGGTCGTCCTGAACGGGCTGCGCCTGACCCACGAGCCGCCGGAACGGCCGGGGGCTCCCACCCTTTGCGGGCACCTGCACCCGGTGGTGTCGGTCGGGCCGATCGGCAGCCCGGCCCGGGTGCGCACCGCGTGCTTCTGGTTCGACGGTCTGACGGGCGTGCTCCCCGCGTTCGGCTCCTTCACCGGCGGGCGTGCGATGGGAATGGATCTCTCGCACGGGGTGTTCGCCGCCGGGGATCGGGCGGTGATCCCGGTGTCGGCGTTGGCGGCGTTGTGGGCCGATCAAGCGACCGGGGAGGACGGGGGAGGCGGAGGAGATGAGGGGCGTTCGCCTACGATGGGCCATGACCAGCGATTCGGGCCGGCGGATGGGCAAGATCAATGTGCTCCTGATCGGTGGCGGAGGGCGTGAGCACGCCCTGGCCGAGGCGATGTCGCGCTCCGAGCGGCTGGGAACGCTGTATGTCACGCACCCGTCCAACCCCGGCCTGGCCGCGCTGGGCACGCCTGTGGATGTGCCTGTGTCGGGAAAGGAGCTGTACCGGCTCCAGCAGTTCTGCGACCGCAAGGACATCGGGCTGGTGGTGATCGGCCCGGAGGACCCGCTGGCGGAGGGCTACGCGGATGCGTTGAGCAAGGCTGGCGACGGCTCCGTGCGTCCGGTGTTCGGCCCCGGCAGGCGGGGCGCGATGCTGGAGGCCGACAAAGCCTTCGCCAAGCAGATGATGCGGGCGGCCTCCATCCCCACGGGCGAGGGCCGGGTTTTCACCGACCCGAGCGCGGCCAAGCACTATCTCATCGCCGTGGCCCGGGACGACGACGAGGTTTCCGGCGTCGTGGAGGGGCTGGACCGCATCCAGGACCAGGCCACCCGCTACAACGCTCTGGCGGCCCTGGTCCGGGTCGGCTCCGCGGCGACGCACGGGGGCACGGTGGGCGCGCCGGACTTGTCTCTGCTGAAGGATGCCGGCATCGGGCGCGACCGTTCGGACACGCTGGCGATCGCCAGGCGGGTGGCCGCGGCGTGGGACACGCCGCGCAAGAGCCTGCCGGTCATCAAGGCGTGCGGCCTGGCCAAGGGCAAGGGCGTGATCCTGCCCGCCACGCTGCGCGAGGCGTTCGACGCGGTGGATTCCATGATGGTGCGGCGCGAGTTCGGCGACGCGGGGGCCAAGATCATCATCGAGGAACGCTTGCAGGGCACGGAGGTGTCCATCCTCGCGTTGCTCGACGGGCGCAACATCCTGATCCTGCCGCCGTGCCAGGACCATAAGCGCCTGGGCGACGGCGACACCGGCCCCAACACCGGCGGCATGGGCGCGTTCTGCCCCGCCGACACGGTGGACGAGACCACCATGCGGACGATCGAGACCGATGTGTTCGTCGCCGTCGCCGACGCGCTGCGACGGGAGGAGATCGACTTCCGCGGCGTGCTCTACGCGGGGATCATGCTCACGCCCGGCGGGCCGAAGGTGCTCGAGTTCAACACCCGCTTCGGGGACCCGGAGTGCCAGCCCCTGATGGCCCGGCTGGAGTCGGACGCGCTGGAGCTGTTCCTGGCCACCGCCGAGGGGCGTCTGGACGAGGCCGATGTGCGGTTCAGCGAACAGCACGCGGTCTGCGTCGTGCTCGCCAGCGACGGCTACCCGGCCAACCCCAGGGCCGGGGACGCGATCACCGGGCTGGACAAGGCCGGTGAGGTCGAGGGCGTGACGGTCCACCACGCGGGCACGAAACAGGAGGGCGGCGGGGTCGTCACGGCCGGGGGACGGGTGCTGGGGGTGACGGCCCTGGGGCCGGACTTCGCCACCGCGCGGGCGCGGGCGTACCGGGCGTGCGACCGGATTCGCTTCCGCGGGATGCAGTACCGACGGGACATCGGCTCGGCGAAGGCCGTCGCGGCCAAGGCGTGAACAATAAGCCGCGACCGCAAGGGAGCGGCCCCGGTTGCGTCCGCGGCGGAGTGTGCCGATTGATTGGTCGTTGCCGATCGTCCGGCATCAGGGCATCGGTTGGCGGTCCCGGCCGCTCCCTTGCGGTCGCGGCTTGTATCGGCTCCGGCGGTTGATCCCCGCCCGGAAATCAAGCGGGATCCGTATGAATCAGCCGCCCGCCGTCAGGGCCGCGGCCCACGCGACCACGCCCTTGGCCTGGTCCGTGGCGTGGGTCCAGACCAGTTCACGGTCGGCGTCGATGTCGGAGGAGACGAGCAGACGCATCGCGTCGGCGCCGGGTTCGGTGCGGAGGCGCAGGATGGCCAGCACGCCGCCGTCCAAACCGAGCAGTTCGAGTGTGCCGAGTTGCCCGCCGACGGTCGCCGCGCGGTCGTGGGCCGCCACCCGCGCGGCCGGTTCCGAGGTCAGCACGCGGACCACGCGGTCAAGGGCATCGCGTTGATCGCGGGTGGCCGGGGCCGTTGTGCCGCCGATGGTCCACTCGCCCGCGCCGGTTGCGCCGCGGCGGGCGTCGATGCGGACGCGCCCGTCCGCGCCGGTCAGGCGCAGGGCCGCGATCTCGGCGGGGCTGAGGGCCAGGGGCGTGCGTCGGGCGTAGGCCTCCGGGGCGGCGGTGATGCGTCCGAGGGCCTCGGGGTCGAGGCGGATGATCGCGACGGAATCGCCGGCGGTGATCCGTGCGAACCGCCCGCCGCCGGTCTCGGCGGGGCCGCCGACCTCGAGCGTGCGGGCACCCGTGCGGGCCTCGACCCGGACGGTGGCGATGGGGCTGTCCAGGCCGGTCGCAGCATCCGGGCTGCCCGAATCGTCGAATGAGGCGGCCTTCATGCCCTGGAGCACGCCCATCGTCCGCTCGATCTCGGCGCTCTCCGCCTCGATGGCGAACGGTTCCGTGACGGCCCATCCGCGCGGCGTGCGTTGCACGCGCACGCTGTGGGTCTGGGTGCGGATGGCCAGCGCGTCGGTGACGGAGATGCCCGCGTCGAAGATGGTCGGATCCCGCCAGAGCGACCAGTCCGTGCGCACGAACGCATCCGGCACACCGGAGCCGATGCGTCCATCGACCCGCTTCTCGGCCACGCCGCCCGCGCCCTTGACCACGACGACGACCGGCGTCTGTCCCCCCGCGGCCCGCGCACCGAACCAGACCTCCACTGAGCGTCCGTCGGTCTCGGTCACTTGAAGGGTGGTGATGGGGGCCATGTCGTGGGGCTCGTTCGAGACGGTGATCTCGGCGGTGCTGAGCAGGCGGAGGGCCGCTCGGACGCGCCCGGGGTCGGCGTTCCAGGATTGGGACTGCCCGGCGGGGTCGGTCCACCGGAGAACCCAGGCGTCCGGGCCGGTCCGCTCGGCGGAGGCCGGGCGGGTCCGCGCGGGGTCCGCGATGGTGCGGCGCAAGGAGGCCACCCGTGCGGGGTCGATGGGGATGGTCCAGCGGGCGGAAGCTTCGGGGCCAGCGTTCGCCCCCCGCCCCCCCCCCGGCCCGGAGCGGGTCAGGGCGACCGCCCCGGCCAGCAGGCCGGCGACGACCACCCAGATGAGGACGGTTTGCACACGCATCGGCAGGACTCTATCGCGCGGGGCTGGACGCGGCACGGGCGGCGTGCCGACAATCGGACATGCCCAGGCCCCTGATCGCCGTCACCGCCGACCTGATCGACCGCAACGGGCGGGAGGCCGCCATGTCCGCCATGACCTATTCCGACGCGGTCTGGGCGGCGGGGGGCCTGCCGGTGATCGTGCCGCCGGTGGTGGAGTCGGTGGAGTTTGTGGGGGGGCTGGGGGGTCGGTTCGACGGGTTCGTCTTCACGGGGGGGGATGACCCGAAGACGGAGCCGTTCGGCCGGCCGACCGACCCGCGGACCACACCGGTCTTCCCGCGTCGGCAGGCGTTCGAGACGGCCCTGCTGGCCCACCTGCGCGACGAGTGGCCGGAGAAGCCGCTGCTGGGCGTCTGCCTGGGCATGCAGATGCTCGCCCTGACCCGCGGCGGGCGCCTGAACCAGTACATGCCCGACACCCACGCCGACGCGGCGGCCCACTGGGACCACGACCATCCCGTGGTCTCCGCCGACGAGTCCGTGCTGGCCTCGGGCACGGTCCACAGCCGGCACAAGCAGGCCATCGAGGACGCCGGTTCGATGCGGGTGCTGGCGACGGCCCCCGACGGCACGATCGAGGCGGTGGACGACCCCCGCGTGTCGTTCTGCCTGGGGGTGCAGTGGCACCCGGAGCGGACGGGGGACGGGGCGTTGGGGGTGGGGCTGTTCGAGCGGTTGGTGGGGGCGGCGCGATAGCCCTCCTGACAAGCCGCGACTGCAAGGGAGCGGGCTTTGAAGGCAGGTACGCAGATCACGCA
The DNA here is from genome assembly GCA_964577425.1 of uncultured Phycisphaeraceae bacterium. Lineage (GTDB taxonomy): Bacteria > Planctomycetota > Phycisphaerae > Phycisphaerales > UBA1924 > UBA6054. Next base: position 573,414 of record CAZNZC010000001.1, read on the forward strand.
GAGGAAGGCTTGGGGGGTCGGGCGTGAGGAAGGGATCAGGGATCAGCCAATCAGGGATCAGGGGAGGTGGCCGCTTCGCGGCAAGACCGTCGATGCGGGCTGCGCCCGGTTCGAGTGCCCATACCCTCCAATGAGCCGCGGGCTTCAGCCCGCGCGGTCTCCACAGCCCGCCCTCGGCCCCGCTTCCCCCGCCTTCCTCTGCGTCCTCTGTGTGATCTCTGCGTGATCTGCGTACCTGTCTTCTCTCTGAAAGCCCCCATCCCCTCACTTGCGTTCGGGGCTACCTGGTCCCCCTGCCGCGCTAGATCCCAAGGTTGTTGCCCTCGAAGAACTGGTCCGAGTTCGACACGCCGAGGGTCTTGTAGATCTCGATGGTCGCGTTGGACTTGTTGAGGGTGTAGAAGTGGATGCCCTTGACGCCGTGGTCGAGCAGGTCGCGGCATTGCTCGGTGGCCCAGTGGACGCCCACGCGGCGGATGGAGTCGTCGGTGCCGTCGGTGCGGCGGAGGGCGCGGAGCATGGGGGCGGGGTAGCGCATGCCCAGGGCGAGTTCGGCCATGCGGCGCATGCCGACCACGGACTGCACCGGCATGATGCCCGCGATGATGGGGACGCGGATTCCGGCCAGTTCGCAGCGGTCGCGGAAGTCGTAGAAGTCCCGGTTGTCGAAGAACATCTGGGTGACGATGAAGTCGGCGCCGGCGTCAACCTTGGCCTTGAGGTGGTCCATCTCGGCCATGCGGTTGGGGGTCGAGGGATGGCCCTCGGGGAATCCGGCCACGCCGATGCCGAAGCCGCGTCGGTCGGGGTGGCCCAGGCGCGGGCCTTGCTCGCGGATGTACGAGACGAGTTCGGCGGCGAACTTGAAGCGTTCGGTCCCCCAGTCGTGGGGCTGGGCGTTCGGAGAGGGGGGGGGGTCGCCGCGGAGGGCGAGGATGTTGCCCACGCCGGCGGCGGCGTACGCGCTCAGCAAGTCGCGGAGTTCACCCTCGGCCTGCTTGACGCAGGTCATGTGCGGCATGGGCGAGAGGCCGGTCCGCTCCTTGACGCGCAGCACGAGGTCGCGGGTCAGCTCCCGGGTGGTGCCGCCCGCGCCGTAGGTGACAGAGACGAAGGTGGGGCGCAGGGGCTGGAGCCGCGCCATGTGGTCGTAGAGCTGGTCGGCCTGCTCCGGCGAGCGGGGCGGGAAGAACTCGAACGAGAAGGTGGTCGGGGACCGCTGGAAGATGTCCTGGATGTGCATCAGCGGAGCCTCCGGGACCAGGGGGTGAGGGCGGGACTGTATCGGATCGGAATGTGGGCATCGGGAATCGGGGCGGGCGTGGTAGACTGTGGGCGGGAGCGAGGCCGGTGCTGGACCATCTGACATCCTGGGACACGCACGCTTGCCACGCCCTGGCCGGTGATTGTCGTGACATGGGGGCGGACACCGACGCCTGGCGTCTGTGCCTGCTCGAAGGGATCAAATCGCTGGTGGGCGCCCGTGTGGTCATCATGGCCGAGCTGGTCAATCTGGGGCCGGGGGCGGAAGGGCCGATGAAATCGCTGGCGACCCACCGCGTGGGCTGGGCCGACCCGGCCGCGGAGGCCCGCTGGCGGGAGTACGCCCAGTCCATCCCGGTCGAGCGGACCCCGGAGTATCCCTATATCAACCGGTTCGCCGGCGACCGGCTCACGCTGACCCGCGACGAGATCTGGGGGCGCGAGTCCTGGTACCGCTCCAAAACCTTCAACGACATCCATCGCGTCTGCGGCATCGACGACTATGTGATGTCCGTCCGGGCCACCGACATCCCCGGCCGGTCGGTCTCGGTCTGGGTCCACCGCGAGGTGGGCGATACGGGATTCGGCGATCGTGAGCGGTCCATGATCGGGCTGGTCCACGACACGGTGGGGCGGGAACTGGGCGCCTACCTGGCCCGGGCTGACGAGCCGCGGCTGGCCAGCCTCACCGAACGCCAGCGCCAGGTGCTCGCCCGGCTGCTGCGGGGGGATTCGGAGAAGCAGATCGCCTTCGAGCTTGATGTGAGCCGGGCGACGGTCCACGACCATGTGCTGGCCCTGCACCGCCACTTCGGGGTGTCCAGCCGCGGGGAGCTGCTGGCCCGGTTCATCGGGCGGGCACGCCCGGAACTGGGTGGTCCGATGGGCGGTTCGGACTGAGCCAGGCTCGCGTGCCGCCGCGCCCCCACTGAACAGTGGGGCCGGGTTTGCGGAATCTCCCGCGATACTCCATGAGCCGGCGGGCAAGAAGACCCGCGGCCCAAGGACACCCGCATCAGGAGAAACGACATGAAGTCCCTCACCCTCGCAGCCATGCTGCTCGCGGCCGCCGGAACCGTCTGCGCCGCGGACGAACTCATCGTGACCGGCCTGTCCGGCATCGTGCGGACCATCGACCTGGATACGGGGACGGTCGGGCATTTGGGCGTCTGCATCGGCGCGGTCCAGTCGATGGCGGTCGCCGACGGCACGCTGTACCTCGGCGGCTTCTCCGGCGATCTGTACGAGTTCGATCTGGGCGCCAACCAGGTGGTCAACACGCTCCAGATCCCGGGTCAGGCCCACGCGATGGCGTGGGACGGCACGCACCTGCTGATCGCCAACGGGCCGAGCACGCTGATCTCGGTGGACCCGGCGGACGGGTCCGTGGTGCGCACGCGGAATGTGCCCACCAGCGACATCAGCGCGGTCGGGATCGACGCGGGCGGGCTGTTCGTCGGCGGGCGGAACTCGCTGGCGCTGCGCGCCCACCTGGGCGGGAGCGCCTTCTCGTTCTTCGCCGCGTGCGGCTCGCAGATCGGGGCGATGGGCTTCGGCCCGAGCACCATGTACCTGGCCGGAACGAGTTTCTCCTCCCCCGGAGCCGGCACGGTGTACCTGTTCGACAAGTTCGTCGGCGGCGTGAACTACTCGGGCACCTTCCCGACCCCCAACGAGCCGACCGCGGTGCTCGCCCACGCCGGGCTGCTGTATGTCGGCGGCGCGGACGGCATGGTGCATGAGATGGACCCGGCCACCGGGAGCATCCTGCGCTCGTTCAACCTGTTCGGCGAGGTTCGCGGCATCGCGCCGACCGCCGGGCTGATCTCCTGCCCGGCCGACTACGACATCTCGGGCAGTCTGAACTTCTTCGACATCGCCCAGTTCATGGACCTCTTCGCGGCCCGCCTGCCCGCGGGCGACGCGAACGGGGACGGCCTGCACGATTTCTTCGATGTGCAGGCGTTCCTCGACATGTTCAACTCGGGTTGCCCGTGATCTCACAGGCCACCCCCGCCTGATCCGGGATCCGGGCGGCCTCCCGACACCCCGCCGGGCGCGCACGCGCCGACCGGCGGGGTGTTCTTTTGCGTTGGCTCGGCGATGACGGCGACGGGCCGGTCGCCCAGTCGCAGGGCGAAGAGGACCAGCGGGCGGCCCCCCCGGCCGCGGAGTTCACGGGAGAGGCGGTCGGGATCGACAAAGCCGCCCCGGGTTTTGACGGTGACCTCGCCCGCGCCCAGGTCACGCAGGCGGGCGCGGACGCCCTTGAAGTTCCAGGGCATGTCCTCGACCACGCGGAAGGCGCGGACCCAGGGCGAATCGTGGGGCTGTTCGCCGGTGAGCAGCCCCACGCCGGGATGCACCAGACTGAGGCCGGTGGTCTCGATCAGGAGGGCGACAAGATCGGCCCGCTCGACGCTGGGATCGAAGGTGTGGATCCATGCCCCGACGGGCGTTGCGTCCGTGGGACGGTCGGGTGTGCCCGCGAGTGTGTGCGTCGTGCCGTCGGAGGCCAGCAGCGTTGCCCGGCGTTCGTCCACGGCGGGCAGGCCGGTCCACAGCACCGCCTGCGTCAAGCGCCCGGATTCGGAGATGACCTCCAACTCTCCGGGCGGCAGGGCGTCGGCGCTGACGCCGGGGTGGAGTTTGAGGGCGCCCGCCCGCGCCCCGGTGAGCAGGTCAAGGAGATCGGGCAGCGGCGGCTCGAAGTCTTCGGTCTGGCGTGTGCGGCTCTGTGCATTGCGCCGGGCCGGATCGATGTGCAGGCCGGGCGTGCTCACGCCGAGCGTGCGGATATCTGCGGCCAGGGTCGAACATCCCGCGTTGTGTCCGGCCATCCAGGCCCGGCAGGGATCGGAATCAACCGCCAGCACTTCCAAGCCCGCGTCGGCGAGACTCATGGCGTCGCCTCCGATGCCGCAGCAGGCGTCGGTGATCGCCGCGCCTTCACCCAGCACGGCGACGAACCGGGCGGCCTTGTGGGCCGCGGCGCGGGCGGAGGAAGCCATCTCCACGCCGGGCCGATCGGCGGCGAGCCGTTCGGCGCGGTCGGGAAACTTGGCGCGGGCCTTGTCCCGGGCGGCGACCAGCTCGGCCACCACCGCGATGCGTTCCGCGGGCCAGCGCTCGCGCAGCCTGGACAGCGGCCCGGGACCGATGCCCGGCGTGACTGCGGCACGCAGCGGGGCCGCGTCGTCAGACACCGCCCAAGCCCAGATGTCAAGATCGCCCACCATGAACGCCGCGGGGCGTCTTTCGACGCCCCGCGGCCGGGAGTTCGTTCCGACCGCGCCGCCGGGGGGGCGGGGGGGTTGGTCGTCAGTAGCGGTAGTGGTTGGGCTTGTAGGGGCCTTCGACGGGCACGCCGAGGTAGTCGGCCTGGTCCTGGGAGAGCCTGGTGAGCCTGACGCCGAGCTTGTCGAGGTGCAGGCGGGCGACCTCCTCGTCGAGGTGCTTGGGCAGCACATAGACCTTGTTCTCGTAGGCGTCGTTGTTGGCGTGCAGTTCGAGCTGGGCGATCACCTGGTTGGTGAAGCTGGCCGACATCACGAACGAGGGGTGGCCGGTGGCGCAGCCCAGGTTCAGCAGGCGGCCCTCGGCCAGGATCAGGATGGACTTGCCGTCCTGGTCGTTGAACACGAACTCGTCGTACTGCGGCTTGATGTTGATCCGCTCGACCTTGGGGTCGTCGAGCAGGCGCTCCATCTGCACCTCGTTGTCGAAGTGGCCGATGTTGCCGACGATGGCCTTGTCCTTCATCCGGCGCATGGACTCGAGGGTGATGATGTCCTTGTTGCCGGTGGTGGTGATGAAGATGTCGGCCGTCTCAAGCACATCATCGAGGGTGAGGACCTGGTAGCCCTCCATCGCGGCCTGCAGGGCGCAGATGGGGTCGATCTCGGTGACGATCACGCGGCAGCCCTGGCCCTTGAGCGCCTGGCAGCAGCCCTTGCCGACATCGCCGTAGCCGCAGACCACGGCGACCTTGCCGGAGAGCATGACATCGGTGGCGCGGTTGAGGCCGTCGATGAGCGAGTGGCGGCAGCCGTAGACATTGTCGAACTTGCTCTTGGTGACCGAGTCGTTGACATTGATGGCGGGGAAGGGAAGCACGCCCTTCTTCTCCATCTCGTACAGGCGGTGGACGCCGGTGGTGGTCTCCTCGGAGATCCCCTTGACCGCCGGGGTGGCCTTGCGGAACCAGCCGGGGGTCTCGGCGATGGTGTCGCGGATGGTGTCGAGGACATGCTTCCATTCCTCGGGGTCGGTGCCCTTGCGGTAGTCGGGGACTTTGCCGGCGTTCTCGTACTCGATGCCCTTGATGAGGAGCATGGTGGCGTCGCCGCCGTCGTCGACGATCTGGTCGGGGCCGGAGCCGTCGGGCCAGGTGAGCATCTGCTTCGTACACCACCAGTACTCGGCCAGGGTCTCGCCCTTCCAGGCGAAGACCGGCACGCCGGCGGGTTTTCCGGCGGTTCCGTCACGCCCGACGACGATCGCGGCGGCGGCGTTGTCCTGGGTGGAGAAGATGTTGCAGGAGGCCCACCGGACATCCGCGCCCAGCTCGGTCAGCGTCTCGATCAGCACGCCCGTCTGGACGGTCATGTGCAGGGAGCCGGCGATCTTGACGCCCTTGAGCGGCTTCTTGGCGCCGTACCGCTCGCGCAGGGCCATCAGGCCGGGCATCTCCTTCTCGGCCAGACGCAGTTCCTTGCGCCCGGACTCGGCCAGGCTCAGGTCGCGGACCTTGAAATCCAGGCCGTTGAGGGTGTCCTTGTCCAGGGTGGTGGGGTTGGTCGCGGTCACGGTCATCTGCACTCCCTTCGCACGCGGGCGGCGCGCCTCGTGTTGATACGGTCCTTCAGTCCTTGATGCGTCCGGTGGCGACGAACAACGCCGGCCCGGAGGCGTCCACATCCGGCGTGAGCGTGCGCACGCGCACCCCCGAGAAGCCGGCCTCTTCGTACATGTCCCGCACCGTCGTGTGGGAGAATCCCTGGTGTCGGTGTCCCATCTCGTGCCGGTAGTCGGGCCGGTCGTGCTCGGTGATGTCCACCACCAGCGCCACCCCGCCCCCCCCCCCCCGCGCGGCCCGCAGCATCCGGGCCATCTGGTGCAGCACCGCGCCCGGGCGTTCGAGGTGGTGGAGCACCAGCAGGCACACCGCCGCGTCCACCTTGCCGACGGGGACCGAGGCGGCCGTCAGGTCGGCGTGGACGAAGCGGATGTTGTCCCGATCCGCCAGACGGCGCCGGGCCGCGTCGAGCATCTCCGGAGAAGCGTCGACCGCCACCACCTCCGACACCCAGGGCGCGAGCAGTTCCGCGGCGTTGCCGGTGCCGCAACCGAGATCCGCCACCGTCCAGCCGGGATCGATCAGCCCCAGCAGGGCCTGATCGGTGAAGCGACGCCCGAACAGTTCGCCGCGCAGGTCATCCCACTGTCCGGCGTGGCGTCCGAAGAACGAGGTCGAGTCCTCCATCCGTTCGCCCAGCACGGCGGCCAGGCGGGCATCGTCCTGGGCGGTTTCGGGGTCTTCCGAGGCGTGGTCGCGCACCGCGACCCAGATGGCGCGGGCGTCGTGCGGCAGGTCGTCGAGCACAACCCGGTAGTAGGTGGCCGGTCCCAGGGGACGCCGGAGCAGCCAGCCGCCCTCGGCCAGCACCTTGAGATGTCGGGATGCCGAACTCTGGGGGATCTGGAGCACCTTGGCCAGCTCGCCCACGGCCAACTCATGGCGGTCCAGCACCCGCAACATGCGCACACGGACCGGATCTCCCAGCTGGGAGAGCCGGTCCACGATGCCGCGGGTGGAATGGGGGGGGGTTCCGGTGCTCATCCTTCATCCGTCGATTCGGATACAAGGATATATCAGATCCCCGGCATGGTCAATCCCACTCAGTTGGAGCGGATCGGCGGCTGGGCGAGGCTTGGGCCGGGAATGACCCCAAGTGCCCGGAGGCGGGCGTTCGCCATCGGGTCGGAGGCGTTGAACCACAGCACCGTCCGCCAGGCCTCGATCTCGCGTTCGGCATCGCCGGTCTGCTCGGCCAGGTTCGCCAGGAGGCGGTAAGGCTTGTCCGAGCGGGTGCCTTCGAGGGCGGCGGCGATGCGGAGGGACTCCTCAGCCTCGTCCACCAGCCCGGCCCGCTGGGCGTAGGCGGCGTGCCTCATGCGTCCCTCGGCCAGGCCGCCCTCGTTCATCGTGTTGCGCAGGAGGAGGAAGAGTTCTTCCCGCTGGCCGCTCTGGTGGAGCGATTCGGCGAGGGCTTCCAGGTAGTCGATCCGTGCGGGCATGAGGTCGTGGGCAACGCGGAAGTGCTCGGAGGCGGCGCTGGGATCTCCGGTGCGGAGCAGAACCAGCCCGAGCCGGTGGCGGGCCATGGCATCGTGCGGGCGGCGTTCGACATACTCCCCCCACAGTTCGATCGCCCTGGCATCGTCGCCCTGCACCTCGGCGTACCCGGCCTGGTACTGCAACTCGTCGAGGGTCACTCTGCCCCTGTTCTGGGTCGGCTGGCAGCCGGTGAGGAGCGTGGCGAGGGCGAGCAGGGCGATCGCTTGGCGCATGAGGAAACTCCGTCAGGCCGGGAATGGAGGGAAGGCGGTCGGATCTTAGCACGGGCGTAGGCTTGGCAATGATGCGGACCGTGGTGCTCGAACACACGCTGCCCGACGGCAGCCGTCACTTCGACTGGATGGTGGAGCGGCCGGATCACGGGCGGGGCGGGGAGGAGGGGGGCAGTGGGGGAGAGCATCGTCTGGCCACCTGGCGGACCTCCTGCCGGCCCGACCGGGCCGCCGGGTTCGAGGGCGAACAGATCGGCGATCACCGCGCGTTCTACCTGGATTTTGAGGGCGAGCTGACCGGCGGGCGCGGGCGGGTGGAACGGGTCGCGTCCGGCCGGGCGGTCTGGCTGGGTGGGGATGCGGCGGGCGTGGGAAAGGGCGGCGTGGAGGTCCGGATCTCCTGGTCCGACGGGCGGATTGTCCGGTACGAGGGGCGGATCGGGGGCGACGGGCGGTGGGCTTTCCGCGGCTGCCCGGAAATAGGACTCGACACGGCATCCGGTTTGTGATATGTTCAGGCTCCCGGCCGGTGGCCGGGAGCAGGAGCCGCCGCATGTCTCCCATCAACCGCGATGCGCTGCCGCCGGGGTACTCGGGCGGGATGCCGGAGCCGCCGAAGAAGCCGACCCCACCCCCGGCGGACGACCTGTCGCTGGACGACACCCTGCCCCTGGACCTGGGCGATGAGCCGGTGCCCGTGGCCCGGCCCGCCGCCGACGGGGCGGGAGGGGGGGGGGGCAACAAGATCCGGACATTCGAGCAGAAACTCGGCTCGGCGCGCCATGAGGACAAATGGACCCGCACGCCGAATGTGACCGGGGCCGGGGCCATCCATGTCAAGAGCTTCCACTGCCGGCTGACGGGAGACTCTCTTGAGTTCCTCGATCAGCAGGTCAACGAATGGCTCGACGCCCATCCGCAGTACGAGGTCAAGATGGTGACGACCTCGATCGGGATGTGGAGCGGGAAGCTCAAGGAACCCAACCTCATCGTGAATGTGTGGGTCTGACCGGTGCGGGCCTGGAAACGGATCAGTTGTGTTCTGCCCGTCTGCGTGGTGTTCGTGTTGGGTGTCGCTCCGTCCGAACCGGCGCCGGAGCCGACCGCGGCGGTTCCCGACGGACCCCCGGCGATGGTCCAGCCGGACCCGGAGCGGTCGTCGGAAGCGGTGGTGCTGTCCGTGCAGGACGGCGACAGCGTAACGCTGATGCTCGACGGCGAACTCCGCCGGGTTGAACTGCTCGGGGCCGATGCTCCCGAATGGCTGGAGCGGGCGCGGCAGCAACGCCCATACGCCACGGAGTCCCGTCGTTTTCTGACCAACCTGCTGCAAGGCGAGCGGGTGCTGGTGTTCGAGCCGGAGCCGGCAGCGTTGGACCCGCTCGGACGGCGACGGGCGTACCTGTTCCGCCTGCCGGACATGGCGTTCGTGGATCTTGAGATCATCCGCCAGGGCTACGGCAAGGTTTCGACCCGGGCCGGGGAGCCGTATCTGGAACTGCTGCGCTGGTATGAAACCCGTGCCCGCGAGCTGGAACGGGGGGTGTGGGGCCAGCCGCATGAAGCGGAGGAGACGCCCATGCCGCCCGTCCGGGTGGTCGAATCGCCCGCGGCAACCCCGGCGGCTCCGACGCCCGCGAAGAAGCCCGAGCCGGAGCCGCGAAGCGACGATGCCTGGGTCTGGGTGACACGGTCGGGCAGCAGATACCACCGCGAAGGATGCTCTCACCTGACCAGCACCCGCACCCGGGTCCGCCGGGACAGCATCAAGTCCACGCACGAGCCGTGCAAGACCTGCAACCCTGGCTGACCCCCTCCCGAGAATCTGTCCGAGACCCGCCGGAAACGCCGATCCAACCGGGCATGTGCGGCATCCTCGGCATCTTCGGCCTCGGCTCGGCGGTCACTCTGAACGACCGGTGCATCGAACGCCTGCGCGACACCATGACGCACCGCGGGCCGGACTCGGCGGGCCTGTGGCGCTGCCCGTGGGCGGCACTCGGGCACCGGCGTCTGGAGGTCATCGCGCCGGGTCCGGACGGACGCCAGCCGATGACGACCGAGGACGGCCGGTGCGCGTTGGTCTACAACGGGGAGCTGTACAACGACGCGGAACTGCGCCAGTCGCTGCAAGCCGAGGGTGTTCGGTTCCGGACCGATTGTGATACGGAAACCGTGCTGCGGGCGATGGTCGCCTGGGGCGAGGGGGCGATCGGGCGGTTCCGGGGCATGTTCGCGCTGGGGTTCGTTGACACGGTGGCGAGGCGGGTGATCCTGTCGAGGGATCCCATGGGCATCAAGCCGTTGTATGCCGCCCGGATCGGCACGGAGGACGGGCCGCAGGTGGTCTTCGCGAGCGAACCGGCGGCCATCCTGGCGCACCCGGCGGTGACGCCGGAGCCGGACTGGATCACGGTGTCGGCGTACCTGACGACCATCCGGCCGACGCTGGGATGCCGGACGATGTTCGCGGGGATCGAGACGCTGCTGCCGGGCGAGACGCGGGTCTACGAGGCAAGCGCGGTGGAGCCACGACGCATCGATGCCTGGGCGGGGCAAGGGACGCGGGGCATGTCCGATCCCGGCGAGACCGGCGCGGTGATCGCGGACGCGGTGCGGGTACACCTGCGAACGGATGTGCCGATGTGCGCGCTGCTCTCCGGCGGGCTGGATTCGTCGGTGGTGGCGCTGCTGGCGGGGGAGAATGGGGGGGGGGTCGGGTATCGGCTGCGGACTTATTGCGCCGGAGCGAGGGCGGACGGGTTCGATGATGACTTCGCTCATGCCGCGGCGATGAGCGCGCACCTGGGGACGGCCCATACGGAGGTTCCGGTGGACCGGGGGCTGTTCACGCGGCGCTGGGCGGAGTTGATCGACCGTACAGGCGTGCCGGTGTCCACGCCCAACGAGATCGCGATTTATGAGGTCGCTCGCGCTCTGCGCGCGGACGGGCATGTGGTGACGCTGTCCGGCGAGGGGGCGGATGAACTCTTCGGCGGGTACGCGCCGCCGATGCTCCAGGCCGCGGCCCGGGTCCGGGCGGTGGGGGGGGGGGGAGGCACGGACCCCGAGGGCGGGCTGTTCCACCTGCTGTCCAATGCGTGGGTCGCGCCGGGGGCGAAGGCCGCGTTGCTGCACGACGCGGCGCTCGCGGGGGCGGAGGAGGACGCGGCGCTGGCGGATGAGTACCAGCACGCCTTCGCGGAAGTCGCGGCCGGGGGGGGGGGGCCGGAAGATTCCCCGCTGCAAGCCCACCTGCGATTCCACCGGAGGATGAACCTGCCCAACCTGCTCCGCCGGCTGGACTCGACCACCATGCTGGCGTCCGTGGAGGGGCGGACGCCGTTCGCGGACATCCGCGTCGCGCGGTTCGCCGAGTCCCTGCCGATGGCGTCGAAGTTCGTGGAGGCCGATCCGCCGGGGACGAAGATCGCGCTGCGCGACGCCTTCCGCGCCCGGCTGCCCGGCCGCGTGGTCGATCGGCCCAAGGCGAGTTTCCCGCTGCCGTTCCAGCAATGGCTGGGCTGGGCGCGAGGTGGGGGTGGGGGGGACTGGCTGCGCGGGTCCGTGTTCGCACGGGAAGTGTTCCGGGCGGATGCGATCGAGGCCGTGGTGTCGAATCTGGACACCGCCTGGCAGACGGCATGGCCCGTGCTGAACATCGTCCTGTGGGGTGAGCGGTGGTGGGGCAACGGCACGGCGGCGATCACGGAATCCGGCGGTTGCGAGCTGGTCGCCTAAAGTTGTCCGCCATGAATCAACGACCCGCCGGCGGAACCAGCAAAGTCAAGATCGGCCTGACGCAGTTCGCCTGCGTCGAGCCGCCCGATGTGAACCGCGACAAACAGATGGCCCTGATCGAGCGGGCCGCCGAGCAGGGCGCGAACATCATCTGCACGCAGGAGCTGTTCACCAGCCTCTACTTCTGCCAGGGGGAGGACCACCGCTTCTTTGACTATGCCGAAACCATCCCCGGCCCATCGACCGAGGCGATGCGGGCGATCGCCAAAAAGCACGGCGTGGTGATCGTCGGCAGCCTGTTCGAGCGTCGCGCCCAGGGTCTCTACCACAACACCGCGGCCGTCATCGACGCGGACGGCTCGCTGATGGGCGTGTACCGAAAGATGCACATCCCGGACGACCCGCACTACTACGAGAAGTTTTACTTCACGCCCGGCGACACCGGGTTCCGCGTGTGGGACACCCGGTTCGGCAAGATCGGCGTGCTGGTGTGCTGGGACCAGTGGTTCCCGGAGGGGGCGCGCCTGACCGCGCTGCAGGGAGCGCAGATCCTGTTCTACCCGACCGCGATCGGGTGGCACCCCGCAGAGAAGGCCGAGTACGGCGCGGCCCAGCATGACGCGTGGGAGGTCATGCAACGCTCGCACGGCATCGCCAACGGCTGCTTCGTCGCGGCCGCCAACCGGATCGGGCACGAGCATGTGAAAGATCCGGACGGCAAGCCCTACAGCGAGGCGGGGATCGAGTTCTGGGGCCGGTCGTTCGTCTCCGCGCCGGACGGGCGGGTGCTGCAACGGGCGTCGGTGGGTCAGGAAGAGGTGATGGTGGTCGAGTGCGATCTGGAGCGGGTGGAGTTCAGCCGCACGCACTGGCCGTTCCTGCGCGACCGCCGGATCGACGCCTACGGGCAGATCGTTCAGCGGTTCATCGACTGAGCAACGGAGCGTCATGGCCAAGGCACGCATCATCACGGGCAAGACCCCGGCGGAGATGGGGTACACCTTCCCGGCGGAGTGGGAGCCGCAGTCGGGCACCTGGTTCTCGTGGCCGCGTCCGGAGGGCATCTCGTTCCCCGACCGCTACCACACCATCCCCGCGAACTTCGCGGCTATCTTCAAAGCCATCACACCCCGCCAGCTGGTCCACATCAATGTGCCCAACACGAACTACGAGCGGATCGTGCGTGCCACTCTGCGCGAACACGGCGTGAACCTGCGCAAGCTGAAGTTCCACCACATCAGGACCAACGAGAGCTGGTGCCGTGACCACGGGCCGGCCTTCGTCGTCCGCGAGCGGCGTGGCGCGCGCGAGATGGCGGTGGTGGACTGGGGCTTCAACGCCTGGGGCGGCAAGTACCCGCCGTATGACGACGACGACGCGGTGCCCACGCGGATCGCCGAAGAGTTGGGCCTGCCGCTGTTCCTGCCCGGCATCGTGATGGAGGGCGGGGCGATCGATGTCAACGGGCGCGGCAGCCTGCTGACCACCGAGTCCTGCCTGCTCAACCCCAACCGCAACCCGGGACTGTCAAAGAAGAAGATCGAGCGGTACCTGCGCGATTACTACGGGCAGACCAACATCCTCTGGCTGGGCGACGGCATCGAGGGAGACGACACCGACGGCCATGTGGATGACCTGGCCCGCTTCATCAACCCCACGACCATCGCGGCGGGCGTGGAGTTCAACAGGAAGGATCCGAACTACAGGGTGCTGCGGGAGAACATCCGGCGGTGCGAGCGGCTGCGGGACCAGGACGGCAGGCCGTTCGACCTGCTCATCCTGCCCATGCCGAAACCCGTGGTCTTTGAGGGCCAGCGGATGCCCGCGACCTACCTCAACTTCCTGTTCGTGAACGGGGCGTTGCTGGTGCCGACCTTCCGCGACCGCAAGAACGACGCTCTGGCGATCGGCCTGCTGGAAGAGGCGTTGCCCGAACACGACATCATCGGGATCGACTGCCATGACCTGATCTGGGGGTTGGGGGCGATCCACTGCGCCAGCCAGCAGGTGCCGAGGATCTGATACGGATGCCGTTTGAGATTCGGGCATGGTTGGCCTGACAAGCCGCGACCGCAAGGGAGCGGCCGCGGTTGCGTCAGCAGCGGGGCATCCTGATTGATAAGGTGCCCGCTTGATTTCCACACGGAATCCGCCGGTCGCCGAGCCAATACCAGCCGCAATTACAACCGAGAGGGCTTCCGCCTCGCGGTTGTTTGTGAGCCGTGAAGGGCGCGTGCGTCGCTCGGCCGCTCCCTTGCAGTCGCGGCTTGTAGACCGGGCTACGCCCGGAAATCACTCGCATGATCCAGGTTTCACGCGGTTTCCACGGCGATTTCACCGCGGCGGTTTATGTTCGGATGGTTGCGGAGGCTGACCGTTACACCGAATCCAGGAGCGACACCATGCCCACGAAAACCGGCTCGAAGAACATGGAGCAGTGCATGAAGGACTGCGGCGATTGCGCGCGGACCTGCCTCAAGTGCAGCTATCACTGCCTGGATATGGGCGGCGAGCACGCCTCGAAGGAGCATCAGCGGATCATGCACGATTGCGCGGCGATCTGCGCTATGTCGGTCAGCTTCATGCTGCGGGAATCGCGCCACGCGGGCCATCTGTGCCGCGAGTGCGCCGAGATCTGCCGTGATTGTGCCGAGTCGTGCGAACGGCTGGCCGAGGGCGATGCGATGATGACCGAATGCGCGGACGCCTGCCGTGCGTGCGCCGAGTCGTGCGAGCGGATGGCCGGCGCGGAGCGGTAAGCCGTTTCGCCGGCGTGATCAGACGCCCGCGGCGGCCTTGGCCGTGCTGCGGACATGCAGCTCCTTGAGTTGCTCGTCGTCCACGACATTGGGCGCTTCGCACATCAGGTCCTGGCCGGTCATGGTCTTGGGGAAGGCGATGACCTCGCGGATGTTCTCCGTGCTGGCCATGTGCATGACCAGGCGGTCCAGGCCGAAGGCGATGCCGCCGTGGGGGGGCGCGCCGTAGGACAGGGCTTCGAGCAGGAAGGAGAACTTGGCTTTGGCCTGCTCCTCGGTCAGACCGAGCAGGCTGAAGACCTTCTTCTGCACATCCTGGCGGTGGATGCGGATCGACCCGCCGCCGATCTCGGAGCCGTTGCAGATCATGTCGTAACCGTCGGAGACGATGGACTCGACGGTGTCGATGTCGGCGGGGTCGGCGCTGAGGAATCGCTCCGTCTCCGCGGCGGTGGGGGCGGTGAAGGGGTGGTGCAGCGAGTAGTACCGCCCGGTCTCGGCGTTGTGCTCGAACATGGGGAAGTCGTAGACCCACAGGAAGTTCCACAGGCCCTGCGGGATCAGGTCCAGGTCCTTGGCGACCTTCTGGCGCAGCTCGCCGAGGGCCTTGGTGCAGACGGCGTAGGTGTCGGCCCCGAACAGCACCACATCGCCGTTCTGCAAGCCCATCTGGGCGATCAGTTGGGCCGCGACAGGGGCGAGGAACTTGGCCACGCCGCCCTCGAACGCCCCGCCCACGAGCTTGGTGAACGGCAGGCCGCCCGCGCCGAACTGCTGCACGAACGCGGCGTAGGCATCGAGCGTCTTGCGGGTGAGTTTCTCCGCCCCGCCGGGCACGCGGATCGCCTTGACCACCCCCTTCGGCCCCGCGAGCGCGGTGGTGAACACGCCGAACTCGGTCTGGGCGGCCAGTTCCGAGATGTCGTGCAGGCGGAGGTCGTAGCGGGTGTCCGGCCGGTCGATGCCGTAGGAATCCATCGCCTCGCGGTACGACATGCGCGGGAAGGCGGGCAGGTCCACGCCCAGCACTTCCTTCCACAGGGTGCGTGCGAATCCCTCCATCGTCTCAAGGATGATGTCGCGGTCCACGAACGCCATCTCGAGGTCGATCTGCGTGAACTCGGCCTGGCGGTCGAAGCGGGGATCCTCATCCCGGAAGCACTTGACGATCTGCAGGTAGCGGTCGCTGCCGGCGATCATCAAGATCTGCTTGAACAGCTGCGGTGACTGCGGCAGCGCGTACCACAGCCCCTCCTGCAGGCGGCTGGGCACCAGGAAGTCCCGCGCGCCCTCCGGCGTCGAGCGGCAGAGCATGGGGGTCTCGACCTCGAGGAAGCCGTGGGCGTCGAAGTAGTCGCGGGTGGTCTTGGCGACGCGGTGGCGTATGCGGAGGATCTCCTGCATGCGCGGGCGGCGCAGGTCGAGGTAGCGGAACGCAAGCCGGGTTTCCTCGCCGGGCAGGTTGGTCTCGTCGGAGGGCAGGAAGGGGAGCTTGGCGGTCTTGGACAGTACCTCCAGCGTCCGGACCACCACCTCCACCTCACCGGTGGGGATGCGGGGGTTGACCTTCTCGCGCTTGCGGACGACGCCGTGGACGGCCACGCAGTCCTCGTTGCGGAGCCTCGCGCCGGCCTCGATCACATCGTCGGCGGTGGCGCCCTGCTCGAAGACCACCTGGGTCAGGCCGTCGCGGTCGCGCAGGTCGACGAACACCAGGCCCTGGCCGTGGCCGCGGTAGGCGTTGACCCAGCCGTTGAGGGTGACGGTCTGGCCGGCGTGCTCGGCGGTGAGCCGGCCGCAGGTGTGGGTGCGTGTGAGCATAGGGCGATCCGCCTTCCTGATCCGAACGAACACCGCCCGGGCGCGTGCCCGAGCGGGGTACTTTGCGGGATGGGATGGTAGGCGAGAATCGCCGAAATCCGAGTTGTTCCGGATCAGGCCGCCGCGGAAGCCAGCGCCCGCTCGACCGCGCAGGAAACGACCACGGCCCAGTCCGCCTCCAGGCGCTCGGTCCAGGTGTAGCTGCACTGCTCGGCCAAGGCCTCGAGCAGGGCGTGCTCCTCGGCGCCCCAGCCGCCCCCCCTCCCCCCCCGGTTCTTGACCGACGACGGGATGCCCAGCCCGTCCGTCCGGGCGGCCGAGCGGATCAGGGACCGCAACTCGCCCACGCAGGCGGAGGCCCGGGGCGAGGGGGACTGGCCGCGGGCGCGGAGGTTGGCCTCGAACCGGCGGGCGAGGATGTCCAGGTTTGGCTCGATGGTCTGGTACGAGCGGGTCAGGCGTTCGATCTGGGTGGGTGTCAGCGGCATGGGGCGTCTCCGTGTCCGAGAACCGTTTGGACGGCTATCGGGCCGGGGACGGGGCCGCTTGAGCGGAACCGGGCAACCAATACAAGCCGCGCCCGCAAGGAAGCGGCCGGGACCGCGTCAGAAGCGGAGTGTGCCGATTGATCGGTCGTTGCCGATCGTCCGGCGTCAGGGTGTCGGTTGGCGGTCCCAGCCGCTCCCTTGCAGTCGCGGCTTGTCGTTCGGGCGGTCGCGGTTTGTCGGTCACTCACCAGGGCAGGGGGGTTCCGTCGTAGTTCAGGAAAGCCCCGGCGTCCTTGGCGGTCAGCTTTTCGACGGTGTCGAGGATGGCTGTCACAGACTGGTCCGGGGTCAGGTGGGCGTTGGCACCGCCCATGTCGGTCTGGACCCAGCCGGGGTGGAGGACCACGCAGGCGATGTCCTTCTCTCTGAGCTGGTTCGAGATCAGCGTGTTGGCCATGTTCAGGGCCGTCTTGGAGCTGTGGTAGGCGAGGTTGCCCTGCCAGTTCTGGCTCACGGCGTTGGTGATGCTGCCCATGATGCTGGAGATCTGCACGATCAGCCTGCGCTCCGACGCCTCGACATTGGGCAGCAGGGCGCGGGTGACCAGCAGCGGCCCGATCGAGTTGGTCCGCAGGCAGGCGAGGTACGCCTCGGGATCGAAGGTGGCCAAGTCCTTGCTGTGGTCCGGCGAGACGCCGGCGTTGTTGATGAGGATGTCGATGGGCACCCCGGCGAGGGATCTGGCCAAAGCCTTGGCCGATTCGTCCGAATCAGCATCGAGGCGTTCGACGCGCACGCCGGGGATGGCCTGAAGGTCCGCGGCCTTACCTGGATCGCGCGCGGTCCCGATGACGGTGTGGCCGCGGTTGGCGGCGTGGCGGGTGAGGGCGAACCCGATGCCGCGGTTGGCGCCGGTGATGAGGATGGTGGTCATGCCTGTTTCCTGACTTCACTTTGGTGGCATAGGCGTCCCGCCTGTGCGTGATTGGTCTGAGCACAGGCGGGACGCCTGTGCCACCATCAACCGGCGCTGTGGCGCATTTATGCGATCTCCACCGCCATCGCCACCGAGTTCCCGCCGCCGAGGCAGAGGGCGACCACGCCCTTCTTGCCGCCGGTGCGCTTCAGCTGGTGGATCAGCGTGACCAGCACGCGGGTGCCGGAGGCCCCGATGGGGTGGCCCAGGGCCACGCCGCCGCCGCAGATGTTGAGCTTGGACTCGGGGATGCCGATTTCCTTGATGTTGCAGAGCACCTGGGCGGCGAAGGCCTCGTTGATCTCGAACAGGTCCACATCGCCGACGGACCAGCCGGCTTTCTTGAGCACGCCCTTCACGCCCTCGATCGGGGCGGCGAAGATGTCCTTGGGGTCCACGCCGGAGGTGTGGTAGGCGACGATCCTGGCCAGGGGCTTGACGCCGAGTTCCTTAGCTTTGGACTCGGACATCACGATGGTGGCCGCGCCGCCGTCGGAGATCTGGGAGGCGTTGCCCGCGGTGACGGTGCCGTCCTTGCCGAACGCCGGGCGGAGCTTGGCCAGGGCGTCGGGGGTGGAGCCGGCGCGCACGCCCTCGTCGGCGGCCACGCCGCCGTCGGGGCCGGGGTTCTTCCTGTTGCCGACCTGCTCGCCGGTCAGGGAGACGATCTCGGCCTTGAACCAGCCCTCGGCCTGGGCCTTCTCGGCCCGGTTGTGGCTCTGGGAGCCGAAGCGGTCCTGGTCTTCGCGGGTCACGCCGTACTTGGCGGCGATGTGGTCCGCGGCGTTGCCCATCGGCCAGCACTCGAAGGCGCAGCGCAGGCCGTCGTAGGCCATGTGGTCCTCCATCGTGCCCGGGCCGTACTTGACGCCCTGGCGGATATGGGCGAAGTGGGGAGATCCGGTCATGTTCTCCATGCCGCCGGCGACCACGACCTGGTTGTCGCCCGCCTTGATGGACTGGGCCGCGAGCATCACAGCCTCCAGGCCCGAGCCGCAGACCTTGTTGATGGTCTTGGCGGAGAGGGTGCTGGGCAGCCCGGCCTTCAGCCCGGCCTGCCGGGCGGGGTTCTGGCCCACCCCGGCCTGGAGCACGCAGCCCATGATGCACTCGTCCACATGGTCCTTGGCCGCGGGGACATCGTTCAGGCAGGCCTGGATGGCGTAGGCCCCGAGCTGGGGGCTGGGGACGGAGGAGAGGCCCCCGAAGAACTTGCCGATGGGGGTGCGGCGGGCGGCGACGATCACGGGCTGGTTGGACATGCGGGCAGCTCCCTCAAGCTGGTTGGAATCGGTCAAAAACGGCCATTCGACCGGGCGAGGCCCGGGAGCCGATGGTAGGCGTGTGTCCGGCAAACTTCGGGCACGGAGGTTGACGATGGGCGTGCTGTTCGCGGTGCTGGCGGGCTTGTGCTGGGGAGTCGGCGAGGTGTGCGCCCGCGGCGTGCTCCACGGCGGGAAGATCGGGCCGTTCCTGGCGGTGGCGATCCGATCGTCCGTCGCGCTGCCGCTGATCTGGCTGGCGTTCGGCGCGGCCCACCGGGTCGCGCCGGCGGCATCGGGCAGGGGGCTGGGGGCGTTGACCACGCGGGAGTGGGTGCTGCTGCTGGTCGGTTCGGGCGTGGTGGCCGGGGCGGCGGCCATGATCTGCTTCTACATCTCGATCAGCCTCGGCGAGGTCTCGAAGATGAAACCGATCGCGTTCACCGTGGCACCGGTGGCCGCGGTGATCCTGGGGGCGATGTTCCTGGGCGAGGCGCTGACCGTTCGGAAGGTTGTGGCCGTGTGTCTGGTGATCGCGGGCGTCATGCTTTTGGCGACCGGGGGGCATGGAAAGCCCGAAGGCCATGCGGTTCAGCAGTCCGGCTCGACCTGACCGAGCAGTTGCATATCCGTCCCGAGCAGGTGCAGCCGCAGCACGCCGAGGGCGGTGGTGGCGGCCCAGAGACGCACGGCGTCGCGACCGCCCCTGAACAAGAAGTGCCGGGCTTCGTGCGTGCCGTCCGCCGAGGCTCGCGCGATCCAGACCGTGCCGACCGGTTTGGTTTCGCTGCCACCGTCCGGACCGGCGATGCCGGTGATGGCGAGCGTATGGGATGCGCCGATCCGCTCAAGCCCGCCCCGGGCCATCGCAAGAGCGACTTCCCGGCTGACCGCGCCGTGGGATTCGATCAGGGCGGCGTCCACACCCGCCAGGCGCGTTTTCAGCCCGTTCGTGTAGGTCAGCAGGCCGCCCGTAAAGAAATCGGAGGAGCCGGGCAGGCGGGTGAGCATCTCGCCGAGCAGGCCGCCGGTGCAGGATTCGACCACGCCGACCGTCAGGCTCGCCGCCCGCAGCAGGTCCGAGACGGCACGGACCAAGGCCAGGTGGGCGGCGGGCTGTCCGGATGGATTCGCGGGATCCGGCATGATCGGCTCTGACTCAAGATGGCTCGGCGCGCCGAGCCGTGTCTTCTCCGTGGGGCCGACTTCCAGTCGGTCATTCCGACTCCCCGCCCCACGCGCTGACGCTTGGGGCTTGTGGAAGACCCTGTCGCTCACGCTCATGGTGCGGGAAACCCGCCAGGTCAGTCCCAGGTGTTGACCTTCCCGTTCGCCCCGGACTTGGCCGTGTCCTGCGCGTTGGCGGCACGGACCTCTCCGGGAGCATGGTGGTCATGCCGCCAGGATTCGGGGTACTGCATGTCGTCCATCTCGATCGCGGCCTTGGTGGGGAACATGGGGCGGAAGGTGTCGCACATGACCGCCAGCTCGTCGGTGAAGGTCTTGCCGAGCGAGGCCTCGACGGTGCCCGGGTGCGGGCCGTGGGGGATGCCCTGGGGGTGAACGGAGATCGAGCCGGAGGTGATGCCGCGGCGGGCCTTGTAGTTGCCCTCGACATAATAGAGAATTTCGTCGGAGTCGATGTTGGAGTGGTTGTAGGGGACGGGGATGGCCAGGGGGTGGAAGTCCAGCATGCGCGGGCAGAACGAGCAGATGACGAAGTTGTGCCCCTCGAAGGTCTGGTGGATGGGCGGGGGCATGTGGACCTTGCCGACGATGGGGGCGAAGTCGTCGATGTTGAAGATGTAGGGGTAGTAGCAGCCGTCCCAGCCGACGACATCGAGCGGGTGGTACGGGTAGATGTAGGAGTGGACGCGGTCGCGGGCCTTGATGCGGACCTCGAAATCACCGGCCTCGTCGAAGGTCATGGGCAGTTCGGGCAGGCGCAGGTCACGCTCGCAGTAGGGGGCGTGCTCGAGGAACTGGGCGGTCTGCTTGGAGAGGTAGCGGGGGGGCGGGCCGATGTGGCTGGCGTTGCAGGTCTCGAAGCCGACGAACTTGCCGTAGGGCATCTCGGCCTTCGGATAGCCGCCGAACTCGTCATTGTCCGAGCCGTCGTCGGGGCGTTCGTCCATCACGATGGTGTAGATCGTGCCCTTGGGCAGGATGAGATAGTCCTTGCGGCCGAACCTGAGCGCGCCGAACATCGTGTAGCAGACGCCCGATCCGTAGTGGAAGAACAGGCACTCGTCGCCCTGGCCGTTCTTGAAGTGGTAGGCCATCGGCTCGGCGGGATTGCAGACGGACATCTCGACATCGGCGTTGCCGAAAAGGACGATGCGCCCGGTGACGGGGTCGCCCTGGGGCTTCATGTGCTGGGTCTTGGTGTGACGCATGCGCATCACATCCTGCTCGACATACTCGGGCTTGGTGGCGTACATGGTCTTCCAGCCGCTGACCTGGGTCGGCGGGTGGATGTGGTACAGGGTGGAGGTCGGGCCGACGAACCCCTCGGTGCCGAAGAGTTCCTCGGAGTACAAGGCCCCGTCCGGTCGTCGGAACTGAGTGTGGCGGGTCTTGGGCATGTTGCCCAGCTTGGTGTAGTACGGCATGACACCGTCCTCGGTCTTCCCCGCGCCGGGGTCGGCCCGAGGCCGGGCCGGCGGGGGAGGGCGTGGCGTCGGCCGGGGCGGGCCTCCCTCGGGCGCCGCGGTGGAACCGATCAGAAATCGGCCGACAGGCCCGATTCTAGCGGCCCTGGAGCCGACCAAGCCTCCCGAATCCCTGGCGGAGCCGGGATTCCAGAGCACCGAGGCCGGTGCTGGAGTTCTTCAATCCGGCGAGCCGAAAACAGCAGCAACGCCCTGCGTGAAGAAAGCGCATAGCATGTCCGGCGGCCCGGGACCCGTCCCTGCCCGCCCAAACACCGATCCGACCCCCGCTCGGCCCCCTAACCTTGGGGGGCCGAACTTTCCGAGCCGCCGTGAACCGATTCGGTCCGTACAAGCTGGTCCGTCCGCTGGAACCCGTCGCGGGCTGGGAACGGTTCATCGCCCTGCACGAGCGCGACGACACCGACCACCTGATCTACCGCCACCCCGCGCTGCACGAGGCGGCCGACCGGCGTCGGCTGATGGGCGCGATCGGCCCGCTGGCCGCCATCCGCCACCCGCATCTGACCGAACTCTCCGCGTACAGCTTCGATGAGCAGGACCGCATGTGCCTGGTGACCGCGTACACGGGCAACCAGGAAGGCCTGGTGACGCTGGCCGATCTTGTGGAACGCAAGAACGGTCGGATGGAAGTGCCCGAGGTCGCCCTCTGCGTGGAGCAGATCCTGGACGCGGTGGTCGCCGCCCGCGCGGCGGGGCTGAGCGACGGACCGATCGACCCGCAAAGGATTCAGATCGACCGACGCGGTTCCGTCCGGATCGAGTTGTACGGCCTGCCCCAGGCCGATCGACGCGGCGCGGGGGGGGGGGTCTGTGCCGATTCAGACGAGGTTCGAGCCATCGCCGAGATGGCGGTGTGGCTGCTGACGGGACTTCGTCAGGACATCGCTCCGACGGGCATCGCCCGCATCGCCGGGCGTGCGGCCCGTGCTTGGGAGCCTTGGCTGGAAACGGCCTTGGACCCGGTGCAGGGCTTTGAATCTCCCGACGAGGCCCTCGAAGCCCTGCCCACCCGCGGCGGGCGGATCGAAACGACCGTCCTCACGCCCGAGGTGATCGTGGCGCCCGCGGCCGCGTCCCGCTGGGCCGGGGTGCTGCGCCGGTTCCGACGCCCGGACGCCGAGCGTTCCGGCACGCGGTGATCGAGCTCAGTCAACGGTATCGGATGTGGGATCTTCCGTGACAGACTCGGTCTCTGAAGCCGCTTGGGCCGGTTCCGATGGCACGGCGGTGGTCGGCTCGGGGGTCTGCTGACCGAGTTCGAGACGAAGCTGGTCCGTGACCAGCGGGCCGAACCTTTCGAGAATGGCGGTCCCCACCGCGGAACGCAGATCGGAGCCTCCCGGCAGCAGCCGCCACGCGGCGGTCCAGTCCTCGAGCGTGTGAGGGCTGAGCGCGTCCGCGGCTTGCAGGTTGCCGCTCACGATGGTCGCGATCAGGCTCAGCCGTGCATGTTGGCGGGCCTGGGATTCGCCCAACAGCGACGGGTCGATCCCGCTCAGCACCGCCAGGGCGTCGGCGGCGCGTCGGAGTTCGATGCGTGTTTCGGCGAGCAGGAAAAGGCCGTCGATGACGCCGGGGGTCCGGTCCCGTTCGGGGTCGTTCAGCCGGGCCAGAATCGTCTCGCGCAGCGCGGCGGAGAGGCCGGCCAGGCGGACGGCCTCGCCCAGAGCCTCGGCCCGCAGTTTCGATCCGAGGTCAATGATGGCCGCATCCCGCACGGCGCTGTCGATGGCGGGAAGCCCCGCCAGTTGGCGGAGGGCGTCCGGCCCTGCCGCGTGGGCGATAATGGCCCGCGATGCCGGCATGAAGAGCCTGGGGTCGCTCGCGGCCGTTTCGAGCAGCAGCGCCGCCCCGGCGGGGGTCTCGGCCAACGCGCCAGCGGCGGCGTTGCGCTGGGGGTCTTCCGGCGCTGTGAGCAGGGCGGCGACCCGGGCCAGGTCGTCCTGGTTTCCCAACCGGACCAGGAGCTTCAGGGCGGGTTCCCCGCCGCGGGCGGGGTCACGCTCCCGGAGGGTGCCGACCACCCGGTTTCGGAGCACGGGGTCGGAGATCAACTCGGCCTGGGCCAGCGCCCAGAGGGCGGTGGCGACCGCGCCGAAGGGGGCGTCCGTTCGCTCCAGCCAGCGGATTGTGGGCTGCACCGCCTCCTCGTTCGGCCAGCGTGCGATGCTCAGGAGCAGAGGCTCGGCGGCAAGCGGGCTGGTTTCCGTCTTCAAGGCCCGGGTCAGTGTCACCATCGCGTCCGGGGGGACGAGCCGGCTGACCAGGGTGGCCGCCCTGGCGCGGGTCGAGGCGTCCGGGTGGGAAAGACGGGCCGCGGCCGCGCCGGCCACCTCGGGGCCGAGCTGGGTCCGGGCCGAGAGGTCCCGCCCCGCCAGCTCAAACCCGAGGTCCCGCAGGGGTGCCCGCTCGTCCCGGATCAGTTCGGCCAGCAGGACCGTCCGGCCCGCGGCGTCCGACTCGACATGGAGGCGTCTGTAGAGGGCGACGATTTCATCCCCAAGGACCCGCTGGCGGTCCGTGAGCGTGCGTGCCCGGGCGGCCTGGCGGCTGATGATGACACTTGTCCACACCCGATCGGACCACTCGGCGGAGGTGGTTCCCCATGCCTTCCACTCGTCATTCCCCCAGGTTTCCCCCAGCCCGGTCAGGTCCCGGAGGCTCTGGCGGGCGGCCTGGGTGACGGGGGCGTTCGGGTCGTCGAGCATCACCAAGAGCCGGGTGGCGGACTCCCGGCTGGCGAAACGCGGGAGCAGACGGGTCGCGGCCAGCCGGGTCGGCAGAGGAAACTCATCGGTCGTGCAGGTTGAAACCGCCCGCCAGATCGCCGGCGGCAGGCGTTCAACCTCATTCAGTCCGGCCAGCACGACATCCGCGGACTCCGGAGAGCGGAGCAGCCGGATAATCTCGGCGTCGGCGTTGGGTTCCTCAGCCCGGAAGGCGGCGAGCGTCCGCTCCGCCTGGGTGGCCGCGGGATCGGGCTGGGCCGGGGGGTTTGCGGGTTCATCCGGCCAGACAGACCCCACAACAGGGGGGGCGACCAGCAAGAACGAGGCGATCAGGAAAGCTCGGATTGTCGGACCAAGCGGGGTGAAACGCCGAAGAAACTCCGGTCGGGATATGGTTTCACGGATTGCGGTCATGGTTCCGGTCGGTTAGGATCTATGCTTCGGGTCAGGCTCTTTGAAAGGGTCAAGGCTCTTGGGGCGGAGTCCCTCGGCGGTGCGGCATGAATGACTGGATGGACGCTGAACATCATGTCGAGCGGGCCCACGAACTGTACGATGCCGGTCGCTGGGATGAAGCCGAAACCGAACTCCGTCGCGCACTATTTCTGAATCCGTACCAGGCGGAGTGGCATTTCAACCTGGGCCTGACCCTCGAAGCGGCCGGTCGTCACGCCGACGCGGCCTCGGCCTTCGAGCGGTGCTTTGAACTCCATTCGGCCGATTCCGACCGCGACGCCAACAGCGCCCTGCTGGTCGGGGTCAATCTGCTCCGATCCGGGCAGGCCGAGGCGGCCATGGCGTGGCTGGACCGTGCCGCCGAGATCGAGCCGCTCAGCGTCGCGCCGTTCGTCCACCGGGTCGAGGCCCTGGGCGACCTGGGCCGGCATGAAGAAGCGGAAGAGGCGTTCTACCTCGGCCAGCAGATCGACCCCGAGCACGCCGAGCTGTACGCCTCGATGGCCCATGTGCTGTCGCTGCGGGGGGACCACGAGCGATCGGTGTGGTGCCTGCGCGAAGCAGCCAGGCTGGACCCGGAACTGCCGCGGGTCCGCGCCCGGCTGGCCCGCGCCTACGCCGATTCCGGGCGGCTGGAACGCGCCCGCCAGCTCTATGTCCGCGAGCTGCGCGAGGACCCGGGCGATGTGGACACGCTGCTCGACCTTGGCGAGCTGCTGATGGACATGCACCGGCTGGTCGAGGCCGGAGAGAAGTTCCGGCGTGTGCTCGAGATCGAGCCGGACCATCCGGATGCCCACCACCTCCTCGGCGAACTGGCCGAGCGGGAGGGACGCACCGCCGACGCGCTGGTCCAGTACGATGTGGTCTTGCGCCTCGACCCCGGCTATCCCGGGGCACGCCGCCGCCTGGCCAAGGTGATGCTGGACCGCGGCCGCGAGGAGGATCTCCCCCGGGTGCGCGACCTGCTGCGCCGCGAGCTGCGCGAGGCGGCCGCGGAGTCCCAGTCGGGCGCGGACGAGTTCGAGGAACTCGGTCGCCTGATGCTCGACGCGGGCGTGGCCGCGGACGCGATCAAGGCGTACCGCGAACTGCTGGTCCGCCAGCCTGGCAACCACCGCGGGCATCACGGCATGAGCGTCGCGCTGCTCGAAGTCGGCCGGACCACGGACGGCATCGAGGAGGCCCGCCGGGCGCTCGCCCTCCAGCCCCGCTTCGTGCCCGCGATGCACAACCTGGCCCTGGCCCACCTGCGTGAGCACCGCTGGGTGCGGGCGCGGTACTGGGTCCGCCAGGCGCTGCGGATCGAGCCGGAGGACCCCGCCCTGCGCCGTCTGCGGCTCAAACTCCGGCTGCACAGCGTCTACGGGCTGGCGGCATGGGTCCAGCGCACCTGCGGACGCGCCTGGCGGCGTGTGTCGGGCGTCTTGTGGCGTCCGACGCGGGCGCGGGTCTAAATATTACGAGCCGCGACCGCAAGGGAGCGGCCGGGTGACGCACGCGATCGTC
This sequence comes from uncultured Phycisphaeraceae bacterium, assembly GCA_964577425.1. Classification (GTDB taxonomy): domain Bacteria; phylum Planctomycetota; class Phycisphaerae; order Phycisphaerales; family UBA1924; genus UBA6054. The sequence goes on from CAZNZC010000001.1 coordinate 599,666, forward strand.
ATGACCGCCAAGCGCCAGTGAAGCAGAAGCCCGCTCCCCTGCGGTCGCGGTTTGTCATACGGATCCCAGTTGATTTCCGGGCGCGGCCGGGACCGATCCAGACGACCGACATGCCGAGAGCACAAGGGAGGGAGGCTTCCAGGTCGTCTTCATTTGCAGACTCTCACGATCGTGTGCGTCGCTCGGCCGCTCCCTTGCAGTCGCGGCTTGTCGGTCCGGCCACGCCCGAAAATCAAGTGGGATCCGTATCAGCTCGCTTCCACACGATCGCCCAGCAGGCGGGCGGCTTCCGCCACATCCTTGTCGCCCCGCCCGGACAGGTTGATGACGAGGTTCGCTTCCTTGGGCATCTCCGCCGCGAGACGGACGCCGGCGGCGACCGCGTGCGAGCTTTCGAGCGCGGGGATGATCCCCTCGTCCCGGGCGCACCACAGGAAGGCTTCCAGCGCCTGCTCGTCGGTGCAGACCGCGTAGCGCACGCGCCCGGCGTCCTTCCAGTATGAATGCTCAGGCCCGACGCCGGGGTAGTCCAGGCCCGCCGAGCAGGAGTGGACATCGGCCGTCTGCCCGTGCTCGTCCTGGAGCACATACGACAGCGAGCCGTGCAGCACGCCCGGCTTCCCGAGAGAGAGGGGGGCGGCATGCTGGCCGGGCTGGGGGTTGCGCCCGCCGGCCTCGACGCCGATCATTTGCACCTGGGCCTCGTCCACGAAGGGGTAGAACATCCCCGCCGCGTTGGAGCCGCCGCCGACGCACGCGACGATGGCGTCGGGCATGCGCCCGAGGTGGCGCAGGGCCTGGGCTTTGGTTTCGCGCCCGATGACGCTCTGGAAGTCGCGGACGATCATGGGGAATGGGTGAGGCCCCACGACCGAGCCGATGATGTAATGGGTGTGATCGACCGAGCCCATCCAGTCGCGCATGGCCTCGTTGGTCGCGTCCTTGAGGGTGCGGGAGCCGGAATCGACGGGGATGACCCTGGCCCCGAGCATCCTCATGCGGATCACATTGAGGTTCTGGCGCCGGACATCCTCCGATCCCATGTACACATCGCACTTCAGCCCGAGCTGGGCGGCGGCCGTGGCGGAGGCCACGCCGTGCTGGCCCGCCCCGGTCTCGGCGATGATGCGTTTCTTGCCCATCTTCTTGGCGAGCAGGCCCTGGCCGAGTGTGTTGTTGATCTTGTGCGCGCCGGTGTGGGCGAGGTCCTCCCGCTTGAGCCAGATGGTGGCCCCGAGGTCCTTGTTGTCGGTCAGCGAGCGGGCGCGCCGGGACAGGCCGCGGGCCTGGTACAGCGGCGTGGGACGCCCGACGAAGGCGCGGTTCAGGTCGGCCAGCCGGTCCCAGAAGGCCCTGTCGTCCTGCACCTGGTTGTAAAGGTCTTCGAGTTGCTTGAGGGCGGCCACCAGCGTCTCGGGCACATAGGTGCCGCCGAACCGGCCGAACCGCCCGTGCTCGTCGGGGACGGCCGAGAGGCGGGCGGGCGGGTTGGACGGGGAGGAGGCGGGCGGGATCATGCCCAAGCCTATTCGGGGAGCGGCCCCGGTGCGTCGGGTTCGACGCGGGCCACGGCCGCGACCCCTTCTTGCTCGTTGACCCGGAGCAGCAGGAGCAAGCCGGCTGCGAAGAAACCGGCCAGCACGCACAGGGCGATGGGCATGCCCAGCGCCGCGCTGACCTTGCCGAAGACCAGTATCCCGCAGATGCCGGCCAGTTTGTAGACCATCCCCCAGATCCCGAAGAACTCACCCGCCCGGGACTCCGGGGTGAACGCGCCAACCATCGCGCGGCTGGCGGTCCCCACCCCGCCCAGCGCGAACCCGATCAGCGCGGCCACCACCCAAAAAAAGCCCGTGGGCAGTCCCAGCCAGCCCGCCCCGGCCATTGTGAGCGTGGCGATGATCCACGCAACGAGCATCGCGGAGATGGTCCGCTTGTGCCCGATCCGATCCTGCACCCGCCCGACCACGGCGGCGCTCACGCCGGCGGTCATGGCCACCACCAGGGCCATCAGGATCAGTTGCGGCAGCTCAAAGTTCAGGTTCTTCCCGATAAGCCCCAGAAAGTAGATCACCGTCATGGTGCCGACGCTGTAGACGAAGAAGGCGAGGAAGAACCGGGCCAGTTGACGGTACCGCGTGGTGTCCCGCGCGGAGGCCGCCAGCCGTCCGAACGCGCCGGAGACCGTGGCCGCAAGCCCGGCCCGGTCGTTCGCAGGCACGGCCCGCTCCCGCAGCCAGAGGACCGCCGGGACCATGCCCAGCAGGAACCAAATCCCGGAGAAGACGAACATGGGCCGTGCCTCGGCGATCTCCGACCGCCCCAGGCCGAAGGCGTACAACGCCGTGATCCCCAGCAGCAGCAGTGCGCCGACATAGCTCATCGTCCACCCGATCGCGGACACCCGCCCGACCGCGGACGGGGTGGAAATCTCCGGCAGGAACGATCCGAGGAAGTTCTCGCCGAGGCCGCAGGCGATCGCCGCGACGACATACAGAACGAACCCGAGCCAGATCTGCCCGGGCTGGAGGACGGCCAGCAGGCAGGTCAGAACCGAGCAGACCACGCCGGAGGCGATGAGCAGCTCGCGCTTCCAGGCCCGCTCGTCGGCGATCGCGCCCGCCACGGGGCTGAGGATCACCACGCCGACGAGGGACGCGGCCGCCATCATGCCCCAGACCCCCTCGCCTCTGCCCGGCTCGGTGACGAGCACCGATTCAACAAACAGGCTGAACAGCAGGGTGTTGATGAGCAACTGGAACGACTGGTTCGCCAGGTCGTACACCCCCCACGCGAACACCGCCCGGGGGTTGGGGAGCGAGCGGAACGGTGGGGGCCAGGGCATGGGGGTGAGCGTACCCGTTCAGTGGTGGTCGTGCGGGTCAGGCGGGCGACAGGACCGAAGACAGGAACTCAAGCTGGATGTTCTTGGCCTCGTTGCCGAACCGGCCGAACCCGGCGTGCTCCTGGGGCGCGCCGGTGTCCCGGAAGGTGTGCAGGCGGATCAGGGCGGGGTCGGCCCCGGCGGCGCGGTAGTGGTCTCCGAGCCGTTCCAGGAAGGACCGCTGCACGCCGATCGGGACCAGCTCGTCGCCCTCGGTGTGCAGGGCCAGCAGCGGGATGGGGCGGAAGCCTGCCAGGTGGCGGGCGGTGTCGATCCGTTCGACCGAGGCGCGGTCGTGCGATACCGGCCAATCCTTTCCGTGCCCGGCGGCGGAGAAGTAGAGGGCTTCAAGATCGCCGGTCGTGCCTTCCACCGCAGCGGCGGCGAAGGGGTGGGGGTCGCAGAGCCGGCGCAGCGCGGCCATGCCGCCGGCGGACATCCCGCCGATGGCGGCCTGGGAAAAGTCCAGTCGCGGGTGGCGTTCGCGGAGCGAGGCCAGCACGCCGTCGATCTCGCCCACCATCTGCTCGACAACCGCGGGGGTTCGCTCGGGGTCTTGCGCGCCGGGGATGAGGCGTTCGCCGTGCCCGGGCAGGTCCAGAGCGACCGCCGCGATGCCCGCCCGGATCCATCGCAGATAGCGCCCCGGATCGAGTTCCTTATAGGCGGTGCGCCCGTGCATCCACAGCACGAACGGGACGGGATCGTCGCCCGGCGGCGTGGCGATCAGGGCCGGCACGCCATCGCCGAGGCTGTCCGAGACCGTGCGCTCGGCGAGCGAGCGGGGGAGCTGGGCGAAGCGAGGCTCCATCAGAGGACCACCTCGGACCCTGGTTCGATCCGCGCGGGCAGGTCCGCATCCTTGAGTTGTTCGGGGTCCTGGGCGGTCAGCGGCGAGATCTCGATCACCGCGTCCACCGAGCCGTCGGGACGGCGGGGCACCTCCACGCCGCACGCGGCCAGCCAGCGGGCGGCCCGCTCGGTCTGGATCTGCTTGCTGGAGACGATCGAGTCGGTCCCGGTGGCGTTCTTGACCGGGGCGAACTCTTCCACGCGGTCGGTCTCGACCACGATCGACTTGTCGGCCATCGGGATGGCGTCGAAGACGAACCGCTCCAGCTTGATGCCGTTCGGCTCGGTCGGATCGACATGTCGCCCGGCCTCGGTGTCGAAGTACGGGACTTTCTTGACGGCCCGGTGGAACGGCAGGGCGAAGTCCGGATCGCCCGAGACCTGGTCGATGAACTTCACGCCTACCGCATGGATCGCAATGGAGCCGGCGATGAACCGGAGTCGGCCGGCGTCGTCGGTCTGTTTGGCCAGGTCCACCGGCAGGTCGGAATACTCGATGACCTGGGTGCGTCCGTCGGCCTTGCAGAACACGCCGACCTTCTCGTCCCAAGCAACCTTGGCGACCATCTTGGAACTGAACTGGCCCGAAGAGTCCGGCGAGGAGGCGTGCAGGCCGAGAAAAACCGGATCGACCGGACGGGCGTGCGGGTTGTCCACCTGGAAGTAGGACAGGTGCTCCACGCCGCGGCATTGCATGTCCTCCAACGCCCCGGAGACGCGCAGGGCGCGGAACGCCCCGCCGTGACCGTCGGGGTTGGTGGCCAGCACGCCCGGCTCGGCCAGCAGTATCCGGGCGGTGGACCTGTCGAAGCTGGGCATCACGCCCTGCGGGAAGAAGCGGACGGCGGCGGGGTCCAGGCCGAAGTGGGCGTGCCGGGCGAAGAACGCGACCGTCGCGTCGTGGTTCAGCGGGCTGGTCATGATGTACCAGGGCACGGTGACGCCGTAGCGGTTCTGGGCTCCGGCGACGCCCTCTGCGAAGATCTGGAACAGCGGCTTGTTCGTCACGCACGAGGTCGGGAAGCAGCCCTTCGGCCCGTCGTAGCCGAGGCGTGATCCCTGCCCGCCGGCGACGGTGAAGCAGGCGACCTTGCCCGCGCGGATCAGGGCTTCGCCGGTGTGGCGGGCCGGGGTTCTGGACGGGTCGTTCAGACCCACCACATCGGCCGGTTCAAGCCGGGACGGCGTGGGCAGCGCCCCGTCGCCGCGGACATAGGTCTCGATCAGCAGGCCGAGTTCGGCCGGGTCGAACGAGGCGACCTCGGCCAGGAACCGTTCGCGGGCCGGGCCGGTCAGCGTTCCGGCGTGCCGGAGCAGGTGGCTCTGCCCGATGGCTTCGAGGGCGGCGGCATCAGGCTGAGCGGTCGGGCGGGGCTGGGTCATGGGACGATCTCCGTCTTTGGGAGTCGATCGTACGGGTGAGGGGCGTGAGGGGGCGGATATTCCGGGCGTCGTGGTTAGAGTTGGGCATGCCCAAGATCGACCCGTTCGTCTCGCCGCCGCACCTTCCGCTGGTCGCCCCGTCCATCCTCGCGGCCGACTTCGCCGACATGGGGGCGGACTGCCGCAGCGCGATGGCGGCCGGGGCGGACCTGCTCCATGTGGACATCATGGACGGACACTTCGTCCCCAACCTGTCGATGGGTCCGGCGGTGTGCGCGGCCGTCCGCCGGGCGTGCCCGGAGGTCTTTCTGGATGTTCACCTGATGGTGACGGACCCGGATGCCTGCGTGGACCCCTTCATCAAGGCCGGGGCGGACCTGATCTCGTTCCATGTCGAGGTCCGGGAGGGCCAGGCCGCCCGGGATCTGATCCGACGCATCCGGGACGCCGGCCTGCGGACGGGCATCGCGCTGAACCCGGATACCCCGGCCGAGCGGGTCATGCCGTTCGTGGATGTGGTGGACCTGGTGCTGGTGATGAGTGTTTTTCCGGGGTTTGGTGGCCAGGCCTTCATCCCCGGCGTGTTGGCCAAGGCGGACATCATTCGTCCGGCCCTCCGTGCGGACCAGCGGCTGGAGATTGACGGGGGAATTGGCCCGGCAACCGCCAAGCCCGTGCTCGAGGCCGGATTCGACCTGCTGGTCGCGGGTTCGGCCCTGTTTGGAAAGTCCGAGAACCAGCGGCCCGGCGTCATCCGGGCGATCCGCGAAGGGGTTGGGGCGAGCGTGCCGGGCGAATGCCGTACATAATATGTACAAACTGAGCGGGGCAAGCGGATTCCGGGCGGCACAGGATCTGGCTTGCTAAACTTTCCCTTCACGGTCGGGGTCCTTCCCGGCGTGACCGGGCGTCGGAGCACGCCCCCGCCCCCCCTCCCTTCCGAGGCTGGAGTCCGTTGCACATGCCCAAGCCGCACACTGTCACGCTCGTGCTTGTGTCCGCCGCGCCGACGGCTTGGGATGAGGCCGGGCGGCTCATCGGGCGGGCCGCCCTGCCCGCGACCGACACGGGGGCCGATGCCCTGCACCAGAAGGTCAGGGCGTTCGTGGACGCGATGGACACCGATCTGGACCTGGTGCTCTGCGGGCCGGAGGATTCGACCCACGCCTCGGGCGCGCTGCTGGCCGAGGCGGCGGGGTGCAAGCTCCGCAAGCTGGAGGATCTGGCCAATGTGGACCTCGGCCTGTGGGAGGGGTCGCTGCGGGAGGAGCTCGAGGGGCGGTGCCCATCGACTTTCAAGGCCTGGCGGGAGCAGCCGGACCGGATCCGACCGCCCGAGGGCGAGTCGATCGGGGATGCCGGTGCGCGTGCGATGGCGGTGATCCGCAAGGGGTTGGAAAAACTCAAGGCGGAGCACCCGGTGGTGGCGGTCGCGGTGCGTCCGCTGCTGGCGGCGGCCCTGCTCGCGATGATGAACGAGGAATCCTGGTCGTCTTTCTGGACACTGGCCGACGGCGCGGGCGAAATCCGGACCGTGACACGCCCGATCGCCGATCTGAATCCCCAGGCGATGCCCGCATCCGCCTGAAGCACGGAATGAACCCGCCGGAATCTCCCCGATCACCGGCGGCGAGGAAGACCCGAATGGCACCAACCGCGACCCGCACCTGGGCTGACATGAAGCAGGACACCCCCGCGACGAAGCGCGGCATCCCCGAGGGACTCTGGCTCCGCTGCCCGACCTGCGCCCAGATGATCTACCGGCGCCAGATGGAATCGAACCAGCATGTCTGCCCGGAGTGCAACCACCACTACCGGATCGGCGCGGCCGAGCGGATCCGTCAGCTGGCCGACCCGGACACCTTCGTGCCGATGTTCACCAACCTGCGAGCGAAAGACCCGCTGGGCTTCACCGACCTGAAGGGCTACCCCGACCGTTTGCGGGCCGAGCAGATCAAGACCGGCCAGAACGAGGGCTGCCAGGCGGGCGAGCTGTTCATCAAGGGTCGCGCCGCGGCGGTCGCCTGTCTGGACCTGACCTTCATGATGGGTTCGATGGGGAGCGTGGTGGGGGAGATCCTGACCCGGACGATCGAGCACGCGACCGATCGCGGGCTGCCGCTGGTCATCGTGAGTTGCTCCGGCGGGGCGCGGATGCAGGAGGCCGGGCTGAGCCTGATGCAGATGGCCAAGACCTCGGCCGCCCTGGCCCGCTTCGACGACAGGGGCGGGCTGTTCATCAGCGTGCTGACCGACCCGACCACCGGCGGCGTGACGGCGTCGTTCGCCATGCTCGGGGATGTGATCCTGGCCGAGCCGCAGGCGCTGATCGGCTTCGCGGGGCCGCGCGTGATCCAGCAGACCATCCGCCAGGAGCTGCCCGAGGGCTTCCAGCGTTCGGAGTTTCTGCTCAAGAAGGGCATGGTCGATCGCGTGGTGCATCGGCACCAGCTCCGCAGCGAGATCGCCCGCCTGATCGACTACTCCGGTGCCTGAGCCGACGGACCGTGCCGGCTTCGTGGTGAACAGGCCGCGCCCGCGGGCGTTCGGCCTCGGGCTGCTGCACGCGGCGGTCTTCGCCTGCGCGTTCCCGCCCGTGGGGTTGTGGTGGCTGGCGTTTCTGGCGCCCATCCCGCTGCTGATGGTCGCGTACCGGCCCGGCCCATCCCCGGTCGCGGCGGGCTTCTGGGCGATGCTCGGGGCGATGCCGTTCTGGATCTGGAGCCACTGGTGGATCGCGGGGGTTTCGGCGGCGGGGGTGTACCCGCTGGTGGTGTACCTGGGGCTGTACGCCTGGGCGTTCGTCGTGCTGGGGTCGTGGGCGGCCCGCGTGCCGCGCGTGCCGCCAGCGGCGGGGCTGGTGGTGGTCTGGCTCGGCCTGGAGTTCTTCCGGGGGCGGATCGCGTGGTCGGGGTATCCGTGGTACCTGCTCGGCCACCCCGTGATCGAATCCCCCGGCCATAGCCGGGTGGCGGCCTACGGGGGTGTGACATTGGTTTCGCTGCTGGTGCTCTTGCCCGGGGCGTGGTGGGTGACGCGCCGGGCGTGCCCGAGGCGGTGGACGCTCGCCGGCGGGGTCGCGTTCGCGGCCTGGTTCATCGGCGGTCCCATCATCGACCTGGTTGTCGCGGAGCCGCCGGGCGTGCCCGTGCCGGTCGGCATCGTGCAGACCAATGTCCCCCAGGACAACCGCATGGCCTGGACGGTCGAGCAGCGCCTGATGGACTGGATGGACATGCGGGACATGACGGTGGCGCTGGCGCACGGCGACCCACGGCCCGACCTGATCGTCTGGCCCGAGGGGCTTGTCCCCGGCTGGACCCTCGATCCGGTGGCGTTCAGGCACGAGTTCGAGCGGGGCATCGTCTGGCGACTGGACCCACAGACCGCGGCGGAGGCCGAAGCCATCGCCCACTACGGCCATGTGGTGCCCGCGACCCAGGTGGTCGAGGAGATGCTGACCATGCAGCGCGCCCTGGGCGTGCCGCTGCTGGTGGGCGCGGTCGCCTTCGACACCCTCGAGATCGTCCGCGGAGAGCACGGTTTTTCGTACGACTCCAGGGCGGCCTTCAACAGCGCGTTCCTGATCCGCAACGGTCGGGTGGGGGATGTGTGGTACGACAAGGTCCACCTGACTCCGTTTGGCGAGATCATGCCCTACATCTCGGCCTGGCCCTGGCTGGAGGAGCGGCTGCTGGCGATCGGGGCCTCGGGGATGAGCTTCGGGTTGACCCCCGGACGGACGGTGCGGTCCATCCCGCTCGACCGGACCAGCGTGGGGGACATCGAGCTGGCGACCCCGATCTGCTTCGAGGCGACCATGCCCGCGGTGTGCCGTCGCCTGGTCAATCGGGCGGCGGAGTCCGGCCGCCCGGTGCTGATGGTCAACATCACCAACGACGGGTGGTTCGGGGAGTCGATCCGGGGGCGCCTGATGCACGAGCAGGCAGCCCGCTGGCGGTGCGTCGAGCTGGGGCTGGACATGGTGCGGGTGGCGAACACGGGGGTTTCGGGGCTGATCGACCATCGGGGCCGGGTGGTGTCCCGCACGGCCGGGCAGGAGGCGGGCACGATGGTGGTCCAGGCCGTGCCCCGGCATCCGGAGACGGTGTTCGCCCGGATCGGCGAGTGGGGGGGCTGGCTGTGTCTGGCGGCGATCCCCATGCTGGCATGGCGGGGCCGGGCTGCCCGGTGGCCTGAGAATGGAAATTCCGACGAACCCGCCCCAGCGGACGAATGAACATATGAATACCCACCCGGGCCAAACCCCTGCCCCGGTTCCGACACAGACGCACGCGAGGAGACGGCATGCACACGGCTCGATCGGTCTTGACGCTGGCTTTCCTGTCCGCCCCGTTCCTGGCCGCGTCCGCCGGGCTGGTGGGGTGCGGGTTCAAGATCGAGCCTGACCCGGCGTTCGCGTCGGGCCAGCAGCCGGCCCCCGGCACCGCGGCGGCCCGGCAGCGGACCATGCGGGACGAGTCGGTCCACCGCCTGCTCGCGATGGCGACCAGCGGGAACGCGCAGGTCCGGGCCAACGCCATCGAGGGTCTCGAGCGGGCGGGAACCCGGGCGGAGCCGGCCATCGCCCTGGCCCTGCAGGACGAGAACCCCGGCGTCCGGTCGATCGCCGCCCTGGTCGCGGCCCGTTCCGGGCTGGTCTCCCTGGCCCCGACCGTGCGTCAGATGACGACAGATTCCTCCCAGTTCGTGCGGGCGTCGGCGCTGGCCTCGCTGTTCATCATGGGCGAGCCGGTGGACCCCAGCGAGTTATCCACCATGGTGCTCGAATCCAGGGAGCCCCGCGCCCGTGCCCACGCCGCTTTTTTGCTGGGTGAGATGGGCGACCGGTCGGCCCTGCCCATGCTCCGTCAGGCCTGGGCGACGCCCATCCGGGACGCCTCGGAGATCGAGCGGCACATCCTGCGGCTCCAGATCGCCGAGGCGATGATCAAGCTGGGCGACGACACCAGCATCGACTCCGTGCGGGCGGCCCTGTACCCGTCCCGCCCCGAGGAGCTGGAGGCGACCGCCCTGGCGGTGCAGATCATCGGCGAGGTGCGCGACCGAGGCTCGATCGACCAGCTGATCTATCTGGCCGACGATTCCCAGCCCCGGGTCATGCCGGCGGAGGTGCGTCTGGCGGTGGCGGGCGCGCTGGCCCAAATGGGGCTGGATCAGGGCGGTTTCATCGCCGACCGGTACGCCAGCAACGCGGCGGATGTGATCCGGGCGCAGGCGGCCAAGGTCTACGGGCGGACGGGGCGTGGCGAGCATGTGCCGGCGTTGATGGCGATGATGGACGATCCCTCCGAACTGGTCCGGGTGGCGGCGGCCGCGGGCATGGTCGACCTGCTGGCCGGCGGGGCCACGGCGGACGCCGGGCGACCCTGATCCCGCGGCATCAAGCCCGGTGGATCGAGGGCGGGCCGGCGGGGAAACCGGAGGGGATGAGAGGGAGAGAGGGATCCGATCGGCGGGCGTCCCCGTATCGACGATCGCCGGGTCACAAGGTGGATGGGTTCTCCTGTCGCGTGCGGACCCCGTGCCGGGCGGCTACACTTCCGCCCCATGCATTCCAGGACGGGCCGGATGCCCGGTTTGGGTTTGGTTCAGGCATGAGTCGAGGAGCGGACCGTGCACATTCTCACGAAGGTCTTCGTCCTGTTCGCCGCGGTGCTCAGCATCCTCATGGCGGCCCTTTCCATCTCGTTCACCGTGAACACCGACCGGGTGGTGGCCGACTATCGCAACGCGATGGCTCGGGCCGACCTGGCCGTCAACGACATGAACTCGCTGAAGAGCAGCAGCAGCCAGCTCGTCGCCTCCAAGGAGGAGGAACTGTCGGCGGCCCGCGATGAGCTGGCCAGCCGCGACGCCGACATCCGCCGCCTCGAAGCGGCCAACTCCGAGCTGCGGATCGGCCTCCGCTCGGCGGAATCCGCCCGCGAGTCGATCACCGCCAAGATCGCCGAACTCGGCGTGGCGGTCGAGACCCAGGCCCGTATCATCGACGAGTACAAGAACGAGCTGAGCCGCCTGCGCCGGGCCGAGCTCGACTACCGCGACGAGCGACTCGACTTGGAGAAGCAGCTCTCCGACCTCGAGAGCCAGGTCATCGTCTACGAGCAGGTCAAGCGCGCCCTCGAGGAGCAGCTGACCGAGGTCCGGGCGACCCTGGCCGGCGCCACCGCCGGCGGAACGCCCACCGCCGCCGCCCGCATCGCCCCGACCGATGTCCCCGGCCCGCAGATCCGCGGCTCGATCGACCAGGTGACCAACGACCCGGCGACCGGGCAGCTCCTGGTCAAGATCAACCTCGGCACCAACGACCGCGTGCGTGAGAACTCCCGCCTGTATGTCCATCGCGGCCAGACCTATCTCGGCGAGCTGGTGGTGTTCCAGGTCGATCTGAACCACGCGATCGCCCGCATGGCCTACACGGTCCCGGGCCAGTCGATCCGGGCCAGCGATTCCGTCCTCAGCCGCCTGAGCACCAACTAACTCCTCCCCTCCAGCAGCCACAGGAGTCAAGCCATGAGCAACTTCGGCATGCAGATGCCCGGCGGGGCACGGTCCCGCGGCCCCAGCCCGGATGTCTACACCGCCCTGATGTGCGTCGGCGCGGTGTGCATGCTCGCGGCGGTCGTGATGCTCTACATCGCGGGAACCAAGGTCTCTCCGGGCGGTCAGCCGTGGAAGATCCAGGAGCCCAACCGCATCCAACTGCCCCGCTGACCCGGTACGGGAAACAGCCGGTGGGAAGCCTCGGCGGGCCGCGAAAAACGGGTTCCCGCCCGCGTCCACACGGTTGACAGCACCCGGAAACAGCGTACGATTGGTCCTTGCCCGCACGGGCGACAACTTGGGGCGGTAGCTCAATTGGTTAGAGCCCCGGCCTGTCACGTCGGAGGTTGCGGGTTCGAGTCCCGTCCGCCTCGCTCCAAGGAAAACTCCGGCTCAAAGCCGGAGTTTTTTCGTGCATGGCACGCATCGTTCCTCATCCCCCTGCCGGCCTTGCCACACTGAAAGCGACGCTCAAATGAAGATCCATCGTACGGTTCTCGGCCTTGTCGTTCTGATCGTGGGAGCAGGGTTCACAGGGGGTTGTGCGACGACCGGGATACAAACCGACCCGGCCTTGCGTCCCGATCAGGCTCGGTTCTGGGCATCGCTCGCCGAGCATTGCGGCCAGGCGTTCGAGGGGCGCGTGGTCGAGGACTCGAGCGCCAGCCCGGACTTCGCCCGCACGCCGCTGGTCATGCATGTGCGGTTTTGCGAGGACGGCCGGATCCTGGTGCCGTTCCACATCGCCGATGACCGCTCGCGGACCTGGGTCTTCACGATCACGGAGTCCGGGCTGCGCCTCAAGCACGACCACCGCCACGCCGACGGGACCGAGGACGAGATCACCCAGTACGGCGGCAACACCCGGGGGCCGGGCACGCCGACCGTGCAGGAGTTCTTCGCCGATGCGCACACGGCCTCCCTGATCCCGGCGGCCGCGGCCAATGTCTGGACGGTCGAGATCAGGCCCGGCGTTCTGTTCGCCTACGCCTTGCGTCGGGAGGGTACCGACCGGAGGTTCCGGGTCGAGTTCGACCTGACGAGGCCGGTGACGCCGCCGCCCGCGCCGTGGGGGCACGACTGAAAGCCGATCTATCCGGCTCCCTCCCGGATCCAGCGGGCGACCATCTCGATCTCGGACTCGTGGGGCTGGGTGCGGCCCTCCGGCGGCATCCGGAGGTCGTCGTCGTGGGCCAGCCGCAGGCGTGCCAGAAGTTCGCTGTTGTCCGGGTCGTTCGCAAAGACAACCGGGCCGTAGTCCCCGCCCGCCCAGAGCGATTCCGGGTTGTGGAGGGCCAGCCCGCCCCGCTGGCGGTTCTCACCGTGGCAGGACACGCAGTACGCCTCAAGGAAGGGGGCGATGTGGGTTTCGTAGGTGATCGGGGCGTCCGTGAGTTCGAGCCGGATGGACGCGGGTCGTGGGCGGAAGGGCTCGGTCAGGAAGGTGGGACCGTGGGTCATCACGCCGCCGAAGTGCCCGACGGGGCCGAGGACGGCGAGGGCCCCGAGCAGGGCCGGCCCGTAGAGGCGGTTGCGTCGCAAGACCGCGCCGAGCCATGCCAGGGTTGTCAGGCAGACCAGGCCCACGCCGAGCCATCGGTGGAGCGTGAGCGTGCCGGAGGGGGCGTAGGCGGGTTCGTTCGCGAGGGTCCAGCCGGACGCGGCGGCCGCGAGGACCGAGCCGAGGGCGAGGGTGACGAGCACGAGACGCTGGGCGCGGTCGAGCGGCGCTCTTCGCAGCAATGCCCAGCCCTCGCAGGCGGCCAGGGCGATGAGCACGCCGATGGGCACATGGAGGAGCACCGGGTGCAGGCGGCCGAAGAATCCGATGAACGATGCGACGAAGTCCGGCATGGCGGTATTGTGCCACGGATCCGCCGGGGCCGCACGGTGCGTCCGACGGTTTGCGGTTCCTGCATGGCGGATGATACGGATCCTGCCTGAAAATCGGGCGTGGCCCGATCGACAAGCCGCGACTGCAAGGGAGCGGCCGCGGTTGCGTCTGCGGCGGAGTATGCCGCTTGATTGGTCGTTGCCGATCGTTCGGCATCAGGTCGTCGGTTAGCGGTCTCGGCCGCTCCCTTGCAGTCGCGGCTTGTAGTGGCTCCGGCGGTTGATCCCCGCCCGAAAATCAAGTGGGATCCGTATGATCTCCCGAATCGCACACCGGGCCGACGCCCGAACACGCGCGGAGCGACTTGGGTTCTGGGACGCTTGCGGGGTCGATAATCCCGTGCGGGTGTAAGGGAATCTTCGGAATTCATGGGGCCTGACCGGCATTCTCGCCGGTCACTCTTGTACGCGTGCCGGCTTTCGTGCAGGCTAGGTGTCGCGCCCGATTCCGGGCCGCCCAACAGCGAGAGAGAGGAACACCATGATTCATTCATTGTGCGCGATCGTTCTGTCAACCATCGGGCAGGTCACCCCGACGGGGCCGCGTTGCACCGCGCCGCCAGTCGGCGGCGACGAGGCGTGCGTGGCATGTTATGAACTGGCTTGTGAGCAGTGGATCACCGATTTTTATGCCTGCGACGGGAAAAGAGAGTGCGTCGATGACGCGATCCGCATGTACCGCCTGAAGCTGATGACTTGCGTGTGCCGACCCATGCTCGTCGCGGTGCTTGGGACGGTGAATCCATCGCAGTCCGTCGATGCTCTCGTGGTGTTAGGTTCCGTTTTCACCGAGGAAAGGGGTCGCTAGGCTTTTTCGTTTCATGAGGGAGCGAGTGAACTCCAAATCCCGTTGCTCGGCCTCGTCGCAGTCGGGCTGCTCGGCGAACAGCCTGTACCGCTCGCCGTATGGTCCCGCACCGTTCGCGCTCGCCGAGGCCGCGATGTCGATCACCCGTTTCACCCACTCCTCGTAGTCCGGGGGCGTGGTCGGTGTCCTGTCGCTCGCCAGGTCCGAGGCGTACGACATGAGCTGCCGCGCGCCCACGGCGAGCGGATCCCCGTCGCGGGCGACGGCGAGGAGCTTGGGGACCACGCGGCCGAGCGTGTCGTTCGCCGCGTGGTGCTCACCGGCCTCGAGTTCCCATGTGCCGACGAGGAGTTCGGTCAGGATGACCTCGAGGTTGTGATCGTCCGACCGGGCGTACGCCTCGTCGATGAACCGCCTGCCGGCCAGCAGGCGGTCACTCTGGAACGAGAGGCGGGATTCCAGGTGCGACCGCTCGACGCCGATGGGCCAGAGGATCTGCTCGACCGCCGCGAACATCAGGAGCGAATCCGGGGTCACCCCGTGCGGGTGCGAGAATCTCATCATGCTGAACCCGCGGTCTTGCAGGGTGCGCAGGGTGTCGAGTTTGTCAGCGAGACGGACCGTCTCTTGGCGTTGTGTTTCGAGCCGGGATTCGGTCTCGGCGAAGCGGGCGTGCAGGGTTTGAATCTCGGCGCCGTTCCTCCGTTCGGCCGTGATGAAAACGGCCAGGGAAACGACGGCCGCCGCCGCGGCCGCGCCGAGCCATGTCTTCCAACGCGAACTCCGGCGCGGCTTACGGTGAGGACGATTGTCGGTCAGTGATCGCAGCCTGTCGGCCATCTCCATGACCTGGATGAACCGTGCGGAGGGTTCATCCGCCTGCGCGGCCCGCACGATCCGCCCGATGTCGTCCGCCATGTCCGCGGGTTCACCCTCCCCCGCCTGCGGCGTCCGCGGCCCGAGCGTGATGTTGGCCAGGATCGCCCCGATCGCCCGGATGTCGGCCGTGGCGCGTCCGCAGCGGGCCGACTCCTGGGTGCATGATTCATCCCCCGCGACGGGGGCATCGATCAGCATCGGGTAGCCGTCGTTGCAGATGACCAGATCCTCCGCGATCTGCCCGTGGAAGATTTCCATGTCGTGCCCGTGCGCGACGACGCGGCAGAGCCGGGCCATCAGGAGCACGCGCTCGGTGAGGCCGCCAAGATGCTCCTCGGTCGCTTCGGAGATGGGAATCCCGTGCTCGATGCGGTAGATCGCCGCCAGCCCCAGCGCGCCGTCCCGCACGATGCTGTCGGGGACCATCCAGCCGTGGTATGCGAGGCGCTCGATCTTCTTCAGCCGTTCCAGATACCCGGCTTGCGTCCCGTGGCTGGGGACATAGACAAGGCATCTCGCCGCGGGGCCAAGGGCGTGATCCGGGGTGGATTCCGCGCTGTACAGACGGCCGGACGGGCCTTCACGCACCACCCGGAAGTTCGAGAGAAGCCCGCTACGGGTCGCAATTTTCAGGTGCTGCTCGGTTTCCGGCATCGGCGGATCTCCCTTTTCGCACCACTTTATCGGAAAATCGGCCGGAGGGGTGCAGCCGGTCGTGTGAAACCCGCGTCCGGACGCGGGGCATCGTCGCGGGCGGGGCCGTGACATCAGACTGAGAGCGTGATGGTGGATTATCACGCGGAAAGAAATGCCGAAAAAGCTGTGTTTCGCCTGGAAAGTCCTGTGAGGACGCTCCGTCTTGTTCCGTTCTCAGCACGGTTTCAATCGCTTCGATCCGATCCCGTCGGATGGGGAATATTACTAGATCATCGGCCGCGGCGGCTCAAGGTCCGGTCGGGGCTGGGGCCTCGCCGAGCGTGTGTGACCGATTGGGGCTTGCGTGAATGCGAAGAGCCTCGGCGGCCTGGAAGAGCAGGTTGTACCTGGATACTTCCTCCGTGAAAACATGCCCGGGGATGAGGGAGTGAGATGGCGGATGCGTCATTCCGGGGCATGATCTCCCTGAGGATCTGGAGCGTGATCCGCTCCGACCTGGATCGGTCGTTCCCGCGGTAGAGGTCGTCGGTCATCGCGCGCCTGAGGTCGCCGCGGTCCGTCAGGCGTTCTCCGAGGACGGAGAAGATGCGGCTGGTCGCGAGGGCGCGGCGGTCGCTCGGGTCGGCGCTGAGCAGGAGCCGGCGCCAGGCGGTCGGGTCGAGCGTGGAGTCGTCCGCGTGTGCCAGGATCATGACCTGGGCCTCGGCGATGGCGACGGGATCGGTCAGTGTTCCGGCGCGTGCTTGCGCTTCCTCGGTGCGCCCGGAGATGGTGAGGCTCTCGATGATCGCGATGGTGGCCAGGTCGATGGCGTGGGGATCGCTGATCCGTTCCAGGGCACGCTCGGCGGCGGCCGGATCGGTGCGGCGGGCATGGGACCGCACCGCTTCCAGAAAAATCTCGTCCGCGAGTCCCGGATCGAGCGCACCGGCGATCTCCACGGCCTCGTCCGTCAGGCCGGCGCGGGCCATGAGCCGGGCGGCATCCGCCTGGAGCCGGTCCCGGTCGAAGCCCGGCGTCAGCGTTCGGATCTGGGTCATCGCGTCGGACAGGCTGGCGATGGCTTCCCCGCGGGCATCGAAGCGGATCTGGCCTTCGGCGGTGTCGATGAGCGCCCGGGCGATCTCCGCCGGCTCTTCGATCTCGCGGAGGCGTTGCTCGGCGCGGGTCCGGGCGGTCTGGACGAGATCGGGAAGACCCGCCCGATCGAAGGCGGCCGCCAGGCCGCCCCAGGTGGCGGTGCCGGCGATCGGCTCGGTTTGGGAGGCCATGCTGGTGGCCCTGTCGGCCAGGTAGTACCAGGTCAGCGTGGATTCGATGCGCCGGATGGCGGCCAGCGGGCTGTCGCCGGCGCTCAGCCGGTCGGCGGCCTGGGTTGCGAGCGTTCGGGTGCGGGTGTTCGCGTTGAGGCTTGCGGCGATCTCCGCGAGCGTTTCGTCGCTCATGAAGGTCGGGATGTCCCGACGCAGGCCGGCGAGGACGACCGCGCCCGCCGCGCTCTGATTGGACGCGACCGCCCAGCGGCCAAGGGACACCCACACATGCCGGTCGGCCGGCAGCGGGCGTTCAAGGATCGGGGCCATCAGTTGAAACGCCTCTTCAAACCTTTCCGCGCGCGTCGGGCTGCTCGCGGGACGCGATGCGGTCAGTTCCGCGATGCGTTCCGCGCTGCGGAGGGCGAGCAGTTCCTCGTTCGTCAGCGGATCTCCGAGCGCTAAGGCTGCTCCGGAGACAAGCAGGATCGCGGCCACGGCCGCACGGGCGGGGTTGAGCGGTTTCATGTGTGGAGGATACCTTGTGTGGAGGTTTCTGGATATCCCCTGAATCGGGTGTATGGCGGCGGGGGTCAGTCGTCGGCCCTGCCGAGGGCCACCATGATCATGCCGATCGGGATGATGGAATCCTCAACGGCCTTGCGGCTGAGTTGTTGCATGTCGCTGATCCGGCCGGTCTCCACGCCCCGGCGGAGGTCGTCCAGCAGGGCCTCCGCCGTGGCCAGCAGGCTGCCCCAGATCTGGAACTCGGCCTCCGTGTCCGGCATGAAACGGCGGAGCATGGGCAGGTTGGTGGGCGGGACGACGCGCCAGCCGTCGGGGTGCTGACGCATGGTCAGGCCGAGGGGGGGCAGGACGGCGCGGCCGTCGAAGGTGACGGCCACGGTGTCGAAGCCGATCTCGGCGATGCCCACGCGGTCGATGTTCTCGGTGACGGTTCGGTTGAGACGCCCGAAGGGATCGGCGAGGATCTGGGCGAAGGCGCGTTCCCGGGCTGCGGTGCGGGCCGGCGAGTTGGCGGGGGGACGGCCGCGGGCGCGGCGGTCGGGCATGATGGCGGCCAGGAGCGAGGTCGTCTCGCCGCGGGCCTCAGCGGCCTCGATGTCCTTGGCGAGCCTGTCCAGTTCCTCGGGCATCCTGCTTTCGATGGCTTGGTGCAGATCCTGGGCGGCGACTAGCACACGGCCCAGGCGGATGTACAAGTCTTGCATCCGGCGTCCCCGCTCGGGGTCCGTCTCGGTGGGCGGGGCCGGTTCGAGCAGTTCCACCAGGCGGTCGGCCCGCTCATCGGCGAGCATCTGTCCGGCGGTGCGGATGACGGCCTCGGGGGTGGAGGTGTCGTAGGACTTCTCCGGCCAGAGCCGGACGGCGGCCCAGACGACGGTGGAGATCAGCACGGCCGCGCACAGGCCCACCATGCCGACCAGGATGACCAGGGGCAGGGGTTCCGCGGCGGCTTCGGGGGACGGGGGGGGCGGGGCCGGCGGCTGGGCGGGCTTGCTGGCGGTCATGGTGGAGGCTCCCGCGTAAGATCGGTCCATGCAGTGCGTCGTGAACGGCCAACCCATGGAACTGCCCGAGCATACCACGGTTGCGGAACTCATCGCCCGGCTGGGGCTTTCGGATGCGATCTGTGCCGCGGAGGTGGACCGGGAACTGGTCCCCAAGCGGGAACGGGCCGAGCGGGTGCTCCAGGGGGGGCAGCGGGTCGAGGTGGTGACGCTGGTGGGGGGGGGGTGAAGGGATTCCGGGGGGAGGGGGGGTCAGTCCGAACCATCCGGGGCGCGGAAGCCGGAGGCTGCGTCGCCGATGCGGAGGATGGCCAGTGTGGACTGGGCCTGGACCTCGCCGAGGGGCTTGCCGGCGATCATGACGACGGCGTCGCCCTCCTTGCCGAGGCCGTCGGCGCGGAGGCGGGCTTCCACCTCATCGGTCCAGTCGCGGAGGCGGGCCTTGCCGGGCGGCTCGATGCAGATGGGGGTGACGCCGCCGTGCAGCGTCATGCGCCGGGCGGCGACGGGGGACGATGTGTAGGCGTAGATCGGCACGCGGAAGTTGTGCTGGCTGAGATACCGGGCCATGCCGCCGATCTGTGACCAGACGGCCACGCACTTGGCGCCGAGTTCGTTGGCGATATGGCGGGCGCCGTGGGCCAGCGCGGCGGATCGGTAGGGGTACTCGTCGAGGCGGTGGGGGACATCGGCCCCCTGGGCGATCTCGTCGATGCGGGCCTCCGTCACCTGGATGATGCGGCGCATGGTCTCGACGACGAGGGCGGGGTGCTTGCCCACGGCGGTCTCGCCGGAGAGCATGACGGCGTCCGCGCCGTCGAAGACGGCGTTGGCCACATCGGACGCCTCGGCGCGGGTGGGCGAGGCGTTCTCGATCATGGTCTCGAGCATCTGGGTGGCCACGATGCAGGGCTTGGCCTTCTCGGTGCAGGCGGCGAGGATGTACTTCTGGGCGACGGGCACGCGGGCCACATCCATCTCGACGCCCAGGTCGCCGCGGGCGACCATGATGCCGTCGGAGGCATCCACGATCTCGTCCAGGTTCGCCAACGCCTGCGGCTTCTCGATCTTGGAGATGATCGGGATGCGGTGCGGCACGCCCGGCTTGTCCGCCACGCCGGCCTGGGCGCAGAGCACATCAAGCCGGTCGCGCAGCTCGATGACCTCTCCGGCCGAACGCACGAACGAGAGGGCGAGATAATCCAGGCGGTTCCGCACCGCCCAGTCCACCCATTCCCAGTCGCCTTCCGTGATCGCGGGCATCTGGAGGTGCGACTCGGGCAGGTTGATGCCCTTGGCGGAAGTGATCCGTCCGCCGATGGTGACCCGGCAGCGCAGCCACGATCCGTCCGCCCGGTCCACCGCCAGCATCCGGATGGCGCCGTCGTTGATCAGGACCCGTTCACCGGGATCGACATCGTGGTACAGTCTGTCGAATGTCGCGCCGAAGACGGGCACGCCGTTCTCGATGACCGCCTCGCCCTGGCCGTTGCGGAACATGACATCATCGCCCGGGCGGACGATCAGGCCGCCCGCGGCGTCGATGTCGGGCACCTTGCCGACCCGCATCTTGGGGCCTTGGAGGTCGCCCAGCAGGGCCACGGCCGGGCAGGCACGGTCCAGCACCGAGCGGATCCGGGCCAGGCGCTGGTCCATCGCGGCGAAATCGCCGTGGGAGAAGTTCAGGCGGAAGACATTGACGCCGGCCTCGATGAGTTTGCCCAGCATCTCGACGGAGTCGGAGGCCGGGCCGAGCGTGGCGACGATCTTGGCGTGCGGCGGCTTGGCGGGGTCGGCGATAAACGAAAACGGCGCCTGGGAGTGCTGACGCATGGAGGAATCCTTGGGCATCCGTGCCGAGAAGCCGACCGGGATGGGGGAGCGGGGAGGGGGGTTGGTGCTGCTATCGACCGTCCACCGTGTCCACAATGAATCGGTAGTTGTCGCGGAAGAACCTGGTGTACTCGATGCGGAGGCGGGCCTCCCGGCCGGGCCGACGCCACTCGTTCTCGATCGCGCGGTAGTTCGCTTCTGTGAAGGGCAGGCGGTGGTCGGACGCGCCTGGGGCCTCGATCCGGGTTTCGGGGAAGGCGTAGAAGCGATCTTCCAACTCTTTGATCTCGGCCGGCGAGAACCGCCCGGACCTCCGCGCCCGCTCGATCGCCGCGTAGGCCGCGCGGCACTCGTCCGCCAGGTCCACCCCGAACGCCCCCATCATCACCTGAACGCCCTTCCGCCAGCCCGGGTTCTCGACATCGGAGACGATCTCGAAGGGGTTGACCTGATCGATGAAGTGCTCGAAGTACCGCTCGAACATAGCCCGGCGAACGGGCATCCGGCGGAGCTCGTGCTCGCGCGGCCCCATCGGCCGGCCGGATGGGCCGGACGGGTTGGCGGGGTCGCCCGCCCGGAACTGCCAGAGGGCCTGGGCCTCGTCGGTCAGGCAGAAGCGGATGAATCGCCTGGCCAGCTCGGGGTTCGGGCCGCCGTTGAGCAGGCTGACGGGGTCGGCATCGACATACACCGCGCCCGCGGGGTCGGTGTAGCCAACGCGGTCGCCGCCGCCGGTCTCGGCGATGACCTGCGCCTGCCCGCGCCCGTAGAAATCGATGGCCAGCCCGGCGGCGGCCTCGCCCATCGAAACATCGATCGGGGGCTTGGTCGAGGAGTTGGTGAAGTAGCGGGTGGTGCCGCACATGGCGCGGAGCGTCCGCCAGCCATCTTCCCACTTCTGATTGCCCAGAATCGAGTCGAAAGTGGTGGTCACGGACCCGGACTGGCGCGGGTCGGCCAGCGCGACCCAGCCGATCAGGCGGGGATCGGTCAGGCTCTCGAATCCGACCGGCTCGGGCAGGCCGAGGCGGGCCAGCACCTCGCGGTTGAACACGATGCCGAAGCTCGACAGGGCGGTGCCGATCCAGCGCTGGGCGGGGTCGTAGAGCTGCTGGGGGCCGATGCGGTTCTCGCCGAAGAGCGCGTCGAGTTCGGCCTGATCGAAACCGGCGGGGGCCGACTGGCGGATGCGGACAGTGGCGTCGCGCCCGTCGGGCGTGCGGACGGCGATGGACATGGGTTTGGCGGCCTGGCCGTGATCGAACGAGCCGCCGCCGAAGAACAGGTCATACTCGACCGAGCCGGGGGGCAGCAGGGCGTCGTCGGCGATGTCCGGATCGAGCAGGCCCCGCTCGACCAGGCCCTTGACCGCGCTGCTGAACATCGCGTCGAGCTGCTTGCGGATCTCGCTGGTGCCGCCGGGGGTGCGAAAATCGACCACCGCCGGCGTGCCGTGCTCGCGCAGGTGCCATTCCGAAAACGCACGCCCGAACTCGGCGCGGATCTGCGGCACATGCGGGCTGATGACGATCAGACGCTCCGCGCCGGCCGGGGCGGTCTCCCTGTCCCGGCCGACGGTCAGGACGAACGGAACCCCCAGGATGATCCCGAGCAGCACGGCGATGACGATCCGTCCGAACATGGGGGAAGTGTATGGGTGGGGTGGGGGTGGGGACCGCGGCGGGCCGGCCGATGAAACCTTGCCGATTCAGGTATAGCCCATCGCCCGCTCGATCGCCCCCACGAGGCTGTGGAGGATCAGCATGTGGAGTTCCTGGATGCGGTCGGCGGTCTGGCCGGGCACGATCCAGGTCTCGTCCCCGGCATCGGCGAGTTGGCCGCCACCCTTTCCGAGCAGCAGAACGACCGACGCCCCCCTGGCCCGGGCTGCCTCCACGGCCAGCACGATGTTGCGGCTGTTGCCGCTGGTGGACAGCGCGACCAGGGTGTCGTTCGGCCCCGCGAGGGCCTCGACCCAGCGGGAGAAGACGCGGTCAAAGCCGAAGTCGTTGGCGGTGCAGGTGATATGGCCGGGGTCCGAGCACGCGACGGCGGCGATGGGGGGGCGGTCCTTGCGGTAGCGGCCGGTGAGTTCCTCGCAGAAGTGGAGGGCATCGGCGCACGAGCCGCCGTTGCCGACGGCCAGGATTTTCCCCCGGCCTGGCTCGGCGCGGAGGCCGCGGACGATCCGCTCGGCGACGCGGACGACGCGGGTGGCCGCCTCGGTGTCGGCCGCGAGGAGGGTGGCCACGCGGGCGGCCTCGTGAAACTGCGTGGTGATGGCGTCGGCGGGGGTCACGGCCCCACATGATATGGACGGTGGGGCGGAGCGGCCCGCCCCCTCGCTCCCCAGTCCACCCCTTCGTGGCCTTCGCGATCTTCGCGTTTGAAATCTCCCCCACCCCCCTTCCCCTTCCGATCCCCCCCGCCGCGGCCTCTGCGTGATCTCTGCGTGCTCTGCGTACCTCTTCCTCCCGGCGCGAGCAAGCACAGGGCGGACGCGGCGACCGCGCAGGCTGAAGCCCGCGGCTCATTGCCACCCCGCCTAGACTGGTCCCGTCATCGGTGCCCGCGTCCGGCGTGTTTCCAAAGCCGGCTCCGCGGGTGAAAAGGGAAGTGTGGTCAGAGGAGCGGGCTTCGCTCTTCGATTCCACCGCGGACGCGCCGCCGTAGAGGGCATGACGCGGATCCCCGCCGGGTTCAACCCCGGCGTGTGCGCCACTGTTCGATCGCCTCCGGCGACCGAATGGGAAGGCCGGACCCGCAAGCCCCGAGCCGGAAGACCTGCCGTTGATGCCGGCCCCGCCGTTCGGCGGCGGGATTCTCCGGCGCAGGGTCGCTCTCGCGGGCTGCCCCGTCCGGCCCATTTGGGGCAAGGGACGGATCAGCATGGAGCGCCGGCGGAACCGGCGCGTGCTCCCCGCGTCGGCGCTTCCGGTGAATCGTCTCCAACGCTCGCGATCGGCCGCCTCCGTGGTCCGGGAGCCACGCCGCGCGTTCGGCGTGCCGTCCCGCCGAAGGGCGGGAGAGAGTTGAGTGACGGACATGTTGGACTTTGTGAGTACGGGTCGTCTGGCGGTCGCCGCCGCCATCGGGCTGCTGACGGGAATCGCGTCGGCGCAGTCGTTCGCCGACATCGAGTTCTGGCTCGGGCAGGGCGCGAACCAGGCGGGCTTCGTGATCGACTGGAACGACGGG
The DNA here is from genome assembly GCA_964577425.1 of uncultured Phycisphaeraceae bacterium. GTDB lineage: Bacteria > Planctomycetota > Phycisphaerae > Phycisphaerales > UBA1924 > UBA6054. Next base: position 623,405 of record CAZNZC010000001.1, read on the forward strand.
CTGGCGGACGAGTCGCTGATGTGGGGCTTCCGCTGGGACGGCGTGGCCACCGGGGCGGACATGCTGCTGGCGATCGTGGCCGCCGATGCGCGGCTGTTCACCCATGTCAGCTCGCCGGGCGGGTTCGGCGTGGCGGTGTACGGCCTGGGCTATGACCTGAACAACAACGGCGTCTTCGGCGTCGACCCGGGCCTGGCGTTCGACCAGTTCGGGGTGTCCGTCGGGTCGCCCGTGGACGGCCGCACGCCTACGGACGCCGGGGATCACTGGCAGGAAGGCTGGATGTCCGACGGTTTCTGGAGCTACTGGCTCGGAGCGGGCGAGAATCCGGCGTGGGGCTTCAGCCCGGTGGGCATGTCGTCGCGTGCGCTCGGCAACGGGGACTGGGACGGATGGAGCTACGCGGTCGGATTCAACTCGCAGGCGCCTTCGACGCCCGTCCCGGCCTCCATTCCCGCGCCCGCCTCGTTGGCGTTGCTGGCAGGCGGGCTGGCCGGGATGCGTCGGTGTCGTCGGGGCGTGGCGGTGGCCGTGGTGGCGAGCGTCGGTGCTTCCGCCTCGGCAGGGTATGTGTACAACCCCAACGACTTCGCGGTCGAAGTCGTGTCCTCCGTGGGGCTGCCCGGCACCTCCCTGTACAACGATCCGGCCGCGGTCCTCGGCGGTCCTTCGACCTGGTTCAACAACGCTTTCACACCCGGGCAGACCGACCTGCGGCGTGTCAAGCTCATCGAACCCGCCTTCAACACCGGCCCGAAGGGGGAGAGGCTCATCACGACCTTCAACCCGGGGCAGTCCGTCACCGTCCGCATGGGCCGGCGCGTGTACGACGACCCGAACAATCCCTATGGCATCGACCTCAATGTGTTCGGGAACGCCTTCTTCGCGGGCAGCGGCGGGTTCGTCTCGGACGCGACGAACCTCAACGCTTTCACGCTCAGCGGCGGTGTCTTCGCGGAGAATGTCCAGATCTCCGTCAGCCCGGACAACATCAACTGGTACACCTACACCGGCGTCACCGCCGACGGCCTGTTCCCGACCAACGCCTTCCTCTGGGACCGCGACAACGCGGCGTGGACCAATCAACTGCTGGATCCCACGAAGCCGATCAACCCCGTGCTGCACTCGATGAGTTTCGCGGGCATGACCGCCGCCGATGTCCTGGACCTCTACGACGGGGCGGCCGGCGGCATGGGGTTCGACCTCGCCGAGAGCGGCTTCGCATGGATCGAGTATGTCCGGATCGAGGGCATCACCGGGTTCTCCGGCGGTGAGATCGACGCGATCGCCGCGGTGCGGGCGGTGCCCGGGCCGGGTGCCTTGTCGATCCTGGCGATGGGCGGTATCGGTGTGATCCGGCGTCGGCGCTGAGTGAAACCATGGACCCGCCCCCGTGAGAGCGGGGGCGGGAGATTCCGTCCGCTGTCGGACGACCGAGGGAGTTGCGATGAAACAAGCGATCGCCATCATGCTTCTCTTCATCTGCGCACACGCGAGCCTGGCGCAGCCGGTGCCGTCCATGCTGGAGTGGCCCACGCTGGGTGGAGACACCGCCCGGAGTTCAAGCCGTCAGACGGAGATTCAGGACTGGTCATCGCCACGATGGGCGCTGTCGCAGACACAGTCGGGGGATCCGATCGACTGGGTGGGGCCGGCCGGGGTGGCGGCCACGGCCATCGGGCGGCCGATGATCTTCGCGGTCGGCATGGTGGACTGGGACACCTTCGCGTTCGGAGTCGATGCGGAGACCGGAACGATCACATGGCAAACGCAGCTCCCGCATCTGCTCCTTGATTCGTGGTCGTCTCCGACGCTGCACCGAGCGTCCGGCACCGTGCTGTACGCCGCGGGAGCTGAGTTGCTCGCGTTGCGGACCACGGACGGGGCCGTTGCATGGCGGACGACACTGGCCGGCCCGCCCGTGAATGTCACCCCGGTGGTGACCGATGACCTGGGGCTTCGCAACCGTGCGTTCGTCAGCAACTACGGCGGGTTCGGCGGGCCGAGCCGGCTGTATTGCATCAATGTCTCGCCCTTCCGCGCTCCGATCAACCCATACCAGCCGGGCGAGATCGTGTGGTCGGCCCCGATCGGGTCTTCGACCGGCGGAACGCCCGCGTACCTGGACGGGACGGTGTATGTGTGCGGGACCGGCCTGGACACCGACGGCCGCGGCGAGATCTACGCCTTCGACGCGACCGTTGACGCCCAGCCTGCTCCGCGGTGGGTCTTCGACAATCCGATCGTCGAGGGTTTCTTCAGCGGATTGACGGTTCGGCAGACCCTCGACGGCGTCTTCGTCTACGCCGCGACCTACGCCTTCTACGGCGGGACGGACTCGGCCAATCTGGTCAAGGTCGATGCGTCGGACGGCTCGCTGGTGTGGTCAACACCGTGCAACCGGACGGATTCGATCCCCGTGGTGCTGGACGATTGCCGCATCGCACTATCCAGCGGCATCGTGGGCTTCGGGTCCATGCCGATGGTCGAACTGTTTGCGGACCGCGGCGGCTCGGCCGCGAAGCTGTGGGACACCGCCCACGGCACATGGACCGACCTCAACCAGAACGGTCTGCTCGACCTCGGGGAGTTTCAGGTCGTCGGCGGCTGGACCACGCAGCCGGTCGCCCTCGGCTCCGGCCTCCAAACACGGCTCCTGGTCGGCGCCATCCCCACGGGCCAGAATCACTTCGGCGCGTACACGGAACTGTTCGAGCTGGATCTGAGCAAGGAACCCGGCGATTCCGGCTTCGTGGTTCGGTCATCCACCGCCGCCGGGTCGAGCGCGGCCCTGCTCGGCCGGGGGGTGTATTCGGTCGGGCCGGGCGGCCTGGCATCGCTCGGGGTGGCCCCGCCCCGTCCCGACACCGACCAGAGCGGCGTGGTGGACATCGACGACCTGCACCACTGGCACCGGTTCCCGTCGGATGTGGACCGCGACGGACAGATCGACCTGGCCGACCGGGACATGATCGAGCACGAGATCCGCCGCAACGAGCGGAGGGGTCGATGAAACTGATCCGCCGTCAGACAAGCGGTTCGCGGGCGGGCTTCACGCTGGTGGAGCTGCTCGTGGTCATGGCGATCATCGCCCTGCTGTCGGGCCTGCTGCTGCCCGCGATGGGCGGCGTCCGCCGGAAAGCACGCGATATCAAGTGCCTGAGCAACCTCCGCCAGATGGGCATGGCGTGGATGCTGTACGCCAACGACGCGCGGGACCGTGCCATGCCGCTGGCGTACTGGTCCCTGGAAGACATCGGTTCCGGGCCGCAGGTGTTCTGGTGGGGAACGCACGGCACGCCCACCACGCCCCCCGACTTTGAACGCGGCTTTCTCGCCCCGTACATGGCGAGTTCATTGCACGACGGGTCGGTCTTCGAGTGCCCCGAGCAGCCGTGGGGTTCCTACCGCCCGCAGGGGCCGAGCGGGTCGATCACCAGCACCTACGGCTACAACGGCTACTACCTGTCCCCGGCCAAAACGCCGGGTTGGGCCTTCAGCATCGGGCACCGCCCCTGGCGGCGCGTCAGCGACATCACCCGGCCTTCGGCGTTGTTCGTCTTCGCGGACAGCCTGCTCCCCGGCTTCGGGAACCAGATGCCCGGCAACAACGCGCTGCTCGACCCGCCCATGCTCTTCACCCGTTCCGGCGGCGGTCGCTGGGGCCGGAACACCAGCCCGACCACCGCCTTCCGGCACGCGGGAACCCGGGCGGCGATGGTTCACGCCGACGGGCACGCCGCGACGATCGAGAGCCAAAGAGATTGGCTGACCCACCCCGAGCAGGGCATCGGCTCGGTGGGCGGTGAGGCCGGGCTTGCTCCGGGGTATATCCCGGATTGGTCTGAATGGCGTAGCCCGTAGGGAGTGGGGGGGGGGAGGGGGCTTGGAGGTCCACCCCGAAGGCCGTACAATGACGCTGTAGGGACCTGGGCTCCCGCCGGAACCGCCCGGCACCTGAACCGCCCAAGAGCTTGGAGACATCGCAAATGACCACCGCGTCGACCCAAACCAGCCGTTCGCTGGCCGCGGATCCTCTTGCGCTGATCGATGTGGACCATGTCCGTTTCTATGTGGGCAACGCCAAGCAGGCGGCCTACTTCTACGCCCACACCTTCGGCTTCAGTATTTCGCAGGTTTCCGACCTGACGACGGGCAGCCGCGACGAGGCGGACTACCTGCTGACCCAGGGCAACATCCGCCTGCTGCTGACCAGCCCGCTGCACGACAAGCACCCGGCGGCCGAGGAGATCAAGCTCTACGGCGACGGGGTCAAGGATGTGGCCTTCACCGTGGCCGACGCCGAGGCGGCTTACGAGCAGGCCCTCCGCAACGGCGGGCTCTCCGCCCAGGAACCCCGCGTCATCAAGGACGCCAACGGGACCGTCACCGTGGCCTCGATCCATTCCTACGGGCGCGCCATCCACACCTTCGTCTCCCGCACCGGGCGCTACGACATCGAGCAGGTCAAGCGGGGCGGCGCGGAGTTCATGCCCGTCTTCAAGAAGATCGACTCGCCGGTCAACGACTTCAACAAGCAGCACCCCTGCGGCCTCATGTTCGTCGATCACCTCGTCGGCAATGTCGAGGAGGGCAAGATGAACCACTGGGTGCAGTGGTACGAGGATGTCATGGGCTTCAAGATGTTCAAGCACTTCGACGACGCGGACATCTCCACCGAGTACTCGGCCCTGATGTCCAAGGTGATGGCCAGCGGCAACCACCTCATCAAGATGCCCATCAACGAGCCGGCCGAGGGCAAGAAGAAGAGCCAGATCCAGGAATACCTGGAATGGCACAACATGACCCCCGGCGTACAGCACCTCGCCCTGCGCACCGACGACGAGCTGCACTCGGTCGCCGAACTCCGCCGGCGCGGCGTGGACTTCCTCAGCCTGCCGGATTCGTACTACGAGATGGTCTGGGGGCGCGTCAACAAGATGCTCACCGAGAACGGCCATCAGGCCGTCCGCGAGGACCATAACCGCATCAAGGACCTGGGCATCCTGGTCGATGCCGACGACGAGGGCTACCTGCTCCAGCTCTTCACCAAGCCCCTGCAGGACCGCCCGACCCTGTTCTTCGAGATCATCTGCCGACGCGGCAGCCAGAGCTTCGGCAAGGGCAACTTCAAGGCCCTGTTCGAGGCCCTGGAACTCGAGCAGGAGCGGCGCGGGAACCTCTGACCCGTGTTTGGCCGACCAACGCTGCAACGCCCCGGTCCGAGCAACCGGGGCGTTTTTCTGGGCATTTTTTCCTAGAGACGAGCAAAATTTACAAAGATTGTGTTCAGTTCTCGAAGAACTGGGGTACATTGATGGACGGTCCGTGCCGGATTGACCGGTTCCGAGCGGCTGGGCCTCTTTTTTGGATTTGGAGAGAGGGAAAACATGATTCACGGGATGAACGCAGCATTTCTTTGCGCCTGCGTGGTTGGGGTGCAGGCCGGTCTGGCCACCGCACAGCCCCGGATGGTGGTCACCGAATGGATGTACAGCGGCGGATCGCCCACCGGCGGTGAGTTCGTTGAGTTCACCAACATCGGTGATGCTCCCGTTGACCTGGCCGGATGGAGCTTCGACGACAGCGGTCGCCAGCCCGGATCGTTTCCTCTCGCGGGGGTGATCGAACCGGGCGCGTGCATGATCCTGACGGAAGATGCCGCGGCGGACTTCCGCGCCGCGTGGGGGCTGGGTCCGGAGGTGGTCATTGTCGGCGGGCTGGGAAACCCCACGGGGAACAACCTCGGACGCAATGACGAGATCAATCTGTACGACGCGGCGGGCCAGCTGGTCGATCGGCTCACCTACGGCGATGAGGACTTCCCGGGGTCGGTGCGGACGCAGCGCATCAGCGGGTCACCGCTGACTTCCGTGGCCGTGGGAACGAACACCGTGGCCAACTGGGGGGCGGCGCAGATCGGCGATGCGCAGGAATCATGGACAAGCGTTCACGGTGATGCCGGCAACCCCGGTCGGTTCCAAATGCCCGGCGGGAGTCCGATCCCAGGGCCGGTGACGCCGTCCCACAGCAGCGGCTTCTATACCGGGCCGATCAGCGTGTCCCTGGAATCCTCCGAGGGCGTCATCCGGTACACTACCGACGGGTCGGCACCCACGACCGATTCCCCGGTGTACACGGGCGTCATCACGGTGGCCGATCGGACGCCGCAGCCCAACTATTTTTCGCTCATCCAAAGCTCTCCGATTGAGGCATGGCTCCCGCCCACCGGCAACATTTTCAAGGCCACGGCCCTGCGTTTCGCGGCGTTCAATGGGGATGGCGTTTCCGGGCCGGTCACGACGCGGACATACATCATCCATCCGGCCGGTTCGGCCCGTTTTACCATGCCGGTGATCTCACTGGTGACGGACGAGCCGAACCTCTTCGATTACCACGACGGCATCTATGTCCCCGGCGCGATCTACGACAAGTTCTACGACCCGGACATCTCGTACTGGAACCGGGAAGCGAACTACACCCAGCGCGGCGACGAGTGGGAACGCCCCGCCCGCCTCGAGTTTTTCGAGCCGGACGGCACGCCCGGTCCTTCGTTGGATGTCGGCCTGCGGATACACGGCGGCGCCACACGGGCCAACCGGCGCAAGTCGCTCCGCGTGTACGCCCGATCCGAGTACGGCCAATCGTGGATCGAGTACCCCGTGTTCCCGGGCGAGACGACGAACCTGTTCAAACGGCTCATCCTCCGCAACGGCGGGAACGACAACGGCCGGACCAACTTCCGGGACGCTTACATCCAGGATCTTGTCAAGGACACCGGCGTCGGCACGCAGTGGCAGCGTCCCTGCATCGTGCTCTTGAACGGCGAGTACTGGGGCATCCACAACATCCGCCAGCGGTTTGACAAGTACTTCCTGCAGGTCATGTACGGCGCCGATCCCGACAACATCGACCTCCTGTCGGGGCCGAACTCGGACCCGGAGGAGGGCGACAAGATCCAGTTCCTCGAGACGCTGACCTATATCTTCAACCACGACATGTCGGACCCGAACCACTTCGCCCATGTGGAAACCCTGGTCGATATGGACGATTACATCACCTACACCGCCATCCAGCTCTTCATCGCCAACACGGACTGGCCGCAGAACAACATCGATCACTGGCGCGAGCGCGTTCCCGGCAGCCGCTGGAGATGGCTGCTGTACGATACCGACCTCTCGTTCAACGCCACCACGGAGCAATCCCCGGTGTTCGATGCGGTGTCCCGCATCCTGAGCGGCTCCACCGCTCGCCATGCCAGGATGATGCAGAGCTTCATGAGCAATCCCGACTTCAGGGCGGCGTTCCTGACCCGGTCGGCGGACCTGATGAACAAGGAGTTCGCCCAGCCAAACATGTCCGAGCGGCTCAACTCCTTCCAGGCCGCATTCACGCCGGAGATGGCCGAGCACATCCACCGGTGGCGAGCTCCGGTGTCCGTTGCGAACTGGGATACCGTGCAGATCGAACGCATGAGAGCCTTTGTCGGCGCTCGTCATGCGCATCACCTGTCTCACCTCGTTTCCGCGTTCGATCTGCCCGGCACGACATCTTTGACGGTGAACCAGCCCCATCCGCAGCGCGGGTCGATCCGTGTGAACACGATCGACCTGAGCGGCGATGCTCCTTCCTGGACCGGTGTCTATTTCCAGACCGTGCCCGTCACGCTCGCGGGCGATGCGGCCGAGGGGTACCGCTTCGTCGGCTTCGAGGAAATCCCGGCGGTTCCAGCCGGCGACACGATCGTCTGGATGCCCGGTGGTGCCAGCCAGACGCTCACCGCCCGGTTCGTCTGCGCGGCCGACTTTGACGAGAACGGAACGATCAACTTCTTCGACATCGCGGCGTATCTCGCGGCGTTCACCGCGGGTGATCCCGCGGCCGACCTGGCCGCCCCCTTCGGCGAGTTCAACTTCTTCGATCTCGCCGCGTATATCCAGCTTTACAACACGGGGTGCCCGTAGGAGGTCAGATTTCCCACCTGCTCCAGATCCGTTGCGGGAGCCACGCCTGGCCCCATGCGCCGGCGACCGTCGCCAGGTAGTAAGGGATGAGGACCATCAGCACGCCCGGCAGTTGCCATGCCGGAACTCGGATCGGCCCGTCCTTGGCAAGAGCGTTGCGCACCGCCTGCTTCAGCCGCCCCAGTGCGAAGTCGACCGCCCGGAGGCTCCGGCGGACGCGACCGTACCCGCGCTCGGCGTAGATGATCGCGTTGTCCCGCCCTTCGACACGGGCGTGGCGCAACGCCAGCCGCCAGCCTTCCGGGGCGGGGTGTGAGACCTTGGCCCCGCCCGCGTGCCAGATCACGACGCCGCGCGCGGCCAGTTGCTCCTTCAGCCTCCGGCACGCATTCCGGGCCTCGTGCCGATCCGGGTCGGTCGGGTACGGATTGTCCAGGAAGAACGAGCGTCGGCTGGCCATGTTGTTTGCCCAGAACTGGCGGCCGTCCGCCTTGCGCAGGGCGGTGTCCGATGAACGCAACGGGAAGATCCATCCCAGCGCGAACGCCTTGTCGAAGAACGAGCCGGAATGGTCCAGGTGGGTCTCACCGCCGACAAAGTCAACGGATGAATCTTCCCGGATCGGCGCGGTGAGAGCGTCCAGCCAGCCCGGCTCCGGGATCACATCGCTGTCGAGGCAGACGATGATCTCGCCCGCGGCGATGCGCACGCCGTGGTTGCGCAGGTCGTAGTAGTGCATCCCGCACGACGGAACGGTGCGGATCGACACATCATCCCGGGGCGGGCTGATCGCCAGGTGCCGCCCGATGATCTCCGAGATGACCGCCCCGGAGATCCGCTCCGGGTTGAAGAGGACGAGGATCTCGCACGAACCGTCGTACGCCCCGACTTGCCTGCCCAGCTCTCCGAGCATGCGCAGGGACCGTTCCTCCGCGGCGACCAGAACATTCTCCCACTCGATCAGGATGCTCAGAACCCGGCGGTCGGTGCGGGGCGGAGGGGCTGCTTCCGCAGTTTCCATCTCAACCGGGCGGCTCGGAGCGAGACCGTCCGGTGCTTTCGTGCTTGCGTGAGACATGCGAGCGCTCCCTGGGTGTCGTTCAACCGGTACGCGGTCTTGGCGGCCGCGATCCATCGCCGCGCCATCGACCGGCGGACCTCGCCCGAGCGTGCGTCGCCGGGCGGCATCGCCGCCACGGCGCGCTCGTACAGGCGTGCGTGCCGGATGTTCGCGTCCGCGACCCGCCGGTAGATGTGGTCCGCCTCGCCGCGGGACTTCGCGTGGTGCCGCCGGAAGGTCACGGGCGTTCCGGGCAGGTGCGCCCACGGGCCGAGGCGGAACAGCGCCGTGAACAGCTCGATGTCGTGCCCGGTCGGCTGGCCGGTCGGATACCCGCCGATCGAACGGAGGGCTTCGGCACGGATCACGGAACCGGACCCGAAGCCCGCATCGTGCAGCACCATCCAGCGCATCGGGTTGGCGGCCATCGGACGCAGATCGTCCCGGCGTTCCTCGCCGGTTGATTCATCGACCGTCCGGCGATCCGCGGAGGCGCCGACCGCTTCCGGTCTGTCCCGGAGCACGGCGACGGCCCGCTCGATCAGGTCCGGCGGCCAGAGATCGTCGGAATCCAGAAAGGCGACGGGGTCCGCGTCGGTCGCGGCCAGGAAGCCCGTTTGCCGGGCCTCCGCCGCGCCGCGATGCTCGGTCCGCACAAGTTTCCAGCCGTCCATGCCCCGCTCGCTCAACCAACGCCCGACCGCCTCGGGCGTCGCGTCCGTCGAGCCGTCATCGACCACGACCACGCGGCCTGGAAGAAGCGTCTGCCCCCGAACCGATTCGAGCGCTTCGAGCACCAGCCCGGGGCGGTTGCGAACCGGGATGACGACGCCGACCCGCACGAAGATTCCTCCCCTGATAGCATGGCCGATCTCGACGCGGGCGGCGTCGATGCCGCCCCGCGGAGGCCCCCAGATCCGTTACATCGCTCCGCCGTCGAACACGACCCGCTCTTTCTTCTGTCGCGGGTCCGGCTCGGGCACCGCGGACAGGAGCGACTGCGTGTACAGGTGCTGCGGGTTCCCGATGATCGCCTCGCGGCCACCCTCCTCCACGATCTTGCCCTTGTACATCACGGCGATCCGCTGGCACACATGCTGGATCACCGCCATGTCGTGGGAGATGAACAGGTAGGACAGCCCGAACTCGCTCTGGAGATCGGTCAGCAGGTTGATGATCTGGGCCTGGATGGACACATCCAGCGCGCTGGTCGGCTCGTCGCACACGATGAACTTGGGTTCCAGGGCGAGGGCACGGGCGATCCCGATACGCTGGCGCTGGCCACCGGAGAACTCGTGCGGGTACCGGTCGGCGGCCGCCTTGGGCATGCCGCAGCGGACCAGCAGGTTCTCGACCCGTTCCCGCAGTTCCGCCTTGTCCCTGACCATGCCGTGGATGACCAGCGGCTCGCCCACGATGGAGGCGATCCTCATGCGCGGGTTGAGCGAGCCGGCCGGGTCCTGGAACACGATCTGCATGTCGCGCCGCAGGCGCTGGAGTTCGGAACCGGAGGCCCGGAAGACATCCTTGCCCTCAAAGATCACCCGTCCGCCCGTGGCGGGGATCAGGCGGAGCAGCGTGCGACCGACGGTGGTCTTGCCGCAGCCCGACTCGCCCACCAGCCCCAGGGTTTCACCCTTCCCCACGGTAAATGAAACGCCGTCCACGGCCCGGAAATGGTCCGTCACGCGCTGGAGAAGCCCCGAGCGGATGGGGAAATAGGTCTTCAGATCCTGAACATCGAGCAGAGGCCCGCGGCCGGCGGGCTTGTTCTCGGGCTTCTCAAGGACGGCGGTCTGGCTCATGCCCGCATGGTAGCCGAACCCGGCCGCACGGGCCGGGCGTCATCCCCGGCGTTCGGACCCGGTTTGCTGGTTGACCGGGGGCATCGGGACGATAATGATGTCCTCCCCCGGGACAGCCCGGCGGACGGGCAGGTAGCTCAGTTGGTAGAGCACCGCATTGAAAATGCGGGTGTCGCCGGTTCAAGTCCGGCTCTGCCCATTCGATTGTTGTTCGCAGTGCATCGCTGAGTGCCGCCGAACGCCGCAACACCCTGAAAATCAACGATTTTCACCCGATCGTGCCGCTTGGCGATGCTCGGCGGGGTTGTGCGGTGCGCCGCATTTTGCGCCACAAGTGCGCCGGATTCTGCGCCGCTTTTCGCACCCGCACTCACCGCGCGCTGCCAGTCGGCGTCTGTCGTCTGGAGATAGTGCCCGGCGGCGATGGCCTTGGTGTTCCCGATCCACCCGCACACGGTCGCCAGCGGGTACTCGGACGCCAACTCGGTCTGTCGGCTCGCCCGCATGTTGTGCCAGGTCCGGGGCCACGGCTTGACCCCGGCTCGCCCGACGATCCGGCGCAGGTGGGGGTTCAGGTTGCTCCCTTCACGGTACCGGACGATCACGCGGTCATCTCCCGGCTCGGCCAGTTCCCACAGGTCCAGCAGGGCCGCCTTCACCTCGGGGAACAGCGGGACCACCCGCACGCCCCCGCCCTCGTGGTGTTCGGTCTTGGTGGCCCGGACGATCATCCGGCCCGTCTGCCAGTCGATATCGCTCCACCGCAGGGCCAGGGCCTCGGAGGGCACCCGCAGCCCCCCGAAGCGGCTCAGGGCCACTAGGGCACGCCACTCGGCGTCCGGACAGGCTTCCAGCACTAGCGCGATGCTGGCGCGGTCCACGAACACGGCGCGGGCGGCATTGGTCTGGGTGCCCGCCTTCACCTCGGAGAACGGGTTGGACCCCACGACGCCCCGCCGCACGCCCCACTTGAACACCTGCCGGGCGTACAGCACCGTGCGGGACACGGTGGCCTGGGCGTAAGACTTGCGGAGCGCGGCCCGCCATTCCTCGGCCTGCCCCTCGGCGATGCCATCGGGATCGGCGTCGGCTCCGAAGTGTTCTCGGAGCGCATCGCACGCCTGGGTCATGCGGACGCGGGTGGAGGGCTTCCCGTCGGCCTCCGCCATGAAAGCGTCCAGCAGTTCGCCCAGCGTCCAGGCGACGGACGCTTCACGCGGCTCCACCAGCCCGACGCGGGCCAGGCGTTCGTGCATGGCGTCGGGCAAGTCGGACAGCCAGCCGATCGTCTGGGCGTCGGGAGCCGTGCCCGTCCGCCGGGCGACGATGAGCCGTTCGGTCCAGCCAAGGAACGCCTCTCCCGCCTTGTTCGGCACCCTGCCCAGACGGATCACCCGTCGCTTGGACCCGTCGGTGAACAGGATGCGCTTGGTCCCGTCCTTGTCGTGTGTGAGGCTCGCCATGTTCCCATCCTACCGGCAGGTGGCCGGGGCTGATTGTGATTTTTCCATGCGGTACAGGTGGTCCCGGTACTGAAACTCGGTTTCCAGCGCGCTGCGTGGGGTTTCAGTACCGGGACCGCCCATCGGCGGGGGGTTCCGGTACCGCCGCCAGAAGCCTGAACCGTCGTGACGGCCGCCCGCCCTCGGGTCCGGGGGTGGTGCTGAACCACTCGCCCAGGCCATCGTGGACAAGCCCATCCAAGGCATCTTGCGCCGCGCCCGCTTCGCGGTAGCGACGGGTTGATTCCTTCAGCTCCCGGGCGGTGATGGACCCGCCCTTGCGTTGGATCAGTTCGAGCAGTTCGCGGTCGGCCCGCTCTTCCTCCGGTTCGTCCAGGCGTGCGTAGACCCGTTTGGCCTCATCCGCGAACCATCGGGCCAAGCGGATGCCGCGCGTCATGCTCTCCGCGTCGATGAGGTCAACAGGCACTTCTTCGCCCGCCGCCCAGCGGCCCAGGTGGACCACCAGCGCAAGCCGGGCCGCGCCGCCCTCCAATTTGCTCAGCATCGCCCGCGTGCGTTCATCGGAGATATCCACTTCCGCGTTGAGGTCGGTGTAGTAGCCCCCCCAGACCCGTTCGGCTCCGGGGTCCAGCATCAGCGCGGGCGGTTCGGCGTCGGGAACCACAGGCAGGGACAGCATCTTGCCGATCATCGCCGCGTACCCGGCCTCGACCGACTCCGCCAGCCCCCTTTCGTCCCACACCCGCGTGGGGATCGGCGGCATCGACCAGAGGAACCGCGCCGCCAGCCCGGATTGGAAATCACCGTCGCCCAGCACGCGGGCGAGAACATCCGGCTGGACCATCCCGGCCACGGACAGGGCCGCGCGGTCCACGCGGATCGACCCGCTCGTTTTCCGGTGCAGTTTCAGCGGCCCGGCGCGGTGCAGCGACAGCCATCTCGATTCCTCGCCCGCCGCCTTCCCGCCCTTCGAGTACCGCGTGAACCCACCGAAGAAACTGGCGAGTTCGTCCGCCGCGAACAGGATGCCGCGTGGGCTGGATTGGAGCAACACAGCCAACCCTTCCAGGGTGCAGTCTGAAGTCACGACGCTCTCGCACTTCGGGGGGCCGGGATCGGGAAGATCCGGAGGGAAGTCATCGCGTTCGTTCGCCGCCGGCTCGGTCCCCTTGCGGGCCTCATGCTCGGCCAGCGCGGCCGTGTACGCCCTGAAGTTCTCCCGGTCCCGCTGCTCCAGGGGCTTGACCGCTTTCTCCAGCGCGGGCGACTTCGCGGACCCCGACGGGGCGACCACGCCCACCCACAACACGCTCGGCTCCCGCCAGCCGGGCTTGAGTTCGATCGTCCGGGCGTTGCCGACGGACGCGGCCATCGCCGCCAGCACCACCGGGCCGAGCATCCCGGGATCGCACTGGATCGCGGCCGCGCCCTCGACGACAAGAGCGTGTGCGGGCGCGGGAAGCGTCTCGACGGGGAAGGGGGATAGGTTCATCGCTCACCCCCCCGCTTCCATGCCAGGGGCGACGACACGCTGCGCCGCCAGTCCTGCCACGCTTCAAAGAACGCCAAGCCCGCGTAGTCTCCGCATCGGGCCAGTCGGGCCTTGTGCGCCTCGCGTTCGGAGAAGGACATTTCCGACCACTGCCGATGAACATGACGGAACCGACGGGGGATATCGGGGTGGGTCCAGGTCATGCCGCACCCCCCCGCCGGTTCTCGCGGGCGGGCTTGAACCGATCACCCGACACGGCGGAGATAGCCACCGCGAACGCGACGGTAGGGTCTTTGTACACGCTGGCGGAGGGGATGCGCTGGACGCTCCCGTGCGCGAACACGCATTCCGGGCCGACCGCCGCCACGGGAATCTCGCACACCGCCACCAGCGGCTTGTACCCGAAGAAATGAGGGTTCGCCTCTCCACCCTGGTACAGCCAGACCCGATCGCCGATCGAAATGGGGTTCCCCTTCGCGTCGCGGGGGAGGTGTTCGAGCAGTTCTTTCAAACGGGCGTCGTTGTTCATCGGACACCCCCCCGCCGCAGGTCTCGGATGATCTTGTCGGCCGCGCCGGGTTCGATCGGCGCGCCCGCGTCCAGCCACGCGGTGAGGTGTTCGGGCCGGTACAGCACCCGCTTGCCGATGCGGATCGACGGCACGGCGTTGCGATTGGTCAGGCTCCAGAGCGTGCGCTCGCCGATGCCCAGGATCACCGCCGCCGATGATGCGGGGATCAGCATGGGGTCAGCGGTGGCGATAGACTTGCCTGAACGATTCGCACCCGGATTGCCTGCTAGCGGCCGGGGGCTTTGGTTGGGGTCAGTCATCAAGGCGCACCCCCTCATCGCGCTGCGCGTCGATCCGCGCAAGTTCGTGCCCGATGAGTTCAACATCGCTCGGATTGAACACCCGCGCGATGCCCGCCCGCCCCAGCGGACGGACACCACGAGAGTCGATCACATACTCGACCCGATGCCGCCCCACCCCAAGGTGTTCGGCGATGCGGGCCACGGTCCAAAGTTGCTCGGTTGCCACGGGGGGCCTCCGCCAAGGTCCGGCCCCTGCCCGGTAGTCGCTACCGGAAAGTGCAGGGTCCGCTATGCCAAGGCCATCCCGTCAGTGACGGCGCAGTGACGGCGCGGGACAGCCGATGCAAAACCGCTCTCCCACAACGGGAACGCCGATTCTGGGCCCCAAAATTTTCTCAGATTTCTTCCGTGCCGTCAGTGACGGCACAGTGACGGGCTGGGTTTACCGTCACTCGCCATAGCGGCCTACGGACGGATCGCCAACCCCGCCAGCCGCTCTCGCGCGGTTCTGTGCGCGGGCTTCCACCCGTTGCCGTGTGTGGCTCTTCCACGCACCCGAACCTGATACATGGCCGGGCGCGATGCGCAACGCACGGGCAATCTGATCCCGCGTGGCGTTCGGCTGGTCGATCAGGTACCCGGCGATAGCCAGTGCGTCCTTTGCCTTGTCCGCGTCGGTTCGATTAGGCCGCCTCTTGCGCTGCACCCCCGCTCCGCCCGTCTGGCCCCCATCCAACCCAGCCTCATCAATGCCGCGAAGGGCGTTGGAGAGGTCGGCCACGGCACCGACGGCCAAGGCCAGCCCGTCAAAGTTCAGCCTCGGCCCGGTGTCACGGGGGTAGCCCAGGCCCAGCGCGTTCATCGGCCTGAAGAGGTGGTCGCCGGGCTGTTCGCCGTGGGTCAGGACAAGGGGCTTGTCGAACGCCACCCGGAGCGCATTGATCGCGTCATCGGCCGGACCCAGTTCGATCCCCCATCCCGATGCCGCCGATCGGATCGCTTGAATCGCTCGGCGCACACGGACAAGGGCGGGTTCCCATTGTCCATAGACGACACGGGCATAATCGCGCAACTCAACCATGATCCGATTGCGCTCGGCCACGGGGTCGTGCTGCGCGTCCGCGCGCCTTTGTGCGATGCCCCCGAACGATTCGGCCAACCGGCACAGGTCGTGCGTTGCCCGCCTCGCCTCGTCCACCCGGTTCAGGCCGGGTTTGGTGCAATCGTAATCAACGGGGCCGCTTCCGTTGGAAGGTGCTGGTTCAGCGTGCGGGACACTTGCCCGGTCCAGCAGGTCCATTGCCCGGTCCAGCCGGTCCAGCACCCTCGGGGACGGCTCGTTCCCATGCGGCCAGTCCCGTTCGTGCCAGTCCACCCAGCCGCGTCCCAACTCGGTGCTGCTACCCGTGTCCCAAGGCAACGCCCCCAGCTCGCACACTTCCGGCGTGACAACTTCACTCGCCTGGGGATCGGCTCCCAGCAGGATCGCCAGGATCACCATCCGGGCCGAGAACGCCCGTTCATCGTTCGGGGCGTTGGCATCGAAATCGAACCATCCGCCGGATTCCACCAATGCGCCCGCAGGATCGCAAGCCGCTTGCCTTGCAAAGTCGATCCGCGTGAACAAACCGAACCGCCGGATGCAGCCTCGTTCAGCATGATCGGGGTGTCCGGGTTCGATGGCCCGCTCCGCCGGGAAGAGTTCGGCCACCTTGCGGCCCGCCTCGGTGAACGCCTCTGGATCGGATCGGATCAGACTCCGCGCTCGTTCAAAGAGCGCATCGCGCCGCTTGGCATCTCCCGCGTCCAGTTCCGCCATTGGTCCACCTTCCTCGGGCCGGACGGACACGCCAAGCCGGAAAGGTGGTGCGGCTCGGCGTGCCCGTCTCGTTCGTGGTCGGCGTTGCAACACCAAGCCACTACCCATGCCAAAGTCTACCCGATCGCGGCCCGAACGGGGTGCCCGCCGGCGGACAGCCTCGCGCGCACGCGCGTACTGGTCACAAACCCAGGGGACGCGGTACCGAAACCCCCGGCCGATGGGTGGGTCTGGTACGGAAACCCCCCGCAGGAACGCGCCAGGGGGTTTCAGTACCGGGACCGGGTGTGAGGATCATGGCTATCACGGATATCCCACGCTCACCCCTTTGCATGGGTCAAGGCTCCCCATGCCTTCCAGGTCCGCCACTTCGCGGAGGGGTATGACAGGAAATCCGTTCTCGGATTCCCCCCTCCCCCCGAATCCGCAGCCGGGCGACCGGCCCGGCGGGAGTCCAGATACACAACCCCCCGCCCAGCACGCGCCCGGGCGTGTTGTGTGTTGTGTGTCAGCGGTGAGAATCAGCGCGGGGTGTCATGGATGGGGGGTGTGCCTCAGTAGTTTCGAGCGGTGTACGCGCGCACGCGCGTGCGCGCGTAGTTGCGGGTGAACTCCCTTCCGGGTCCGTTCAGGGTGTCCGGCTCGGCTCTCCGCTTGGGCGGGCAAGCCACGCCAGGGCACGACCCACGACGGGATGGACGGCGGGAAGTGCGCCGGATTCTGCGCCGCGTCCCGGCGTACCATGCAAAATCGCCGGGGAATCCGGGCCGAGTTCAAGTCCGGCTCTGCCCATTCCAAAGCCCGGCACGCTCAATGGAGCGGTGCCGGGCTGTGTTTGTATGGGGTCTATATCTATATAAGAGGGCGGGCTGGAGGCGGAGATTGCATGCGGATGCCGCGGGTCATCTGGTCAGGGGATTGCACGCTCCACCTGGTGGTGGGGGAAGCCGATTCCGACGCGGTGGCGGAGCGGGTGATTCTGGCGCAACGGGGGTTGCGTTCGGCGGGACTGGGTGGGGGAGTTGGGGAAGTTCTGGATGTGGCGCCCGGCTCCACGGCGGTGCGGGTGACCTTCCGACCCGCCCGAGGGGTCACGAGGGCGCAAGTTGAGTCGGCGGTCCTGGAGGTCGTCGCATCGGCCTTACAGGACCGCAACGCGCGGACACAGCCCCGATCGGTGGCCATTCCCGTGTGCTACGGGGGCGAGCTGGGGCCGGATCTGGCGTGGCTCGCCGAGCGGGCGGGGGTGTCGGAGGCGGCGGCGATCTCCATGCACGCCTCGGCGGATCACAGCGTCCGGTTCTTGGGCTTTGCGCCCGGCTTTGCGTACATCGCGGGGTTGCCGCCGGCGTTGCACGCGCCGCGGATGGACTCGCCCCGGACGCGGGTCCGGGCGGGCAGCGTGGGGATCGCGGGCGACCGGACGGGGATCTACCCGTCGGCGTCGCCGGGCGGGTGGCGGCTGATCGGGACGACGCCGCTGCGGATGTTCGACCCGAAACGCGATCCCGCGTCCTTGCTGCAAGCCGGCGATCGTGTGCTGTTTCAGCCGATTCCTCGCGACGAGTTCGACCGGCTCACGGCGGAGCATCCGCCATGAGCGGTGTGATGACCATCCACGATCCCGGCATGTTCACGACCGTGCAGGACCTCGGACGCTTCGGCTTCGCCGCCGAAGGGGTGCCAGAGTCTGGCGCGGCGGACGCATTGTCGCTCCGCGTCGGGAACCGGGTCCTGGGCAACCCCGACGGAACGCCGGCTCTGGAGTTGACGCTCAAAGGGCCGAGCGTTTCGTTCTCCCGCGATGCCTGGGTGTGCGTGGCCGGCGGCGTCTGCGCGGGGTGGACGCCGGGCGTTCCGACGCTGATTCGGGCGGGGGAACGGGTGACGGTTGGTGCATTGGGGTTGGGGGCACGGGCATACCTGTGTGTCGGCGGTGGTCTGGCGGTTCCCCGGGTGATGGGCAGCGCCTCCACGCTGACGAGCGCGGGCATCGGGGGCCACGCGGGGAGGAACCCGCGTTCCGGAGACATGGTGGGCCTGGGGAACGCTCACGCCCCGCCGGTCGATGCCGACCGCGCCGGGATGGCCGCTGAATGGCTGGCCACCGTTCTCGCCCGGCGCACCATCCGGGTCACGCCCGGGCTGCACGGCGCGTGGTTTTCGGATCATGCCTGGGCATCGCTGCTTGAAGGCGAGTTCACGGTCTCCGAACGATCCAACCGCGTCGGCCTGCGGCTGGCGGGTCCGGCGGTACGGAGCGTCACGGACGGCATGATGCTGTCGGAAGCCACCGCCGCCGGGTGTGTGCAGATCCCGGGGGACGGCCGGCCGATCATCCTCGGCGTGGATCGGCCCACGACGGGCGGGTACCCGATGATCGCCTGCGTCATCGCGGCGGATCTTTCGGTGGTGGGCGCACTCCGGCCGCGGGAGCGGGTTCGATTCGAGCTGGTCACGCCCGAAGATGCGTGGGTGATCTTGGCCTCGCAGGAAGCGGCCCTGGAACGCCTGCTCCCTTCACTGGAACGGGGTCAGGCATGAACGACACGAGTGTTCCTTTGGCGGTTGATCTGAACGCGGACCTCGGAGAAGCGCATGATCCAGCCGGGCAGGCCACGGAGGACGCGCTGGTCGGTCTCGTCACCTCCGTCAACATCGCCTGCGGCGGGCATGCCGGGGACGACGACACCATGCGGCGGGTGTTGGAACTGGCCGCGGCCGACTCCCGCGCGGTCGGGGCGCACCCGTCGTATCCGGATCGCACCGGGTTTGGCCGGGTTCGGCCCGCGATTTCCAGCCCGGACCTGAAAGCATCAATCGCGGCACAGATTATGCGGTTGAACCGGGCGGCTGAGTCTGTCGGGCTGCGGCTCACGCATGTCAAGCCGCACGGCGCGTTGTATCACGACTGCGCCAAGGACGAAGAAGTGGCGCGGGTCGTGCTTGAGGCCGTTCACGAGGCAGCAGGGGGGACGGTGCGCCGGCTGCCGTTGGTTGGAGCGGCCGGATCGCGGGCGCTCGCGTGGTGGCGACGATGGGAAGCTCCGACCATTGCCGAGGCGTTTGTCGATCGGCGGTACGGGCCGGACGGCTCCCTGCGTGGGCGCGGCCTGCCGGGGGCGTTGGTCGCTTCGCCCGAGGAGGCCGGGCGACAGGCGTTGGAGATCGTGCTCCGGCGGAGGGTTCCCGCGGGGGGAACTTTCGTCCCGCTGCACGCCCGGACCCTCTGCCTGCACGCGGACACGCCCGGTGTGCTGTCAATCGCCCGGCGGGTGCGAGCCGACCTGCAAGCCGCGGGGATCGCGGTGCGGGCTTACACGCCGGGATGACTCACTCGCCCGGGAGTTCCACCGACAGCAGAGCCGTGGCGGTCATGCGGGGGTCGGGCCGCAGGCGGATGGATTCGGTGATCGCGGCCTCGGTCCGCGCCGCGAACCCCTCGAACACGACCCGGTCGTTGGCGACAACGGTGATTTCACGGTCCAGGTCGATCAGGCGATCGTGCAGAAGGAGATTGACCCGACGCACGGTCTCGGAATCGAGCCTGATCGTCTGTCCCTCGATCGAAGCGCGGACGACGCGGCCGGGCACCGCTTCCTCCACGGGCACGCTCAGCCAGTAGAAACGCCGGTGGACCGTGTTCCCCTGCTTCCAGACCACCGACTTCCGCCAGGGGTTGCGGGTGTGGGCCGCCATCCACGGCACGCCCTCCGCGTCCTTCCGATCCATCCAGTGTCCGAGGCCGGGGTAGATGCGCACGAGGTGGGTGTAACCCTCGGGGTCGGCCGCGTGCAGTTCGGCCAGCCGGTCGCCCCATTGCCGGGCCACGGTGTTGCGGTTGTACGCGGCGTCCTCCGCGCCCATGAACAGGGCGAACGGCAGATTGCGCAGCCCGTCGGGCGTGGCGTCGTTTGGGTGCCCCGCCATCATGGCCGCCGCGGCGAAACGATCCGCCATGCGTGGAGCGAGCTGGTAGACGCCGTCTCCTCCGGCGGAGTACCCCATGAGGTACACCCGATCCGGGTCCACATCCCACACGATCACGGCGGACTCGATCAGCCGATCGAAGAGCGCATCAATCTCCGAACGATGCCAGAGGTTCCAGGTGTCGCTCGGAGCGCGGGGGGCGATATAGATCCCCTCGGCGGGTTCGTAGAGCCGGATCTGGTTCTGCCACTGCCGGTCGTTCACCTCGGCGGGTGCGCCGCCGCCGCCGTGCATGGAGATCCACAGGCTGCGGCCCGATCCCGGCGCCTCGCCGAAATCCTTGCGCAGCAGCCGCATGGTGTGCCCCTCGTACTCAAGCGTCAACGCTTCAAGTTCAGCGCGGCGTGCATCACGGATCGCGTCGGCGTGGGCCTTCCAGAGCCGCCCGGCTGCGGCCTCCGCCGCGGCCTGGTCCATCCCCAGCTCGTTCCAGTAAAGGTCGATCACGCGGCCCGCGGCGTGCGTATCGGTCACGATGAAGGCCCGGCTCTCCCCCCCAGCCGTGAAGGCGACCCGCAACGGGCGCGTCCCCGGATCGGGCAACTCGGCGGTGAGATTGATATCGTCCGGGTCGGCGTGGGTGCGGTCGGCATGGCGGACAGCGCCGTGCGTGAGGGCCGCCTCGGCCGGCAGGCGCGGCCCACCCCGGGCCGTCCAGAGACGCAGCGCGAGCACCGGCTCGGACCCGACTGCGCCCGGACGGGCGTACCGGTCGGAAACATCCAATCCGGGAATAGAGCGGTCGTTCATCTCCCAGACGAGGGGGTAGTGATGGCCGGTCCCCGCCCAGGATGTCGCCCAGACACCGTGCAGTTGATGCCCCGGGACCGCCGCGCCCGCCTGCCCGGAGAACCAGCCGCGATCAAGCCCCGCCGCGTCGTGCTCGGCCGCACCCGTGTACCGCCACCGCTCCCCGTCGTGGATCTCGACCCAGGTGTGGTTCCCCCCCCGCCCGGGCCAGGAGGCGATGCCCGCGAGCCGAGCCGGGATCCCCACGCTCCGACAGGCATCGACGAGCAGGATGGACAACCCGGTGCAGGAGGCCAGCCCGGTCTCCAGCGTCTCGGCCGGGCCTTGGTTGGCCCGGTTGCGGGCCGTGCTGTACCGGACATCGACGAGGCTGAACAGGTCGCGGTTGATCGCCTGGGCGGCTTCTTCGGCGGTCGTCGCATCCTCGACCAGAGGCAAGCAGAGTTCGCGCAATCTGGCCCGGGTGCGGGCGCGGGTCTCGTCCAGCACGGCGTAGGGAACGACATCGTTCAGGAAGAGCGCATCATCCACCGCGCCGGCCCAGACAAACCGCTCGCGGGCATCCAGCGCCAGGCCGATGGCCTCCAGCACCAGTTCCGGGTCGATCTCCGCGTCCCGCTCGGGCCGGTGCCGGGCGAGGAAGTCGGCCGCACGCACGCCCGCGACCCCGAAGCGGGCCTCGGCCTGGTCACGGATGATGGTCCACGCCGGAGCCTCGCCCGCCCGAACGACGGGCACCACAAGGAGCATGACGGCCCAAAGAACGAACCGGAAGTGGGTCATGCCCGGAGTGTACCGCGGGACCGATCGGTCAGGCGGGTTCCAAGGCCGGGCTTGGCTCCGGTTCCGGCGGTGGGGGGGCGGGGGGAGGACCGTCGGGCTGGACCCGGTAGAACATTGCGTAGAGCACCGGCACGAGCAGCATGATGATCATCGTGCCGATCCCCAGGCCGAACATGATCGCCACGGCCAGCGACGACCAGAACACATCCGGCAACAGCGGGATCAGCCCCAGCACGGTGGTGGCGGCGGCGAGCATGACGGGCCGGAGGCGGCTCACCGATGCGTTGACCAACGCCTGATACGGGGCCTCTCCCTGTTTCTGGAGGGCGCTGATCTCGTCCAGCAGGACGATGGCGTTCTTGACCATCATGCCGGACAGCGACATGGCCCCCAGCAGGGCGACGAACCCGAACGGCTGCCCGGTCATGATGAGGCCCAGGATCACCCCGATCAGCGCGAACGGAACGATGCACACGATGATCAGCGGCTGGCGGTAGTTGTTGAACAACGCCACGATGACCAGGGCCATGATGATGAGCGCCGGCGCGATGCCGGGCAGCAGTGATTTCTGCGCATCCCGCGACGAGCGGTACTCGCCGTCGATCGCCAGGGTGTAGCCGGGCGGCAGCTCGATCGCCTTGAGCTTGTCCACAACATCGTCGAGATAGTCGGTCGCCAGGCCCAGCGGCACGCCCTGTGCGGCGATGGTCCGGCGTCGATCGTGACGGAAGATGAACGGATCACGCCAGGTCGGTTCCACGCTCGAAGTCACCTGCGTCAGCGGCACCGAGCGGCTGGAAAGCAGCGGACGCACCTGCAACACATCCAGGTTCCTGGCCCCCTGCTCCCGATCCCCGGCGGAGCTGCGCAGGATGATCGGGATGAGCTTGTCGTTCTCGCGGTACAGCCCGACGGTCGTACCGTCGGTGGACCGACGCAGGGCCGAGGCCACATCGCTGCGGGCGATGCCCGTCCAGCGGGCGTTGGTCTGATCGAAATCCGCCACGATCAGCGGGGTCTTCTCCCGCCAGTTCGTCCGGACGGCCATCGCGTGCGGGCTGTCGGCGAGGACGGCGGAAGCCTGCTCGCCGAGCGAGCGCAGCACGGCGAAGTCCGCGAAGGCCGGGCCGCTGATGCGGGCCTCGACCGGCCACGCCCGGAAGGGACCAAGCCCGTAGCGACGCCCGATGACCATCGCCTCGGGCATGTGCTCGTCCGCCCACCGTTGCACGAGCGGCAGCACGCGTCCCACCGTCGCGCCGTCGGGCGTGTTGATGATGAGCTGCGCGTAGGACGAGTTGGGGGATTCCGGCTCGACCGGCAGGTAGAAGCGGGGCGGGCCGCGCCCGATGAAGGCGCTGGTGGCGGTCACGCCCTCCTGCCGCATGACGAAGCCTTCCAGGCGGCGCGTCGCCTCGGAGGTGGTCTGAATCCCCGTGCCCTCCGGCAGCCAGATGTCCACCATGAACTGGGCACGGTCCGAGGCCGGGAAGAACATCTGGTCCACGAAGCGGAAAGCCGCCAGCGACCCGACCAGGGCGACGACGAACACGAGCAGCACGATCCGCCTGGCCCGCAGCGACCACTCCAGCAGGCGGCGGAACAGCATGTAGAAAGCGCCGGAGTAAGGCTCCTTCTGATCGGCCTTCGGCCCCGGCAGCATCGCGGCGCACATCAGCGGGGTCACGGTGATGGCGAAGAGCCAGGAGATCAGCAGCGACACCCCGGCGATCGTGAAGAGCGCCTGGCAGTACTCGCCCGCGCTCTCGGTCGAGGCGGCGATCGGATAGAAGGCCATCACCCCTACGACCGTCGCTCCGAGCAGCGGCATCGACGGGGCCGACGCGGCCTCGATCGCCGCCTTGATGCGGTCCATCCCCCGCTCCATGCGGACCAACGCCCCGTCCACCACCACCAGGGCGTTGTCGAGCATCAACCCCATCGCCACGATCAGCGCGCCCAGCGACATCCGGTGCAGGTCCTCCTCGATCAGGACCATCACGAGGAAGGTCCCGATGATGACCATGAGCATCCCGGAAATGCCCACGATGAACGCCGACCGGAACCCCATCACGACCCAGAGCGTCACCAGGACGATGCCGATCGCCATCGCCAGGCTCATCATGAAGTCCCGGATCGCGGAATCGACCACATCGGACTGCCAGGAGATCCGGTTGATCTCGATGCCGACGGGCAGTTCGGCCTCGATCTGCGCCAAGCGCGCGTCGATCGCCCTGCCGAGCGTGACGATGTTCACGCCCGAGGCGTTGGACACGGCGATGCCGATGGACGGCAGGCCGTCGAAACGCATCTCGGCGGTGGGGGGGGTCACATACCCACGCTCCACCGTGGCCACATCCCGCACCCGGATCAGGCGGCCCTCGTCCTGTCCTCCCAGCGTGCGCCCGCGGATCAGGAGTTCGCCGATCTCGTCCGGGGAGTTGAACTCTCCCGTCACCTGGAACCGGATGCGGCTGTCCAGCAGGTCGATCGCGCCGGCGTCCACCACCGTGTTCTGCTGCGAGAGCGTCATGTTGACATCCAGCAGCGAGAGCCCCAGCTGCGACAGCCTCGCCTCCGAGATGTCCAGGTACACGCACTGACGCGGCACGCCCCACAGCTCGACCTTGGCCACCCCGGGGATCACCGAGAGCTGGGCCTTGATGTCGTCGGCGTGGCGCTCCAGATCGGCCATCGTGAAGCCGTCGGACTGCAGGGCGAACAGGAACCCGAACACATCCCCGAAGTCGTCGAACACGATCGACGATGACGCCCCGGGGGGCAGCTGGGGCTGGGCGTCCGCGATCCGCTTGCGGAGCTCGTCCCAGACCTGGGGCAGCTCGTTGGAGTGGACGGCGGGCTGGATGATGACCTTCACAGAGGAAAGCCCCGCGCTCGAGTACGACTCGATCTCCCGCAGCACCGAGATGCCCTGCACGGCCCGCTCGATCACATCCGTGACCTCAAGCTCGACCTCTTCCGGCGTGGCCCCGGCGTAGGGCGTGGCCACCACGGCTACTTTGACGGTGAACTCGGGGTCTTCGAGCTGCCCCAGCTGGAAGTAGGCCAGCACCCCCGCGATCATGATGACCGCCGTGGAGAAGACCGTGACGACCGAACGCTCGAAGGCCTTCGTGGCGATGAGTCTCATTCAGCGGTCCCCGGCTTGGTTGCGCCGTTGAGCACGCGGACCCGCTGGCCCTCGCGCAGGAAGGCCGCCCCGGCCGTGGCGACCAGGTCGCCCGGCGCGACGCCGCGGACACGCAGGCCCGTCGGCGAGGTCCGATCGACCTCCACCGGCCGACGCGAAACCGCCCCGCTCGACCCGTTCACGATCCAGACGAAGCTCTGCTCGCCCGCGCCCTGGCGGACCGCGCTCGCCGGAAGATCGAACACCTCCGACGCGGAAGCGTCGGAGCGGATCCGCGACACCCACGCCCGCCCGCTCATGCCGGCGAGAATCCGGCCCTCGCCCGGCTGGTCCATGACGAGCGTGATCGGGAAGGTCCGCGTCACCGAGTCCGCTTCCCGCTGCACCTCGTCGATCGCGGCTACAAGCTCCATGCCGGGGAACGCCTCGAACTCGCAGCGGATCTCCTCGATCAAGCCGAGCTGCGCCATCATCTGCTCGGGAATGTGGACCGTGAAGCGGATGCGGGAGTTGTCCACGATGCGCAGGACCGGCTGACGGGCCTGGATGTCCTCGAAGTTCTCTGTGAATCTTGCAGCGATTTCCCCGGAGAAAGGCGCTCGCAACGAAGTGTCCGCCAGCGCATCGCGGGCGGTCTGAAGGTCGGCCTGGAGCGACTTGACATTCGCCGCCGCGATGTTGCGCGCCTCACGGGCTCGAACGATCTCGACTTCCGATGCCGCACCGCGGTCGAAGACCACATTCAGGCGGGTGTACTCCTCCTCGGCGCGGACCAGTTCCGATTCGGCCCTGGCCAGCCCCGCCTCCGCGCCGATGACCCGCACCCGGAAGTCCCGTTCGTCCACGCTCGCGATGACCTCGCCGGCCGTGACCGCTTGGCCGACACGCGCGGGCAGGGTCTGGAGCGTTCCCGACACGCGGAAGGAAAGATCGACGAACTGCACCGCCTCCGCCCGTCCCGGGAACTGGCGTCCGCGGAACTCGGACAGGTCGCCCACCCGCATGACGCGCACCGGGCGGACAACATCGGGTAAATCCCCCTGCCTGCGGCACCCCACCGGACCCAGTGACAGCAGGACCATGCCGAGGACGCACCACGCTCGTCCCGGCCCGAGCGGACGGACCGGTCGGCGGAGTCGGGACGGCGGATTGAGGCACGAGTCGATTTTCATGGTCGTAGTCTAACCGGTGTGCCGAACCGCGGCGATTTGGACAAGCTCACCGGACCAAAGCCTCGGCTCTGGCGTTTGAAGGCTACGGGCATCTGTGGGAAAAATCCCCAGATCGAAACTGTTACTTCCGGAAAAACTCCCAGTGGCAACGGCTGGTATCCGAAAAAATCCGTGTATCAAGCCATATCTGATCGGTTGCAATCCACCCGCCAGCGACAAAATGAAACAGTTACAGTTGCATGGCCTTGGCGTTTGTGGTTCAATAGGGGTGCCACCCAAAGATCCACCCAGAGGAGGGAACATGCGGAACACTCAATGGACGGCGCTGGCCGCGGCGATGGCGTGCGGAACCCTGGCCCAGGCCCAATGGGCCTTGCACTGGTCGGACGAGTTCGACGGCAGCGCCCTGGGTGAATCCTGGGAAGCCATGATCGGCAACGGCTCCGCCTACGGACTCCCCGGGGGCTGGGGCAACAACGAACTCCAGTACTACACCAACAGCTCCTCCAATATCGCGGTGTCCGACGGCACCCTCAAGATCACGGCCCGGCGTGAGAACTTCGGCGGCTCCACATACACCTCCGCCCGGCTCCGCACGATGGGCAAGGTCGATTTCAAGTGGGGGCGCATCGAGGCCCGCATGAAGCTCCCCAGCACCAGCGGCGTCTGGCCCGCCCTGTGGATGCTCCCCACCAACTCGCCCTACGGCGGCTGGGCTTCCTCCGGCGAGATCGACCTCATGGAGTCGGTCAACACCGCCACCCGCATCTACGGCACGATCCACCACGGCGGCGGCTGGCCCAACAACGCCCACACCGGCAACTCGATCGTCACCGGCCTCAACTACTCCCACGACTTCCACGACTACACCGTCGAGTGGGATCCCAACCAGATCCGCTGGTACCTCGACGGCGTCCTGTTCGGCACGATCAACCACACCCAGTGGTCCTCAACCGCGGCCCCCAACAACCCGCGGGCACCGTTCGATTCGCCTTTCCACCTCCTGGTCAATGTCGCGGTCGGCGGTGATTTTCCCGGCAACCCGAACGGTTCCGCCCAGTACCCGCAGACGCTGGAAGTGGACTACATCCGCGTGTACCGGCGTGAGCAGCGTCCCTACCAGGGCAACACGCATGTGATCCCCGGCCAGATCGAGGCCGAGCACTACGACGAGGGGTACCCCGGCGAGGCCTACCACGATCAGGATGTCGGCAACACCGGCAACACCTTCCGGTTTGACGATGTGGATATCCAGGCGTGCAGCGAGGGCGGCCACAACATCGGCTGGGTCAACGCCGGCGAGTGGCTCGCCTATACCGTCGATGTCGAGACCGCCGGCGTCTACACCCTGGACGCCCGCATCGCGTCCGCCAACAGCGGCGGGGCTTTCCGCATCGAGGTTGACGGCGAGGACCGTTCCGGCTCCATCTCCGTCCCGGCCACCGGCGGCTGGCAGGTCTGGCAGACCATCCCCGCCCAGGTCCAGCTCGATTCGGGTCCGCAGACGATCCGGCTGCGCGTGCTGGCGTCCAACGGCGGGTTCAATGTCAACTGGCTGCGCTTCAGCCGCGACGCGGGCTGCTCGGCGGCCGACCTCGCCGAGCCGTACGGCACGCTCAACTTCTTCGACCTGGCCGCGTACATGGCCCTGTTCACCACCCAGAATCCCGCGGCCGACCTCGCCGCGCCCTTCGGCGAGTTCAACTTCTTCGATGTCGCCGCTTACCTGGGTGTCTTCAACGCCGGCTGTCCCTGATCCCCTCTCCCCGGTGGCACAGGCGTCCCGCCTCTGCAGACACCTCAAAGAAGTCCGCACAGGCGGGACGCCTG
Source organism: uncultured Phycisphaeraceae bacterium (assembly GCA_964577425.1). Taxonomy (GTDB): domain Bacteria; phylum Planctomycetota; class Phycisphaerae; order Phycisphaerales; family UBA1924; genus UBA6054. Next base: position 651,500 of record CAZNZC010000001.1, read on the forward strand.
TGCCACCGGTTTCATTCCACAACCAGGAACGGCGTGTTCGCCGTGCCCGCGCGTCCCGTGCCGTCACGCACGAACACGAACAGCCGGTATGAACCCGGCTCGGTCGGCGCGATCACCTCGGCGTTCAAACCCTCGGAGGACGCGATCCGATCCGCGATGGTGGGGGGGACGCGCTCCGTGTCGCCGCCGGAGCGGCGGTCGGAGGTCTCCGCCACGACCTTCCATTCGATCCGGAGTTCGTCCCCGTCCGGATCGTCGGCCCGGACCGAGGCCAAGAACCGCTGGCCGGGGCGCACCGCACCGGTGTCCGCGAGCTTGAGATCCATGCCGTACACCCGCGGCGCGCGCCGGGCGGGCGTCTTGCCGGTCCAGAACTCGCTGAGTCGGTCGGCGGCCTCGGTGGTCTCCCCGGTGGGCAGCAGCAGGCCGAACCAGGTCGCCGTGGTCTCCTGCTTGTTTCCCCAGAGGAAGGCGAAGGAGCCGAGACAGCGGGTTCCCGCCGCCGCTTCCACCCCACCGCGGTAGCTGTTGGCGTAGAAGTTGGCCTTGTCGTGGCCGGGGGCCTCGATCGGCGGCCCCCAGGGCGCGCTCGGCCCTTCCCAGTGGCCCAGCGGGCCGAACTCCGTCACCATGTACGGCCCGGTGTACCCCTGCTCAAGCAGGCGTTGGGGCACGCTCGACGCACCGCCGTAGGCGTTCACGCCGAGCAGGTCGATGCTGGGGCACTCCGCCGCGATCCGCCTGGCCTTGTCATCCCCGATCTCGGCCACGATGGCCACGGTCGGGTGGTTGGTGTCGATCGTCTTGATGAGGGCCGCCGCTTCCTCGACGGAGCGCAGGGCGATGTCCAGGCCGCCGCCCAGCTCCACCTCGTTGCCCACGCCCCAGCACAGCACGGCCGGGTGGTCCTTGTACCGGGTGACGAGCCGGCGGACCTTGTCCAGCTGCTCCTGACGCACGGTCGGGTCGTTGTAGTCGTGCCCGTGGCGTTCGTGGACCAGCCAGATCCCCACGCACACGGCCAGCCCCCTGGCGTGGGCCTCGTTCAGGGTGTTGTCGATCCCCTCGGCGTCCCATGTGCGGATGGCGTTGCCGCCCATCTCGACCAGCCGGTCGAGATGGCCGTGCCCGCCCACGCCGCGGACGAAGAAGGGGCTGCCGTTGCGTACCATCTCGTAGCCGGCCTCGGTTTCTCGGACCTTGACCACCGAGGGGGGGCCGACGGCCGACCAGTCGAGGGCGGCGGGGGGAGGGGAGGCATTGGAGGCGTGGGTGGTCTGACAGCCGATGATGGACATCAGGACGGCTCCGAGGGCGATGAGTGGGGTTCGCATGGGAGCCAGTGTAACTGTTTCACGGACTGGTGTCACACGCTTTTCGGGGCCGACAGGCCAAAAAAAGAGCTTGAGCCAGGCGTGAACAAGCTGGAAAATGGATTCTAAACCCTTGTCCAGCATGGAGAAATGATGTATTTTGCCCTTTTTTCATTTCCCGCCCACCCAGGCTTGACAGGCAGGACCATTTCCGCGACACTGATGTAACTGTTTCACGCCGACACGGCCGTCGGCGGACCGGTCCACGGGTCTTGAGGGAGTACCCAGACATGACCGCCAGAGGGAATGCGGCCTGCCGCCGCGCATTCACGCTGATCGAGCTGCTGGTCGTCATCGCCATCATCGCGCTGCTGATCGGTATCCTGCTCCCTGCCATCGGTCGGGCCAGAGACACGGCCAGGGGGGTGATCTGCCAGACCAACATCCGGCAGGTGGCCACCGCGGGCCTTCTGTACGCCGGCGACTATCGTGGGCGGTTCCCTCCCATCTTGGGAGGACAGTTTGTGCAAGATCCCGAGAACGGCAGGCGGAACATGGTCTGGCACGATGTCAATCGCATTGGAAGATACCTTCCGGAGACGGCTTTTCAGAATGTCCTGCCCAACAACCCTGACAATGCCACAGTGGGCGGTGGTGTTCTGCAGTGCCCCAATCATCCGGACGGTGCCCGCTCCTACTCGATGAACTACTGGGCGGCATCCGCAGCGGAGCATGTCCCCATTATGTCTGGTCCACAAGCCGGCACGCTCCGCGTCTATCGGCCCGGTCAGCTGGCGGCGGCTGCCGCGACATACCGGAAGGGAACCCCTTTCAACGACGACACCAACCATGCCAGCGAGATCATCCTGTTTGGCGAAGCGTGGGCGCCTTACAAGTCTGAGCAGCCCTTGGATGGCATCGACACGACATGGTTTGCTCAGGGCAGCATCGGGAGCCGCGAGCTGCCCGGGCATCGCTTTGGCGCTGGGGTGGGGCTGCCAAGCAATGTGTTTCTGGGCCCTGGCGTCGGGAACTGGACTGGAAACCCATCATCGCCCGAACTTCAGGGAAACCTGACCTCCATGCCGAAGAGTTTTCTGCCGTACTACCGTCACCCCCGCCGCGGGGGGGATACCCGTGAACTCACGGGAACGGCCAACATCGCCTTTGTTGACGGCCATGTCAAAAACTTCTCCCCGAGGGACCTCTTTGAGAGCGACACGGAAAAGAGCACCTACAAGGCCTTGTGGTCCGAAAAGGACCGTGAGTTGGAACGCGACCTCACGGGGAATCCCTAAGCCGTGAGTTCAGTCCGGGCCATCGCGGATGAGTTGGGCGTGTCGGTCGCCACGGTGTCCCGCGCGCTCAACAACCACCCCGGCGTCAGCGAGGAGATGCGCAAGCGGGTGCTCCAGGCCGCGGACAGCTCGGGCTACCGCCCGTCGGTGGGGCGCAAGCCGACCAATGTGATCGGGCTGGCTTACCCCAACGAGCCGGTGCGGGCCGACTTCGGCGCGTTCGAGGCCGTGCTGCTGGCCGGCATCCTCGAAGGGGTCAACGAGCGACGCTTCGACCTGACCTTCCTTAATGTCCACCGGGACAAGAACCCCAGCGAGACCTACGAGCAGTTCTTCGACCGCAAGGGCGTCCGCGGCGTGATCGTCCGCCCGCTCGACGACGACGGCCTCGCCGAGGCCATCGCCGCCGACGGCGTGCCGATGATCCTCGTGGCCGACCGCAGCGACGATCCCCGCGTCAACTACATCGATTCCGATTCCAGACGGACCTCCCGCCAGGCGGTCGAGCACCTGCTCGGGCTGGGGCACCGGCGGATAGGCCTGGCCATCCACCGCGTGGCCGACTCCGACCACCGCGACCGCGAGGCCGGCTATCGGGCGGCCCTGCTGGCCGCGGGGATCGAGGTCGATGAGTCTCTCATCGTCCGGGCCGAGGCCAGCCCGGAGGGCGGCGCGATGATGTTGATGTCCATCCTCGACCAGGAGAACCCGCCGACCGCCATCTACTTCACCAACCCGCTGTCAACGGTGGGCGCACTGCACAAGTGCCTGCAACTGGGCATCCGGGTGCCCAAGGATCTCTCCATCGTCGGCTTCGACGACGGCGACATCCGCATGCGGACCTTCCCCCGCTTCACGGCCGTCTGCCAGGACGCCCAGGCCCTCGGCCTCGAGGCCGCCCGCTGGCTCAGCCGCGCCCTGTCCGGGGAGGTGACCGGCAGCTTCCGGGAGGTCCGTCCCACCACGCTGTCGGTGCTGGACAGCACCTCGTTCCCGTCCCTGACCCCCATCCGCATCACCGAGCGGTCTGGCGTGGTGCAGGTCTCCTGACCCGTCGCGGAGACCCCGGCACATGCGGATCGTCACCCTGTCCACCGCCGCCCGGGGGCTTTCGCTCGGCCTGTGGGTGATGATCGGGCTGATGGCGGTGTCGGTGGGCGTGCTGTTCAAGGCCCGGCGCGACGCGGACAACGCGGTGGTGTTCTGGCTGTTCTCACCCGAGCACCGGCAGTTGTATATCCCCCTGCTGGAGCAGGCGGGGCGGGACGGGGGGATGGATCGGCCGCTGGACATGCAGCTGATGAGCATCGCCGCGGTCGAGCGCCGGATGATGTCCGGCTTCTTCGGCGGGCTGCCGACGGCCGACCTGATCGAGGTCGAGAAGGCCGTGATCGGGCGGGCGTTCACCGGGCCGCTGGAATCGGTCGGCTTTCTGGACCTGACCGACCGGCTCCGCGATGAGGGCCTGCTCGACGAGATCAATCCGCCCTCCTTCGGGCCGGTGACCTCGCGGGGGCGCATCTTCGGCCTGCCGCACGATGTGCATCCGGTGCTGCTCGCCTACCGCTCGGACATCGTGGAAGCCGCGGGCATCGACCTGAGCAAGGTCGAGACCTGGCGGGAGTTCTTCGCCGCCGTCGCGCCGCTGACGGCCGACAAGGACGGCAACGGCGAGCCAGACCGCTGGGCCTTGTCGTTCTGGCCCACGCAGCTCGACAACATCGAGGTCCTGCTCCTCCAGGGCGGCGGAACGCTGTTCGACGACCACGACCGCCCCGTGATCGACTCGCCCCGCAACGCCGAACTGCTCGCCGAGATGGTGTCGTGGTGCGTGGGGCCGGATCGGGTGGCCGTGGACATCGAGGACTTCTCCGCCACCGGGCACCAGCAGCGGGTGGACGGCTACGCGGTCGGATACCTCTGCCCGGACTGGATGTGCGGCATCTGGAAGATGCATGTGCCCCGGCTGGCGGGCACCGTCAAGGTCATGCCCCTGCCCGCCTTCGAGCCGGGCGGGCGACGCACCTCCGTCCGCGGCGGCACCATGCTCGGCATCCCGAAGGACGGCGCGGATGTCGAGAAGGCCTGGGAATACGCGAAGATGCTCTACACCTCGCCGGAAGTCGCCCGGCAGATGTACGAGCTGACCGACATCATCAGCCCGGTCAGTTCCCTGTGGGACGACCCGGTCTACCACCAGCCCGACCCGTACTTCTCGGGCCAGCGCAAGGGCGAGCTGTACATCGAGCAGGCCCCGCATGTGCCCACCCGGACCTCGTCGCCGTACAACCGGCGGGCGGTGTTCCTGCTGCGGGACGCGGCGGTCGATCTGGAACGGTACGCACGAGAGACCCGGACCTATGAGGCCCACGCCCTCGTCCCCGAGGCCGCCCGGCTGCTGGGCGTCGCCCAGTCGAGGATCATCCGGGTCATGGAACGCAATGTGTTCTCCGCCGTCGCGTCCGAACAGGAAGGCGAGGAGTGATGGCGGCGGCCTCCCGGGCCGGGTCGGTGCCCCAGCGGGCGGCGTGGATCTTCCTCGCCCCGTTCCTGCTGGTCGTGCTGGTGTTCGTGCTCTACCCCCTGGTGCAGTCCACCGTGCTGGCCTTCCAGCAGACCTACGGCCCCGGCACCAAGACATTCGTGGGGACCGCCAACTTCACCACCATGATGAAGGACCCGGTGTTCTGGACCGCGGTGCGGAACACCGTGGTCTACACGCTGGGCAGCCTGTTCATCCAGCTGCCGCTGGCCCTGCTGCTGGCCATGGCGCTCAACTCGCCCAGGCTCCGGGGGCGCGGGGTCTACCGGCTGATCTTCTTCAGCCCGCAGCTCATGGGGCTGGTGTTCGTCTCGATCCTGGCGTGGCTGATGTTCGAGAAGCGGGCCGGGCTGGTCAACCAGTCCCTCCACGCCCTGCTCGGTCGGGCGTGGACGCCGCCGCAGGTCGATTCATGGCTTGACTTCCCGTGGCTTGATTCCCATGTCATGGCCACGCTGATCCTGATCTCGCTGTGGATGTATGTGGGCTTCAACATGATCTACTTCCTCGCCGCGCTGCAGAGCGTGGACGACACCCTGCTGGAGGCGTCCGAGATCGACGGCGCGGGGCCGATCGCCCGGTTCCGCCATGTCGTCGTGCCCGCCATCCGCCCGGTGGCCTCGTTCGTCGTGATGCTCTCCATGATCGGCAGCCTCCAGCTGTTCGAACTCCCCTTCGTCCTGCTCGACGGAAGCGGGGGGCCGGGCGACCAGGGGCTGACCGTCGTGATGTACCTCTACCAGTCCGGCTTCGAGGTCGGCGACCTGGGCTACGCCAGCGCGATCGGCTGGGTGCTGGCGATCATGCTCATCGGGCTGGCCCTGCTCCAGATCTGGATCATCCGGAGGGACGAGGCATGAGCGCCGGACGCCGACCGCCGCTCTGGCGCCGTCTGCTCCTCCAGGCTCTGCTGGGCGTGCTTGCGGTGGTCACGCTGGTGCCCTTCGCCTGGCTGGCCATCGCCTCGCTCAAGAACCGGGAGGACTTCTCGCGGTCCATGTTCCTGCCCCCGGGCGATGGCCTGTTCGGCATCGGCTGGGACCGGCTGACGCTGGAGAACTACGAGAACTTGTTCGGTCTCGGTTTCGGCGGGGCCTTCCTCAACTCGGTGTTCTACAGCTCGACCACCGCGGTGGTCGCCACCCTGACCTGCGCGGCGGCGGGCTACGCGCTGGCCAAGTTCCGCTTCCGGGGGCGCAACGGCTTCACCCTTGCGGTGCTGGCCCTGATCATCCTGCCCCCGACCCTGCTGATCGCGCCGGGCTACGAACTGCTCTACCACCTCCGCCTGCTGGACACGGTGCCGGGGCTGATCCTGCCCTTCCTGGCGCCGGCCTTCGGCGTGTTCCTCTTCCGTCAGGCGGTGTCGCAGTCGGTGCCGGACCAGCTGCTGGAGGCCGCCCGCATCGACGGGTGTTCAGAAGTCGAGATCTTCTTCGCCGTGGTGCTGCCCCTGATCCGCCCGATGGTGGGGGCCTTCCTGCTCATCACCTTCCTGGGCATGTGGAACAACTTCATCTCGCCCCAGATCGTGCTCCAGTCCGCGGACAAGCAGCCGCTGTCGGTGGCCATCGCCCAGCTCCGCGGCCTGTACCGCTCCGACTACGGCCTGATGATGGCCGGCACGGTGGTCTCCATCGCGCCGGTGGCAGTGCTCTTCCTGCTGCTCCAGAAGCAGTTCATCTCCGGCCTGACCAGCGGCGCGGTCAAGGGCTGATACGCATCGCACTTGAGTTCCGGTCACGCCCACGATGAGTCCTCGAATCGTGGGGTTCCCACCGTGGGGCCGACTTGCAGTCGGCCATCCCCCCTCGTCCATTGCCCGGCACAGGGACGCCACGGGGTTTGCCGGGGATGAATTGTGCATACCTGCCTTGGGAATGCCCCCTGCCGGGTCGGAAAAACCGCCACATCAGGGGATATACGGAGAAACTTTATCAACCTGGGGAGTTTTTATCAGTTTCGGCGTGAGCCCTCGCGCCGGATCTGGTAGGCTCGCCACCATGCCAGTCCCCAGTCCCCAGTCCCCAGTCCCCAGTCTCGAGTCTTGAGCGCGGGTCGCAAGGCCACCGGGAGGTGGGCTTCGTGGCCCGAGCCGCAGGCGTGTTTCTCGGGGTGGTGTTCTTAGTCGCCGCGATCCAGAAGGCGGGCGACCCGGCGGGCACGGTCAACGCGCTCCAGGCTGGGCTGGGCATCGGTCAGTCCCAGGCGGATGCCTCCACGCGCGTCCTGATCTTCGGTGAGATTCTTCTGGGTTCATGGCTCATCTCGGGGTATCGCGCCCGGTGGAGCCTGCTAGCGGGGGCGTTGCTCCTCGGCGTGTTCACGCTCTGGAACGCATCATTCCTGGTCCGCGGGATCCGCGCCGATTGCGGCTGCGGGTTCTCGGAGGCGAACCCCTCGCTGGAGCGGGGCCAGTGGATCGCCACGCTGCGGTCCGGTTTGTTCGGGTTGATCGGCGTGGTCGGACTCGTGTCCGGCCGGGCCGTGCAGAGTACGGAGTTCGAGACTCAAACACGAAAGAAGGTATCATGAAGTTCAAGCATTGGAAGAACAGCGGCGCGGTGCTGGCGGGCTGCCTGCTGGCGGCGTTGAGCACGACGGCGTTCGCCCAGACCCAACCGGCGCCGGGCTGCTGCGCGACCATCACGTGCGGCAACCTGACCGTGACAGACTGCATCGGCCCCTGCCGGGTCGGACACAAGTGCTTCGGTGATGGCGACTGTGGTCCCCCTGCTTGGGCGATGGCCGAGTGCAGGCCGAATGGGGGGGGTGGCACGAAGTAGTTGACGGCTCAATGCCGTTGAATCCAGCACAAACGGCCTTCCTCACCAGGAGGGTCTTTGATTAGGTAGGAGGTTGATTCATGACCAAACAACCCGTTTCGCTGTACATCGCCATCGTCTTGGCCGGTGTTGGCTGTTTTCTTGCGATCCGGTCACTCATGAACACCGCGGCCAGAGCACCCGTGGCCTCAGCGATCGAAGTTCCGGAGTCTGTCCGCTCGGCGCTGACCAATGCAAAACTCGACACGGTTCCCACCCACGCGACCATGGATGCCATCGAGCGGGAGCTGCGCGGCGCGGTGCTAGAGAAGATCCGGGCGGTCCCGACGCTCTCGTCCCTTCCCGCCGCGAGACTGGAGGATCTGGCACAAGCGTTTGTAGAACGGTGGCGGGCGTTGATCGATCCCGATGTGGCCCGCGACCATCAAACGCTCGCCGCGCGGGGTGATCCTCGCTCGCTGGTCGACGCCTCCAAGCAGTACCAAGACTACCGGGAGTGGATGGATAGTCTTTCGATGTCATCCGTTGGACTGGACGGTGTCGTCGTGACGGACGGCGCGGATTTGGCCGCACTGGCCAGCGCGGTAGGCGTCGCCGGGTTCGAGGGGTTCCGGCGCGGCTCGGTTTCGCGGAATGCGGACAAAATGCCGGTGCCCGACAGTCCGTCGGATGCGGGCTGGCGGTCGGTCCAGATCGTCATGCCGTTCGAGAAGCAGCCGCTGAGAGGAAAGGGGTTCGGGGTGGTCTTTCTGGGGTTCCAGTTCGCGTGGTCGCCCCAGCGCGGGCAATGGGTTCCGTACTCGGCGGTCTGGTATGTTTCTCCGGACGAGGTCCACGCGGCCGCGCCGTTCCGTTGATCGAAAAATAGCTTTTGGGTGAAGGGATTGAACCATGAGGAGTCGCGGGTTCACGCTCATCGAGTTGCTGGTGACGATCGGCGTGATCGGGGTGCTGATCTCGATCCTGCTGCCCGCGCTGGCCGCGGCGCGTCGTTCGGCGCGGGATGTGGTCGGGCTTTCCGATCTGCGTCAGGCGGCGATCAGTTTCTCGAACTACGCGCAGGCCCACGGCGGCGTCATGCCCTTCGCCCCCCCCGGCTCGACCTTCCGGACTTCTCCACCCGGCGGGGAAACTTCATTTGTGACGACCGGCAACTTCTGGGATCTGTCCGTTTACTGGGCATCCCTGTTCCATGAGATTGCTCCCTGGCATGAGCATTTCAGGACATGGGTGGTGACGGATCCCCGGCGCGATCCCGATCGTCCCTGGGAGTCCGGGCCTTCCGGCTTCAAGGGGGTTCCGTCGTTCCGATATTGCCGCTCGATGTACGCTCGTCCGGCGATGTGGTCCGGCGGACCCGCGTCGAATGTGGACCGGATGCGTGCGCCGGTCAGGATGGCCGATGTGCGCTTCCCGGGGTCCAAGGTGTTCCTGTACGATGCGGAGGCCCCGCTCCGCGCGCCGGAGGGGGAACCTCCGACGAAGATCGCGATGCTGTTTGTCGATTCGCACGCCGCCAGGCACGCACGGGCCGACGCGAGCGAGCCGGTGATGCCGGCAAGCAACGATGTCGTCCCGACGAGCTTGAACGACACGAAGGACGGCGCGTTCGGGCGCGACTACTGACGGCGTGGAGGGGCTTCCGGCTCGTCGGCGTTTGCCCCGATCGCAATGTGCATCTCCGTCGCTCGGCCGCTCCCTTGCAGTCGCGACTTGTCGATCCGACCACGCCCGGAATCAAGCGGAATCCGTATTGTTCGGATCGCTCCGCGTCACCCATGTCCGTGCTTCCGATCAATCCGAGGTCAAAGAGAAACGCCGGGCCTGCGCCCGGCGTTCCCGTGGTTCCGAGAGTCGGATGCGTTCTCAGTTGCAGCCCTGCTGGAAGGCGTTCAGGAAGGCGGAGACATCGAAGAAGTTGAGGAGGCCGTCGCCGTTGAAGTCGGCCGCGTTGCCGCAGCCGGCATCGCCCTCGGTGAGGCTGATGTTGTCCCAGAAGGTGGCGCCGGCGGATTCGCCGTCGAGCTGGAGGTGGAGCAGGGCGATCAGGATCTGGGCGGTGTTGGCCGGCGCGATGCCGCTGATGTCGTACTGGTTCCACTGGTCGAGCGCCGAGCCGGGCGCCAGCACGATCTGGTCGAGCACCTCGATGTTGCCGCCTTTGGCGTTCTGGAACACCATCTGCATGATGATCAGGTTGCCCGGCCCCAGCAGGTCGGCGCTGCTCTGATAGAGGTGCCCGCTGAGCGTGTAAGTGGTGCCGGGGGTGATGTCGGGCACGGTCTGGAGGAGCACCTGGTCGCTCTGGAGCCCGGGGCCGGGGAAGCCGCCGTACATCTTGGCCGAGGTGACGCCGTCCTGAGCGGCGATATCCACCGAGGCGTCGGCGAACACATTGCCGTAGTTCTCCCAGCCCTGGAACAGGATGAAGCCCGGGCCGGGGGTCTCGAAGCTGCCGTTCGTGACGAGGTTCGGGCTGCCGGCGATCGCGGTGGTGGCCATGGCGGCGATCAGGGCCGCAACGCTCGACTTGGTACGCATGTGAACTCCCTCCGAAGTCTTTGGTTTGGACGGCGTCGGACCCGCCCGCCGAATGGGCGACCGATGCTGTAACAGTTACATCAATGTACCGGAATCGCCGGGCGTGTCAACCCGAATCTGGTCGGATCGGGGATAAATCTCACCCAAATGGAAAACCCCGCGGTTCCCGCGGGGCTGTAACTGTTTCCAAGACCCGAGGGGCCTCCCGATCGCCTTCCGGGTTATCGGAGCGGCTCCGGCGCTGTCGGAAGGCTCTTCCCGTTGCTGGCGATCACGGCACGCATCCAGTGGTACGAATCCTTGGGGATCCGCCGGCCGCTGAGGTAATCCACATAGACCAGGCCGAAACGCAGGGCGTATCCCTCGCCCCACTCGAAGTTATCCAGAATGGACCATTGGAAGTATCCCCGGACATCCACGCCGTCGGCGATCGCCCGGCGGAGCTGGTGGAGGTAGCGGGCCAGGAAGTCGATGCGCCCGGGGTCGTGGACCTTGCCGTCGGCGTGGACCCAGTCCATCGAGGCCAGCCCGTTCTCGGTGATGACCACCGGGAGTTTGTACCGTTCCTGGAGAAACCGAGGCCCCCAGTAGAGGGCATCGGGCTGGACGGGCCAGCGGAACATGGTCATCGGGTAGCCCGAACCCCGCTTGACGGGTTCGGCCGTGCCGTCGGCCCCGGCCCGGACGATCTCGGAGCTGTAGATGTTCACCCCAAAGAAGTCCATCGGCTGGTGGATGGTCTCCAGGTCGCCCGGCTCGGGGGTGGGGGCGTCCGAGCCGAACAGGCGGAGGCCGTCCTCGGGATAGTGCCCGCGAAGCATCGGGTCGCAGTACCAGGTGTAGTTGAAGGTCCATCCCTGGGCGGGCACGGAGAAGGTGGCGTTGCGAGCCGCCTCCACATCCGCGGCGGCATCGGTGGCGGGCGACTTGAGATTGCCGACCGGGGCGCACCCGATCAGCGGGGCCTTGCGGGCGGTGGCCCGGATCGCCTGGGCGGAATGCCCGTGGGCCAGCAGGGCGTGGTGGGTGGCGCGGAGCACATCCTTGCGGGACAGCTTGAGGCCGGGGGCGTGGGTGCCCTCGTTGTGGCCCAGGCCCAGGAAAATCTGCGGCTCGTTGAGGGTGAACCAGTGCGTCACCCTGTCCGAAAGCCGGTCCACCACGGCGCGGGTGTAGTCGGCCAGCCATCCCGCGCAGTCGCGGTTCAGCCAGCCGCCCTTGTGGTACAGGCACGCGGGCATGTCCCAATGGAAGAGCGTGACCCAGGGGTCCACGCCGCGGGCGAGCAGGGCATCGACCAGCCGGTCGTAGTAGGACAGCCCTTCCTCATTGACCGCCCCGGTGCCGCCGGGCATGACCCGGGGCCAGGAGATCGAGAGGCGGTAGCCGGTGGCGCCCAGCCCCGCGATGAGGTCCACATCCTCGCCGATGCGGTGGTAGCTGTCGCAGGCGGTGTCGCCGTTGTGGCCCTCGAAGACCTTGCCGGGCGTGGCCGCGAACTCGTCCCAGACGCTGGGGGAGCGTCCCCCCTCGCGGGCGGCCCCCTCGACCTGGTACGACGCGGAGGCCACGCCCCACACGAATCCTTCCGGCATGCCCATCTGCGTCACTCCTCCGGCAACAGTGCGGCTGCGATGGTAGACCAGGGGAGAAATGGGGTCGCGGGGGCGCCGGACACGGGCAAAGAATCCCACTTTCCTTTGGAGGAGCCGCGACCCAGACTCGGCTTGGGGATCAATCGCCTTCCAGCCGCATGTGCTGGGCGAGCAGGTCGGAGTACGACCCGGCGACCGGCTCGGCCAGCGCGGGGGCGAAGGTGACGCGGATCTGGTCGGCCAGGAGCCGGGCGTGCCGCTCGTCCGCCGGCTCGCGCACGAGCGACTCGATCTCGAAGAACCAGCCCAGGTGATCGACCTTGTCCAGGTGGATGCGCACGGACCGCCACATCCAGAGTTCCCGGATCTTGGACACCGTGAGCCACACGGGCAGCGGGGCCAGCCCGTACCGCAGGCGCAGTTCCGGCTCGGTCAGGATGGAGTAGTCGGAAGGTCGCGGGTCCACGCGGTCGGCGCGTTCATAGATGATGTACTCGACCGGCTCGGGCGTGGCGACGGCGCGGTCCAGGGCGACCGCCTCGCGTTTCTTCAGCCGACCGGTGACGACATTGAAGTAGGTGTCGGTCTGCTGGACCCTGACGATGCGGTTGGCCCCGATCTCGCGGGCGATGGCGCGTGCCAGGTCGGGGTCGCGGAGTTCGGCCTTGTACTCGATGTTCTTCATGGGGTCTCGATCCCGGCCTGGGCCAGCGCGGCGAGCAGCGTCGGCTCGTCCCAGACCGGGACGCCCAGTTCCTCGGCCTTGGCGAGCTTGGAACCGGCGGAATCGCCCGCGATGACCAGGTCGGTCTTCTTGCTCACCGAGCCGGTGACCTTCGCGCCCAGGCTTTCGAGCACTTCGGCCAGCGTGGTGCGTTCATAGCGTTCCAGCGTGCCGGTGAGGACGATGGTCTTGCCCGAGAAGGGTGAACCGGGCGGGGTCGGCGCCCGCGCCGTGTATTCCTTGCTCATCAGGTCCACGCCCGCCTCTCTCAACGCCCGGAATGCCTGCTGAGCGGCCTCCGAGTGCAGATAGGCGTACACCGCGGGGGCCGTCAGCGCGCCCAGGCCGGTCTCGGGCCGGTCCTTGGGATCTTCGGAGAACCCGAGCCGGACGGCGTCCTCCTTCTTGAGCGTCTTCGGGCGCAGAAGCGGTTCTTCAACCGCCAGCAGCGCGTCGAGGTCCGGGGAGAACCGGCAGAGCGCCTTGGCCGTGGATGTTCCCACATGGCGGATGCCCATGCCGGAAAGCACCCGCGCGAGGCCCTGCGACTTGGCCGCCTCGATGCCCGCCAGGAGGTTGTCCACCTTGCGATCGCCCATGCGGTCGAGCGTCAGCAGGGCGTCGCGGTGCTCGGACAGGTGGAAGATGTCGGCGAAGTGGTCGAGCGGGATGCGGGGCGTCTCGGGCGGCACGCCGAGTTCGGCCCGGCGCGGGTCGGCGGGGTCCATGTGCGTGGCCCGGATCAGGTCGATCGTGCTCTCCCCCAGGCCTTCGATGTCCATCTGCTTCCGCCCGGCGAACCAGACGAGCTTCTCGCGGACCTGGGCGGGGCACTCGGGGTTGATGCAGCGGCGGACCGTCTCCAGCGCGGGGCGTTCCGCGGCCTCGGGCGGTTCGATCTCCACCGTGCCCGAGCACACCGGGCAGGCTGCCGGGGCGAGGACGGCGGCGGCGTCCGCGGGGCGCAGCGGCAGGTCCACGCCCATCACCTGCGGGATGATCTCGCCGGCCTTCTCGACATAGACCGTGTCGCCCGCCCGCAGGTCGGTGGTCTGGTTGAGCGCTCTGCCCGCATCGAAGGTTTGGGCATCACGGACCCGGCCGTAGTTGTGCAGCGTGGCGTGCCGGACTGTCGTGCCGGCCAGCACCACGGGTTCCAGCACGGCCCGGGGCGTGATCTTGCCGGTCTTGCCGACCTGGTGATCGACCCGGATCAGCCGAGTGGTCTTGCGCTCGGCCGGGTACTTGTACGCGATGCACCAGCGGGGGGATTTGCTCGTCAGCCCGAGCACGGCCTGCTGTGCATAGGAATCCACGCGGACCACCACGCCGTCGATGGCGTACTCCAGACGCCCGCGCAGGGCATCGATAGCGTTGATCGCCTCGAAGATGCCGTCCGCATCCTGCCGCACGGTTCGGTGCTCGCCGACGGGGAATCCGAGGCGGGCGAGACGCTCGCAGAACTCGGCATGACCATCGCCGAACGCTTCGGACAACTCCCCCCGCCCGTGGGCGACGAAGCCGAGGCGTCGGGACGCCGCGACGCGCGGATCGAGGTTCTTCAGCGTGCCCGCGCAGGCGTTGCGCGGGTTCATGAACAGCTCTTCGCCCTCGGCCTCGCGCTGGGCGTTGATCCGCTCGAACTCGGAGAGCGGGATGTAGACCTCGCCGCGGACTTCGAGGATGTCGGGGCAATCGCCCTCGATCACGAGGGGCAGGCCGGCGATGGTGCGGGCGGCGTGGGAGACATCGTCGCCCTTCTCGCCGTCGCCGCGGGTGAGGGCGCGGACGAGGCGGCCGTGTTCGTAGCGGGCGGACAGGGCCACGCCGTCGATCTTGGGTTCGCAGACGAAGGAGGGAGGAAATAGTTCAGGCAGTTTGGACAGACTCAGCGGTTGTGCCAGGGGAAGACTTCCGAAGAGCGAGTTTGCTTCATTGACACCATCGTAACCGTAAGCTGATGGGTCGTTAGCGATATCCGCTCGTACTGCGTCTCTGGCCTCACGATCGTCTATGTGCCACAGCCGATCTCGAACTCGCTTGATCCACGCTTTGACTTCCTCGTGGGAGTAGGTGTTGTCGATGGACAGCATCGGGACGCTGTGCCGGACGGTCTTGAACCCCTTGATCGGCTCGCCGCCCACGCGCCGGGTGGGGGAGTTGGGGTCGTCCAGGTCGGGGCGGGCTGCCTCCAGGTCGGTCAGTTCCTTCAGCCGGTCGTCGAACTCCCGGTCGGACATGATGGGCGTCTCGCCGGCGTAATAGGTTCGGTTGGCCCGGTGGAGCAGGGCGCGGAGTTCGGCGATCCGGTTGGCGGGGTCGGGGGGGTTCACGGGACCATCGTACGGGGAATCCCATCCGGTCAGGAGGGGGCGCATGGGGCGTACGATCCGGCCTCATGCCGGCGAAGATCATCGACGGGAAATCCATCGCGCGGGACCTGCGGCACGATGTGGGCATCCGGGCGGCCAGACTGGCCGACCGGGGAACCCCCGCGCGTCTGGACGCGATCCTGGTCGATTCCGGCGACAACGGGGCGCGGGTCTACGCCGAGAATCAGGCCCGCACCTGCGAGCAACTGGGCATCGGCTACACCCTGCACGAACTTGCCACCGGTTCGGACCAGGCCTCCATCCTCGCGGCCCTGAAGGAACTGAACGAAGACCCCGGCGTCCACGCCGTCATGGTCCACATGCCGCTGCCGCCGGATGTGGACCCGCACGCGGTCCAGTCACGCATCGACCCGGACAAGGATGTCGAGGGCGTGAACCCGGCCAACATCGGCAATGTGGTCTACGGCCGGTCCATGAAGGCCCCCTGCACCGCCCTGGCCACCCTGCGGATGCTGGACCACACCGGGGTCGATCTGAGGGGCAAACGCTGCGTGGTGGTGGGGGCCAGCGCGCATGTGGGCCGCCCGATCGCCGTGCTGCTGATGCAGCGGGAGGCGACCGTGGTGAGCTGCAACAAGTTCACCCAGGGGCTGGGGGATCTGTGCCGCTCGGCGGATGTGCTGATCCCGGCGGCGGGGGTTCCGGGCCTCATCACGGGGGACATGGTCAAGCCGGGGGCGGTTGTCGTGGATGTGGGTGTGAACCGGGTCAAGGCCGTGGACGGGTCGATGAAGACGGTGGGGGACGCTCTGTTCGCCGAGGTGGAGGGGGTGGCGGGGTGGATTTCCCCCGTGCCGGGCGGGGTGGGGCCGGTGACGGTGTCGGTGCTGCTGCACAATGTGGTGGACGCGGCCGAGGCCGCCGGCGCGTCGAGGGCGTGAGAAAACCCGAAAAGAACACCCGGAGCGACCCGTGCGGCGTTGACCGGTCGGGGTCCGGCCCCTTTCATCCACCATGAACACGCTCGCTTTCCTACCGAACATCGGCTGGACCGAAATGGTCGTCGTCGGGGTGGTGATGCTCCTCCTGTTCGGGCGTCGTCTGCCGGAGGTCGGCCGGAGCCTGGGCCAGGGCATCGTGCAGTTCAAGAAGGGGCTCAAGGACATCGGGGACGAGATCGACGACCAGGCCTCGAAGCCCGAGCCGCCGCGGTTCGAGTCGGCCCGCCCCCCTGTTTCGGGTGGAACCGACCACCGGGTGGCCCAGGGGGCCGACCAGATCCGGTCGGAACCTCCGGCCTGAAACCGGGAGCGGGGGCGGGGGAGATCCGAGGACCGGCTCTCGGCTGGCCGTGGCGGTTTTTCCGCCTAACATGGCCCCTGCAACTCACTTGGCGAGGTAGCTCAGTTGGTTTAGAGCGGAGGATTCATAACCCTCAGGTCGGGAGTTCAAATCTCCCCCTCGCCACTTTCAGACGACCCGGCCGGTACATTCCCGGCCGGGTCGTGTGCAATTTCCGACCGCCGGGTGCGTTCGGCCGAAAGAAAATAGGTCATGCCACAGGAGGGTCGCCTGATGAATGCCAAGGTGATTTCGGTGCTGGCGCTCGGGGCCGCGACCGCGGCGGTGGGGGGGGCCGTGCTCGTGTTCGGGGGGCGGGCACCGACGACCGTGACTGCCGCGCCCGTGCGTGAAACCCCGGGCCATGTCCCCGCGCCCATCCCGCAGGAAGCCGTGGCGGCTGCGGTTCGGCCCCAGTTCGACGGCTGGTCCTCGGGCGGCGAGAACCAGTGGGCGGACATCGAAGAACGCTTCGCCAATTTCGACTGGAGCCAGTTCCAGCAGCTTTCACCCGAGGAGCGACGCGAGCGGATGCGGGCCATGCGGGCGGAGTTCGAGGCGCGGATGGACACCAACGGCGACGGCGTCGTGGACGACGACGAGCGGTTGGACGCGGTGCTCGCCTCGCCGATGGGGCGTCGCCTGCTTGACCGGTTCGACGCCAACGGCGACGGGATGCTCGATGAGACCGAACGGCAGGCCATGCGCGAGCAGGAGGCCCAGCGTCGGGCCGAGCAGGAAGCCCGCATGATCCAACGCTGGGACGCGGACGGCGATGGCGAGCTGAGCCGTCGGGAACGGCGCGCGATGGAGGAGGAGCAGCGCCGGCGTCAGGAAGAGCAGGTGCGCCGCATGACCGCCGAGTTCGATCAGGACGGCGACGGCCAGCTCAACGCCGACGAGCAGGCCAATGCCTGGCAGACCACGCAGACCCGCCGGGAGATCGACGCCTTCGTCCGGCGCTACGACACCGACGGCGACGGGCGGATCACCACCGCCGATCTCAACGCCTTCCTCCAGTCGTACCAGACCGGGAACAGCCGGGCCGATGTGAACGGGGACGGCGTGGTCAACGCCCTGGATGTCTCCGCCTTCCGGGACATGATGAACCGGGCGGCCAACCGGCCCTGATTTCTCCTGGAGTTTCAGGCGTGGCTTGATCGACAAGCGGCGACTGCAAGGGAGCGGCCGAGCGACACACACGACCGTCGCGTCCTGCAACCCACGAGAAAAGGAGAAGCCCGCCCACTCCGGGCCGCGGACGGCCTGGTCCCGGCGGTGGATGAGGATCTCGCCCGAGAAGAATCAAGGCTGATACGCATCCCGCTTGGTTTCCGGACGGGATCGGTTTCCGGTTCTGTAGCCAATGCCGACGCGACCGCAAAGAAGGCGGGCTTCCATTTTGTCGGTGTTTACCGGATGCGATGGCGTGTTGCGTCGCTCGGCCGCTCCCTTGCAGTCGCGGCTTGTCAATCAGGAATCCGTATGATCCCGCCATGCCCACCGTCGATGTCGCTGTTCTCCCCGGTCTGGTCCGTTCGCCCATTGAGGGCGTGGCGGTGGTGTTCGATGTCCTCCGGGCGACGACGATGATGGCGGCCCTGCTGGACGCGGGCGCGGTCGGCATCCGGGCGGTGGGGGAGGTGGAAGCGGCCCGCGCGTACAAGCGGGCGGACCCCTCGGTGCTGCTGGCGGGGGAGCGCGGGGGCGTGCCGCCCGAAGGGTTCGATCTGGGCAACTCGCCGGCACGGATCGACCCGGCGGCTGTGAGGGGACGGGTGGTGGTGATGACCACCACCAACGGCACCATCGCCATCGGGCGCGCGTCCGAGGCTTCCGTGTGCCTGATGGGTTCGCTGACCAATCTGGACGCCCTGGCCGAACACCTGCGTAGCTTCGATCGGAACACGGTGTTGGTCTGCTCCGGCACCGACGGCGGACGGTCCGACGAGGACGAGCTGGCGGCGGGCCTGCTCCTCGACCGGCTGCGCGGCTGGGAGCGGACGGACGCGGCCGAGGATGTCGCCGACCGGTCCACCGGCGCGGTCGGGGCCGCCGGGGCGGGGGGGATCACGGCGGCGGTGGGGCGGTCCTGGCACGCTCGACGGCTGGTCGAGTTGGGGTTCGGCGATGATGTCGCGTTCTGTTCGCGCTTGTCGGTGACGCGGACGGTGCCACGGCTTGAGTCGGTCGGGGGGCTGATCGTCCGGGGCTAGGATTCGTCAGCACCCTGGAAGGAGCCGACCGCGATGCACACACTCGTCCTCATCCGCCACGGCGAGAGCGTCTGGAACAGCGAGAACCGCTTCACCGGCTGGAAGGATGTCCCGCTGTCGGACAAGGGCCATGAGGAGGCCATGGCCGCGGGTCGGCTGCTCAGGGCCGAGGGGTTCGAGTTCGACGAGGCGTACACCTCGGTCCTCAAGCGGGCCATCCGCACGCTCTGGCATGTGATGGAGCAGATGGACCTGATGTGGATCCCCGTGACGCGGTCCTGGAAGCTCAACGAGCGGCACTACGGGGCCTTGCAGGGGCTGAACAAGGCGGAAACGGCGGCCCGGCACGGTGAGGAGCAGGTCAAGGTCTGGCGGCGCAGCTATGACATCCCGCCGCCCCCGTTGGAAACTTCGGACGAGCGCTGGCCGGGGCACGACCGGCGGTACGCCGGGCTTTCTCGTGCCGAGTTGCCCCTGACGGAATGCCTCAAGGACACCGTGGACCGGGTGGTGCCGTACTGGAACGATGAGATCGCGCCCAAGATCAAGGCCGGCAAGCGGCTGGTCATCGCGGCCCACGGCAACTCGCTGCGGGCGCTGGTCAAGCACCTCGACGGCATCTCGGACGAGGACATCGTCGAGCTGAACATTCCCACGGGGATGCCGCTGGTGTACGGGCTGGACGGGGATCTCAGGCCGATCTCGAAGCGGTATCTTGGCGATGCGGCTGCGGTGGAAGCGGCGATGGCGGCCGTGGCGGCGCAGGGAAAGACCAAATAAACGATGTGAGCGGTGGTTCACGCCGCGTTCATCGGGCCGTCACGCGGCCGGGCCAGACTGCCTTTCGAGACACTCGAAAGGAGCTTGTCATGGCCAAGTCATGGTCCGCCAAGGATGAGCGTCAGTATGAGCATATCAAGGACAGCGAGAAGGAGCGCGGGCGCTCGACCGAGCGGGCGAAGGAGATCGCCGCGCGCACGGTGAACAAGCAGCGGGCTTCGGAGGGACGCACCAAAGAGGGAGGGAAGGAGGGGAAGGGGGGGCCGTCGTCCAAGAAGAAGGGTTGAAGGGATCCTCAAACTTCCATGACCCCTTCCGGGGTCAAGGAATCAGAATCGGCGACCTTCCACGGGTTGCGCTGCGCTCCACCGTGGCAACAACCGTGCGCCCCTTCGGGGCGTTTGTTTGGAACAGCATTGGTGTCCGGAAGGTCCCGATCGTTCGGGGTTGCGTCCGAAGTCAGACAGCGGTTCGCACTACCGCCAGTCCAGGCCGGTGGGCAGCGAGTTCAGGTTCATGCACCCGTCGGCGGTGACGATGACCATGTCCTCGACCCGCACGCCGCCGACGGCCTTGCAGTAGAGTCCCGGCTCAATGGTCAGGGCGTCGCCCTTGACCAGCGGGGGACCGTTGCGGTCGAGCAGGGGAGGCTCGTGGACCTCCAGGCCGATGCCGTGGCCGGTGCCGTGGACCATGCTGGTGAATGACGGGTCCGTGTCGTGGCTCGGCAGGCCGTGGGCGTAGCCGTGGCGTTCGATCACGCCGATGGCCGCGAGGTGGACCGATTCGCCGGTGACGCCCGGGCGCACGGCGGCTTCGGCGGCGTCCTTGGCTTCGACGACCGCGGCGTGCATCGCCGCGACGGCGGGGGGGATGTCGCCGTGAACGACGGTTCGGGTGCAGTCGCCGTGGTAGTGGGTGGCCTTCATCATCGGGAAGATGTCCACGATGATCGGCTGGCCGGTCCGCAGCGGGCCTTCGCCGCGGTGGTGGCAGTCGGCTCCGATGAGTCCGCCCGCCACGATCGAGCCGTGAGGGTTGGCCGCCCCGTGCTCCAGGCAGAAGATGTCGATCATGGATCGGACCCGATCGGAAGTCAGCGCTTCGCCCGCGTGGTGGAGCACGCCGTCGGCGTCGGCCTCGGCCCGGGCGATGGTCTCGCAGGCCATCCGCATGGCACGCTCGGTCAACGCCTGGGCCTCGCGAAGGTGGCCGATCTCGAACTCGTCCTTGGAGCGCCGGTTGGCGACCCCGAGGGCCGGGTCGTAGGTCAGTTCGATGCCCCGCTCCATGAGGTGATGGGCGAAGCTGAACGGGAGCGAGCGGTCCACGCTTGCCTGGGTCACGCCGGCCCTGAACAGGCATTCGGCCAGGGCCTGGGCGGTGGCGGTCTCCCGGTCGCCGGACAGGCCGTCCTCGGGCGTGAAGTCCGCCGGGCAGTGGACGGCGTCGGCGACGGCCTGGCGTCTGGCGCGGTCCAGCTCGATGTCCCGCACGATGAACACCCGCGTCCACGAGCCGTCCAGGCCGGGGAGTTCGGCGTACGCTGCGGGATCGCCCGCCATGAACCGCACGCGGTGGTACAGGGCGAGGTTGGTCGCCGGGATGCCGGCCATGACAAGGGCGGGGCGGTCGGTTTGCATGGCAGAGGATATCGCCGCGTACAGTGCAGGCCCATGCGCATCGCCACCTGGAATGTCAACGGCATCCGCGCGGCCCTCCGCAAGGGCTTCGCGGCCCATGTGGAGCGGGTCGCACCGGAAGTCTTGCTGCTGCAAGAGGTCCGGGCCACGCCGGAGCAGATCCCCCCGGAATGGCGGATGCCCCAGGGCTGGTCGGCCATCTGGCACCCGGCCGAGCGGCCCGGCTACTCGGGGACGGGCGTTCTGGCCCGCACGGACCTCAAGGATGAGGCCCGCGGGGCCGGTGAGGTCGATTCCGAGGGGCGGGTGGTGGTCTCGCGGGTCAACGGGGTGCGGCTGGTCAGCGTGTACCTGCCCAGCGGGTCGTCGGGCGAGCACCGCCAGGCGGAAAAGGACCGATGGCTCGGTTTTTTCCTGGGGTGGTCCGAGGCCCTTTCCCGGTCCAAGGTGCCCACCATCCTCGGCGGGGATTTTAATATCGCCCACACGCCGCGGGACATTTTTTATGCGAAGGCGAACGAGAAAACCTCCGGGTTCCTGCCGCATGAGCGGGCGTGGTTCGGGGAGTTTCTCGGACAGGGATGGGCCGACCTGATCCGGACCAAGTACGGGGATGTGGATGGGCCCTACTCGTGGTGGTCGAACCGGGGGCAGGCCCGGGCGCTCGACCGGGGTTGGCGGATCGACTACCTGCTGGCGAACAAGGCCGCGGCCAGGCTCGTGACCGATTGCCACATCGACCGTGCCAGCGGGCTGGAGGTTTCCGACCACGCGATGGTGGTGGCCGACCTGGATGTATGATGATCCCTTTGGATCGCCTCTGTACTTCATCTCCGCCCTTCTCCCCTCGCTTCCATGGAAGGATCGTGTCGAATGGCTGACTACTTCGAGCGTTCGGTGGCTCTGCACGCCTCGTCGCGCGGGAAGATCGCGGTGGAGTGCAAGGTGCCGCTGAAGACGCGGGACGATCTCTCGCTGGCCTACACGCCCGGCGTGGCCCGGCCGTGCGAGCTGATCGCGGCGGACGAGCGCCGGAGCTTCGATCTGACCATGCGGGGCAACAGCGTCTGCGTGCTCACCGACGGCACGGCGGTGCTGGGCCTTGGAAACATCGGACCCGCGGCGGCCATGCCGGTGATGGAGGGCAAGGCCTGCCTGTTCAAGACCTTCGCGGGGATCGACGCCGTTCCCCTGTGCGTGAGCGTGCCCGAGGGCGATGAGGGGACGCGCCAACTCATCGCGATCGCCCGCTCGATCGCGCCGTCGTTCGGGGGGATCAACCTGGAGGACATCGCCGCCCCGCGGTGCTTCGCGGTGGAGGATGCGCTGCAGGACCTGGGCATCCCCGTGATGCACGACGACCAGCACGGCACGGCCATCGTGCTGCTGGCGGCGCTCGTCAACGCGGCCCGTGTGACCGGCAAGAGGCTCGGCGACCTCCGGGTGGTCATCAACGGCGCGGGCGCGGCGGGCACCGCCATCGCCAAGATCCTGCGCTGCGTCGATCTCAACCCGGAGGCGTGCATCCCCGTGGCCGATGTGTTTCTCTGCGACACCAAGGGCATCATCGGCCCGGATCGCCCGGACCTGAACAGCGCCAAGCGCGACCTGCTGCGTTACTCCAACCGCGAGGGCCGATCCGGCACGGTCCACGACGCGATCGTCGGGGCGGATGTGTTCATCGGGGTGTCCAAGGGCAACCTGCTGACCGCGGCCGATATCCGCACCATGGCCCCGGACCCGATCATCTTCGCCATGGCCAACCCCATCCCCGAGATCCTGCCCGACGAGGCGCGGGCGGGCGGGGCCGCGGTCATCGGCACGGGACGCAGTGACTTTCCCAACCAGGTCAACAATGTGCTGGCGTTCCCCGGCATCTTCCGCGGCGCGCTGGACGCCCGGGCCGCCCGCATCGACGGGCACATGAAGCTCGCCTGCGTCTACGCGCTGGCGAATGCGGTCGAGCACCCCGCCACCGACCGCATCCTGCCCGATCCGCTTGATCGGAGCATCGCCCCGCGCGTGGCGGAGGCGGTGGCCAGAGCGGCCCGAGAGTCCGCGCTTTGTGCGGTGTGAGGCCACCGATGAAAGAGCCCGGCGAGCAACCCGTCCGGTACTGCATCGGCTGCCGGTATCCGCTCGGTGGGCTGAGCGCCGACCGGTGCCCCGAGTGCGGCGATGCGTTCGACCCTTCAGACCCTCGAACGACCTTGCCGCTCCCGATCGCGCCGGCATGGTTCACGGCGGGTTCGGTCGCGCGGTTTCTGATGTACGGCGCGGGGATCTCAACGGGCCTGGCATTCCTGGCATCATGGTTCGGGGTGGATTTGCTCTGGTTGTGGCTTGCCGGGGTGCTCGGGGTTCCTTTCATCATCCTGCTGATCCTGCTCGCCGCGATCCCCCGTGTGCGTTTGTCGGCCAGGAGCCGGGTCGCCGCTTTCATCTGGATCACGCTGCTTGCCAGCATCATCCTGACAGGTTGGCCGTATCGGATCGGGTTCCTGATCCACCGGCCCACGCTCGACCGCTTCGTCCAACGCATCCAGGCGGGCGAACTCCCGGCGCAAAGCGGGCCGGTTCGTATCGGCCTGCTGAGATTCCGTCAGGTGCGGTCCGAAGAGGGCAACATCGGCCTCCAGTTCTCGGGTGATGACGGGGGCGGGATCTACCTCGTTCATAAAGATCCCGGCAGCACACGGGTCTGGGTGAACACCAACTGGGAACAGTCGCTCGGCGGCGGGTGGTTCAGGGTCTATGAAGACTGACCATCAACCTCTTCAATCCCAATAGGCCCCTGCCCGATCCGCTGTACCGGAGCATCGCCCCGCGCGTGGCGGAGGTGGTGGCTAGGGCGGCTCGCGAGTCCGCGCTCTGCGCGGTCTGAGCGTGTCCTCGCGGAGCAAGCCCCCGCCGACGCTCAGGGCTTGCCGGGTGGCCCGGCGGACTTTGACTTCGGTTCACGGCAAACGGGCGCCGAGTCGAGCGTGAACAGAAGCACTTCTTCCCCGGTGACCGTGCTGATGTCGTGGTGGAGGCTGAGAACGCCGACACCCATGATGTCCTTCAGGAACGCCTCGAGCGTGGGGCGTGCGATCTCCACGAGGTGGGTCCGGACCTGCTTGAGCAGATCCCGGCCTTTCTCGGGGGGGCGCGTCTGGGCGAGGTGCTGCTCGGCGGCTGTGAGCACACCGGTCAGGCGGACCAGCACGATGTCTTTGAGGAGGTGCGTGCTGATGTTCGCCGGGCCGCGGCCCATGTACTCGACCTCGAAGCGGCGGATGACCTCGCTGATGGCCGCCTCGATCTCGCCTTGTGTCTTCACGGCCCCCCCTGTCCAGGACTGGTGCTGCATGAGATGGTTTTATTGACCAATGGATGCCGAAAGCCGGCGGATTGCGGCGGAAGCCCGCTTGATTGCATGTATTTCGAGATTCCGAGTCTCCCTCTCACGATTTATGCTTGCTTCGTAACTTGTGTGACGATAGACTCATAAGCATACTCGCGCCGGAGGGGTGACCTTCCGGCGCGGAACGGATGACTTGACCAGTGGCAGTCCGGGTTCCGGAAGGCCAGCTGGGGAGTAAGCCGGTTCGATTCAGCACCTTTCGCGTGTTGAACCGAACCGGCTTGTGGTTTTTGCCCGTGACCGCGCGGTGGTCGCGCCGCGGGCGGACGAGAGGTGTCTCATTGGCCGAAATCAATCCGAGCGTCGCCGAGCAGTTGGCCAAGGCGGCCGGCGAGTATCAGAAAAAGCGGTCCGGCCATGCGCCGAGCGCGGTCACGGTGGTCATCAGCCAGGACATGCTCGTGATCACGCTGGCGGGCGCGCTGACCCCTGCGGAGATGCGCATGGCCTCCAGCCCGGAGGGACGCGCCACCGTCCAGGAGTTCCACCGTCTGTTGTTCGCCGATTCCTCGGCGGAGTTCCGCGATGAGATCAAGCGGATCACCGGCGTCGAGGTGCGTGAATCGATCGCGGAGATCGAGTCGTTGACGGGCACCGTCGTCCACGCGTTCACGAGCGGCACCGCGGTCCATGTGTATCAGCTCACGGCGAAGATGGCCCTGAGCACATGGAGCACCCAAGGGGACGAACCGCCGGCATGACCCATGGACAGAACGCCAATCGTGAAGTGGACCAGCGAAGAAGGGAGCCATCGATGCACCGCGACCATCACGCACAATCTTCCATGAACCAGACGGACGAACTGATCAGCGGGCTTCGCCCCGGGATCGATGAACGACTGGTGTCGGACATCCTCGGAGCATCCTCGGGAGCCGGGGCGCCGGAAGCAACTTCCTCCCCCGCCACACCGGCGCAGACGCCTCCCGTTTTTCCAAGCCATCAGGCCATCTCGGCCAGGGCGTACGAGATCTACATCCGGACCGGGAGTCTGTCCGGCACCAGCGTCCAGAACTGGCTGTTCGCAAAGAACGAACTCGAGCATTCGGCGCGATCGGGCGTTGGGAACTCGGTCGCCGCAGAACCCGTGTCGGCGTTCAAGGAAGCCCGTCAACACGGCTCGGCGCAGGACGCGCCGGTGGAGCAGCCCACCCGGGCCGGCTGCGCCGCGGAAAAATCGGATCGACAGAGAAACCGTCACGGTGAGGCATCTCGTGCAAGCAGCTAGCCGCGCGAGGGTGCCGGTTGTGTGGGGAGCATGACCGGCACCCCCGGCTACTTTCGGACCAAAGACCGCTCGAAAAAAGGGGATTCACATGGGAAGCATTCTTGTTGTCGTTCTTCTGCTCCTGCTCATCGGCGCGTTGCCGCGTTGGCAGTACAGCCGCAAGTGGGGGTACAGGCCCATGGGGGTGGTTGGCGCCTTGCTGGTGGTTGTTCTCGTGCTGCTCATCATGGGCTACATGCCGGTCCGGTTCTGATATGGCCGGTGTGGGACGAGTGTCCCCGCCGCCTTGGTCCGCGCTGTGCCCGCGCCTTCCTTCGGGCGGTGGGCTTGCGGATCGGTCGTCTCCATCCCTTTTTCAAGGAGCCTTCCATGCCACTGGATCTGATCCGATTCGCTTCACGCGGACTCGAACCGCACACCCTGATCCTGTGTCCCGCCGGGGGAGGGGGCGATGCCGACTTGCGGGTCGAAAGCTGGGAGCGGGGCCACCCGGATCTGGCGGGGTGGCCGGCGGCGTGGTTGGCCGACGAGGAGCGTCCCTGGCTTGTGCCCATTCACCCCGGGCCGGTGGTGCTCAAGCAATCACGGGCGTACGAGATCCAGCAAGGGTCGGTCCTGCAAGCCCCGCCGGGCTGGCTGGCGATGGTCGGTATGGAGATCGGCGGAGCGATCATCCGCACGGAATCACGCCCGCTGGATCACTGCTGGGCGTGGTGTCTTCCCGAACTCATCGCCGCGCTGCGGGAGCGGGCGAGCGTTGCGTGGTGGGGGGACCGACCTGGTGGGATGGCGCCAAGCCGACAACTTCGATCCGCGCCCGCGGCGTTCCGACCATCGGCCGGATCATCATACACCGGCTCGGCGAATAGCCCCGCTGGGATTCGAACCCAGGACCGAACGATTATGAGTCGCGTGCTCTAACCGCTGAGCTACGGGGCCGACACGGGCCATCGTACGCGGGCGAGCGGTGGGGGGGTAGGTCGGCACTCCGTGCCGACTCTTGGTGGCCCGGCTCGCCGAGCCGGGATCTTGGTGGCACGGGCGTCCCGCCCGTGTTCGCCCCGCGAGCGGCGAAGAAGAGTTTGCAGCCGCGCACGAAGTAAGCGGATTCTTCCGTCACGCTTTGAAGTCGCCCCATCACGCAAGCGAACTGCCCAGCGAAGAGTCCGCTTACTTCGTGCACGGCTACAAACTCATGGTGCGCGGCTCCAAGTTGCTCGACACTCCCCCCCCCCCCGCCGTTTCGTCCCTCACGGGACGAACACGGGCGGGACGCCCGTGCCACCGGGAAGAGTCGGCACGGAGTGCCGACCTACCCAGTTCTACCGCATGGATACGAGGCCGGTGGAGAGTTCCGTGAGGAACGCCTCGGCCTCGGGCGCCAGCGGCTGGCCTTGCTTGTGGGCGGCTTCCAGCCTACGGACAAAGGCCGTGCCCACGATGGCCGCATCGGCGTGCCGGACCACGGCGCGGACATGGTCGGCGGTGGCGATGCCGAAGCCGCAGGCGATCGGCAGGGGGGTGATGCGCCGCAGCATCTTGACGCGGGCCTCGATCTCCGGGGCGTCCTTCTGTTCGCCGGTGATGCCCGCTCGGGCGAGCAGGTACACGAACCCCGAAGAGGCTTCGGCGATGGCCTTGGCGCGGGCCTCGGGCGTGGTGGGGGCGATGAGCAGCGAGCAGGTCAGGCCCGTGCCTTTGCACGCGGCAACCAGTTCGGTTGATTCCTCGAGCGGCGCGTCGGGGAAGATGCAGCCGTCGAAGCCGGCTTCCTTCGCTTCGGCGGCGAACCCGGCCGGGCCGCCGAGGGCGTAGACGAGGCTGACGGACACCATCGCGACCAGGCCACAGTCCACCCTGTCGCGCACGGTGCGGACCTGCTTGAACACGGTCGCCGGGGTGACGCCGCGCTGGATCGCGTCGTGCATCGCGGCCGCGATGACGGGTCCGTCGGCGACGGGGTCCGAGAAGGGAATGCCCACCTCGATCACGCTGGCCCCGGCCTGGGACAACGCGGGCAGCACCTTCACCAGCGCATCGGCGGTGGGGGAGCCGGCGCACACGAAGGGCATCAGGCCGCCCGTTCCGGTTTCCTTCAGGCTGGCGAAGGCGGCGTCGATCCGGTTCATCGCGTGATCACATCCTCGATCTCCTCCAGCCCGGCGGTCAGCACCACCGGGCCGTTCTCGGAGATCAGCACATCGTGCTCGTAATGGACCGACATGCTGCCGTCGGCCACGAAGATCGGCCACTGCTTGCGCCCCTGGCGGGTGTCCCCGGTGCCGACCGCGATCATCGGTTCCACCGCCACCAGCATCCCCGGGGTGCAGGCCAGGTTCGCGTCCGGCCACTCGCCTGGGAAGGTGGGGACCACATTGGAGATCCACGGCGGCGCGTGCAGCGAGCGTCCGTAGCCGTGCCCGCCGAGGCCGCGGATCAGATGGAAGCCGTACTCCTGCTCCACAACCCGCTGGACGGTCTGCGCCCAGGCCATGAAGGTGTTGCCCGGCCGGAGTTGCTGGACGCCCTGGCGCAGCGATTCCTTGCCGGATTCCATCAGCCTGCGGACTTCGGCGTTCGGCTCGCCAAACGAGTAGGTCCAGGCGGCGTCGCCGATCCAGCCGCGGAACTTGACGCCGATGTCGATCTTGAGCAGGTCGCCGGCTTCCATCGGCCGGGTCAGGTAGCCCGCGGTGCCGTGGACCACGCACTCGTTCACGCTCAGGCACGCCTGCGACGGAAACGGCGGCATCCGCCCGGGGTTGTAGCGGAAGAAGCACGATACCGCCCCGAGTTCGTCCAGCGCACGCCCGACGAAGGCATCGATCTCGGCCAGGGTTTGCCCGTGACGCAGAAACCCCGCCACCCGGCGATGGATCTCCACCACCTGCTCTGCGGCCGCGCGGGCGCCGGCCAGATCGTTCTCGGTTTGGACGGCCGGACGCATGGGTGCCATGATAGGGGGGGTCCGGTTCGTGCGGACCCGTTCGATCGAACACTCCCCCCTGCCGGGGACCGCCGAAGCGGGAGTATGCCTTGCGCATCGCGATTCTGGCCAACCCACGATCCGGACGCGGCAAGGCCCTGGCGCTGGCCGAGCAGCTCGGCGCCATCCTCGAATCCCGCGGGCACTCGGTCCACCGCCGGAACACCGGGGCCGACCTGGACCTGAGCGTGTTCGTCGGCGTCACTGGCACGGACGCGCAAGGGTCCGCAAGCGACGCCGGCGGGGATGAGCGGGAGCGGGGGGGGGGCGGTTCTGAGCGAGCGGACAGGCTGGTCATCATCGGCGGCGACGGCACCGTCCACCACGCCGCGCAGGCCGTCGCGGAGTCGGGCGTGCCGCTCTACCACCTCGCCACGGGCACGGAGAACCTGTTCGCCCGCTCGTTCGACATGCCCAAGGACCCGGTCGCCGCCGCCGACCGGCTGGAGCGGGACCACCCCCCGACCGAGATCGACCTCGGCTCGGCCAACGGCGTGCCGTTCACGCTGATGTGCTCGGTGGGCGTCGATGCGTCGGTCATCCACCGCGTGGAAACCGTCCGCGAGACCCCGGGCCGACGCGGCGGCCATCTGGCCTACATCCTCCCCGGTCTGACCGAGGGCCTGCACCCCCGCCCGGCCCGGGTCCACATCACCGCCGACGGCGAAGCGATCACCCCCCCTTCCGGTTTCGTCGGCACGGCCATCGTCTCCAACCTGCCCGCCTACGCCCTGCGCATGGATCCTGTCTGCAATGCCGACCCACAGGACGGGCGTCTGGACCTGGCGTTGCTGCCGTACGCGACCTCCGTCGGCACGGCATGGGGATTCCTGCGCTGCAAGCTGCGGTCCAGGAGCATCCGACGCATCCGTGCCGCCCGCTTCGAGATCCGCTCGGCCGATCCCACGGCCATGAACCCGGTCCAGATCGACGGCGAACGCCCGCGCCGCCGCCTGAACTCCGAAGCCGGCGGCACCGGCCTGCCCCTGACCCTCGGCGACGAGGGCGAGGGCAGCCTGATCCGCATCGGCCTGTGGGAGAAGCGGTTGCGGGTTCATGCCCCGGCTTGGGAGTGACCCGGCCGGAGTATGTTCAAGGTCCGAGAATGTATCGTAAGCTGTTTTACGACAAGGACTTACGCTCGAACCTGATCTGAGCCATGAAAAAACCCGGCGGGTGCTTGAACCACCCCCGGGCATGAGGCCTGCCAGTTGGATACCAGACCTATCGACATCATAGTTCGCCGGAACCCCGCCCGCAAGGCCGGAACGGTGTCTCTGCTGTCGGTGTTTGCTTCCACGGCTGGCCTTCCCCTCGCCGTCTCTCTCGGGGCGTCGAGGGATTCCGGTGCTGAGGAGCCGTCCGCTTCGTGCTCCTCTGTGGCAGGCAGTGGGGGGGTGGCACGGCTGTCGCCCCCCCCTGCCCTTTCTGTCGTCTCCGCCGGCGAAGCCGTTTCGCCCAGGCGTTCCGTTTCTCCTCCCCGTGCTTGAACCACGGAATTAGGAAAATCCTATGAAGCTTCCCAGTTGGATCATCGAAGGCATCGTCACCGACAAGCGAGAACTCAAGACCAAGAAAGACGAGGTCTGGGCGTACTCCATCAGCATCACCGCGATGGGCGGCCTGTTCCAGGCGAAGACCAAGAACAAGGACCTGTACGCCCGCGTTGGCGAGGGTGAGCATCTTGTGCTGACGGGTACCTTCGAGCTGTACAACGGCCAGCCCCAGTTGCAGCTCTCCGCCGTCACGACCCCCGAACTCGCCGCCAACCGCCGAACCGCGTAGCCCGCACGCTGAGCTCCGGTTCCGGAATTGGCCGAAGGCCTATAATTCCCGTCTGGTCGAGAATCGGCATACCGATTCTCGGCCGACGCCGGGGCTCCTGATCTGGAGTCCTCACGATGATCGAACTTCGCACCCGCCGCTCCAACAGCTGGCTTGACCTGAAGCGAGGGAAGGCCCTCGCCGCCGAGCTCGGCGAAAAGCTTGTCCATCGCTGCAAGGGTGAATCCGGCGTCATGCTGACGCTGACCTACCGCCGCGATGAGTACGCATCACCCCGCGACCTGTACCACGCCGCCTCCGAGCAACGCCATGTCCGCCGCTTCGTCGAACGGCTCTCCGCGTTCCTCGGCGAGTCGTTGGTCGGTCGGTGGATCTGCAAGCTGGAGTTCCAGCGTGGCGGGTGGGTCCATTTTCACCTGATCCTGCTCGGCGTCCCCCGTATCGACCACGCGGCCCTCACGCAGATGTGGGGCCACGGCTTCGTGTGGATCGACTGTATCACCCCGAAGCGGCTCCGCTATGTCTGCAAGTACATCGCCAAGGGCGAGGAACTCCCGGCGTTCCTCCTGCACGAGCCCATCCGCTCGGTGAAGGTGATCCGCGTGTCCCCTGGCTTCTGGGGCGAGGTGTCGTCCTCGGCCGAGAAACCGGACCACGACGAACCGCCGGACGCCTCGAAGCTCCACGGCTGCTACATGCCGATCGGTGCCGCCCTGGAGAAGTCCGAGAACATCACGATCATCCGTGACC
Source organism: uncultured Phycisphaeraceae bacterium (assembly GCA_964577425.1). GTDB lineage: Bacteria > Planctomycetota > Phycisphaerae > Phycisphaerales > UBA1924 > UBA6054. Next base: position 682,764 of record CAZNZC010000001.1, read on the forward strand.
CGGACACCGGACGCTACCGCCAGATCCCCCGTCCCCTCTGGCGTCTGGTCCTCGATCTCTGCGATGCGGGCTGTTGTGTCGTCGGCACCCTCCACGGCTGGATGCGGATCGACGGCGCCTCGATCGAACTCCTTCACCTGGACCGGCGGGCCCGGTCCCGATCCGCTCGCGGACGGGGCCGGGCCGGGCCGCGGCGGGAAGCCGCGGAACTTTACTTGACAGAAGGACGAAATCCGCCGACGCACCCGCGATGGCTGGAAAAGTACTTGGGGGAGGTCCTTGGTTGGAACCTGAATCCGTGCGGAGGAGGCGTCTAAATGCTGACCGTCTCCACCGCGATCCCTTCATCGGCTATGTCGGTGCCCGCATCGATTGGGATCAAGCCCAGCTTCTCCGCCGCCTCGCCGCCGCCCGTGGCGACTCCGTCTCTCAGATCGTCCGCGAAGCCCTTGACAAGTACCTCCGCCACGAACGGCATCGACGCGCCGACGACGGCGGCTCTGGTTGAGTGGTTCCAACGCAACGCCTACGCCGCCGCCATGCGGAACCTGCTTGCCCGTTGGCGGCATGTGTCCACGCTCGACGCCGAACAGGCGTGGCAGGATTTCTGCATGTTCGTGTACCGGCAGGCCATCACCGCCGATCAGTTCGCAACGCCGGACGCGGCCAAGTCCTTCGCGGTCGGTATGCACACGAAGCTCTACCGCTTCGTGCTGCTCGATGAACGCCAGGTCCGCAGCAAGAACCGCGGTGAAGGCCCGATCGCCAGCCGGTACTTCTCCGAGCTTGAGGATGAGGACATCACACGGGCCGTAGAATCCGCGTCCCGTCGCAGGGAACGCTCTCCGGTTCCGGACATGAGTCCGTCGATAGGCTGGCTCTCCGAAGCCCTCGACCGGATGAAGGAACACCACCGGGAAGCCGTGACCCGCTTCCATGTCGCCGGTGAGAGCCGGAACGACATTGCCGCGTCGATGGACGCAACGCCGAGGCAGGTCGGTAAGTTCGTCGCTAACGGTGTTTCCCGCATCAAACAGGCCGCGAAGAAGGCCGGATTTGAAAGGGTTGTCGCATGAACTTCAATTTTCTTTGGTATCTCAACGACATCATCAACGGTGCTTGGTCCTGGGGTGCTCAGCAAGTCAGCAACGGCATCGGGCAGGTCGTCGAATGGCTTGCGGCGATGCTCTGGTCGGTCTTGGAATGGTTCTGGTCCATGATCGAGCGGCTTATGTACTTGCTGCCGAATCCCTTTGCCGGTGAATGGCTCCTGAAGCTGGACTGGGAACCGCTGATCGGCCATGCCATCGCCTTGATGCAAGTGGTTGATCTCGTGCTCTGGGTCTTCCCGGTCGGCGGTGTTGCGATTTTCTATCTTGCCGTGTATGCACTCTGCGGCTCGATCCGTCTGGTTCGATGGGTGCTGGCCTTCGTCCCGACGATCGGAGGGTGAGGGGCCTGTTTGACATTGGGTCCGGAAATCAGTATGATGCCGCTTCCGAAATCCTCAAGGTCCGAGAATGTATCTTCTGTAAAACAGAGATAAGTCTTTGGCGGATCAG
>CAZNZC010000002.1:0-149725 GCA_964577425.1 uncultured Phycisphaeraceae bacterium
GCCCCTCCCCGCCCCCCGAAAGATGAAAACGGAGCCTCAGGCATGAGCCATCGCACCCCCTTCGTCGGCGGCAACTGGAAGATGAACACCGACCGGGCCGGCGCCGCCGCCCTGGCCCGTGAAGTGGCGGCCTTGACCGCCCTCCCCACCCCCGGCGTGGACACCGCCGTCTTCCCCCCGTTCCCCTACCTGCTCGCGGCCGGCGAGGCCATCGCCGGGTCCGGCGTCATCCTGGGCGCTCAGGATGTGTACCACCAGCCGAACGGGGCCTTCACCGGAGAAATCTCGGTCGCCATGCTGAAGGACTGCGGCGTCGGCGCGGTCCTCGCCGGGCACTCCGAACGCCGCCATGTGATCGGGGAGGATGACCGCACGGTCAACCTGAAGGTCGCCGCCACCCTGGCGGGGGGGCTGACGAGCGTGCTCTGTGTGGGGGAAACACTGGAGCAACGGGAGGCCGGGCGCACCGATGAGGTCAACGAGCGCCAGACCCGCCTGGGCCTGGCCGGGGTCTCCCCGGCGGGCATGGCCCGCGTGGTGATCGCCTACGAGCCGGTCTGGGCCATCGGGACCGGGCGGACGGCCACGCCGGAGGACGCCCAGGACGCCCATGTGAAGATCCGGGGCGTGCTTTCCCAACTCTACGGGGACCAGGTGGCCCGCTCGGTGCGGATCATCTACGGCGGGTCGATGAAACCCGACAACGCCGAGGCCCTGATGGCCCAGCCGGACATCGACGGCGGGCTGATCGGCGGGGCCAGCCTGAAGGTCGCGGACTTCGGGGCGATCGTGCGGGCGGCCGGGATCGCCGGGGCGGGTACAGGCGTGGGCCGCGCCTAAGATGTTGGCCCGACCCGGGGGATGTCCCGGGCTGGTTTTTTCGCGGACGAGGAGCCTTTTCCCGTGACCACCCTGGCGCTCAACCCGGTCATGACCAACCTGCTGGTGGTCTTCTTCCTCCTGATCTGCGTGGCGATGATCCTGATCGTTCTGATCCAGCGCCCGCAGGGCGGCGGGCTGAGCGGCGCGTTCGGCTCGGGCGGCGCGGGCCAAGGCGCGGGACAGACCGCGTTCGGCACCAAGACTGGCGATGTGCTCACCTGGGGCACGGTGTCGGTGTTCGTGATCTATGTGCTGGTGGCGATCGGGCTGAACTACGCGGCCCGGCCGGACACCAGCCGGGCGGTGGCCGCCCCCACCCTGGTGGACCCCGCCACGCGGGACGAGCCGGATGAACCCCAGGAACTGCCCGCGCTGCCCGGCACGGGATCGCAGAGCCTCCCCCCGCTGGACAACCCCCCGCCGACCCAGCCCGCAACGCCCCCGGCCGACGATCCGGCGGACGGGCCGGACATCGACCCCGCCTCGGCCGAGGCGCCGCGCTGACGGGTCGCGGATTTCCGGTACACTCGCCCGAACAAGCCGCGCCAAGGGAAGGCCGGCCTTCCCGGCACGCCCGCCCCAGGAGTTCCGCTTGATCCGCAGCATGACCGGCTTTGGCGATGCGAGCAGCCACGACGCCGGGGTGGCGTACGGTGTCGAGATCCGCTCGGTGAACAACAAGTTCCTCAAGACCACCATCCGCGTGCCGGAGCGGCTGGCATCGCTGGAGCCGGAGCTTGAGCAGATGATCCGCTCGGCGGTCTCGCGCGGGTCGGTCACGCTGACCGTGACCTGCTCGGAATCGGGCGAGGCGGCGGCGTACACCGTCAACGCGGCCGCGCTGAAGAAGTACGCCGAGCAGATCGCCGGCGCGGTGGGGGCCGACATCGCCAGCCTGAACCTGGCGGACCTGGTGTCCCTGCCCGGCGTGCTGCAACCGCCGGGGGACGAGGAGCAGCGCCTGCACAAGGCCCGCAAGGCGGTCCGGCCGCTGGTGGAACTGGCCGTGGCCCATCTGGTCCAGATGCGGACGCGCGAGGGCGTGGCGCTCAAGGACGACCTGATGGGCCACCTGGACTTCATCGGCGAACGCCTGGAGCGGCTGACGGAGATCGCGCCCAGGGTGATCATCGATTACGAGCGCCGGCTCAAGGCCCGCATGGAGGGGCTGCTGGGCGAGGCGGATGTCCTGACCGACCCCGGCGTGCTGGTCCGCGAGATCGCGGTGTACGCCGAGAAGACGGACATCGCCGAGGAGTTGGCCCGCCTGGGCGAGCACCTCAGGCACTTCCGGGACATGCTGGCCTCGCACGAGGAGCGCCCGCTGGGACGCACGATGGACTTCCTGAGCCAGGAGCTGCTGCGCGAGGCCAACACCATCGCCAGCAAAAGCCCGGACGCGGAGATGAGCCGCCTGATCGTGGAGATCAAGGGGGCCATCGACCGCATCAAGGAACAGGTGCAGAACGCCGAGTGACGCCCGGAGGTGTGTGTTGAACGCCAAGCCGCCGGCCTCGCCCTCACCCAGCCAACCTTCCTCCGACGGGCGGGAACGGTTCACGCCGCGGGAACTCGAAGAGGTGCTGGCCAGGTACGAACTGGGCGAGATCCGCTCCGTGCGCGAGGTGCCCCTGGGCACGCCCGCCAGCCCCAAGGCTCTCGTGGACTGCGCGCGGGGGATGCTGCTGCTCAAGCGCCGGGCCCGGGGGGTGGACGCGCCGGACCTGGTGGCGTTCACGCACGAGCTGGCGCTGGGGTGCCTGCGGGCGGGGGTGTGCGTGCCGCCGCTGGTGGGCACGCGCGACGGCAACAACTCGATGGTGCAGACCGATGACCGGGTGTACGAACTCTCGGTTTATATCGAGGGCAACGCCGACCCTCGGACAGTGCCGAGCGCCGAACGGGCCGGGGCGTTGCTGGGCGAGCTGCACCGGGCGATGGACGCGGTGCGTCCCGCGCTGACCTGGGGCGCGCCGGTCGAGGCGGCCGTGATCGATCCCGACCGCGTCGCGCCCGGCAAGGGACGCGGCGTGGACGCGGAGATCGTCGGCTCGGTCCGCGCCGTGCTGGAACGGGCGGCGGCCTTCGCGGGGCGCACCACCCCGGGGCTTGTCCACGGCGACTGGCACCCGGGCAACCTGGTGTACCGCGCCGACGAGCCGGTGGCGGTGTGCGATTTCGACCACGCCCGTGTGGGTGCCCGCGAGCGGGAGGGGGCCCAGGGGCTGGCCCAGTTCAGCCTGACGCGCGGCGCGGCCGGGCAGGACCCCGCCGCGTGGCCGGCCGAGGCCGACCTGGATCGGCTGGTCGCCCACTGGCGCGGGTACCTCCACGCCGGCGGACGGGCGGACCCGGGCGTGGTCGTCGGGCTGCTGCCCGGCGTGCTGATGGAAGAGGGGCTGGGCGCGAGCGATCCGCGGGCCGTGTGGCTGGTGCTGCGCAAGGCGCAGTGGCTGGAGGATCGGGCTGATGAGATCCGTGCGCGGCTGGAGTGATGCGGATCCCGCTTGAGTTCCGGGCGTGATTCGTTGGCCGCCGAGCCAATACCAGCCGCAACCACAAGAGAGCGGGCTTCCGGCTCGCCGTTGTTTGCTGGCCGCGACGGACATGTGCGTCGCTCGGCCGCTCCCTTGCAGTCGCGGCTTGTCGATCGGGCCACGCCCGAAACTCAAACGGAATCCGTATCAGTCGGCCCGCTCGCGCAGGTGTTCGAGCATCGCGCCGACGGCCGCCCTGGCGCGGGAGAAGGCGGGATGGGCGCTGTCGCGTTCGGTCAGGGCGAGGGCGCGCTCGGCGCGTTCGATGTTCTTGGTGACGCGCATGGTGCGGTGCAGGTCGCAGGCGTTGTCGTAGACATCGGCGAGCTTGACCATGCGGGCCTGCCACGGGGCGGCGGCGAGGCGTGCGTCGTAATCGATCTCGCGGGCGTCCTCACGCAGGAGCATGTTCTTCGTCATGGCGGCCACGCAGACGGCGACCGGCTCACCGAAGCGGGACTCGATGTCGTCGAAGTCCGTGGCGGTATCCTCGATGGTGTCGTGCAGCAGGGCGGTGCAGAGGGCGACGGGGTCGTCACACCCGAAGACATCGCGGACGGTCATGGCGACGCGGAAGACATGGGCGACATACGGGGTCTTGCCGTCCTTGCGGAGCTGGGCCGCGTGGGCGCGGGCGCCGAAGGAGGCGGCTTTCTGCCAGAGGGGGGTGTCCATGCAATGACAGGGTACGCCGGGTGAGGGGCGAGGAAAACGCCTGTGTCTTCTTTCGGATGCGTCAGTTTCGCCTCTGCGAGGCGAACACAGGCGCCCCCCCGACGCCTGTGCCACCAATACGGAAGAGTCGGCACGCCCCCCCCCCGCGCCGACCTACGCGACGATGACCTTGATGCGGCCGGGGTTGCCCGCGTGCTCGTCGAAGATCAGGAGTTCGTTGGCCTTTTCCTTGAGGTAGGGGCGGGGCAGGGCCAGCGGGAGTTGCGGGGGAACCTTCTTGCCCGCGCCGGTCTGGGAGAAGTAGCGCCCGAGGTTGCGCCCGTTGAGGAAGACCACGCCCTTGGTCATGCCGGAAAGATCGAGCGAGAGAGCAACACGCTCGGCCGGGGCGTTGAAGAAGGCACGCCACCAGCAGGGTGTGGTGCCCTTGCCGAGGTTGCTCTTGGCGACCTCCTGGTACTCGTTCTCGCCGGGGGCCTCCCACTTGGCGAAGGCCCAGTCGCCCTTGTCGGTGACGGCGGAGGCGGCCTCGACGAACTTGATGTTCGAGCAGACGGCCAGGACTTCCTCCACGCGGGCCTGGGCGGCGGGGCCGTCGCCCTCGTCGGTGTGGAGGGCGAGTTCGAGCTCGTTGTTGCCGCGGCGGAGCTGCTCGGCGGTGAGGATGAGCGTGCGGGCGTTCATGCCGTCGATGAAGTCGATCGGCTCGCCGTTGAGCAGCACCAGGGCGCGGGACGGCAGCGGCGGGATCTCGACGACCAGCGGGGTGTGCTTGCGGTGCGCGAAGGCCCAGGTGACGCGGGCGGGGTGGGTGGTGTCGCCCTCGCGGACGCGGAAGAGGGGCGTGCGCCAGGCGAGCAGGTTGAAGGGCTGGGCGTTGACCAGCTTGGGCTTGGGCGTGCGGAAGGTCGCGGCCTCGATGAGGTGGCCGTACAGGCCCTTGCGGTAGCGCATGAGCGAGCCGCCGGAGGGGTAGCCCATGTTGTCGGCGAGGATGGTGAGGGTGTGCGTGCCCTTCTTGAGCGAGAGCGGCAGGTGGGACTCGGCGCCGGGGCCGTGGCCGAGAACGCCGATGCTCTCGGCGTCGAGGAAGAGCTGGACGCGGTCGGCCATCTCGGGGGCGGCGGTCTTGATCTTGCGCGTCGCGCCGGAGCGGAGGTTGACGCGGTACCAGCCGTAGCCCTGCGGCGCGCCCAGGGCGGGGAGCTGGGCCGGCCCGTTGATCTGGGCGAAGCGGGGGGAGGAGCCGTCGATGTGGGCCGTGGCCGGGGCGGCCTCCCAGGTCTCGATGGTGATCTGGGGGAGACGGGCCGGCGGGGCGTCGGCGGGGGTCTTGGTGCTGACGGTGGTGACGGCGCCGTCCGGGGCGATCTCGGTGTGGGTCTTGGAGGAGCCGGGGAACGGCTCGAAGGCGGTGTTCAGGCCGGCGACGCCGATGTAGACCGTGCCGGCGTGGTGGAAGGACTCGTCGGCGAGTTCCTCGGAGACGACGGCGATGGTGATCTCGTCGATCTTGATGGTGACGGGGCGCCGGCCCTTGGGCACCTCGAGTTCCACCGGGGTGCCGTTGATCGAGACGGCGCCGACCGAGCCGGCCGCGCCGAAGACGACCAGCGTGGTGCCGGAGAAGAACAGGGGGCAGAGGGTCGAGTAGTCGAGGCGGGCGCGTCCGGTCAGGTGGGTGTCGAGCAGGCACCAGTGGACCTGCTGGTTGCCCAGCGGCACCGGCATGGCCGAGCCATCGGGCATGAGCAGGGGCAGCACGCCGGGCTTGGACTTGGGCGGGGAGAAGACGAACAGGACCGCGCCGTGCGTGCCGCGGAGGTGGGTGATGGTGCGCCCGGCGATCTGTCCCTCGCGCGGGGCGGGGTCGATCACGACGGGGGGCGCTTCGCTGGTGTGGTTGGCGAAGACACGCGAGAAGGAGGACGCGAAGGAGGCCAGCCGGCGCACGGCGGGGTAGAGCGGCGTGGGACGGCCGTGCTCATCGACGCAGGCGGCCAGGTCCTGGGTGGGGGCGAGCATGGTGTGCTCGCCGCGGGGGGACTGGCCGGCCCAGAAGCCCAAGGCGGTGCCGCTGGAGAAGCAGGACAGGTTGAACTGCCCGGCGGAGGCGAGGATCTCCCCGAGCTGGCGCTGGAGGGTCCAGGGATCGATGGGGTCCGGGGCGTTCTCGCCGAAGCGGGGGCGGCGGATGGGTCCGAAGTCGATCACGATGCGGGGCTGGTCCGGGCGGACGGCGGAGAGCTGGCGGAGGACGGCGAACATCTCGCCCTCGCCGGTCCAGCCGTCGATCTCGCCCTCCACGCCCTGCCAGAGGTTGTTGGCGTTGATGCGGGGGAGGTTCAGCCCGGCCTCGCGGAGGTAGCGGGCGAGTTCGCCGAGGTAGGCGTTGGCGGCATCGTGATGGTCGCAGGTCCAGTGGGACTCGTTCTGGATGAGGACGATGGGTCCGCCGCCGGAGGAGGAGGCCTGGAGATCACGGACCTGCTTGGCCAGGGCGGTGAAGTAGCGTCCGGTGGCTTCGAGGAAGGGCTGGCTGGGGGCGCGGAGTTTGATGGTCTCGTTGTTGAGCAGCCAGGTGGGCAGGCCGCCGAGATCCCAGCCGGCGCCGACGAAGGGGCCGGGGCGGAGGATGGCGTTCATGCCGGCCTGGTGGACGAGGGTGAGGAAGTGGCGGATGTCGTTGTCGCCCTTGAAGTCGAAAGAGCCTTGGCGCGGCTCGACGCGGTTCCAGAAGACGGGGGTCTCGATGGTGTTCAGCCCCGCAAGGCGTGCCGCGTGGATGCGTTCGGCCCATGTCTCGCGGGGGAAGCGCTGGAAGTGGAGTGATCCGGAAACGATCCAGATGCGCTTGCCGTCGATCGAGATGGATCTGCCGTCGAAGTTGACCGCTGGCATGAAGTGGAGGCTCCGGTTGGCCCGGCCTGGAGCGGATAAGGTGGGAAGCCGGGTGCGAGTCGCGGGGGGCGGGGGGGGTTGAAGCGTGTTCGGGTTCGGGTCGCCGAAAACCCGTTGGGTGTCGCGGACGGAGACGGTAGGAGGGCATGTCGCGGATCGCAACGCGACGGCACGGAGCTGGTAGACTTGGACCCGCGAACCACGGATCGGTCCGCCCGAACGAGAAAAGCACTAAAGCATGAATCAGCAACGATTTACGGTCAAGTTCGCGGCCCGGATCGCTCCCGTTCAGCACCCGGACGGAGGCGGGCAGAGAAAGTTGACGATTTCCGAAATTTCCTGGCGCGGGGTGGGGATGGCCGCCCCGCTTGTTTGCATGATGATCGCGGGTTGTTCGGGTGGCATGGATCGCATCGACCGGGCGACGGACCAGGTGATCCGGGAGCGGGTGTCGGCCCTGGGCGGGGGGGCGGATGTGCCGCGGTCGTTCACGCCCGGCCCGGAACGCGACCGCTCCGGGTGGTACGACGAGAAGCCCGGCACGGTCAACCCGCCCGCGTCGGCGTTGCGGTTCGACCCGGCGGACGAGGCGCGGGATGTGGCCGCGATCCTGGACCGCTACGCCAACGACGCGACCGAGGTGGGGCCGGACGCGCTGGTGCTGGACCTGGAGGCGGTCTTCCGGCTGGCGGACACCTCCGGGCGCGAGCACCGGCAGGCGGAGGAAGAGTTCATCCTGACGGTGATCTCGCTGCTGATCGAGCGGCACCTGTGGAGCCCGCGCCTGTTCAACGACACGACGGTGACGATGTTCGGCGAGGGCGACGGGGGCACCTTCGACGCGGCGCTGTCGGTCATCAACTCGCTGCGGGTCAGCCAGCGCCTGCCGTACGGCGGCGCGGTGGAGGCGCAGTGGGTGACGCGGGCCGCGCAGGAACTGGTCAACAGGAGCACCAACTCGTACACCTCGTCGAGCGACCTGGTGCTGTCGGCGAACATGCCGCTGCTGCGGGGGGCCGGGCGCGTGGCGCGGGAGGATCTGCTCCAGGCCGAGCGGAACACGGTGTACGCGGCACGGACCTACGAGCGGTTCCGGCGGTCGCTGCTGGTGTCGATCGCGGGGGACTACTTCAGCCTGCTCGAGACGCGGTCGGGCATCGAGAACCAGCGCCGGCAGCTCGAATCGCAGCGCCGGCGCGCGCTGGAGACGGCGGCCAAGGTGCGGGCGGGACGGCTCAACCCGTTCCAGAACGAGATCACGGCCAACGCGGTCAAGCAGTCCGAGGCGCGGCTGGCGAACCTGCGCGAGCAGTACATCCTCCAGCTCGAACGCTTCAAGCTGCGCCTGGGCCTGGACCCGACGCAGAGCGTCGGGCTGGGCGAGCCGGGGCGGGGGCTGCGCGAGCCGGCGATCGACCCGAACGAGGCGTCGCGCCTGGCCCTGTCGTACCGGCTGGACCTGCAGAACCGGCGCGACCGCCTGACCGATGTGGAGCGGGCCGTGGCCAACGCGCGGAACAACCTGCTGCCGGACTTTGACCTGGCGGCGACGGTGGCGATCCCCACCGACCCCACGGGCGATCAGGAAGGGCTGGGGCTGGACGCGGGGTACACGCGGTACTCGGTGGGCGCCACGCTGAGCCTGCCGCTGGACCGCAAGATCGAGCGGCTGAGCCTGCGCCAGGCGCAGGTGCGCCTGGAGCGGGAGCGTCGGTCGTACGAAGAGTTCCGTGATTCGGTGGTGATCGAGGCGCGCCGGGCGGTGCGGGCGATCGACCTGGCCCGGTTCCAGTTGCAGCTCGCCGAGGCGCAGATCATCATCAACGAGAAGGGCCTGCAGGATCTTTCGCTGCGGGACGACGCGGACCCGCAGGCCGTGCTGGACCGCCAGGACGCGCTGCTGGAGGCCGAGAACGCCCGGGACCGGTCCATCACGGACCTGCGCAACGCGATCCTGGAGTATCTGCTGACGACGGGGCAGCTGCGCGTCGGCCCGGACGGTACCTTCGATCCGCCGCCGGGGATGCTGATCGACACGGCGACGCAGCCGGCGCCGGTGGAAGCGCAGTACCCGGGGGTCGATGACAACGCGGGCGCGGACCTGGCGGACCCGGACACGCCGGCGGAAAACCCGGGATGAGGCGGGTCTCCCCTGAATCTCGGGCGTGGCCTGATTGACAAGCCGCGACCGCAAGGGAGCGGCCGAGTGACGCAATATGATCGTCGCGTCCGGCGAACGACAGCGAGGTAAAAACCCGCTCCGTTGCTGTCGCTCGACGCGAAAGCGTGTGATCGGCCGGTTGTCGCTGATCGGTCGGTGTGCGTTCGTTGCCTGGCGCTCGCGGCCGCTTCCTTGCGGGCGCGGCTGGTCGGGCCGGTGTCAGGCGGCGCGGGCGGTGTGCTCGTAGGCCGCGTGGGGCCGGTAGCTGTCGTCGATCGGGAGCAGTTCAACAATCCCGGTGGGGCGCATCCCGGCCTTCTCCGCCACGCGCAGGCTGGCGGGGTTGGTCGGCTGGATCATGGCGCGGACGCGGGCCAGGCCCAGGCCGATGGGCATGTCGTAGGTGGCGTATTCGAGCAGGGCGTGGACGCCCTCCGTGGCGTAGCCCCGCCCGGTGAAGCGGCGATCGACCCACCAGTTCGCCTCGCAGGACCACTCCAGGCCGAACTCGATGCGGATGAGGTTGAACAGCCCGACGAACGACCCGTTCTCCAGGAACGCGGCGCGGCGCCAGGCGGAGCGGTTGTTGTCGGTCTCGGCGGCCGTCTCCACCCAGCGGGCGAACATGGCCTCGTCGGTCTCGCCCGGCCGGTTGAGCGGGATGCGCCCCAGCAGGGCCTCGCGGCTGCAACGCACGGCGGCGAGCACCTGGGCGCGGTCCGACATCGCCAGCGGGCGGAAGCACAGGCGGTTGGTGGTCAGCTCGACGGGGGGGAGCACCTCGACCGGGCGGCGTGTGCGCCCGGTTCGGAGCGTCATAACCTGCATGGCCGTCATGGTCGGCGCCTCCGCGAAGCCCCCGGGACGGGGGTTCTCAGGTGCATCGGACGGGCGCGGCCGGGGCTTCAGTGATTCTGGGACCGTCGATACAAACGGCACAGGCGTCAGAGACGGACAGGGACGAGAACAAGGGTCAGACGGGGACTTTTGGGGACGGGCGGAGTGAGGCGTCCGCAGGACAGATGCCGGGAAGGAGCCGTGCGTCCTGATGCTGGTCTGGCATGGCGGAACGGCAAAATCCCGCGAAGCGTCGCGGGCGTCACTTGAGACAGGCCCCACGGCGGGCCGAGAGGCGGACGAGCATGACGAGGACACCTATGACCGCCCCCAGGGCGGGGTAGATGAAGATATTGTCCGTGGTCAGGGGGGCGCCGCGCATGACCAGTGTGAGCGACCCGAGCGCCAGGCCGATCAGGGTTCCAACATAGACCGGGACGGTGAATCGGATGAGCCGGCGGACGAGCGGGGTGATCGCAAGCCCGACGACCGCCGCGACCAGCAGGCCGGCGGAATCCAACGAATCGGCGAACGCACGGGCGCCGAAGAGGATCAGCCCCCCGACCGCCAGGCCGATGATCGCGTAGCGGACGGGAAGGCCCGAGCCGCCATCGCCGCCGGCGGTCGCGGCGTCGAACTCGGCCTGACGGCGGGCCGCGCCCTGATCCCGACCGAATCGCTCGGCGTTGGTGGAGGCGGGGCGGGTCGCGACCCCCCGGTAGCCCTGGTCGTCGCCGCGGCGGATGTCGTTGGGGTTCATGCGGGTCTCCCGATAGGGTAGCAGGGAGAGCGTACCAGAACCGGGTGGGGGATGACAGGCGAAACCCTGGATATATGACCGGGAGTTGGGAACCCGGAGAGGGACAGGAATCCCGCGATTGCATCGCGGGCGTCACGGGGGGGGGAGGGGGGCACCCCACGATCCGAGGACTCATCGCGGGCGTGGTCCGCCCGGGCTATTCGACCGTGACGGACTTGGCCAGGTTGCGGGGCTTGTCCACATCGTGGCCGCGGAGGACCGCCGCGTGGTAGGCCATGAGCTGGAGGGGGATGACGGTCAGCATGGGGCTGAGGCACTCGGGGACATCGGGGACATAGAGGACATCCTCGGCGTAGTGGCGGATCTCGTCGTCGCCCTCGGTGGCGACGGCGATGACATGGCCGCCGCGGGCGCGAACCTCGGCGATGTTGGACATGACCTTGTCGTACTGGTTGCCCTTGTTGGCGATGAAGACGACTGGCATGCCCTCGTCTATGAGTGCGATGGGGCCGTGCTTCATCTCGGCGGCGGGCATGCCCTCGGCGTGGATGTAGGAGATTTCCTTGAGCTTGAGCGCGCCTTCGAGGGCGGTCGGGTAGTTGTAGCCGCGCCCGAGGAAGAGCCAGTTCTCGCGGTGGACATACTTCTCCGTGACTTTTCTGATCTGGGCGTCGAACTCCAGGCAGCGTTCGATCTTGTCCGGGACCTGGCTCAGCTCACCCATGAGGCGGGCCGAGGCCTCCGGCGACATCATGCGACGGCGGGCCATGAACAGGGCGATCATGGTCAGCACGGCCACCTGGCCGGTGAAGGCCTTGGTGGAGGCGACGCCGATCTCCGGGCCGACGCGGAGGTACACGCCCGCGTGGGTCTCGCGGGAGATGGTCGAACCGACGACATTGATCACGCCCAGGGTCAGCGCGCCGCGGTCCCTGGCCTCGTGCAGGGCGGCCAGGGTGTCGGCGGTCTCGCCGGACTGGGAGACGGCGACCAGCACGGTGCCGTCCTCGATGATCGGGTTGCGGTAGCGGAACTCGCTGGCGTACTCGCACTCGGCGGGGATCTTGGCGAGGTCTTCGAGCAGGTACTCGCCGATCATGGCGGCGTGCAGGGCGGTGCCCTGCGCGGTGAGAATGACGCGCCGTGACTTGACCAGCTGCGGGGCCAGCGCGAGCAGTCCGCCCAGAACGACGCGGCCCTCCTTCTCGTCGAGCCGGCCGCGCATGGTGGTGCGCAGGCTCTTGGGCTGCTCGTAGATCTCCTTGCGCATGTAGTGGTCGAACGCGCCCAGCTCGATCTGCTCAAGGTCCAGTTCGAGCTGCATCACCTTGGGGGTCAGCTCGATGTTGTCGATCGTCGTGGTGCGGAAGCCGTCGCGGGTGATGCGACAGACATTGTAATCGTCCAGCGACACGGCCTGGGCCGTGTGAGCGATGATGGCCGAGGCGTCCGACGCCACCACATACTCGCCGTTGCCCACGCCGACCAGCAGGGGCGAGCCTTTGCGGGCGCAGACCAGCACGCCCGGCTCCTTCTCGCACATGACGGCGATGGCGTAGGCCCCCGTCACCTCGCGCAGCGCGGCCTGCACGGACTTCTCCAGGTCCAGGCCGTGCGCCGGGTCGTACAGCTCGCCGATCAGGGTGGCGAGCACCTCGGTGTCGGTCTCGGAGGAGAAGGCGTGGCCCTTGTCCTCCAGCAGGCGGCGGATGGTGGCGTAGTTCTCGATGATGCCGTTGTGGACCAGACAGATGCCGTTGCGGTCGTCGCGGTGCGGGTGGGCGTTGGCCTCGGTCACGCCGCCGTGGGTGGCCCAGCGGGTGTGGGCAAGCCCCTGGGTGCCGGGCAGGCCGCCCTGGGCCTCGATCTTGGCCTCGACATTGGCCACGCGCCCGACGGCCTTGACGATCTCCAGGCCCTGCCCGTTCAGCGTGGCGATGCCGGCCGAGTCGTAACCGCGGTACTCCAGGCGCTTGAGGCCCTCCAGGAGGAGCGGGACGGCGGGCTTGTTTCCGAGGTAGGCGACGATGCCGCACATGGGGGAATGCTCCTGAGTCGTCGGGAAAGGGCGGACGAAAGAGAAATCGGCCCCGGCCGGCCCGGACATGGGCCGGGCATCCTACGGAGGAGGGGCGAAGCGGGTTCAGGGGAGATATGGAGGAGGCTTGGGGACCGGGTGGGACAGATATCGGGTCAGCGGGGGCAGGAAAACTGTCCTTCCGGACGCGGATGCGTATCCTTCCCGAGTTTGCGCCCGGCGGGGCGGCTGGGCATCGCCCACCCTCCCCCCCTCCCCCCTCGCCCGGGCGTCTGACAGAAAGGTCCGGCCCATGCCCAAACGCGACGACATCCGCACGATCCTGCTGATCGGGTCCGGGCCCATCGTGATCGGGCAGGGCTGTGAGTTCGACTACTCGGGCACGCAGGCGTGCAAGTCCTTGCGGGACGAGGGGTACCGCGTGGTGCTCATCAACTCGAACCCCGCGACGATCATGACCGACCCGGCCTTCGCCGACCGGACCTATGTCGAGCCGATCACGCCCGAGACCGTCCGCAAGATCATCGAGAAGGAAAAGGAACTGGGCAACCCGATCGACGCGGTGCTGCCGACCCTGGGCGGGCAGACGGCCCTGAACTGCGCCTGCGAGCTGTGGGACCAGGGGGTTTTCCAGGAGCACGGTATCGAGATGATCGGGGCCGACCGGGCCGTCATCCACCGGGCCGAGGACCGCAAGGCCTTCGCGGATGTGTGCGCCCGCGCCAGGCTGGCCACGCCCAAGAGCAAGACCGTCGAGACCATGCAGGAGGCCGACGCCTTCCTGGAAGAGATCGGCCTGCCGGCGATCATCCGTCCCGCCTTCACCCTGGGCGGCTGGGGCGGCGGCATCGCCTACAACCGCGCCGAGTTCGAGGAGTTGGTGACGCGCGGGCTGCGGGCCAGCATGATCGGGCAGGTCCAGGTGGACAAGTCCCTGATCGGCTGGAAGGAGTACGAACTCGAAGTCGTCCGCGACAAGAAGGACAACTGCGTCATCGTCTGCGGCATCGAGAACATCGACGCCATGGGCGTCCACACGGGCGACTCGATCACCGTGGCGCCCATCCTGACGCTGACCGACAAGGAGTACCAGGCCCTGCGGGATGCGGCCATCCGCATCATGCGCGAGGTGGGCGTGGAGACCGGCGGGTCCAATGTGCAGTTCGCGGTCAACCCGAACCCCGAGCCGCGGGCCGACGGCAGCCTGCCGTTCGAGTTCGTGGTGGTGGAGATGAACCCGCGGGTGAGCCGGTCCTCCGCGCTGGCGTCCAAGGCGACGGGCTTCCCGATCGCCAAGATCGCGGCGAAGCTGGCGGTGGGCTACACGCTTGATGAACTCCGCAACGACATCACCGGCAGCACCAGCGCGTGCTTCGAGCCGAGCATCGACTATGTCGTCACCAAGATGCCCCGCTGGACCTTCGAGAAGTTCCCCGAGGCCGACGAGACGCTGACCACCCAGATGAAGTCCGTGGGCGAAGCGATGGCCATCGGGCGCACCTTCAAGGAGTCGTTCCAGAAGGTCATCCGCTCGATGGAGGTCAAACGCTTCGGCTTCGGGCTGGACCGCCAGGATCTGTGGCTGGCCCACCAGCGCAGCGAGGACGGACGCGACGCCGACGGCCAGGCCGTCGAGTGGCCCATCGACGACGACAAGCTGACCCGCAAGCTCAGCGTGCCCAGCCAGGGCCGCATGTACTACATCCGCTACGCCCTCAAGATGGGCTGGAGCATCGAGCGGATCAACGCGCTGACGCGGATCGACCCGTTCTTCCTCGCCCAGTTCGCCGAGCTGACCGCGTTCGAGGACGAGCTGATGGCCGTGCCCTCGCTGGACGATCTCGACGCGCCCATGATGCTGCGGGCCAAGCGCCTGGGCTATTCCGACCCGCAGCTCGCCAATGTGTTCCTGGGCGACCAGTCGGCGTCGGCCATCCTCAAGGTGCGCGCCAAGCGCAAGGAGCTGGGCGTCGAGGCGGTCTTCAAGGTGGTGGACACCTGCGCGGCCGAGTTCGAGGCCGTCACGCCGTACTACTACTCGACCTATCAGCCCGGGCACCGCCGGCTCAACGCCGACGGCAGCATGACCGCCATCCCCGCCGAGGACGAGCTCGTCATCCGCCTGGAGCAGGACCGCGACGGCGGGCAGTTCGTGGTCATCCTCGGCGGCGGGCCCAACCGCATCGGCCAGGGCATCGAGTTCGACTACTGCTGCGTCCACGCGGCCATGACGGCGCGGGACCTGGGCTTCCGCTCGGTCATGATCAACTCCAACCCCGAGACGGTCTCGACCGACTACGACACCAGCGATGTGCTGTTCTTCGAACCGCTGACGCTCGAGGATGTGCTCAATGTGGTCGAGAAACTCAGCGCCTCGCCGCGGGCGTTGCCCGTCGGGCTGACGACCGCCGCCGGGGTCGAGGTCAGCGCGACGGACGGGGAGGAGATCCTCGCCAGTCTCAAGGCCGCGGGGTACGACCGCGGCGAGGTGCTGGTCCGCATGAGCGGCGCGTCGGACGACGAGACCTGGATCGTGGGCGTGCCGGACGGCAAGGTGCTGACCATCCCCACCGACGGGTCCGGCGGCGCGAGGTACGACCGCGAGCTGGTCGGGCACCTCGCCCGGCACACGGCGCAGGTCAAGGGCTGGGCCGACCGCGGGCCGGTGCGCGGGCTGGTGGTGCAGTTCGGCGGGCAGACGCCGCTGAACCTGGCCCACGGGCTCGATCTCGCCGGCGCGCCGCTGCTGGGCACCCCGCTGGACGCCATCGACCGCGCCGAGGACCGCGACCGGTTCGACCAGCTCCTGACCAAACTCGACCTGAAGCGGCCCGGCTCGGGCATCGCCCGGTCGGTCGAGGAATCCGTGGAGATCGCCGCCCGCATCGGCTACCCGGTGCTGGTGCGTCCGTCCTATGTGCTGGGCGGGCGGGGCATGGAGATCTGCCCGGACGAGGCCGCGCTGCGCCATTACATGACCACCGCGGTCGATGTCTCCGGCCTGGACGATGCGCCGATCCTGATCGACCAGTTCCTCGACGCGGCGACCGAACTCGATGTCGATGTCGTCGCCGACTTCGGCAACGCGACCGACCCGCGCGCCCTGATCTGCGCCGTGATGGAGCACATCGAGCAGGCCGGCGTCCACTCCGGCGATTCGACCTGCATGATCCCTTACGAGACCCTCCGCGCCTCGACCGTGCAGGAGGTCCGCCAGACCGCCCGGCGTCTGGCCGCCGAACTCGGCGTGTGCGGCCTGATGAATGTCCAGATGGCCGTCAAGGACGACGAGGTCTACATCCTCGAGGTCAACCCCCGCGCCAGCCGCACCGTGCCGTTCGTCGGCAAGGCCAAGGGCGTGGCGTGGGCAAGCGTGGCCGCCCGCGCGATGCTGGGCGACTCGCTGGCCGAGCAGGGCACGGTGGAGCTGCCGGATGTGGGCTACTGCGCCTTCAAGGCCCCGGTGTTCCCCTTCCAGAAATTCCCCGGCGTGGACTTCGTGCTCGGGCCGGAGATGCGCTCCACCGGCGAGGTGATGGGCGTGGATGTCTCCCGCCCCGTGGCGTACATGAAGGCCCTGCTCGGCGCGGGCACCCGCCTGCCGACTTCCGGCGGCGTGTTCCTCTCCGTCCGCGCGAACGACAAGCAGGCCATGATCCCCGTCGCCCGCTCGCTGATGGCGATGGGCTTCGAGGTCTGGACCACTTCGGGCACCGCCGAACTCATGCAACGCCACGGCCTGCGCCCGAAGATCATCCAGAAGATCCAGGCCGGCGCCCGCCCCAATGTCATCGACCTGATGCAGAACGGCGACATCCAGCTCGTCATCAACACGCCGACCAAGACCGGCTGGCAGACCGACGAGGGACGCATCCGCGCCACCGCCGTCCGCCTGGGCATCCCGATGATCACCACGGCCACGGCCGCGCAGCAGGTGGTCCACGCCATCGCCGCCCTGCGGGCGGGCGACTGGGGGGTTTCGGCTCTGCAGGATCTGGGGGCGCTGGCCAAGGCCGGGGTGTGATGCGGATGCCGCTTGAGTTTCGGGTGTGGCTCGGTCTACAAGCCGCGACTGCAAGGGAGCGGCCGCGGTTGCGTCAGCAGCGGAGCATCACGATTGATACGGTTGTCGCTTGCATTTCCGGGCGGAATCCGTCGGTCGCCGAGCCGAGACCGGCCGCAATCACAACCGAGACGGCTTCCGGCTCGCCGTGGTTTGCCGGGAGCGGAGGGCATGTGCGTCGCTCGGCCGCTCCCTTGCAGTCGCGGCTTGTCGATCGGGCCACGCCCGATTTTCAAGCGGGATCCGTGTGACCGCACGGCCTTGACGCGATACTGATCGAGCTTTGACGGCATCTTTATCCGCGGCCCGGAGGGTCGCGGATATCTTTTCGCAGTTCTCTTTCTTTCTGGCGGACCCCACCATAGCGCCGGAAGCACACACCGCCGTGCCGATGCGGAAACGCATCGGCACGGTGTTCATCTTTGGCGGGGCGGCAGCCCGATCACGGCCGTCACCGGCTCGTGGTCCGACGGGCTGCGCCCCTCGACCCGCGTCCGATCAATCGCGGCATCCAACACCGGTATGCCCGGCCCCGCAAGGATGAAGTCGATCTTCTCGCCGTCGGTGCGGCCGCGGAAGGCGTTGAAGGTGCCCACCACCGTCTCGTCCGGATGGACCGCGCGGAAGGTGTCCGTCAGCCCGGGGCCGGCCGGATCGTTCAGCAGGAAGGTGATCGCGGGATTGGCCTCGCCCGAGTTGAAATCGCCCATGACCACGAACGGGTCCGGGTGAGCGCGGGCGGCGATGCGTTCGGCGATCAGGCGAGCGCTGCGTTCGCGGGAGGGCTGCGAGATGTGGTCGAAGTGCGTGTTGAACACATACAACGCCCGGCCGCTCGCGTCGTCGATCAGCCTGGCCCAGGTGCAGATCCGCGTGATCGAGTTGCCCCAGCCGGTCGAGGCGACCGCCTCCGGCGTGTCGGACAGCCAGAAGGTGCCCGACTCGGCCAGCGTGAACCGATCCGACCGGTACAGGATCGTGCAGTGCTCGCCCCGGGCCAGCCCGTCGTCCCGCCCGACGCCCACCGCGGCGTAGCGCGGGAACCGCTCGCGGATCTCGGACACCTGGAACGCCAGCGCCTCCTGCAAGCCGACCACATCCGACCCGTGGCGCTCGAACACATCCAGCGCCAGCCCGCGCCGGAGTTCCCAGCGGTCTGGCCCGTCGTTGGCCGTGCCGTAGCGGATGTTGAAGGTCATCAGCGAGACGGCGGGCTGGTCGCCCGCCCGGGCGGGCGCGGCCGTCAGCAGCACGATGAGCAGCAGCACCCGAAACATGACGCCTCCGATCAATCCATGAGTTGGGCCGCGGTGAAGGTGGTCCCGGTGGTGCGCTTGTCCCAGGTGTGCGCGGGGCCTCGTTTGGACTCGTAAAAATCCCAGAGCTCGAACCAGTAGCTGCGGAACTTGTGCCGGCCGAACGGCTCGTAATGAGCGGCCAGGCGCTTCATCAACGCCGCGTCCGGGCCGTCCATGCCCAGCACGGATCGGGCGTGGCGGAGCGACTCGGTGTCCAGGGCCAGGCGCGAGCATCGCCCGAGCAGCTGCATGATGTTGCCCGCCGCGTACGGCCCGATCCCGGGCAGGGTCTTGAGAAACTTGAACACCGCCTCGTCATCGACGCCGGGATCGGTGAGCCACCCCTCGTCGATGTCGCCCCGCTTCATCATCTTCGCCAGCTCGACGATCCGGACATCCCGGTAGCCCACGCGGCAGCGGGCGCGGAGCGTGGCGGGGTTGGCCCGGGCGAGCTTGGCCGCGGTCGGGAACGCGCGGGTTCCGGAAGCGGCCTTCCCCCCCAGCACCTCGCACAGACGCCGGTTCATGTTGATCGTGCTCGGCCAGGCGACATTGCAGCTCGTCACCGTTTTCACAATGTCCTCGAACAGCGTGGGCGAGCGGAACAGACGCGCCCGCCCCGACTTCTTCCATCGCGGGTCCGTGGCGTGGAAATCCGCCACCTCCGCCGCCGACACATCCAGCGAGAGCATCCGGGCGATCTGCGTCCGGGCGGCCGCCTGCTCGGCGCGGTCCAGCGAGCGGTCGAAGCGCGCCCGCAGCCCTCCTCCCCCCCGCGGGCGTTGGTCGATCACCGCCACGGTCGGCGTGCCGCCGGGCGAAAGATCGAGCACCCGGGCCAGGGCGTGGGCGTCCGGGTCCCAGTGGTTGGGTTCGAGCAGGAAGTACCCGTAGGAACACGCATCCCGGGCGAGGTCGAAGTCGTCCGGCGGCGTGATGGTCAGCGTGGTGGGCACGGGGGGGAGGGGGGTCAGACGGCCAGGAGTTCGCTGAATGTGAAGGCGAAGGTGGCGAGGTTGGTGCAGAGCCGGTCGGCGGCGCGGTCGAACATCTCCGCGTGGCGTTCCAACTGCGCGTCCAGCTCGGCGCGGGCCACGCCCGCCCGCTCCGCCAGCTTCGCCGAGCGGGTGAACATGTCCCGCGTCATCGGGATGTCGCACTCGAAGTGGTACTGGAAGGCGAAGGTCCGCAGCCCCGCGCGGAAGGCCTGCGCCTTGCACGCCGCGGACGAGGCCAGCAGCGTGGCCCCGGGCGGGAGCTGGGTCACCTCGTACCCGTGCGAATGCAGCTGCGGGCAGGACCACGGGACGCCCGCGAGGATGGTCTCGGTCTGGCCGGGCACGGTCAGGTGGACCGGGCTGAGCCCGACCTCGGGCGTGGCCATCGCGCGGACCTGCCCGCCGAGGGCGACGGCGATCTGCTGCGCGCCCAGGCAGACGCCCACCACCGGGCGGTTGGCCTCGTGCATGTTGCGGATCAGGGCCTGCTCTCTGCCGAGGAAGGCATGGCCCTCGTCCACATTCTGCGCCCCGCCCAGCACCACCAGGCCGCGGAGGTCGTCCAGGTCGCTCGGGATGGCCTGCGGGTCCAGGTCCGGGCGGCGGATGTCGGTGCGGAAGCCGTGGTCGCGCAGGGCGCGCCCCAGCCGCCCGGCGTGGGCGTGGTCGTTGTGCTGGAGGATGACGATTCTGGCCATGCCGGAGCATAGGGGCCGGGCGGTTTCCCCGCGTCCTGGGACACCGGACCCGCGTCCCGGGGCCGTTCGGGCGGTACCATCCGCCCGACACCGGCCTGCCCGCCGGTGTGCAAGGAGATGCCCGATGCGGATGGTCCTGGCCTGCGTGCTGCTCTGCCTCTTCACCGTCACCACACCCGAGGCGGCGGCCGATGTCCGCAACTCGGTCGTCAAGCTCTATGCGACCTACCGCGCGCCGGACTTCGAGGCCCCGTGGTCCCGCATGCCCCCGGAGGAGTTCACCGGGTCGGGCTTCGTGATCGAGGGCGACCTGATCCTGACCAACGCCCATGTGGTCGAGTTCGCCTCGCAGATCTTCGTGCGGCCGTCGGGCAGCGCGGACCGGCTGCGGGCCGAGCTGGTGGCCATCGCCCCCGGCATCGACCTGGCCGTGGTCCGCATCCGGCGCGAGCAGGAGCGCGAAGCCTTCCACGCCAAGCACCCGCCCCTGGCGCTCACCCAGGACCTGCCCCGCATCGGCAGCAAGGTGCAGGCCTTCGGCTACCCGATGGGGGGCGAGCAGATCTCCATCACCGAGGGCGTGGTCAGCCGCGTCGAGTACGCGGACTACTACCTGAACACCTACGGCCTGCGCGTGCAGGTGGACGCCGCCCTCAACCCCGGCAACTCCGGCGGCCCCGTCGTGCAGGACGGCGAGGTGATCGGCGTCACCTTCTCGGGCATCGACCAGGCGCAGAACATCGGCTACCTCATCCCCGCCGAGGAGGTCCGCGCGTTCCTGGAGGACATCGCCGACGGAACCTACGACGGACGCCCGCGCCTGCACGCCAAGGACTTCCAGACCGCCGAGAACGAGGGCGTGCGCGACTGGCTGGGCCTGAGCGAGACCCAGACCGGCCTGATCTACACCGGCGAGGACGACAAACTCCCGCTGGAACGCTGGGACCTGATCTCCGCCATCGGCCCCGACAGCATCGACAACGCCGGCCTCATCACCATCGAGGACGGCGCCCGCGTGCTCTGGGCCTACCAGATTCCCCGCCTGGCCAAGGACGGGGCCGTTCCCGTGACCGT
The DNA here is from genome assembly GCA_964577425.1 of uncultured Phycisphaeraceae bacterium. Lineage (GTDB taxonomy): Bacteria > Planctomycetota > Phycisphaerae > Phycisphaerales > UBA1924 > UBA6054. The sequence continues at coordinate 20,923 of CAZNZC010000002.1, forward strand.
CATCCGCAAGGGCAAGGAGGTGGAGGTCGCCCTGCCCGTGTCCAACAAGCGCGACAGCCTGCTGCCCCCGCTGGGCAACGACTATCCCGAGTACTTCGTGCTCGGGCCGCTGGTCCTCAGCCCGGCGCGGCTGGAGCACCTGATGGAGTACTACGCAGGCTACCTGGCGGTCATGCGCTCGCCCATCGCCCTGCGCGCCGAGGAGGAGAAGGCCTTCGAGGGCGAGGAACTCGTCGTCGTCACCAGCAGCCTGCTGCCCCACCCGATCACCAAGGGCTACGAGATCTCCTACCGCCCCACCGTCAAAACCGTCAACGGCCAGAAGATCAAGAGCCTGACCCACCTGCTCACCCTCGTCCGCGACAGCGAGGACGACTACCTGGTCTTCGAGTTCCACGAGAAGGGCCAGGAAGTCCTGGTCTTCAACCGCGAGGAACTCCTCGACTCCACCGAGGAGATCCTGGAGGACAACTCCATCCGCAACCAAGGCTCCGACCGCTTCATGAAGGTCTGGCGCGAGAACGACTGACCGACCCCTTGCTTGTGTGTGGGGCCGACTTGCAGTCGGCCATTCCTTACTCCCCCTCGGTGGCACAGGCGTCCCGCCTGTGCAAAGCCAGCCCGCACAGGCGGGACGCCTGTGCCACCAAAGCAACACAAGCCTCACCCCCGCCCCAGCAGCACCACCACATGCACCTCGATGGCCCGGCCCTCCCCCACGGCGTCCACCTTCTCGTGGGTCTTGGCTTTCACATTGACCCGGGCCACCGGCAGCCCGAGCAGCGCGGCCAGCGCCTCGCGCACCGCCATCTTGTGCGGCCCGAGCCTGGGGCGTTCGCAGATCACCGTCGCGTCCAGGTTGGTCGGGCGGTACCCGGCGGCCTCCACCCGGCGGACCGCCTCGGCCAGGAACACGCGCGAATCTTGCGCGTCGTGCCGGGGGTCGGTGTCGGGGAACAACTGGCCGATGTCCGGCTCGGCGACGGCACCCAGCAGCGCGTCGGTCACGGCGTGGAGCAGGGCGTCGCCGTCGGAATGGGCCACGGGGCCGCGGTCGTGCTCGAACCGGATCGTGCCCAGCACGAAGGGCCTCCCCGGCCCATGGGGGGCGACGGGTTCGAGCCGGTGCAGGTCGTAGCCGTGCCCGATGAGGAACGGGGGCGGTTGGGCGGACGGGTGTGCAGTCATCCGGCGATCTTACCGATAACCGGAGGAGTACAACCACCGGCCGCCCGGGGCGCACGCCCCGCGGGGGTCGGGCCGACTACCATGCGGCCTGGGATTCAGACCGGAGGCGAGCCGACCATGCGGACGGGATTGACGGGCAAGATCGTGACCGGGGCCGCCCTCTTGGGGGCGATCGTCGGCATCTCGGGCATGGGGGCCTGCTCGGTCATCCCGGGGCTGACGCCCGGCGGGCCGCAGCGGTCCATCGACGAGTTCACCTACATCTCCACGCCCTGGGAACCCCTGAGCGTCACCCTGTACGACCGCCGGGAGGACACCCCCCTGTGGACGGTGGATGTGCCGATCGGGTCCAAGGTGTCCATCCGGTTCTATGAGAACCGCGACACCTCCGGATCGGTGCTGCGCCCGGACATCATGCGCTGGGAGATCTTCGACCAGAGCATCCGCAACACACGCCTGACCAACGCCATGGCCGTGCCCCCGGCGGACAGCCGCCTGCTCCAGGTCAACCTGCGCGAGGATGTGCCCCTGTTCCCCGACGAGCTGCCCGACGCCCCCGAGCTGGTCGATCCCAACCGCACCTGGGTGCCGGTCCAGCCCCGCCGCTTCCGCGGCGTGCCCCTCGAAGGCACCAGCGGAACCTACTACCGGGCCGACTGATTTGGTAGGTCGGCACTCCGTGCCGACTCTTCTTCTTGTGGGGCCGACTTGTTGTGGGGCCGACTTGCAGTCGGCCACGAATCTTACAGCCGCGCACGAAATAAGCAGACTCTTTTCGAAGCCGCCACACAAGCAAGCGGCCTCTCCGGTGACGCCCGCTCCGTGACGCCGCCGATGAAGTCGGCGGATCTCCCGCCTCACGAACAACCCACATGACAAGCCTCAGGCGTGAAGGCGGGGCCTCTTCCACGCCGATGCCACTTCGGGGAAGGCGGCCGACTGGAAGTCGGCCCCACGGGGATCGGGCTGCGCCCGATCGGGGGGCTGGAAGCCCCCCGCTCCGGGGGATGCGCGTTTTCCTTTGCCTCCTACAATCCGCCATGCCGCCGGAGGCCTCTCATCCCAACCCCTCCGCCGACGACCTCGACCCGGCCATGATCGAGATCCTCCGCGCCAAGACCCCGCTCGAAAAACTCTCGATGGCCGACGCCATGTGGCGCTCCGCCCGCGACCAGATCCTCCTGATCCTCCGCGCCCGGCACCCGGACTGGACCGAGGATCAGGTCCAGCGCGAAGCCGCGAAGAGGCTCTCTCATGGGGCCGTCTGACCTCGTCGCGCTCGCGGCCGGCGTCCTCGACCGCCTCGGCATCGAGTACCTCGTCACCGGCTCGATGGCGTCCATCGTGTACGGCGAGCCTCGTTTCACCAACGATGTGGACATCGCCATCCTCGCCACGCCGGACCAGGCCGCCCGGCTCGCCCAGGCGTTCCCGGAACCTGACTTCTCCGCCAGCCCGGACGCCGCACGCGCCGCGGCGGCCCGGCACGCCCAGTTCAATGTCATCCACCCCGCGTCCGGGCTGAAGATCGACTTCATGATCCCGAAGGATGACGCCTTCAACAGATCCAGATTCGCGCGCGGGCGCGAAGTCCCCGTGACGCCCGGGTCCAGCGCGATGTACGCCTCGCCGGAGGATGTCATTCTCCGCAAGCTCCAGTATTTCAAGCTCGGGGGTTCCGACAAGCACCTGCGGGACATCCGCGGCATTCTCAAGACATCGAGCGGGGGTGTCGATCTCGAATACATCGCCGCGTGGGCGAGCCGCGAGGGAGTCTCCGAGGTCTGGGACCGGGTTCACGATACCGATCGCGGTTCCGAATAAACACGCGGTCAATCGGTCCCACGGCGGGGATCGGGCTGCGCCCGATCGGAGGGCTGGAAGCCCTCCGCTCCGGAGTTGGGGAGTCGGCACGGAGTGCCGACCTACCAAGACCCGGCTCGGCGAGCCGGGCCACCACAATCACGATTCCGGCTGCGAGCCCACATACACGATGAAGTGGCCCCGTCCGACATCCTCCACGCGGAGCTGGCCGGAATCGGCGTCCAGCACGGTGATGATGAGCAGGCGCTGGTCGGGCTGGAGGCGCTGGGCGACGGCGTCGGCCAGGCCGGACTTGCCCGGCTCGGTGCCGTACTCGGCGTGGAACCGACCGACCACATGCACCACCGGCGCGCCCAGGCGGGTGGCGTCGGCGATGGATTCGGCCATCGTCACATCCCAGAGGATCTGGGAGCGGAAAAACCCGTCAACCGGGTTCTCGCCCGTTGCCGTCGTGCTCCCGTGCCCGTTCCCCCCCATCCCGGACATCGCGGCCCGGAAACGGCCGGCGTAGGCGTTGTCCGGCAGGGTGTCGGGGATCTCGTAGTGGCGGCGCTGCTCCGCGGTCAGGTTGCGCAGGCGGTCGTAGCCGTCGGTACGGGCCAGTCGAGCGTAGCGGCGCGGGGCGTTGGCCGCGATGATGGGGCGTCCCGCGAGCCGGGCGGCCTCGACCATGCGCCGGTGCCCCTCGGGATTGTTGCCCGCGTTGCGGAAGGTCGCCCGGTCGAACTGCTCGGCGTTGATGATGCCGCCGACATAATCGTCCAGCGCGGTCTGCTGGTCGCGCTCGTAGAACTCCATCGACAGCACCGCCCGGGGGTTGGCCCGGAGGATGTCCTCGAACAGGTCCGCGGCCAGGTCCAGGCCCAGCGGGTGCCCGTGGACCTCGCCGATCACCACCACCGCCGAGCCGGCACCGGCGGCGACGACGGACTCCCACGGCGTCACGCCGCTGGCGTCGCCCGCGAAGAAGGGCACGCTGCGCGGATCGACCGGGTCCGGCTCCCGCTTGGGGGCCTGGCACCCGGTCAGGGCGGGGAGGGCCAGGATCAGGACGCCGAGTGCGACGCGGGCGATGGACAGGCTCATGCGGCGGTTCCCTCCAGGGCGGACGCGGGCGGGGCGGGTTGATCCGTCATCGAAGGCGCGGTGGACCCCCGCGGACCACCGCTCAGGCCGAAACCTTTCATCGCGGCCTGCTGCATGTCCACCACCAGCGAGTACAGCAGCGGCACCAGGAGCAGGGTGAACACGGTCGAAACCACCAGCCCGCCGACCACCACCGACCCCATGCCGCGGTACATCTCCGATCCCGCCCCGGGGAAGACCACCAGCGGCAACATGCCCCCCACCGAGGTCAGCACGGACATGAAGATCGGACGGATGCGGGTGCGCAGCGACTCGGCGATCGCCTCGTGGGGCGGCAGGGGGGCCGCGCCCCACTCGCCCCGCATGAAGTTCTGCGCCTGGTGCACGATGAGAATGCCGTTGTTGACGATCACGCCGATCAGGATGACGAACCCCAGCATGGTCAGCACATCGAGCTGCTGCGGCGAGACGGTCGGGTTGTTCATCGAGATGTCGTGGACGATCTTCAGCCCCGCGAACCCGCCCACCACCGCCAGCGGCACCGTGAACATGATGACGAAGGGCGTCAGGAAGCTCTCGAACAGGGCACACATCAGCAGGTATGTGACCAGCAAGGCCCAGACGAAGCGGGCGAGCAGCAGGTGCGGGTTGTGGCCGAGCGTCAGGACGGCCCAGCCCAGCACCGCGCCCAGCAGCACCATGCCGAGCAGGCCGTAGAACGCGGCGCCGGTCTGTCTGCGCACGCCCACGCGGATCATCACGAAGACCCCCGCGCCAATGCCGGCCAGCAGCAGCCCGAGCGAGACCAGGTCCGCCATACGCCCGAGCGCGCCGCGGGAACGCTCCGGCGCAGCCCCGAACAGCGCGGCGCGCGTCTCGTCCAGCTTGGCGGCCGTGCCCTCAAGGCGTACGCGCATGGTCCGGTCGATCAGGCCCGCCTCGCGGGCCGCGTTGATGACATTGGCGTTCAGCCAGTTCATGACCTCCTCGATGGCCTGGCCCTCGGGCGGGCGCACCTGGATGGTGACGGACTCGAGTTCCTCAATGCGCTTGATCGTCTGCGGCGCCAGGCTGGGCACAAACTCGATGATCGAGTCCACCGGCACCACCGGCCCGGCGGGCGTGGCGACGGGGATGTCGGCCAGCTGCTCCTTGTAGTCCAGCCGGCCGCCGGTGGGCATGACGCGCAGGTCCACCGTCTCGCCGTTGAGCTTGTAATCGCCCACGAACGCGCCGTCGAACAGGGCGCGGATGGCCACCCCCAGGCCCTCCGTGGTCAGCCCGAGTTCCCGCCCGCGCGCGTTGAGCCGCACCTGGAGCTCCTGCTCCTGGAGCAGGAAGTTGGCGGGGTCGGGGCGCACATTGCCGTAGCTGTACCGTTCCGCCGCGGCGTTGAACATGAACTCGGCCGCCGCGTTGACCCGCTCCAGGCGGGGGCCGGAAACCTCCAGGTCGATGCTGTTGCCGCCGCCCGCCCCGCGCCCGAACAGCGACGACTGCGACGCGCCGCCGTAGGAATCCGGGATGGCGCTCATGGCGTTGGTGACCATCTGGCCGACGGGCAGGACGACCTGCTCGTCCTGCGAGGTCGCGCCGATGAACATCTGGGTGCCGAACGCGCCGATGAAGAAGTTGTCCACCGGCACCGGGTCGAACGGGGGCGGCGGCGGGACCGATCGGTCGTACGAGGGACGCACGATGGGGGGCAGGGCCGCGACGGACTCGGGATCATTGATGTCCGCGTCGGCGTAGGGCAGGATGGTGGACTCGATGCGCTGGGCGATCGACTCGCGCTGCTCGACGGAAAGTCCGGGCGGGATCAGCAGCCCGCCGAAGACCAGGTTGCGGTTGCCCGCGGGCAGGTAGTCCAGCGGCGGCATCAGTTTGATCGCGCCCCCGATGGACACCACGGTCATCAGGACGATCAGGGCGGGCCGGACGGTCCAGCCCCGCGCGCCGGACATCATCCACAGCACGGCCGAGGCGCACGCGCGGTTGAGCCGTTCGAGCATGGGCGCCAGGCCGAACAGCGAGTAAACCGCCCGCCCGGCCCTGGACTCCGGCACCGCCTTCTGTGGCATGAACAGGGCGCAGGCGGTGGGGATCACCGTGATCGACACGATCAGCGAGAGCGTCACGGCGGCCACCACCGCCAGGCTGATGTCACGGAAGAGCTGGCCCGCCTCTTCCCGGATCGTCAGCACGGGCACGAACACCGCCACCGTGGTCAGCGTGGAGGCCAGGATGGCACCCCAGACCTCCTTGCCCCCGCGCCAGGCCGCCGTCATCCGCGGCTCGCCCATCTGCAGGCGCCGGTAGGTGTTCTCCAGCACCACGATGGCGTTGTCCACCACCATGCCCACCGCGAACGCCAGCCCCGCCAGCGAGATCACATTCAGCGTGCGACCCGTGGCGACCATGACCAGGAAGGTGCCGATGACCGAGATCGGGATGGACACCATCACGATCAGCGTGGGCCGGATCGAGCGCAGGAACGCCAGCAGCACCAGGCCCGCGATCGCGCCGCCGATGTACAGGTTGCTCGTCACGAGCGACACGGCGGACTGGATGTAGGTCGTCTCGTCGTAGACCTGACGCATGTTCAGGTCCGGGCCGACGGGGCCGCCCGCGGTCACGCCGCCCAGGTTGGGCAGGATGTCCGCGCGGACCTCGTCCAGGCGCAGGCGGACCTGCTCCATGATGTCCACCACATTGGCGTCGGACTGGCGGATGATGTTCATCGCCAGCGCGGGGTGGCCGAAGGTGCGGACGAAGCCGCGACGCTTCTCGTGGTCGATCTCCACCGTGGCCACATCGCGGACCAGCACCGGACGCCCGTCGCGGTAGGCCACGATGGTGTCCAAGACCTGGTCCGGGCTGGTGAACTCGCCGACCAGCCGGACGCGGTAGTCCCGCTTGCCCTGGGCGATGGTGCCCGCCGAGACATTGCGGTTCTCGCCGCGCAGGGCGTTGACCACATCCATGTGGTTCAGCCCGCGCTGGGCCAGCTGCGTGGGATCGGCCAGCACGCGGACCTCCCGCTCCCGCCCGCCGAAGATGTTCACCTCCGCCACGCCGTCGATGCGCTCCAGGTAGGGCTTGACCTCCCGGTCCATCTCGTCGTACAGCGTGGTGATGTCGAAGCCGGGGTGGTTGGGGATCTTGTCCCGGGGCAGCTCGGTGATGATCCAGGCGATGGCGTTCTCGCTCGCCCCGTCGGCCGCCTTGATCGCGGGTTCATCCACCTCGGCCGGGTAGGCCTCCACCTGGCGCAGCGAGTCGGACACCTCCTGCAACGCCCGGCTGATGTCCGCCGAGATCGTGAACTCCAGCGTGATCTCCGCCAGGCCCTCGGAGGAGGTCGAGACCATCTTGCGCAGGTTCGACACATTCTTGAGCTGCTCCTCCTGCTTCTTGGTGATCTCATCGACCACCTCCTGCGGGGAGCGCCCGGGCCAGCTGGTGCGCACCGTGATGACCGGGCGGTCCACCGTCGGCGTGAGCTGCACCGGGATCGCCGTCAGCCCGATCAGGCCGAACATGACCACCAGGATCACGCCCACCGTCACTGTCACGGGCTTGGAGATCGAGAGTTTGACGATGTCCATAGGCTCAGCTCCCCCGCCCGGCCGGCCCGGCCGCGCTCCGGGCCTGACGCTCCGCCACCTCGGGGAACTCCTCCGCGTTGAGCACGATCAGCGGCTGGCTCGGGAACATCCGCTCGTTGCCCTCCACCACCACCAGCGACCCCGGGCGCAGCAGGGGAGAACGCACCGCGATCCGCGTGCCGGTCGAGAACAGGCGGGTGATCGGCGCGACCTGCGACACGCCGCCCGCGTCGAAGAACACGAACTCGCCCGCGGCGTTGCGCCGGATCGCGTCCTCCGAGATCGTCAGCGTCGGCCTGGACTCGCCCGTGGGCACCACCGCCGTCAGCGACATGCCCGGGCGCAGCAGCCCCTCCGGGTCCTCCACGCCGATGCGGATGGGGAACAGCCGGCTGAGGCTGTCGGCCTCGGGCACGATCTCGATCAGCCGCCCCCGCAGCCGCTTGCCCAGGGCGGGCACGATCACCTCGATCACCCCCCCACTCCCCCCGCTCATCTGCAGCGCGCCCACCGACCGTTCGGGGATGTCGGCTCTTGCTTCCAGCTCCTTCAGGGACACGATGGTGACGATGCTCGAACCCTGCGAGACCCACTGCCCGGCCTCGGTCTGCTTGCTGACCACGCGCCCGTCGAACGGCGCGCGGATCAGCATGTCGTCCAGACGCCGTTGGGCCAGCGCCATCTCGGCCTCGCTGACGCGCAGGTTGGCCTCGGCCTCCAGCGACTGGGCCTTGCGCGACTCCACCGCGGTGCTGGCCTGGTCCAGCTCGCTCTCCCCGGCCGAGGCCCGCTGGGCGAGCTGCTGGATGCGCGTGTAGTCGCGCTCCGCGCGGGCCAGCTCCGCCCGACGCTGGCCCAGCAACGCCCTGTCCGCCTCGATCCGCGCGTGCCACCGCCCCACTTCCAGACGCGCCCGGTCATCGTCCAATCGCGCGATGACCTGCCCGCGTTCCACCGTGTCGCCCGGCTCAAGATCCAGCTCGACCACCAGCCCCGCCTCCTGCGTGGCCACCGCCGAGCGGCGCAGGGTGACCACCTGCCCGGTCGCCTCCCGCTGCTGCGCGACGATCTCCTCCACCACCGCGTCCAGGCGCACATTGGCCGGGGCCTGGGCGCCCGCGATAGGTGCCACTACGGCCAGCACCAGCAGGCTGATGCGTTGCAAGCGTCTCATGACTCAGATCTCCTCAGCGGGGCGCGTCGAACCCGCATCCGTGGTGCTGCCGTTCGTCGTTCGGTCCGCGAGGCTCCGCTCCAACGCGACGGTGTTCTGAATGGTCTGCTCCAGCACCCCGGTCGCGCGGCGCAGTTCCGGCTCGGGGGTGTCGCCCAGCATCCGCTCGGCCCACGACTCCGCCAACGCCGCGCATGTCTCCAGCCGCTCGGACCCCAACGCCGTCAACGCCACCCGCACCGTGCGGCCGGGGCCGGTGGTGTCCCGCGTCACCAGGCCGTCCGCTTCCAGCGACGCCACCATCCGGCTCACATTCTGCGGCGACAGGAACAGGCACTCCGACAACTGCGTGATCGTCAGCGGCTCGCCCGTGTCCCGGATCACGATCAGCAGGTGCCACCGCGACCCCGTCAGCCCGTGCGGCTGCACCGCCCGGTCCACCACCCGCATCATCATGTGGCACAGGATGTACACCGCCCGCATCATCTCGCAACGGCAGGAAAGCTCGGCCGAGAAGCACTCTTCGTGCGCCGAACCCTTGCCCGCGTCTGGCTGGGAAGGGGTATCGGGAGTGGGGCGGGCTGGGGTCATCTGGGAGCAGGCCTCCGGCCCTGGTCGGGTACAGCGGGGATTGCGGGCCGGGTCGGGAAAACTTGGTCATGGAAACCGCGCGGTCCACCGCATTTTGTCAACATGTTTCATCGAATCAACCCGGCCCGTGGGTATGAAGGTGTATTCCCCAGAATAATCCCCCGCAGGGAAAGAGAAACTCCATGCTTTCAGAAAGTGTTTTCCCTTGCAAGAACAAGGGTTATGCGGATGATGCGCGGGATTTTCGAGCGCGAAGATCTCGTTACCAAGGATACCATCCATCGAGGGTCGGAATGCCTGCCCCCCACCCCCATGATCAGGTTCGAGCGGTTCGCCCGCTCCGATCCCGGACCCTCCACGCATGCCCCAGCCAAACGGAACCTCCACCCACGCCAGCGCGAACCCCTCCGCGCCGGTCCCCCCACCCTCCCCGCACGAGCGGGTGACGCTCGCCCGCGTGGCCGAGCTGGCCGGCGTGGCTGAATCCACCGCATCCCGGGTCATCAACGGGTACACGGAAAACTTTCGCGTCCGCCCGGAGGTCCGCAACCGCGTGCTCGAGGCCGCCCGCAAGCTCAACTACCGCCCCAACCCGATGGTGCGCTCCATCAGCGCCAAGAAGACCAACCTCGTGGCGGTGGTCGGCTGGGCGTCCGATGGCGTGAACCGGACCGCGCTGGCCGAGGCCGTCCGCGTGCTGCGCGCCGGGGGCAAGCATGTCTGCACCACCTTCCTCGACCCTGATTCAGGCGGGCACGAGCTGCCGAGCTGGCGCGTGGACGGGGCCATCGCCCTCCAGGTCCGCGACCCGGCCGATGTCGTCGAGCTTGAGCACCAGGGCCTTCCCTATGTCTCCATCAACGGCCACGCCGGCCCCGGCGGCGACGCCATCACCTTCGACGAGGCCCAGGGCACCGAGATGGCCATCGAGCACCTCGCCGCGCTCGGGCACACGCGGTTCGCGTACTGCTTCCTCGACAGGCTGCGCCCCTCCCCGCGCGGCATCCGCCACGCCGCCGTCAACAAGCGGCGCGACGCCATGATCGACGGCCTCGCCCGGCGCGGGCTGCCCGCCCCGACCGGCACCGACGCCTACGGGCTGGACGCGATGGCCTTCGCGCGCGAGTGCGTGCTGGGCGCGGGCGTGACGGCCGTCGTCGCCTTCGACGATGTGGTCGGCTCCTACCTCATCCAGGCGCTCAACACGCTGGGCCGGGGCGTGCCCGAGCATGTCAGCGTGGTCTCATTCAACGACGAGCTGCCCGGCAAGATGGCCAGCCCGCCGCTGACCACCGTCGCGCTGCCCGCCGCCGAGGCCGGGCGCCGCGCGGGCGAGATGCTGCTCGAACGCCTGTCCGGCGACGAACCCATCGAGCACCGCGATGTGGTCCTGGCCGAAACCCTGGTCGAACGCCGCTCGACGGGAACGCCGAGAGACTGAGGGACCGGTCATCCATGCCCAGACCGGCATGGACGATCACGAATCCGACCAATGCACAAGCCCGATCGGCCATACCGCTGATGCGTTCACGTGATGCGTTCACGCAGGCAGACCCTCGTTGCAAACAGTGTTTGACGACGCGCCAGACGCGACTTTCTGCCCGCCGACCACTCGAAAACTCGCAGAGGGGTGGATTGTCAGGGTTGAAAAAATTGTTCCGCATACGACTTGACAGGGGGGGGGGGGGGGTAGGCTGGGTGAGCCAGCACAAAGGGGTATGCCATGTTGCAACGCACGACAGTTTTCAAGCTTGCCGTTCTCGCTGGAAGCTGCGCGATACCCGTACTGATTCCCGGCTGTTCCTCTCCTCCGGCAACGCACACCGAGAGAGTGGATCTCATCCGAGAAGAGTGGCAAAGAGTCAATGAGGCGATTAATGAGTGGCGTCGAGAAGCCATTGCCGACTGCAATGGCAATCAGGACTGCATCAACCAAGTCATCGACAAGTATGATCAGATGCGGACGATCCTGCTCAACTGGCGACTGGACGCCATCAGCGGCGAACTTGCGTCAGAGCGTCAACGCGAGCAGCAATGGGACGAGTTCATCCAATCCCTCCCGCCCAAACTGCGTGATCTGGCGGATGTCATCATCAAGCTGATCGATCTTATCCGTCCGTCTCGGATTTCGATGCTCGGAACACTCACCGCTTCCGGCCAGCTTGCGATCACGCTTCCCAATGGCGGATCGGCTGACACCGATCTTCAGGGGGACGAGCCTCTCTCGGTCGAAGATGCTGTGAGTGCCGGACTCTCCGTGATTCAAGCTCCAATCGGCATTGTGCCAATCCACCGCACAGTACTTTCCGGGATCGTGGGGACTTCCATCGAGGTGGGCGAGGTTTCGTACTCCAGTCAGACCGACATTTTTCTCGCAATCCGGTGGGACGGAGCGTTTGATCCCGGCGATCAGTTCGCGGTTGAAAGCGGTCGCCTCCTCCTCTTTGATGGTGCGGCTCAGGTACGATTTGATGTCGATTCGTCCGTGGGATCTTCCTACGGGAGAATCTGGCCGAACGGGCACGGCGAGATTATGGTTTCCGGCCGCGTTTCTTTCAACGATCCTCTCTCAAACACGATCATGTTCGGTGACAAGCGTGTTTTATTGCTTCCTATCTCCCGTGTTTCACCCAACCAAGTCCGTGTCGATACCGACGGATTCGTCAGCACTTCGTTCCTGAAGCCGTTTACTCCCCGATCCATCTCCGACTTTGATCGGAACGGTGTTGTGGATGCTCAGGACGAGACGGCGTTTCTCTCGGCATTTGCCTCCCAAGACGCTTGGTCGGATATCAACGGCGACGGGGTGCATGACTCAACGGATCTCGACATGTTCTATGTCCGGTTTGATGCGGATCTCGCCCATCAGAACTGGCTGAACGACCGCAGGGCATGGTGATGTCTATGGATCTCAGTGCAACCATACGCAAAACACTGCTTCTTAGCACAACATTCACCTCGTGCATTTGGCTTATTGGCTGCGGTTCGCCCAGTGAAGCGTCGGCGATCCCCATCACCCACCCTGCCGCGAATGAACCCTCCGAGTTGCCGCATGCGCGTGAGCTTGTGTATTCCGTTTCCCGATCATTGGCGGAACTGCTCGCAAGGGTCAATGAGAAACTCTCCCCGCATAACACGAGTCTTTCTCCAAATTCCAGAGTTGCACTCTCCGATCTTCGTGAGAGCTTGGTCGCCGATATTGAGTTCGCGATACCGTTCACTTCTCCCGAGATCGATCACCCAGATCAGATCCAAGTGCTACGATATCTGATGAACCGACAGCGGGAGCACACGAGTACCTTCGTCTCCATTCCATAAAAGAATCTCCGAAAAACACCCTGGTCGAACGCCGTTCGACCGCCCGCCCGGCGAGTTGAGCGTATCCCAACTTCCCTCCCCCTCCTCGCCCCCTCCGTCGGTTCGCTCTCCTCCCCCCTGATCCCTGATGGCCGATCCCCGATCCCTTCTCCCCCCCGTCACTCCGCGAACATCGCCTCGACGAAGCGTTCCGGGTCGAACGGCTCCACATCCTCCGGCGTCTCGCCCACCCCGATGAACTTGACGGGGATGTCGGTCGTGTGGCGCACCGCCACCACGATGCCGCCGCGGGCCGTGCCGTCGAGCTTGCTCAGAAAGATGCCGGTCACCCCCGCGGCCTTGCCGAACTCCTCGGCCTGACGCAGCGCGTTCTGCCCGCTCGTCGCGTCCAGCACCAGCAGCACCTCGTGCGGCGCGCCGGGGATCTGCCTGTCCACCACCCGGCGGATCTTGGTGAGCTGGTCCATCAGCCCGGCCTGTGTGTGCAGGCGTCCGGCGGTGTCCAGGATCAGCACATCCACGCCGCGGGCCTTGGCGGCCGCGCACGCATCGAACGCCACCGACGCCGGGTCGCCCCCCTGCTGGCCTTTGACGACCTCCACCCCCAGCCGTTCGGCCCAGATCTCCAGCTGGCGCACGGCCCCCGCCCGGAAGGTGTCGCACGCGCCCAGCAGCACCGTCCGGCCCTCGCCGCGCAGCTGGGCGCACAGCTTGGCGATCGAGGTGGTCTTGCCCGCCCCGTTCACGCCCGTCACCAGGATCACCGTCGGCGCGGCCGGCGCGAACTTCAACGACCGATCCGCCTCGGGCCACATCGCCTTGATCTCGCGCTTGAGGTGCTCGATCACATGCTCGCCCCGCGTCAGCTTGCCCGCCTTTGCGTCCGTCCGGATCGAGTCGATCAGCTCCTTGGTGGCCACCACGCCCACATCGGACTGGATCAGACGCTGCTCGATCTCCTTGATGAGCGCGTCGTCCAGCGTGCGCCCGTGGACGATCGATCGCAGCGAGGCGGTCAACCCCTCGCGGGTCTTGCTCAGGCCCTTTTTGAGCCGGTCCATCACGCCGCGGAACAACGCCATGTCAGGCTTCCCCCGCGCCCGCCGCCGGCTGCGCGGCCAGCACCCGCTTGAGAATCTTGTCCAGCAGCGCGTTGACGAACCCCGGCGAGTCGGCCGTGGAGAACTGCTTGGCCAGCTCCACGGCCTCGTTGACCACCGCCTTGGGCGGGGAACCCGCGTGCATCTCGTGGTACGCCAGCCGCAGCACGGCCCGGTCCACCGCGGGCATCCGGTGCGCGGGCCACTCCGGGGCCAGCTCGGCGAAGGCCGCGTCCGCCGTCGCCCGCCCGCTCCACGCCGCGTGCGCGATCTTCACGGCCTTGTCCCTGTCCGCCTCCGTGAACCCGTTGTCCGCGTCGGCGAAACGCAGGCCTTCTTCTTCCAAGGAATGCAGGTCGTCCAGCGACGCCCGGATCGAGGACAGGTCCTCGCCCTTGAGCGCGTCCAACTGGTACAGCGCCAGCAACGCCAGCCTCCGGATGTCGCGTGGGGTCGCCATGAAGAGCCTTCAGCCTCCCCGCAGGGCGGTCTGCCCGGCGGCCTTATCCGTAGCCTTGTCGGGAACGGGCAGGTCCACCACCACGCGCACCGGCATCGCCCCGTGGCGCAGCGCGGCCACCCCCTCCGCCGCGTCGAGCGCGGCGTGCATCGCCTCGGCCCCCTTGTTGCCCTTTTTGCCCTGCGCCCGCGCCTTCGCCTGGGCCGCGTCCAGCGTGGTCAGCACGCCGAACGCCACCGGCACCCCGGTCTTGACCGTGATCTCCGCCAGCCCGTGCGCCACCGCCCGGGCGATGTGCCCGTCGTGCGGCGTCTCCCCCCGGATGACGCACCCCAGGCACACCACGGCCTTGTGCCGATCCGCCGCCGCGTTGGCCAACGCGATCAGCTCATACGCCCCCGGGGCCTCCACGATGGTCAGCCCCGCCGGATCTCCCCCCCGCTCGGCGTACGCCTCCACCGCCCCGGCGAGCATCGCCCCAGTCACGGACTCGTTGTACCGGGACACCAGAATCGCAACGGGATGGACGGGCCTGGCCATGAACGGGGATCGTAGGTCGGCACCCCGTGCCGACTCTTCTTCCCGTTTCCCGCGGAGCGGGGGGCATCCTGCCCCCTGTCCCCTTGGAGTCTGCGCTCCGTCTCGGCCCTTCAGGCCGACGGAGGGCTGGAAGCCCTCCGCTCCAGGAACGGAAAAGTCGGCACGGAGCGCCAACCTCCCGATACCATCCACCCGTGCGCGCCCTGATCCTTGAGATCGCTCCCGTCCTCCGGCTGGCCCGGGTCAGCACCGCCTTCGGCGCGGTGGCCGGTCTGTGGCTGACCACCCTGTGGTCGCGCGCCATGCCGGGCGAACGCACCACACCCCAGCTCGAAGAAACGCCCCTCTGGCTCCTGCTGGCAGGCGGCGTGCTGGCGGGCGCCGGGCTGTACGGCTTCGGCGCGGGGCTCAACGACCTGCTCGACGCCCACCGCGACCGCATCCTCCGCCCCAACCGCCCGCTCGTCGGGGGCTCACTCCCGCCCGAGGCCGCCGTCTCCGTCGTCGCCGGGTCCCTGCTGCTCTCCGTCCTGGGCGCGACCGTTTTTGGCACGCCGGCGGTGCTGGCGACGCTGTTCATCGCCACCGCCATCCTGATCTTCAACGCGCTGGGCAAGTTCGTGCCCGGCATCGGGATGCTGCTGCTCAGCGTGATCTACGCCGGGCACATGCTGGTGCCCAACCTGGGCCTCTCGTTCCTGCTGCCGGTGTGGTGGGTGATGACGCACGCGATGGTCATCGCCGGGCTGTCGCACTCGCTGGGGCGTAAAAGCCCGGCGATCTCCCGGCGGGCCGGGGCGTTCGCCTTCGTGGGCTGGCTGGCGTGCTCGGGCGTGCTGATCTGGCTGGCCGTGCAGCGCCTCGACGACGAACTCTGGCCCGCGTGGGTGCCCTGGCAGGCGGTGCTCTGGCCGCTGGCGGGCGCGGGCCTGCTGGCCGTGCAGATCTGGCGGCGTTGGCGCAGCCTCGGACCCGGCCCCCGTCTGGGCGAGAAGATCGCCCGCTACGGCTCGTTCTGGCCGGCCGTGTACGGCTTCGGCTGGCTCGCGGGCGTGAACCAGTGGGGCTTCGCCGCCATCATGGCGGGGCTGGTGATCGCGGGCGCGCTGGCCATCACCGTGCTGCGCGAGGTGTACGCGCTGGCGGAGCACCCGGTGGGCTACCGGCTCTGATACGGATCTGATTTGAATCTCGGGTGATGCCTGATCGACAAGCCGCGACGGCAAGGGGGCGGCCGCGGTTGCGTCCGAAGCGGAGTGTGCCGATTGATTGGTCGTTGCCGATTGCCCGACATCAGGTCATCGGCTGGCGGTCTCGGCCGCTCCCTTGCCGTCGCGGCTTGTATTGGCTCCGGCGGTTGACACGGATCACGCCCGGAAATCAACCGTGATCCGTATCAATCGGTCGGCGCGTCGGGCAGGTCGAAGAAGATCGCGACCGTCGAGGGAAGCACCGGGTACTCCACGCGGCAGCGGTACACATCGAACCGCTCGGCGTCCCACCCCAGGCGGTCGAAGGCGTACCGGCCCAGCTCCGGGTAGCGCGGGTAGTCGGGGGTGTAGAGCACCGTGGCGCCCTTGCCGAGGTATTCGACCGATTCGTACTCCAGACGCTGCCAGGCGCTGGCGCCTGGTGGACGCAGCTCGGCAAGATGGTCCGCGCACATGTTCACCGTGGGGCGGAGCGGGCCGAATGTGTCCTCCCGCACCAGCAGGTCCAGGAACAACGCATCGCACGGCACGCGGATCTCGGCCAGGTGCCCGCCGATCCTGTTGCTCGGGTCCTTGTACCGCGGGACGGCCGCGCGGTTCAGGTGCCCCTCCACGCATGTCACGGCGGCCTTGTTGCCGATGCCCACGCCCACCAGCTCGCCGAGGACGCGCCCGGGCGCGGCCGGCACCTCGCGGAGTTGCACGCCCGGCCCCTCGCAGAACCGCGGCAGCAGCGTCGCGCCCGCGCCGTCGCCCGCGCCCGGATCGAGCGGCTCGCGCCGGACGCTCCGCGTGGTGCTGCCGTCGTCGTCGGTCGTGTACGCGGGCGTGAGCACGATCGGCGTCCGCGCCGGACGCCACAGACGCAGCGAGACGAAGCCGGTCAGGTTCGCAAGATCGAGCAGGGCCGGGTTCTCGTCCGAGGGCTGGACCAGCAGGCACTTGAACTGGGCACGGGCCTGCATGCCGTAGAGGTGCGCCTGCCCGCGCGCGGTGGCCCGCCGGTGCTGGAAGGTGATGTTCGCCGCGTCCTCGGACACCACGAGCGAACTGATCATCGAATCGAAGGTCGTCCGGTCGTCCGCGTGGGCGTTCACCAGGTCGTTGAACGCATCGGTCGCCTCGACCGCGGCGTCCACCGCCGCCTCACGAACCCCCGCCTTGCGCGCCGCCTTCAGGAACGACCGCAACGCGATGATCCCGGGCAGGTGCAGCCCCACCGGCAGCACCCCCGGCGTGGAGATCGCCTTGAGCACCTTGCAGCAGACATTCAGATCGACACGCAGCGCCCGCTGCAGGTCCGTCGGCTTGGAAACCCGCCCGGGCACGGCCGCGACCACCTCCGACAACGCCGCGCGGAGCCGGTGGAGCACCCGCTCGGCGTCCGTCTGGAAGTCCTTCCAGGCGGGTGCGGCTTCCTGGCCTGCGGTGGTGTGGCCCAAGGATTGTTGCACGGGGATGAATCCGCCCTTCCGTGATCGACAGTTTGTTCTTTGTACGGATCTCGCTCAACCGTCTGAGAACCGCATCGGCCCGTGGCACGGCCGCCCGCAGCCCGGCCGTCCGTACAGGCCATTTTTCCCATCCTAGCAGGCGGCTACGGGGTTCTCAAGGGCATTTTTTCAGGATTGAACTCTCTAGAGAGTTTGAGAGAGAATTACTGCCCATTTTGCATGGAAAGCCTTGACCCGGTTTTCGACAGGTGGTATGTTGCGGACGGCTCGGTTGTGGAGGGGTCAAATCCCTTCGCAATGGTAATAATTTGTTCGGGCTGCGGATCGTCCTGTGTCACGGGCTTCTCCGTGCGGAACGCCCGCTTGTGAAACCCTTTCCCGGGTCGCTGGATTCCGGGAATCAATGTGTGAAAAGAGGAGAGCGTGATGAACCGATTCCTTGCCGCCTGCGCGGTTGTCGCCGCCGCCGGGACCGTCGTGACCGCGTCGTGGTTCCCGCCCGGGCTGTACGGCATCCAGTCCACGGACAACACCGATGAGACCTGGATCTTCCGGATCAACGCCGACACCGGCGAGGCGACGCGGTTCGCCCAGCTCTCGCACAACACCAGCCTCGTCGGCGCGACCTTCCTGCGCGGGCAGCTGTACGCCTCCGATGTGCTCTCCTTCGACCCCCTGGGCTTCTACGGCAGCATCGACGCCAACGGACAGTTCAACCCGATCCACGACCAGGGCTTCGACCTCAACTGGCACGGGCTGGCGTCCTCCGAGGCCCTCGGCGTGACCTGGAGCATCTCCCAGCAGAACAACAACATGCTCGTCCAGACCGACCTCAACGGCGTCATGACGATGATCGGCCCCACCGGCATCGACGGACGCGGCATGGCCTATGACAACGGCAACGGCATCCTGTACGCCGTCAACTCCACCGACGACAGCCTCTACTCCGTCGATATCTTCACCGGCGTGTCCACCCGCATCGGCGGGACGGGCATCCGCATCGACATGGTCGGCCTGGCCTACGACGAGTTCACCGGGACGCTCTACCTCAACGACGGCGACGCGACCAACGCGCTCTACCGCGTCGATGTCGCCACCGGGGCGGCGACGATCATCGGCGCCAACGGGTTCGGCAACATCGACGGCTTGGCGTGGATCCCAGCGCCGTCCTCCGTGGTCCTGCTCGGTTTTGGCGCGCTCGCCGGGGCACGCCGCCGTCGCTGAAGCAGCGGTGGCACAGGTGTCCCGCCTGTGCATCCCGGGGTCTTGCCTGCGCAGGTGTTCGCAAGTGCGCGAGACGATGCGACCGAACCGGAAAGGCTCCATGCCGTTCCGCCCGCCACCTCCCCCGGCGACGAGCCGCCCGGCTTCCCGTCGCCGATCCCCCCCACAGCCCCCGTCGCAAGGCGGGGGCTGTGTCTTTGAGGACTCGTCATCCTGACCCGGAGCTCGCCTGATCTCTTGGCGGTGCCCGTATCAAGCGGCGGGATCAGCGCCAGCCGCGACGGCGAGTGAGCGGGCTCCCGTCCCGCTGTCGTTTGCTGGCCGCGACGGGCGTGTGCGTCGCCCGGCCGCTCCCTTGCAGTCGCGGCTTGTAGATTCAGGCGGAATCCGCGTAAAAAACCCGCCCGCGGGGCGCTCCCCCCCTATTCCCCAATCCCTGATCCCCAATCCCTTCCTCTCAGAACAACTCCAGCGCGAAGAAGATCGCCGTGAACACCAGGTCCGCGATCACGATGGCCACCACGCACTCGACCACGGTGTAGGTCGTCGCCCGTCCCACGCCGGCCGCGCCGCCCGTCACCTTCAGCCCGTTCGAGCACGCGATGATCCCGATCAGCGTGCCGAACACCCCGCCCTTGAACACGCCCGTCCAGAAGTCCACCTGCTTGGCCTGCTGGAGCATGTTGGTCATGTAGGTCTCGTACGGCACCCCCAGCACGATGACCGAGACCATCAGCGCCGCCAGGATCGCCACGAAGCTGGAGATCACCCCCAGGCAGGTCATCGAGATCAGCGACGCCAGCACCCGCGGCACCACCAGGAACCGCACCGGGTTGAGCGCGTGCGCCTCCAGCGCCTCGATCTCCTCGGACACGACCATCGTTCCGATCTCGGCCGCGATCGACGCGCCCGCGAACCCCGTCAGCACGATCGCCCCGATCAGCGGCCCCAGCTCGCGCAGCACCGCCACCGCGATGATGTTGGCGATCTTGTCCCGCTGCCCGAACTCGTCCAAGGGCGGAGCCAGCTGCAACGCCAGGATCAGCCCCACCGCCCCGGACACGATCGCCACGATGAACACCGACTGCACGCCCACCCGGATGATCTGCGACACGATCGCGCTCTTGCCCAGCCGGTACTTGCGGTCGGTGCAGCCGCGGACCACCCAGCGGACCGCGTCGATCAGCAGGTAGAACACCGAGCCGGTGTGCTCCAGGATGCCCAGCGTGCGCCGCCCCACCACCGCCACCGGGTACAGCAACGCCCCGATCAGGCGTCCCGGTCGCTCGTCTTGCTGATTCGGCGCGTCCATGCGTCTTCCCGTGGTGCCCCGGGCGATGCCGGGCGTCGTGTCAGACGCCCAGCGCCTCGTCCACCGAGCCGACGATGGTGAAGAACTGGTCCAGGCGGGCGATCTCGAAGATCGCCCGCACCTTCTGCGTCATGCCCGACAGGATCAGCGGGGCCCCGCTGGACTTGCTCGTCCGCATCGCCTCCACCAATGTCGCCAGGCCGGACGAGTCCATGTACCCCACCTGCTCCAGGTCCACGATCAGTCGCTGGGGCCGCCGGTCGGCCGCCTCCCGCAGCGCGTTGCGCAGCTCCGGCGAACGGGACAGGTCCACATCCGACCGCGGCGTGATGACCACGACGCCCGTGCGGGGTGAATGGACCTCGACGATGGAATCCGAATCCGGCATGCGCGCTCCCTGTGCCAGTTTATCGTACCCGGCCGGGCGTGCGCTCAGGGATCACCGCGGAAGCCGTCCCGCCGGCCCGCCGATCCGTCTGGCCGGGGGGGGGAGGGGGGGGGGTGTCGGCCGGGCGTGGGGCGTGCTTGACCATCGTCAGGCGCATCCCCGCCGGGGCGCGCTTCTCGTACACCGCCTCGTCCATCACCTCGCGGATGATGTGAACGCCCAACCCCCCCGGGCGGATGTCGTCCAGGTCGCGGCTCTTCATCTTCGACGGGTCCACCTGCCGCGCTTCGTCCTCGATCACGATCCGGATACCCCCCGCCGAATGCACATCCCCCGGCACCGGCCACACCGAGATCCAGATCGGCCGATCCATCGCCCGGTTGTACCCGTGCCGGATGATGTTGCACAGCGCCTCGTCCACCGCCAGGGCGATCTTCGAGCAGTCCATGTCCTCGAACCCCAGGCGTCGGGAGATCGAGGCCACCAGCTCCCGCGCCCCGCACAGGTAGGTCGGGTCGCTGATCAGCTCCAGCTTGATGTGCGGGCGTTCGATCATGGTTTCAGACGCCTGTCCATGCCTTTCCGGAGAACCCGGCGGGGGGAGGGGGGCCGGGGAAGAACAAATCCGGCACCCATCTCCATCGGATTCTCTCACGGCTGTCCGCCAGCCTCCACCACAACATCCGAATCGGCCCCCCCCGATTCAAGGTATTTTATCCACCGCTCGATCGCTTCCTGACGCTGCCATCCGGGATCTGTGTGATTATACCCAAGTGTTGTCCCTGTCCGCTTCTCCAACGCCCGGATCGCCAGCATCCGGGCCGCGGGGTCCTGGCTGTCGAGCTGCTCGACCAGCCTGGGCAGTGACCGCGGGTCGGCATCGCTCCCTGACGCCAGAACGATCGCTTCCAGCCTTCTCGACGGGCCAGCGGCATCAAAGTCCGCCTTTTCCGACGGGATGCACCCCGCCAGCCCGAGCAGGCACAGCACGCAGACACCCCGACCTGTCATTCGGCACGCCATCCTTTCATGCTATCCGCGGCGAAACCGACCGGAGTAGTACGGAACCTGCCCGACCGAAGTTCCGGCCCGGCCCTGCCCGCCGTCCCGAATGGGGCCTCCGCCCGCGCCGCGGCTACCATCCGGCCCGGACGCGCCGGGCGACCGGGGGTTCTCGGACCACAAGGCCGCGTCCACCGGCGCGGCCGCGTTTGTTTGGGGCCACGCCGCATGTCCGCCTCCCCCCTCCCCCCCCACCCCCCCCTCTCCACCCACGACGAGATCGTCCCCGTCCTCGACTTCGGAGGCCAGACGGCCCAGCTCATCTGCCGGCGCGTCCGCGATGCCGGCGTCTTCAGCCTGCTCGTCCGCCCGGACATCCCCGCCGCCGAACTGGCCGCGATGAACCCGCGGGGCGTCATCCTCTCCGGCGGGCCTTCCTCCGTCTACGACCAGGGCGCGCCGACGATGGACCCCGGGGTGCTCGACCTGGGCGTGCCCGTGCTCGGCATCTGCTATGGCATGCAGCTCGCCTGCAACATCCTGGGGGCGGATGTTTCCCGGGCCGACCACCGCGAGTACGGGCGCGCCCAGATGGCCGTCAAGAACGGCGCGGATCTTTTCGACGCCGTGCCCGACAACACCCAGGTCTGGATGTCCCACGGCGATCAGATCAAGGACCTGCGCGCCGGCAACCTTGAACCAATCGCCAACACGCCCACCTGCCCCTTCGCCGCCGTGCGCTCCACCGACCCCGCCCGGCGTTTCTGGGGCGTGCAGTTCCACCCGGAGGTGACGCACACGCCGCACGGCACGGACATGTTCCGCAACTTCCTCTACGAGATCTGCCGCTGCGACGGCCTGTGGAAGATGTCCGACTACGCCGCCGAGCAGTGCGAGAGGATCCGCGCCCGCGTGGGCGACGACCGCGTCATCTGCGGCCTCTCCGGCGGCGTGGACTCCTCCGTCGTCGCCGCCCTGCTCCACAAGGCCATCGGCGACCGGCTCACCTGCGTCTTCGTGGATAACGGCCTGCTCCGCAAGAAGGAGCGCGACCTGGTCGAGCACACCTTCCGCGACCACTTCAGGATCGACCTGCGCGTCGCCGACGCGCGGGCCGAGTTCCTGGGCGACCTGGCCGGCGTCACCGACCCGCAGGAGAAGCGCCGGCGCATCGGCCACCGCTTCATCGAGGTCTTCAAGCAGGCCGCCCACGACATCAAGGGCGCACGCTACCTCGCCCAGGGCACCCTCTACCCCGATGTGATCGAGTCCGGCCACGGCCACGCGGGCCACTCGGCCAACATCAAGCTCCACCACAATGTCGGCGGCCTGCCCAAGGACCTGGGCTTCGAGCTGATCGAACCCCTGCGCGAACTCTTCAAGGACGAGGTCCGCCGCCTGGGCGCGGTGCTGGGCCTGCCGGACAGCCTGATCTGGCGACACCCCTTCCCCGGCCCGGGCCTGGCCGTCCGCGTGCTCGGCGAGATCACGGAGGAACGCCTGTCCATCGTCCGCGACTGCGACGAGATCCTGCTGGAAGAGATCATCGCGGCCGGCCTGTACCGCAAGACCAGCCAGGTCTTCGCCGTACTGCTCCCCGTGCGGAGCGTGGGCGTGATGGGCGACGGGCGCACCTACGACAGCGTCGTCGCCCTGCGCGCCGTCGAGACCCAGGACTTCATGACCGCCGACTGGGCACGCATCCCCTTCGAGGTGCTCGGACGCATCAGCAGCCGCATCATCAACGAGGTCCGCGGCGTCAACCGCGTGGTCTACGACATCTCCAGCAAGCCCCCCGCCACCATCGAGTGGGAATAGCACGCCCCCCGCCCCCCGCCCGGGAATAGCCCCGCCCCCACCCCCGTTCGACAATACCTGTTGGAACAGACAGCGTCCCACACGCGGCCCGTGCGGGCCGGGACACGGGATCAGAACCCCCTTTACCCCCCCAAAAACAACCGGAAAACACCCCATGAAACGAGCCGTCATCGCCACCGCCATCGCCGCCGGTTCCCTCACCGGCCTGGCCGCCCTCTCCGGCTTCACCGCCGCCGAGTCCCGCGAACTCGCCGTCACCACGGCCGAACGCCTCTACGAGGTCGATCCCGTCCACTCCTCGCTCATCTTCAAGATTCGCCACTCCGGCCTGGCCAACTTCTACGGCCGGTTCAACGCCTTCACCGGCCAGATCCACTTCGATCAGGCCGACCCCGCCAGGTCGCGCTTCAGCTTCACCGTCGAGACCAACTCCGTCGATACCGGCAACGGCGGGCGCGACGGCCACCTCAAGAACGCCGACTTCTTCAACAGCCGCCAGTTCCCCACCATCAAGTTCGAGTCCACCGGCGTCAAGGACGCCGGCGACGGCCGGTACGAGCTGACGGGCAACCTGACCCTCATGGGCGAGACCCGGCCCATCACCGCCACGCTGACCGACATCGCCACCGGCAAGGTGCGCGACAGCGACGCCCTGGGCTTCGAGGCCCGCTTCTCCATCAAGCGCTCCGACTTCGGCATGACCAAGTACCTCGCCCCCGACAACGGCGAGGGCGGCGCGCTCGGCAACACCGTCGAACTCATCGTCGCCGTGGAAGCCGCCGCCAAGTGATCCGGCTCTCTAGTGAGCCCCGAACGCCAGTGAGGGGATGATCTTCCCCTCTTGTGGGGCCGACTTCCAGTCGGCCATCTCTTCTCCCCGGTGGCGCCGGCCCCCCGCCCGCGCCCCCATTCATGCCCAATGAACTCCTCCTCCGCATCACCCTCCACGGCGGAATCCTCCCCGGCGCGGTGTCCCTCATCATCCTCGCCCTGCTCTGGTGGCGACACACCGCGAAGAACAAGGACAGCGCCACCCCCTCCACCCCCGGCCCCGTCTGGGCCTTGCCACTCCTGCTCGCGGCCGGGGTCATCGCCGCGGACTGGGTTGTCAAACAATCCTTCTCCTGGTGGCCCACCGACAACACCAAGCGCGTGTTCCACGCGATTCTCCTGATCGGCCTGCTCGCCGCCGCTGAGGGCGGCCTGCGCCTGCCCGCCATCGCGCGCATCATCACCCGCTTCATCGCCCTCGCCGCCGCCGCCTGGATGCTCACCGAGGGCTACCGCCCCGGCGTGCTGAGCGACGCCCAACTGTGGCTGCTCGTCGCCGGCGCGGGGGTGTGGGGAACCGCTCTGGCCACGCTCGCCGACCGCTCGCTCTCGAAGACCCCCGGCTGGACCGCGCCCGCCGCCGCCCTCGCGCTGCTCGCCGGCGTGCAGCCCTTCCTGCACTTCGCGGGCTATTCATCCGGCTCGCTGGCGTTGGTGGGCGCGCTGGCGGTGATGACCAACGCCGTCATCGTCGGCGTGATCTTCCGCAAGTTCGCCATCGCCCCCGGCGCCGCCACCGTCGTCGTAGGCCTCGTCCTGATCGGCCTGCTCGGCGCGGGCATCCAGTCCGAACCCAAGAGCGTCCCCGCCCTCGTTCTCGTCGCGCTCTCCCCCACCGTGCTCGCCCTGCGCTTCCGCGGCCCGATCCCGACCCTCATCCTCCGCACCGTCGTCGCCGGCGTCCTGATCGGCGCGGCGATGGGAACGCTCACGCTCTCCGCCGCCAACGCACCCGCCGAGGACGACCCCTACGCCGACTACTACGCGGACTGAGCCAGGAATCCTGTCTCGAAGACCAGGCTCCCCGACAAACGCGCCGGAAGAAAACGAGTTCCTCTCCTTTCCACCTTTCTCTACACTCACCCCATGCCCCGCGTCCGCCTCCGCCATCCCACCGTGTCCGACCGCGACGCCTTCGTCGCCCTCCGCCGCGTCAGCCGCCCGCACCTCGAACCCTGGGAACCGATCCCCCCTTCCGGCCTGGACCTGTACGCGCCGGAGGCCTTCGACCGCGAGCTGGAAACCGCCGACACCGACGCACAGCAGCGGTTCCTCATCCTCCGCGCCGCCGACGACGCCCTGCTCGGGCGCATCGCCATGAACGCCATCGAACGCGGGCCGTTCCAGAACGCCCGCATCGGCTACTGGATCGGCGCGCCGTTCGCCGGGCAGGGATACATGACCGAGGCCGTCGCGGCCTGCCTCCGACTCGCCTTCGAGAGCATGGACCTGCACCGTGTGTGCGCCAACATCATGCCCGCCAACACCCCCTCCCGGCGCGTGCTCGAACGCAACGGCTTCGTCCGCGAAGGCTACTCGGAGAAATACCTCCAGATCCGCGGCGTCTGGGAGGACCACGAACGCTGGGCCGTCACCCGCGAACGCTGGACACCCTGACCGCTCTGCGCTCCCTCACCCCTCCAACGCCGCCCGCATCGCGCCCGCCATCGTCTCGATCAGCAGCGCATCCCCCGCCGGCAGCATGTGGACCCCGTCACTCGTCAGCACGCCCCGATCCGACCGATCCGTCTTGTGCTCGCTCAGGTACGCGAAGAACGCCGCCCGCAGGTCGCAGAAGGTAGCCCCCGTCTCCTCCGCCACGGCCCTGGAAATGGCCGCGTACTCGTCCAGCATCCCGTCCAAGGGGTTGGACCCGCGGGGAAACTCGCCGATGATGCTCGGCGAGCACAGCACCACCCTCACCCCCGCGTCGTGGCTGCGCGTCACCATGTCGCGCAGCCCCGCCTCGAACTCGTCCTTCGGCGTGCCCCGCCCGCTCGTCGAGTGCCACACATCGTTGATCCCGATGTAGATCACTGCCAGCGCGGGGTCCATGTCCAGCACTTCCTTCTGGAGCAGCGGTTGGATCATCGGCACCCGATACCCGCTGTGCCCCCGGTTGACCAACTTGACATCCAAACCCGGCCGATCAGCCTTCAGCCGATCCCCCAGAATGCGGATGTACCCCCCCGCCTGCGTGATCGAGTCCCCGAAGAACACGATCGTCTGTCCGCTCTTCAGCGGCGAGCCTTCCGCCACCAGCCGGTCCAGTTCCGATGTCGTCGTCACCGCTCGTTCCCCGGCAGGCGACCCGTAGCACACGATCACGGTCTTCCCGCCCCGGCAGGCCGCCAACGACCCGACCAACAACGCCAGCAAGAGCACCTGTTTCATGACCCCAGCGTACCACGACGCACGCCCGATTTCACGAACGGATCGTCACAATCTCCCACACCACCGGGCGCGCCCGGTCGGCCTGCTTCTCCGCCTCCGTCCCCACATGCACGAAGCCCGCCACCCGCTCGTGGGCCTCCAGGCCCAGGTGCGCCCGCACCGCCGCGTGCTCGGCCGCCCAGCCCGAGAGCCACACCGCCCCGTACCCGTGCGCGTGGCAGGCGTGCAGCAGGTTCATGCACACCGCCCCCACCGTCAGGGTCTGCTCCCACTCCGGGATCTTGGGGTTGTTCGGGTGGTTCGCCCGCCCCCGGTTGACCACCGCGATCACCATCGGCCCGGTGTCATACCGCTCCCGCGCCGCCGCCACCGCCGCCCCGTCCGCCTCCGGGTGATCGGCCGCGAACGCGGCGCCCACCACCCCCGCCAGGTCCGCCAGCCCGTCCCCCGACATCACCACGAACCGCCACGGCACCAGCCGCCCGTGATCGGGTGTGCGGCTGGCCAGCTCCAAAATGGCCAGCAACTCCGCCCCCGCCGGCGCGGGCGGGGCCAGCCGCTTGGGCGATGCCGAACGCCGGGAACAGAGAAACACCGCGGGATCAACGGGCTGACGCATCCCGGATCATTGGCCCGGCATTCGCGCGGCGGATCGTGTCCCCGCGGCCGCCGCTCGCATCACCCATCCGACCCGGGCACAACACCGAAGACCGCCACGCCCCGGTACACCTCGACCACCGGCGGCTCCGCCAGCAACGAGCGCCACCGCTCGAGATAGGACTTCATCGCCGGATCATTCGTGATCCGCCCCTGATCCCGCTCGTACGCGCCCTCGTCGTCGTACCGCACAAGCTCGATGAACCGCTCGTCGTCACCGGCATCCTGCAAGAGCCGGACGCTGATCCCGCCCGGCGACTCGTAGAATGGGATCGCGTCGCGCAAAAACGCGAAGAACTCCGCTCGTTTCCCGGGCGCGACGCGGCAACGCAGGTGCAACTCGACGGGCGTGGGAGCCATGAGCAAGAATAGACGAACGCCCGCCCGCGGACCAAACCACCCCGAGGACAGCCCGCGGCCGTCGCGGGTCGGGTGAACCGGCCATGACGACATCAAGGGAGGAGGCCAGCCCGTGTCCCACACCGCCAACCCTCGAACGCCCCGGCCCGCGCCCGCCAGGGTGCGGCTCAAGCGCGTCTACGACGAGCCGGCGCCGGGCGACGGCTTCCGCGTGCTGGTGGACCGCCTCTGGCCCCGCGGCCTGAGCAAGGAAACAGCCCGCGTGGACCTCTGGATGAAGGAGGCCGCGCCGTCCACGGGCCTGCGCCGCTGGTACCACGCGGACCTCACACGCTGGCCCGAGTTCCGCGAACGCTACAAGGCCGAGCTCGCCGACAACCCCGCGCTCGACGAACTCCGCTCGATCGTGCGCGAGCACGCCAAACGCGGCGGCAAGGGCGTGACCCTCCTCTACGGCGCCAAGGACACCGAGCGCAACCACGCCATCGTGCTGCGCGACGCACTCCTGGCATGACCCCCTCCCCCGGTGGCACGGGCGTCCCGCCTGTGCGTCTTGAAAACCGCCCGCGCGGAAAGCCCGGCGGGGCGGGGGCGCGGTCACCCGCCCCGACTCCATCGCCCCGTCCCCCCCCCCCGGGGGGGGGGGACCGTCGTTTGACCCTTTTACTTCGGAGTCCATAGTATATGGCCGTGCCCGCCCGGACCCCGCCATCCCCGGACCCCGCCCTGACAACCAGCCAGCGTGTCGTCGCCGGCCTGGCCAAGGCCGCGCTGGTCTTCCGCCATGCCCAATGGGCGGAATCGGGGCGTCGCGGGCTGACCCCCACGCAGTCGCAGATCCTGGGGATCATCGCCGGCAGCCGCGCGCCGCTGGGCGTGAAGGCCGTCTCGGAGCGGATGGCCGTCACGATGGGCACGGCGAGCGAGGCGGTGGCTTCGCTTGTCGGCAAGGGGCTGCTCCGCAAGGAGGCCGACAAGTCCGACGGCCGCGCCGTCGTGCTCCGCCTGACCCCGCGCGGCGCGCGCGAGGCGTCCGTGACATCCGACGGGCCTGGGTCGATCGTCGAGGCCGTCGGCGCCATGCCCGAGGCGGAACGCGCCGCGTTGCTGCGGGGCCTGGTCGGCATGGTGCGGACGATGGAGCATCACGGCCTCGTGCCGACAACGCGCATGTGCGTCGGGTGCCGCTTCTTCCGTCCCAACGAGCACCCCGGGCGGGCCAAGCCGCACCACTGCCTCTTCATCGAATCCCCGATCGGAGACGCGGACCTGCGGATCGACTGCGCCGAGATGGAGCCCGCCGGGGAGCGGGAGCGTCCGCGGCTCTGGGATGTTTTCGTTCAGGGGCGCCCCCTGGACCGTCAAGGCCCGGGCGCGGGGCGTGCGCGACCCGGAACCGATGCGCCGACGCCACGCCGAGCAGTTCACCCGCCACCGAAAGGAGCATGAACCATGAGCACGAAGGCCACATTTTATCACGCCGGCTGCCCCGTCTGCCTCGAGGCGGAGCGGACCGTCGCCGAGGGGCTGGACCGTTCCCGCTACGATGTCGAGATCGTCCACCTCGGGCGGCAGAAGGACCGCCTCCCCGAGGCCGAGCACGCGGGCGTGAAGTCCGTCCCGGCCCTGGTGATCGCGGGCCAGGCCTTCCACATCAACCACGGCGCGGACCTGTCCGCCCTGAAAGCCTGACCGCCGGCACGGCACACGCCCCGGCATCGCCCGCGATGCCGGGCGCCCGTGCCGCCCGCCCCCACGGCGACCGAGAGGACGCACCCCATGACGGACCACGCCGCGACCCGCCCCGACGGCCCCATCAGCCCCGCGCGCGCCCTTCCCCTGACGGAACCCCTCGGCGCGGCCCGGGACGACATCGCCTCCGAAGAAGAGATCCGCGTCCTGGTCGATTCCTTCTATGAGACCGTGCGCCGCGACGACCGACTCGGCCCGATCTTCGCGCGCCATGTCAAGGACTGGTCGCTCCACCTCCCGAAGATGTACGACTTCTGGTCCACGGTCGTGCGTCGCACCGGACGCTACGCGGGGCGCCCCTTCGAGGCGCACCAGGCGATCGACGCCCTGACCCCCGCGCTCTTCGAGCGCTGGCTCACGCTGTGGGAGGCGACGGTCCGGGATGTGTTCCCGCCCACGCGCCCCTCAACCCGCGAAGCGTTCACGACCGCCGCGCGGCGCATGGCCGCGTCCATGTCGGCCCGGTTGCACGCCGTGTAGATCCCCCCGCCCACGAAAAAAGCCCCGAAGCCGAACAGCCTCGGGGCCTGCGAGCGGAACGGGAGGGATTCGAACCCTCGGTACACCTTTACGATGTACACCGGATTAGCAATCCGGCCCCTTCAGCCTCTCGGGCACCGTTCCGGGGGGTGCGATGGAGGGGGAGCGTAGGGCGGCTCCCGCCGATGAACAACACCCCGGGCAAGCCCGGGGTGTCGGGAAACGCGGTCAAACCCAACGAAACGACCGACCGGGCGGCTCAGTCCGCGCCCTCGCCGTTCTGGCGGGCCTCGAGCAGGTTCCGCAGGTACTTGTTCTCGCGCCGGGTCGCCTCCAGGTCGAACACGAGGTACTTGACGCTCAGCCGCAGGTGGTCCAGCGAGTCCTGCAGCTCGGCGATCGTCTTGCGCATCTTCTGGTGCCGGGCCTGGGTCTCCGCGGCCAGCTGGGCCAGCTTCGGGCGCTCGGTCTCGGGAAGGGTCTCGATCTGCTCGAGCAGGCTGGCCAGGCGGCTGTGGAACTCGTTCTCGGTCATGTCTGCTCCCTCCGGTCTGGTTTGACGGATGTCCGGGCCGGCGTCATGCCGGTCCGGGGGATGGGAATGCACCCGGCGAGCCAGTCGGCACGGGCACGCCAAGGCCCGGACACGCGGGTCCGGGAAGATCCCCCTCCGTGGGGTCAGACAGTCCGTTTTGGCCCCTCCGTGGGGCGATCGGGCCTCGCCCGGTCCATCGGGCGGAGCCTGCACCCGGGTGGGGTTGCGCCGGGTGTTGCCCGGCGTCAACGCCGCCGGTGCAGCGCCTGCAACGCGCGCTGCCCCAGGGGCGGCGCGTTCTGGGCGATGGTACGCAGCTCGGCCGGGGGCACCTTCGCCGCGTCCGCCACGGCCTTGGCCAGCGCCTTGTCCAGGTTCCGCCGGAAGTCCCCGAAGTACTCTTCCAGCTCGTGGCGGGAGAAATGGCTCAGCGGGTCCGATAACCCGGACTGCGCCGCCGCCCAGTCGATCAACGACCCCGGCGTCGGCTCGAACCGGTACAGCCCCAGCACCGCCCGCAGCCGGGCCGCGTCGGTCTGGAACGGGTCCACCGCGTCGTCCGGGATGGCCGTCATCTTCCGTCGCAGCTCGCGCGGGTCCGTCGGCAGCCCGTGCGCCGGGGGCGGGCCGAAGGGGTCTCGTTCCGTCGTGAAGGCCCCGTTTCCCCCCCCATTCGCGCCGCTCCGGGTGCCGTTCGATGCCGAAACAGAGGAAAACACCCCCGTTCCTCCCGCCGGGGCCGGCTTCGCCTCCGTCAGCACTGAATCCACCGCGGAAGCCCGCCGCAGATTCACAAAGGCCGTGGTGATCGTCTTCAGCCCCGCCCGGTCGAACCGGATGGCCAGACGCTGGCAGGGCGTGCCCTCATGCACCGCCCCCGCGGCCGAGGCCACGGTGCCCACCCCCCACTCCGGCTTGCCGGGGTGGAGCACACGGTCGCCGATCTGGAACTTGTCTTGGGTCGCGATGGTCA
This sequence comes from uncultured Phycisphaeraceae bacterium, assembly GCA_964577425.1. Classification (GTDB taxonomy): domain Bacteria; phylum Planctomycetota; class Phycisphaerae; order Phycisphaerales; family UBA1924; genus UBA6054. The sequence goes on from CAZNZC010000002.1 coordinate 52,203, forward strand.
TGAAAAAAGCGGTCCCAGCGGGAAACTCAGCCCCGGAAAGAGGTTGGAGCGGCATCGGGCTGGCCCCGACCGCCTGTCCTGTCTACCCTTCGCTCTGGCGACGAGCGGTCGGCCGGGGAGATCGATCTGATCCGTCCTGACCCGCCGCGGGCCATGTCAATCCATGCCGATCAGGGCAACACGCGGCGGGCCGGTCCCCCGGCTTCGTTGGGAGATGATAGCAGATGATTGAGGCGTTGAAAAGCGAAGAGATCGTGGACAAGATCGGCGGCCGCTTCAAGCTCACCGCCCTCATCCAACGCAGGCTCCAGCAGCTCGTCGAAGGGGCACGCCCCCTCGTCGATCGTGACGGCCGCACCGACCTGGAGATCGTGATCGAAGAGATCCTCCAGGACAAGATCACCCTGGCCTACGACGAGACCCCGACCAACCGCGTCGAAGAAACTCTCCTCTAAAGCGGCGGCTCAAACACGGTGGCACAGGCGTCCCGCCTGTGTTCCCCGGTCAGCCCCGAACGCAAGTGAGGGGATGGTCTTCCCTGCCTCCCTCCCACGGACGACCCCATGACACTCGACCCGGCCGAACTGCGCCCCCGCTTCCAAGGACGGCGCATCCTCATCGGCGTGTCCGGCGGCATCGCGGCCTACAAGGTCTGCACGGTGGTCTCGCGCCTCGCCCAGGCCGGCGCCGAAGTCACCGTGCTGATGACCGAGGCCGCCACGCATTTCGTCACGCCGCTGACCTTCCAGGCCCTCTCGGCGCGTCCGGTCTACACCAGCCCCTGGCAGCACACCGAGGCCAGCGACCCCCAGCACATCGCCCTGGCCGACCGCTGCGAGGCCGCCCTCGTCGCGCCCTGCACGATGGACATGATGGCCAAGCTCGCCACCGGACGCACCGACGATGCGGTCTCCCTGGCCCTGAGCGCCATCGACCGCGCCAAGACCCCCGTCCTGCTCGCCCCCGCCATGAACGACGCGATGTGGAACCAGCCCTCCACGAAGCGCAACGCCGCCCAGCTCGAGGCCGACGGCTTCCGCCTCGTCGGACCCGGTGCCGGCTGGCAGGCCTGCCGCCATGTCGGGACCGGGCGCATGGTCGAACCTGAGGATCTCGTTGAGGCTCTCTCGCGGTCGTTGAAAGACTGAACGCAGAGGGCGCAAAGATCGCGCAGAGGACGCGGAGGGGAAAGATTTTGAACGCGAAGATCCGAAGATCGCAAAGAAATGCATCGGTCAGGACGGATGGAGATCGATTGTTCCTCTCCTGATTCAGATCTGATCCGATCCTCCTTCGCGCTCTTCGGATCTTCGCGTTCAAAAAACCTCATCTGAAACTCTGCGTCCTTTGCGCGATCTTTGCGACCTCCGCGTTCAGTCCCCTCGCTCCCCCCGCGGCTCCACGCCGTGCAGCGCCCGCACGAAGAAGTCCCGCATCCGCCGCTGCCCGTACGGCGAGCCGATCGTGCCGTGCCCAAGCCCGGGGAACACGATCAGCTCGAAGTCCTTGTCGGCCCTGATGAGCGCATCGACCACCCGCATCGTGCTCGCCGGGTCCACATTCCGGTCCAGCTCGCCCACCGTCAGCAGCAGTTTTCCGGACAGGTTCCGCGCGTGCTCGACATTCGAGCTGGCCGCGTACGAGTCGTCCACGGGCCAACCCATCCACTGCTCGTTCCACCAGATCTTGTCCATGCGGTTGTCGTGGCAGCCGCAGTCGGCCACCGCCGCCTTGTAGAAATGCCCGTGGAACAGCAGCGCTCCCAGCGCGTTCTGCCCGCCCGCCGACACGCCGTGGATCCCCACGCGCTCCAGGTCCATCCAGGGCCGCTCGGACGCCGCCGCCCGCATCCACGCGATGCGGTCCGGGAAGCCCGCGTCCTTCAGGTTCTTGTGCGCCACATCGTGGAACGCCTTGGACCGCCAGTTGGTCCCCATCCCGTCGATATGCACGGTGATGAACCCCAGCTCCGCCAGCGAGCGCGTGTCCCGCCACACCGCGAACTCCTTGGGCACATGCTGCCCGTGCGGCCCGGCGTAGATCGCCTCGATCACCGGATACTTCTTCGACGGATCGAAGTCGATCGGCCGTTGGATCAGCCCCCAGATCTCGGTCACGCCGTCGCGCCCTTTGGCCATGAACCGCTCCGGCGGGCTCCACCCCGCCTCCGCCAGCGCCGAGGCGTCCGCCTCCGCCAGCACCGCCACCCGCGACCCGTCCGACGACCGCCGGATCTCCGTCACCGGCGGCAGGTCCGCCCGCGACCAGGTGTCCACGAAGTGCGCCCCGTCCGGCGAGAACTCGACCCGGTGCGTCCCGTCCCCATCGGTCAGCATCACGAAGTTCGACCCGTCAAAGTCCACCCGCGCATAGTGGATGTGGTACGGATCTTCACCTTCCTTCGCCCGCACGCCCATCACCCGCAGCCAGACCTGCCGGTTGACATCGTCCACCCGCTCCACGCCGCGCACCACCCACTTGCCCTCCGTGATCGTGTTCTTCACCTGCCCGGTGATGATGTCGTACAGGTACAGGTGGTTCCAGCCCGACCGCTCGGACATCCAGATCAGCTCGCCCGTGCCCGCCACCCGGTGCGCGAACACCTTGTTCGTCCAGTCGATGAAGGTGGGGCTGGTCTCCTCAACCACCACCCGCGCCACGCCCGTCACCGCGTCCACCCGCACGAAACGCACCGTCTGATGCCCCCGCCCGTTGTAGAGGTAAAAAAACTCGGACCCGTCCGCCCCCCACTCCACCCGCCCGACACTCCACGGGTTCTCGATCGGTCCGTCGTCCGGCGGGACCAGCCGCCCGGATTCCGCCACGAACACCCGCGGCCGGCTCACATCCACCCGATCCCCCGGCTTGCGATACCCGAAACTCACCAGCCTCGGCTCCAGCCGATCCGCCGGCGACGACTCCACGACATGGACCGTGCGGTCCTCGCCCGGCACGGTGCGCATCACCACAAACCGCGCCGAGTCCGGCGACCACCGGATTGGCCCCTCATACCGATCCTCCGCCCGCCCGTCCTCGGTCAGCACCCGCTCCGCCCCGTCCTCCTCCGAGCGCAACACAACCTGATGATCCCGGAACACCACGCGGAACCGCCCGTCCGGCGACACCGCTTCCGACCCCGCCCGCCTTCCCGGCTCCGGCGCATCCGGCGGCACGGGCGACCCCGAAACCAGCACCATCCCCGGCCGTTCCGCGGCGACATAAGTCCCCAGTTCCCTCTCCGCCCCGTCCACCACCCGCCAGGCATGGCCCGCGTAGGTGTTCTGGCGGTGCGTGCCGCCGGGCGTGATGGTCGCGTACTCCCGCGCCCGCGCCTCATGGTCCAGCCACAGAAGACGCACCGGCCCCGGCGTGGCGTTGACCACGAACAGGCTCGTCGCCGGCCCGCCGGACCTTGTCCGATCCGTGCGCCGCGCCGGCAACGCGAACCGCTCCGGCAGGTCCCCCGCTTCCACCCTGCCCAGCACGCCCGCGCCGTCGTCCCACGACCACACGCGCGGGTCGCCGTCCGCCATCAGCAGCAGCCGCCCCCCGTCCGGCTCGAACCACGCGATCCGCGGTCCCTCGGACGATTCCACCCCCGCTTCCCGCAACGCCACGGACAACGCGCCGTGGTCGAACGCCTCCCGCACCGAGCTGCTCGCCAGGTCCACCGTCCGCCACGCCTCGGCCCCGTCCCGCGTCCGGACCCGGTACAGCGGCGTGGATGCGTCCGCCCAGCGCACGCGCACTTCCTCGTTGCGGAGCAGCCCGTCCCACCGCGCCGCGATCGTGTCGGCTCTCCGGTAATCCTCCGCCGTCCCCTGCGCGAGCAGCGCGGGCGACAGAACGCACAACACCAGCGGCATCAGACAGCGCATCATGCTCCCATCCTCCGGTCAAATCCGCCGCCGCGTGCCGACCACTCCATCAATCCAGCAGCCTGCGCTCGAACAGCTCCAGGATGCGCCGGTACTCGTCCAACCACCCGCTCGGCTCCCGGAACCCGTGCGGCTCCACGGGGTACAACGCCAGCTCCCAGTCCGTCTTCTCCAGCTCGATCAGCCGCTGCGACAGCCGGATCACATCCTGCGCCACCACATTGTCGTCCACGAGCCCGTGGCACATCAGCAGCGCGCCCTTCAGATGCTCCGCGTGCGAGATCGGGCTGCACCGGTCGAACGGCTCCGGGTCCGTCTGCGGCGTGTCCAGCGGATTGCTCGCCCACCCGTGGCTGTACTGGCGCCAGTCCGTCACCGCCCGCAGCGCGGCCCCCGCGTCGTACACCTCCGGACGCAGGAACAGCCCCATCAGCGTCAGAAACCCGCCGTACGACCCGCCGTAGATCCCCACCCGTTCCAGGTCCGCGTCCCACCGCTCCGCCGCGTACGCCAGGCAGTCGTCGAAGTCCCGCAGCTCCGGCTCACCCATGTCGCGGTATACCGCCGTCCGCCAGTCACGCCCGTACCCCTCCGAGTGCCGGAAGTCCGGCCCCAGCACGATGAACCCGCGCTCCGTCAGCAGCGTGTGGAACATGTGCTCGCGGAAGTAGCTGTCCGACCACCCCTTGTTGGCGAACTGCAGATACCCCGCCCCGTGGGCGAAGACCACCACCGGCCGCGGCCCCGGGAACCGCGCCGCGTCCGGCAGATACGCCCGCGTATGGATCGGCAACTCCGTGCTCGACGACGGAACCTTGACCAGCAGCGGCTCCGTAAAGTCGAACGACCGGTACAGGTCCGTGTCCGTCCGCGTCAGCCGGACCGGATCTCCACCGCCCCCCCCACCATCCAGGCCCACCGCGTACAACTCCGGCGGGTCCATCAGGTCCGACCACACGAACAGCGCCCGCGACTCGTCCGGCGAGAGTTTGAACGACTCCACCGTGGCCCCCATCCGCGTCACCGGCGTGATCCGCCCGTCCATCCCCACCCGCTCGATCTCGTACACGCCGCGGTCCGTCCGGTTCGTCCGCACCACGAAGCCCGACCCGTCCCGCAACGGCGTCGTGTCCCGCACCTCCCACTCCCCCCGCGTCAACGCCCGCGCCGCCGGCGCGGTCGCCTCGCCCGTCTCGTCCGGCACGCCCGGTTCCGCCAGATACAGGTGCCCCCACCCCTCATGCTCGGACTCGAACCACACCGTCTCCGTCCCCGGCACGAACCCGAAGCCGTTGAACCCCCATTGGACCCACGCCGGGTCGCGCATGTGATGCACCACCGTCCACGCCGGCTCGCGCTGTGACGCATCCAGCCCCAGGACCCAGCGGTCCTTGTTGTCGTGACTCCGCAACATCACCGCCGCGTGCCGTCCGGACTGCGACCACCGCACGCCCGATTGTGAAACACCGCGTGCCTTCCCCTCGCCCTTCTTCTCCGCCGCCTCGCCCGGCTCCTCCCCCTTCGCCCGCGCCTCCGTCGCCCGCCTGATCTCCGCCAGCGGATCGTCGCGGATGCCCGGCAGGTCGTCCAGCGCAAGCTCATGCACCCGCAACCGGTCCAGGTCCAGCAGCGCGAACCCCACCGGCTCACGCCGCTCCTGCCCCACCTTCGCCCGCAGCGGCCGCGTCGTCACATTCCCGCTCTCCGTCACATAATCCGGCATGATGTCACTCGCCCCCCCGCCCGCCGGGTTCCGGGGGCCCGTCGCCACCAGCAGGTGCCGCCCGTCCGGGCTGAGCCACTGCCCCCGCTCGCGCTTCTCCGGGTCCAAGTAGAACGGCCCCGGCACGCCCATCGGGTCCAGCCGCCGCCGGAGGTGGCGGACCATCTCGTTCATGACCCGGCGTTCGTCCCGCTCGCGCAGGAACCGGAACAGCTCGTGCTGGCGTTGCTCCATGTCGTTGCGTTTCTTCTCTTCCTTCTTCTCGGGATCTTGCGCGAACCGGATGTCCGCCGCCTGCGCCTCCAGCCCGTCGGCATGACGCACGAGCCAGTTCCCACCCCGCCGGTACGCCACCCGCCCGTCGGTCAGGAACATCGGCGACGACTCCGCCTCCGCCGTCCGCGTCAACTGCCGCCACCCGCTCCCCTGCTCCCAGAGGAAAACATCCCCCCCGTCCTCGCGCAGCATCCGCGTCCCGTCGGCCGACCACACCCCTTCCCCCGGCAGCGCCCGCCGCCGGTCCGCCTCCTCCACCATCACCGGCTCGCTCGACGGCGTGACCCCGTCGAGCGGCAGCACGAACCGGTCCTTGGTGTCCCGCCCCAGCACCCCCTCGCGCCGCTGGTCGTACAGCACCCCCGTGCCGTCCATCAGCCACCCCACCGGCTCCGGCGAGCGGGCGAACCACGACGGGTCGTCCATGATCTGCCTGAGTGTGGGGACATTGCCCTGTGCGAACACGCCCCCCACAACCACCCCCACCATCACGACCACGGAGAGGATGAAACAACCAGAAGTTCGAGCCATGCCCGCAGGATAACCGCATTCCGTCCACCCGTCTCCTGATCCGCGTCCGCTCGGCGCGCCGATACTTCCAGCAGCCATGCCCACCACCGCCGCCCTCCGCACCTCCCCCGCCCGCCCCCAGCCTATCTTGGACGCCTTCGCCGCCCGCGTCGCCGAGCCGGCCCGCCACGGCGTGGCCCCCGGCACCGTCATGCTCAACGGCGCGTCCTACGGCTGCGTGCCCGAGGTCGTCCGCGACGCCCAGCGCGAACTCCACCGGCGCATCGAGCTGGACCCCGTCCGCTTCTACAAGTTCGACCTCGAACGCTACTCCGACGACGCCCGCCAGGCCCTGGCCACGCTGGTCAACTGCGACGCTTCCGACCTCGCCCTGGTCCCCAACGGCACCTTCGCGATGTCCTCCGTCATCCTCAACCTCCCCCTCGAGCACGGCGACGAGATCGTCGTCACCAGCCACGAGTACCAGGCCACCATCAACGAACTGGCGCGCGTCGTGGCCCGCGCCGGCGCGCGCGTCGTCGTCGCCAGGATCCCCTTCCCGCACATCACGCCGGATGCCGCGGTCGAGGCGATCGAGCAGGCCATCACCCCGCGCACCCGGCTGGTCATCTGCTCGCACATCGCCAGCGCCACCAGCGTGCGCTTCCCCGTCGAGCGCATCGTGCCCCTCGTCAAGAGCAAGGGCATCGACATCCTCCTCGACGGCGCGCACACCCCCGGCCAGATCCCCATCGACCTGCACGCCCTCCGCCCGACCTACTACGCCGCGAGCTGCCACAAATGGCTGGCCGCCAGCAAGGGCACCGGCTTCCTGTATGTCGATCCCGAGCGTCAGAAGCTCATCAAGCCCGCCGTGCTCTCCTGCCGCACCCACCTCAGCCGCCCCGAGCGCAAGGCCTTCCTCTGCGACTTCGATTATGTCGGCACCGAGGACCCCACCGGCAACCTCGTCCTGCCCGTCGCCATCGCCCACCTCAGCGCCCAGCACCCGGACGGCCTGCCCGGCCTCCAGCAGCGCAACCACGACATCGTGACGGCCGGTGCCCGACTCGTCGCCGCCGCCGCCGGCATCGACCAGCCCGTGCCCGAACCCATGATCCCCGGCATGGTCTCCCTCTGCCTGCCCGTCCCCGAGACCGGCGTGCCCAAGGGCCGCATGTTCGACGACGCCCTCTGGGACGCCCTCGTCCTCGACCACCACATCCAGGCCCCGTGCTGGTCCCTGCCCGGCGTCCACCCGCGCCTGATGCGCGTCAGCTGCCAGTGGCACAACTCGATGGCCGACTTCGAGAAGCTCGCCGCCGTCCTGCCCACCCTGCTCTGACCGTTTCCCGGTGGCGCAGGCGGCGGGAAGAGCGCCTGTGCCGCCAAAGAGTGCGTGATCTCACATCCCGTACGCCGGCTTCACGCGCCGCTCGAGGTGGCGCATCAACGGGTCCGCGCTCAGCGGCTTGCCCGTGGACCGCTCGCACAGCTCGCCCGCCGTGTAGCGCCGCCCGTGCCGGTGGATGTTCTCGCGCAGCCATGCGAGCAGCGCCCCGAACTCGCCCCGCGACATCTGTGCGTCCAGGTCCGGGATGCGCTCGTTGATGGCCTCCCACATCTGGGCGGCGTACAGGTTGCCCAGCGAGTAGGTCGGGAAGTACCCGATCAGCCCGAACGACCAGTGGACATCCTGCAGGCACCCGCGCCGATCGTCGGGCACGGTCACGCCCAGCAGTTTCCTGTACTGCTCGTTCCACGCGCCGGGCAGGTCCGCCACCGACAGGTCCCCGCGGATCAGCGCCCGCTCCAGGCCGAAGCGGATCATCACATGCAGGTTGTAGGTCGGCTCGTCGGACTCGACGCGGATCAGCGAGGGCGTGCAGGTGTTCATCGCCGCGGTGATCCGCTCGGCGGACACATCCGCGAACGCCCCGTCGGAGTGGGCGTTGGCCAGCGGCAAGGCCCACCGCCAGAACGCGCCCGAGCGCCCCACGAAGTTCTCCCACATGCGGCTCTGCGACTCGTGGATGCCCAGCGACACGCTGCCCGCCAGCGGCGTGCCCGCGTGCGGCCCGCCCTTGGGCAGCCCCTGCTCGTACAGCCCGTGCCCGCCCTCGTGCATGGTGCTGGTCAGCGCGTCGGCGAAGTTGTCCTCGGAATACCGGGTGGTCAGGCGCGTGTCGCCCGGCGCCATGCCCGAGCAGAACGGGTGCGTGGTCACATCGAGTCGCCCGGCGGTGAAGTCGAAGCCCATCGCCTCCAGCACGCTCTGGCCGAAGCGGTGCTGCCTGCCGACCGGCACGGGCCGGGCCATGAAGTCCCGCGCGGGCGGCGTGCCGCTCTCGGCCACCTCGGCGATGAACGCGCTGAGGCGCTCGCGCAGCGGGTTGAACACCGCCTCGATCCCGGCGGCCCGCGCGTCCGGCTCGTACTCGTCCAGCAGCGCGTCGTACAGCTCCCCGCCCGCGGGCACGCCCAGGCACTCGGCCTTGCGCCGCGTCAGATCCAGCGTGCGGGCCAGCGCGGGCGCGAACATGGCAAAGTCCGACTTCGCCCGCGCGTGCTTCCAGATGTCCTGTGCTTCCGAGCCGCACCGGGCCAGCTCGGCCACCAGGTCGCCGGGAACCCGGGTGGCCTTGTCGTAATCCCGCCGGATCTCGCGCAGGTTGGCCGCCGTCTCGGACCCCGGCTCGGTGAGCGCGGGGTCGGACTCGCACGCGCCCAGCAGGTCCGCGATCCGCGGGGCCGTGCGCCGCTCGTGGTGGATGCGGGCCATCACCGAGGCCTGCTCGGCCCGCGCCGGGGCCGCCCCGGCGGGCATGTAGGTCTCCTGGTCCCACCCCAGCAGCGAGCCGATCGAGCCGATCACCGAGGCTTCCCGCACCAGGGAGGTCAGCGCGGTGTAATGGGTCGAGGTGGTCTGGCCGGCCGTGGTGGCGGTCATGGATGTCCTTTCGGCGGGAAGCCTTGGCGAGTCGGTCGGTGGGTTGCCCGCGGACCCGGCACGCCGGGTCGGAGGCCGATCAGAGCATAAGCCGCGCCCGGGTTGGGGGCGTCAGACCGCCGCGCTTCATCCCCCGTCCCCGTGCGAAACCCCCGACAGCAGGCACGCCGCCGCGGCCACAGCCGCCGTCTCGATCCGCATCACATGCACGCCGAACCGCAGCACGCTCCGCTCGGCCGCACGCGCCTGCTCCAACTCGTCCGGCGTCCACCCGCCCTCCGGCCCGAGCAGCAGCACCGTGTCGCCCGCGGCCGGTTGCGGGGCATGGCCGGAACCGTCGCCCAGCACCGCGCGGGGGTCCACGATCGCTCCCGCAAACTCCGCCCATTCCCCCAGTTCGAGCGCCCACGCCCGCCCGCACTGCTTGGCCGCCTCAACGGCGATGCGTTCCAGCTTGTCCGGGCGGAAGCCGTCCCGCTCGGACCGGGCCGTCCGCAGCGGTCGCCACGCCGCCACGCCGACCTGCGACAGCTGGTCGATCATCGTGTCCAGCCGGTCCCCCTTGGGCGGCGGGCACCAGACCTCCAGCCGGGGCGAGACCGGAGCCACCCGGCGCACCGCCCCGACCCTCACCCCGATCATGGCCCGCTTGCCCGTCTCGGCCCGCAGCACCTCGGCGTCGGCCACCGTGCCGCGCCCATCGAACAGGGTGATCCGCTCCCCGGGTCGCAGGCGCTTGACGCGCGCGCCGTGGTTGGCCTCGTCGCCCGTGATGACCAGCTCCGACCCGGCGGGCACACCGGGCAGGTCCGAGAAGTGAACGCGATGGGCCGAGGGCCTTCCCGGGGTCATTTCAAGGGGAGCCTAGAAGGCCAAACCGCCGGATGCACGGCCGATAGCCCTTGAGTCTTGCCCCCCAGGGTCCGATGATCCCCGCGTGCCGCCGGATCAACCCAATGCCAAGCCGGACCGCCCGGACCTCGAAGCCGCCATCGATGCGTTGCTGTCCGAGATCGACACCACCCGCGCCCGTTCCGAGAAGCCCCGGACCGGCGAGGGTCAGGCTCCGGCCGAGCACGCCAGAGCGGAGTCGGCTTCGGTCCTCCCCCCTCCCCCCCCTCCCTCTCCCGCGTCCCCCCACGATGAACCCGCCGGCGCGTCCGACAGCCCGGCGACCGGCGCCGAAGCGCACCAGGCCATCCAGGACGCGGAGTCCGCGGCCGGCGATCTGCTCGAAGCGGCGGCCGATCAGCTCATCGAATCGCTGGAGGCCGAGGTGGGCGACGCCCGCGACGCACCCGTCGCCAAGCCCGTCCCCGGTCCCGCTCCCACTCCTTCGGCCGCTGTTTCCGCGCCCGAGGCGGCGACCCAGCCGCCATCCGACGAAGGACCGCCGGCCGAGGGCCGGGACGGGCCGCCCGATCAGACACAACCCCAGGCCACGGAACCCGCCGAGCCGGCATCGGCCGCGCCCGCTCCCGTCACCGCCTCCCCCGATGCGTTCGCGGCTCTGGATGCCGCGTTCGATGAGCTGATGGAAGGCTCGTTCGAGTCGGCCAGCGGAGAGGCCGTGGACACCTCCGGCGTTGATACGCGCCCCGACCCCGCCCTGATGCTCGACCGCACGGCGTCCGCCGCACCCGCGCCGATCCCCGCCGAACCCGGGGGTGATGCCGGGCGGGAGCAGGATGCCGAAGCATCGGGCGTCATGGTGCTGGAACCGGCACGCGCGCCCGCGGCCAATCCGGCGGCGGCATCGCCCACGGTCGTTGCACCGGGTGCATCGGGACCGCGGAAAAAGACGCACGGCCTGCCGGGGCGGCTGCTTGTCTGGATGCGCACCCGTCTGGCGGCGTTGGGCGCGCCGGTCGGCGCGCGGGCGCTGGTCGTGCTGTCGAAGCCGCTGGAGAGCAAGCCGCCCAGCGTGCGGGACTCGATCGGCTGGGTGGCGATCTGGACGCTGTTCCTCGGGCTGTGCGTGTGGGCCTTCGTGCTGCTGCGTCCGGCCCCGACGCCCGCCAACGACGGGCAGGGCACGCGGGTCGTGACCGGCCAGACGCCGGCGGAGTGATGCGAGCGCACTATTCCGAGGGGACCGGTTCGGGCGCGGCCGGTTCGGACGATTCCAGCAGCCACGCCCGCCAGTCCGAATCAAGCCGGGCGAAGGGCAGCCCCAGCACCGACCGCGTGGCCTGGTCGAGCGTCTCGCCCCGGCCCATCGTGCGCACCCAGGCGTTGCGGGTGGTGCGGCCCCAGCGCCCGCCGATGTACGCCAGCATGGAGCGGCCCTGGGTGTAGACCTGGCGTCCGTGGTTCATGGCCTCGCCGCGGAAGTCCGTGAGTCGGTCGAAGTCGATCAGCTCGCCGCGCCGGGCCATGCGGGGGGCCACGCCGTCGAGCGGGCGGGTGCGGAATGGATCGGCCGCCACCTCGGCGATGCCCTCGAGCACCCACCACGGCGCGGTGATGACATGCGGTCCGTACTCGAACGACACCGCGTGCCCGAGTTCGTGCGCCACCGTCGGCTCCATGCGCGGGCCGGCGTATCCGGGACGCGCGAGCAGCTTGATGGACTCGCCCGGCTCGTTCCACCCGCCGAGGGAGTCCGTGTAGCTCAGCGCGATCGAGGCTTGCAGCGAGGCCATGTCCGGGTAGATCTTGATGGTCGGCTCGCTGCGGAGCGTTTCCTCCAGCTCGGCCTCGACGGATTCGCGGATCGGGCCGACGCGCTCGGCGAGGTAGTCGGACATTTCCGCGCCGTCGGGATCACCCGGGTGGACCATGATCCGCACGCCGCCGTCGTGGCGTTCGTCCCACACGCGCCCGGCGTAGACCCACGCGCCCTCCGGCAGTCCGATCGGGCGGAACGCCGCGTCGTGGGTCACGCGGCGTTCCGCTGCCTCCCCGGGCAGCTTCCAGGCGAGTTCCACGGGCAGGGTCCATCTCCCGTCGTCGTATGACGGTGGACCGGCGGGACGCACGCGGACCGAGGCGACGGGCCGGGTCCGCAGGTCGCGCGCCCACTTGCGCTGCTCCTCGGCGAAGACCGGGTCGGCGGTGTCCACCAGCGCCATGTACGCGCCCGAATCGGCGCGGGCGATGGCGGCCTCCATCGCCGCCAGCGTGCCGCGGATGGAATGCTCGGCGAGCGCGGACTCCAAGTCCCCCGGCGCGGCCGCGCACAGGACGAGACCGAGGAGCAGCGTGGTCATCAGAAGTCCGCCTGGCGCGGGGCGCGCGGGAAGGGGATCACATCGCGGATGTTCTGCATCCCGGTGACGAACTGCACCAGGCGTTCAAACCCCAGCCCGAACCCCGCGTGCGGCACCGTGCCGTAGCGGCGCAGATCGCGGTACCACCAGTAGTCTTCCTTGTTCAGGCCCATCTCCTCGATGCGCCGGTCGAGGATGTCCAGCCGCTCCTCGCGCTGCGAGCCGCCGATCAGCTCGCCCACGCCGGGCACCAGCAGGTCCATCGCGGCCACCGTCGCGCCGGGCGCGCCGTCCGTGCCGGGGTCGTTCTCACGCATGTAGAACGCCTTGATCCGCTTGGGGTAGTTGATGAGGGCCACCGGCTGCTTGAAGTGCTGCTCGGTCAGGTAGCGCTCGTGCTCGCTCTGCAGGTCCGTGCCCCACTGCACGCGGTACTCGAACTTCTCTCCGCTCTCCTGGAGGATCTTGACCGCGTCCGTGTAGGGCAGCATCCGCACCGGCGTGTCCACCACGGCCCGCAGGCGGGCGACGATGCCCGGCTCGATGCGCTCATCAAAGAACTTCATGTCGTCCGGGCGCTGGGTCAGCACCGCGTCGATGCAGTGCTTGACCATCTCGTCGGCCAGGCGGGCGTCGTCCTGCAGATCCGCGAAGGCGATCTCCGGCTCGATCATCCAGAACTCGGCCAGGTGGCGCGAGGTGTTCGAGTTCTCCGCCCGGAAGGTCGGCCCGAAGGTGTAGACCCGGCTGAGCGCACAGCACGAGGTCTCCACATTCAGCTGCCCCGACACCGTCAGGTGCGCCTTTCGGGCGAAGAAGTCCTGGTTGTAGTCGATCCCGCCCTCCGGCGTGCGCGGCAGGTTCATCATGTCCAGCGTCGAGACCTGGAACATCTGGCCCGCGCCCTCGGCGTCGGACGCCGTGATGATCGGCGTGTGGACATAGAAGAAGCCCCGCTCGTCGAAGAACCGGTGCACCGCGCACGCCAGCGTGTGGCGCACCCGCGCCACCGCGCCGAAGGTGTTGGTCCGCACCCGCAGGTGGGCCACCTCGCGCAGGTACTCGAACGAGTGCCGCTTGTTGGACACGGGATAGGTGTCCGGGTCGTCCACCCAGCCCAGCACGCGCACGGCCGTGGCCCGGATCTCCACCGCCTGCCCCTTGCCCTGGCTGGCCACCAGCACCCCGTCCACCTCCACCGAGCAGCCGGTGTTGAGCCGGGCGATCTCGTCCGCGTAGTTGGCCAGATCCCCGCGCGCCACCACCTGGATCGGGTCGAAACAGGTGCCGTCGTGGACCCCGATGAACGACAGCCCCCCGTCGGCCTTGGAGTCGCGCCGCGTGCGGACCCAGCCCTTGACGGTCAGCTCCGTGCCGGGCGTGCTCGTGAAGGCGTCCTTGATCTTCATCCAACGCATCGTGGGGCTCCAGAAGGCCCCGGGATGGTCGGGCGAAAGAGCGTGCCGATCGTCCCGGAGAGCCGCAAGTCTAGAAACCCTCGGCACGGTCGGCGTGGGAGACGGACGGACGGCCCCGCCTACCGCTTGTCGTCCATGAAGCCCCAGCGGTTGACCTGGGGGTCTCGGTTCAACTGCATCCAGTAGGCGATGCCCCGGTCGTAGATGCGGTAGTAGATGTCGGCCGCGGTGAAGTCGGCCGGTTCCTCGTCATGGTCCCGCAGGCCCGCCCCGGGATTGAAGAGCCGGGCCACGCCGTCCATGTACAGCACATGCCCCTTGCCGCCGTGGCGCTGGGCGATCTGGTCGTCGTTCGCCCAGTCGCCGTCGTTGAACTCCGGGTGGGCGTTCCAGTACTGGGTGTGCTCCTCGATGAAGACGGGCAGGGAGTCGAACCGCGCGCCGATGGGCAGGAAGTTCGGCTCGGTGAAGTAGGACGGCCTCGGCCCGGCCCCGTGCCCGCCCTTGCGGTCCAGATACCCCAGCGCGGGCGTCTGGAAGGTCCGCGCCCCCTGCACCCCGCGCATCAGCGAGAAGTCGAAGTCCACCGCGACATCCTTGATATGCCCGAACAGCACCGCGTAGTTGCCCGCGGAAGCGGGCGCCTGACGCCGGTTCTTCGGGCAGGCCAGCACCTCGTCCGCGTCGTTCACATACTCGAAGATCGCGCCCGGCCGGTACTCGTTCGCGCTGACCTGCACCTTGGCCCACTCCCGCCGGGGCCAGATCCGGTCCTTGTGGTCGTGGGCGTACATCGCCGTCGCCTGCCCGATCGACCGGAGCTGGACGGCGCACATGGTCGTCTTGGCCGTCTCCCGGGCCGCCCCGATCGCGGGCAGCAGGATGCCGATCAGCAGCGCGATGATGGCGATCACCACCAGCAGCTCGATCAGCGTGAAACCGTTCCGCGCGCCCCCGCGCCCGGGGCCGGATCGTCCGATACAAACGGCGTCAGAAGCCTGCCACATGCCCGTGCCTCCCTCAAGGCGGACGCCCGGGGCCGACCCCAGGAGCGTAACAGTTACATGCTACAGGAAAACGCTTGCCCGTTCACGGCTTTCCGCCGCCAACGGGTGAGATTTTTGTTCATACTTTGATCGGGCTTACCACCGCGCCCGGTCGAGCAGGCCGTGCGGGCGGTTGAGCACATTCTCGTGCATGTTGTACAGCGATCGGTACTGCACCCCGCCGCCGCCGTCCCGGCCGGCCATCAGGGCGTAGACCTCCTTGGCCAGCAGGTCCACGCCCCGCTCCATCATCTCCTCGGACACCCCGGTGACATCCTTCATCTCGCCGACGGTGCCGTCGATCATCGCGTAATGGGCGACGCCGGCGTGCCGGGAGGTGAACTGGTCGTCGTTGCCCCACAGACCGTCGGGGATGCCCCCGTTGTACCAGTGGATGCTCTCCTCGACGAAGACGGGCAGGGTGCGGAACGCGGTCATGAACGGCCGGCCCTGCTCGCGCGTGTACCGGGCCGCTCCCTCGCGGGTCGGCGCGCCGTCCTTGGTGCGGTCCAGGTAGTGGAGCGTGACGCCCGTGTCGGCCCGCGCGCCCTGCGTGCCCGCGATCATCGTGAAATCGAAGTCCAGCTCGTTGTACTGGAAGTCGTACAGGCTGCCGCTCGTGTTCCCGCTCAGGTTCCGGCGTCCGTTGGTCGGGCACGCCAGCACCTCGGTCGTGTTGTTGAGATACTCGAAGATCGGCCCCGGCTCGAAGCGGTTGTTCACCCGCCGGCGCGCCCAGGTGAAGCTCTCCTGGTTCCCGTTCATCACGATCGGCCAGATCCGGTTCTGGTGGTCGTTCGCGTACATGCCCGTCACCAGGGCCAGCTCGCGGCTGCGCTGCTTGCAGATCACCGTCTTGGCCGTCTCCCGCGTCTTGCCGATCGCCGGCAGCAGGATGCCGATCAGCAGCGCGATGATCGCGATCACCACCAGCAACTCGATCAGCGTGAACGCCTCCCGCCCCCCCAGCATGCTCCGATTCGCACTCTTGCCAGCCACGACGCACCCCGCTTCCGACCGGCATCCTCCACGGACGCCGCAGGTCCGACCGGGGGACACCTCCCGATCTTCAAGCCTTTATAACAGAATCCGACGACTCCAGAAAGCCCTTCCTCGGCGCGATCCCGACTTCTTCACGCAAAGGCGTACTATCCCCCAGTCCGATCCGACACATCGCCCTTCCCTCCGCCCGCTTCCGGGCCGGGTTCCACACGCCCCCGACTACGATCCCGCCGTGCCCGACCTCCCCCCCCAGCCCGGCCCGGATCAACGCCCCAGCCCGCTGGGCGTGACGCACGATCGGTTCGTGGAACTCTGCCGTGGGCGGGGCATCCCCGCGAACCGGGCCATGACGGCCTACCGGGCCTTCTACCAGCACGGAGACCCCGCCGCCCTGCCCGAAGGCTTCGACGCCTGGATCCCCCCGATCGTGCGCCGGCACGAGGAGGAGGTTTCGGAGGGCGTCACCGTCAAGTTCTGCCAGCGCCTGGACCGGCAGGTCGGCGCGCCCGCCTCGGCGCGGGCCTCCGACCGCGTTCCGCTCGGCGTGCTGCACCAGGACGACCGCGTCCGCCACCTGGACATCGAGTCGGTCATCATCCCGATGGTGGGGCGCACCGGACGCAAGACCCACACCCTCTGCGTCTCCAGCCAGGTCGGCTGCGCGATGGGCTGCGGCTTCTGCGAGACGGCCCAGATGGGCCTGATCCGCTCGCTCACCCCGGCCGAGATCGTCGCCCAGTGGTGGGCGGCCGCGCATGTCGAGAAGGCCCGCATCGACAACATCGTCTTCATGGGCATGGGCGAGCCTCTGGACAACTTCGACGCCGTCATCGCCGCCATCGCCTGCCTGACCGACCACCACGGCCCGCGCGTGCCCATGAGCTGCATCACCGTCTCCACCGTCGGCCGGGTGGACGGCCTGCGGAAACTCATCGAGGTGGTGCAGCGCGACGGCTGGAAGCGCCTGGGCATCGCCCTGTCCGTCAACGCGCCCAACGACCGCGTCCGCGACGCCATCATGCCGGTCAACCACCGCTGGAACATGGCCGAACTCCGCGCGGTCATGGAAGACCTGATGCGCGTCCGGGAAACGCGCAAGATCCTCTTCGAGTATGTCCTCATCCCCGGCGTCAACGACGCCGACGAGCACGCCCGCGACCTGGCCGGATGGCTCGCCCCCTTCGGCCCGCGCCCCGGCAAGTCGGCCCTGGGCCTGCTCAACATCATCCCCTACAACCCCCGGCGCGACTCCCCCTGGCCCGCCCCGCAAGAGCCGGATGTCGAGGCGTTCGTGGCGCGCATGAACGCCCTGGGGGTCTACACGAAGCGCCGGCGCACCAAGGGACGCAGCCAGATGGCCGCCTGCGGCCAGCTCGGCACGGCGGAGATCCGCGGACGCCGTTTCGTTCCAGAAGACCCCCATGTCTGAGCACATGCCCGAGCACGCGCCGAACCCGCCCGCGGGACGACGCCGGCGCGGATGGTGGCTCGGCGCGTACCTGGCCCTTGTCGCCGCCTCCGCGATCATTTCCAACACCGGCCCGTCCGCGCCGGAGGCGAACCCCGACAAACGCAGCATCCCCGTCGCCGTCCGCGACGCCGCCGGCGACGCGGACCCGGTGGAGACACTTGGCATCGCCGTCGAGATCGACGAGCCGGAGGCCGATTTACTCCCCCGCCCTCCCCGTCCCGGCCCCCGGCCCCTGCCGGTGCTGCTGCTCCACGGCTCGCCCGGCAGCGCGGACAACTTCGACCGCCTCGCACCGCTGCTGGGCGAGGGAGAGACGGACGGCCGGATGGTCGTCCGTCCGGACCTCGTGGGCTTCGGCGCATCCGCCCGCGGCCCGGACCTGTCCTACCCCGTCCAGGCCGAGTACATGCTCGACATGCTCACCTCCCTGGGCATCGAGCGGGCGCATGTCGTCGGCTGGTCCAACGGCGGCGGCGTGGGCATCTGGATGGCCCACACCGCGCCCGAGCGCGTCGCCTCGCTCACCCTGCTCGCCTCCGTGGGAGCCCAGGAGACCGAGGGGTCCGGCAGCTACGCCTTCGAGCAGATCAAGTACAAGATCGGCAAGGCCGTCCTCGGCTACGGCGTGGAACTCATCCCGCACTTCGGTCTGCTCGGCTCCTTCCGCGACCGCACCGACTGGCTCAAGAACTTCGACGACTCCGACCCGCGCCAGATGTCCGCCATCCTCCCGACCCTGCGCACGCCCACGCTGATCCTGCACGGGCGGGACGACTTCCTGGTCCCCGCGTGGGCGGCCGAGGAACACCACCGGCTCATCCCCACCTCCAGCCTCGTCATGCTCGACGCCAGCCACTTCCTGCCCGTGCTGCAACCGGAAGAAACCGCCGCCTACATCAACCCCCTGCTCGCCAGGCACGACGCGCCCGGCGTCCGCGCGCTGACCCACACCATCGACCTGGCACCCGAGCCGGAACGCGGACCGACAGCCCGCACGCTGCACTCGGTGGCCTGGGGCATCCGCCATGTCCCGTGGTTCATCGCGATCCCCGGCTTCGCGCTGCTCACCCGGTGGCGCCCCATGACCGGCACCATGCTCGCCGGCGTGCTGGTGGCCACCGGCTTCGTGGACTTCGGCGTGGCGGGGCTGGGCGTGGTGACGGGCCGGGTCTGGTGGGCGGCCCGCGCGGGCGTGCTGGACCGCCCGCGTTCCGCCCCGGGCTGGGCCGGCCTGATCGGCTGGACGCTGCTGACCTTCCTGCTCGCGTGGCTCGCCTTCGGCGCGATCACCGTGGCCTGGACGGATTCGGTCGGCGGCCTCGGCCTGATCGGGGGTCTCACCCTCGGCGTGCTCGCCGTGTGCCTGGCGCGCCTCGTCTGGAACCGCACCGGACGCGCCCGCCTCCGCGCCGGCGTCACGCGCCTGCTCCGCCAGGAATACTGGCCCGCATGGACGCACTACCTGCCCACCTACCTCCGCATCCCCGTCTGGTTCCTCCGCGCCCGCGGGCGTCCCGTGTTCACCGCCGTCAACCCGGGCTACGCCCACGACGGCGGCGTGGCCGCGGAGAAGAAGCACGAGATCCTCGAGAAACTCCGCGACCCCGCCGCACTGCACGCCCGCCTGCTCGCCCCGGACCCCGATCCCGCCCGGCGAGCCGCCCACGCCGCCTCGATCGTGCGCGACGACACCGCCCTGGCCGGATACCCCCTCGTCTGCAAGCCCGACCGAGGCGAGCGCGGCCGCTCCGTCCGCATCGCGTGGTCCGACACCGACCTGCGGGCCTACCTCGAAGAGCACGCCGAGCCGGTGCTGCTCCAGCGCTACCACCCCGGCCCCGTCGAGGTCGGCATCCTCTGGGTGCGCGACCCGGCCACCATCGACGAGCCGGACCGTCCCGGCCTCCACGGGCGCATCTACGCCGTCACGCACAAGACCCTGCCCTCGCTCATCGGCGATGGCGGAAAAACCCTGCGCGAACTCATCCTCGCCCACCCCCGCCACCGCGCCCAGGCCGCCGTCTTCCTCGAACGCCTGCACCACCGCCTCGCCGAGATCCCCGCCGCCGGCGAGACGGTCGGCCTCGGTGCCGCCGGCAACCACGCCCAGGGCGCCATGTTCCTCGACGGCTCGCGCTTCATCACCCCCGCCCTGGAGGCCCGCGTGGACCGCATGGCCCGCTCCTTCGCTGGCGGGTTCGACATCGGCCGCTTCGACATCCGCTGCGAATCCGAGGAGGACCTGATCCGCGGCGAGGGCCTGCACATCATCGAACTCAACGGCGTCACCAGCGAGCCGACCAACATCTACGACCCGTCCTGGTCCATCTTCCGCGCCCAGCGCGTCCTGCTCGGATACTGGCGCCGCCTGATCGACCTCGGCGTGGCCCGCCAGCGCACCGGCACCGGGGACTCCCTCCGCTGGCGCGAGGTCTTCACCATCCTGCTCGGCTGGAAGATCCGCTCCCGCGGACGCAAGGTCAGCGGCTGAGGGAATGGTCAGGTAGCCCCGAACGCAAGTGAGGGGATGGTCTTCTTGGTCGGTCAGGTCACGCCCACGATGAGTCCCCGAATCGTGGGGTTCCCGTGACGCCGCCGATGCAATCGGCGGATTCCGACCCCCCCCCGTGGGGCCGACTTCCAGCCGGCCGTCCCCTTCGCTCCCCCCGCCCGACAAGCCCAAAGCGCCAGCGCCGGGCTTCTTGGCAGGTCGGCGCTCCGCAGCCACGCGCAACCTCATGCCAGCCAACGGCTTGGCCCTTCCCCATCCCCACTCCGATAAAAATTGGGTTTCTCGCCCCAAAGCCCTTGACGCCGCTTTGTCCCTCTGGTACCTTCCCCACCAGTAGGGGTTTGCCTTGAGGAAAAAGCCGCCAATACTGGTCCAAATAGCCCTCGCAGGCCTCTTTTTCCTCGCATTGATCCCCAAACTGGCCGCCCCCTCCAACCTGCTCGACCCCCTCCGCGTCGGCCTGGGCCTGTCCGACCTGGCCGCCGCCCTGGTGTTCATCCTGATCGTGCTGGCCCTGGCCGCCTGCATCGGCACGCTGTTCCTGCGTCCCGTCCTCGGCCTGTTCCTGTCGGCGGCCTTCTTTATCACCGGCACCGCCTACGCCGTCGTGCTCAACCGCAATGGCTGGACCGGCGCTTGCGGCTGCGGCATCGCCCCAGTCAGGGATTCCACAAACCCGCTGACTACCCATGCGTGCCTGAACACGGCGTGCGCCGTGTTGGTTCTTTTCCTCGCAATCCGGGCACGCCCCGGGGGAGTATCACATGAAGAAGCACCTCAAGAAGCTTGACGCTGCCGCGGCCGCGCTGCTCGTCGGCATCGTGGCCACGATGGCCATCGCGCAGGTCGATGATCCGGGACCGCCGACTCCGGTCACCAAGACATGCAACGGTGGTACATACACCTTCCCCGACGGACACACTGAAGACTACGCGTCGTGGACCTGTCCTGTGAACAAGAGCTGCGTGATTATCGGTATCTTTGTGGAGCCGGACGAGTATTATGTCGTCACTTTCTGTGCCTCCCCGGCGTAAAATCAATGCAGGGATATCATTTGAGAACATCGTGTTTTCTAGTTGCTGTCACAATCATTGTGGCGGTGGCGTCGTTTCGGGTTTATTCTTCATTCTCGGCGAGACCGAAAGAAGAAGTGCGTGTTCAGGCTGAAATGTTGCGTGCAGCGCAAAATGCATCAGTCCCGCATTACCAGAATGAACTCCAAGATATAGAAGCCGATGTCATCCGAGGACGCGCGATCGAAGCCGCTCGCGCGTCCCTTCTGTCCCTTGATCAGCGATTTCGGCCGACAGTTCAAGAGGCCGAGGCGATCGCAACTGTCTTTGCGGATTTTTTCCTGCTGAACCGGACAGGTGTCGCGGACGATGCAATCAGAAGGTACTCACAGCGAAGAATGCCGTTGCCGCGACAACTCCAAAACGAAGATCCTGAAAAGCGAAATATTAGTTGGGCATACTCGACGGCATGGGCCAGGCACCGCGATATTGATTGGGAGTCGGTTACAACCGAAGCCAAATACCTTCGAGGCAATTATGTCGGCCAACCATACGCTGGTGCGACAACCAGCTCGTCCCGCCCGCTCCGGGTCGGGGGAAACATTTGGGATATTCCGCACGCTCACACCGCGTACGATATCACGCTCCGTGCTTCCGCCCCCAACATCGACCAGAGTTCGGTGGTCGATTTATATGTTCATGTCACGGTTGTCAATGACCGGCCTGGCGGCGGCTGGGATGTGATTCAGGCGAGCTACAGCAACATGCCGCCCGGCAAGGTCGTGCTCCCGCCATTTCCGTAGGAGAACATCAAGTGCATGCGAAGAAACTGCGCACACACGCGTTCACCCTGATAGAGATCCTGGTTGTTATTGGAATCATTGCTATCCTGGCCGGAATGCTGATCCCCGCCCTCGGCAGAGCCAGAGACCGCTCAAGGGAGCTGGCAAGCGCGGTGAACCTCCGCTCGATCGGCCAGTTGTTTGCCATTTATACAACGAACGCTCGCGACCTCTACCCGGCGTCAGTCCCCGGTGTTTCTTATCCCACCAATCCGCCCGGTGCAGCGAAGACGATCGCTCATTGGAGTAATGTCGATGAGTGGCCTTTCCTCTTCGCGGGCACGCACCCGTGGTGGGAGTATGAAAGACTTTATCTCGCGCCAGGTGCGGAGCGAGGAGACGAGACCGGTGGGCCTGTATTCATTACTCCCAAACCCTCCTTTGAGTACTCCTCATCCTTCCTCGGCCACCCCAGCCTCTGGGCGCCCGACCGCAACATCCCCACGGACCAGATTCCCCGCCTCGAGCGCAGCGTCACGCAGTCGATGGTCCGCTTCCCGGGCGGCAAGGTGCTGATGTGGGACATCGAGATGCCCTACCTCCGCCGCCCGCTCAACCGCGACCGGTACAACAACCTCCTCGAACGCACCCCCATGCTCTTCGCCGACCAGCATGTGGCCAACCACATCCCGGCCGAGGCCACCCCCGGCATCACCAACCCCGCCCCCTTCGCCGCCCGCATCCACGAATACATCCACAACACCCCCAACGGCGTCCACGGGCGCGATTACTGATGCGGCCCCCGGTGGCCCTCACAAGTGAGCCCCGAACGCAAGTGAGGAGATGGTCTTCCCGCTTCCAGCCTCACCCTCGATCCGCATCCACCACCACCGCGATCGACGCCGGGTCCGCCGCCGCCCGGAAGGCCTGCGCCGCCTCGTCCAGCCGGAACCGCTTCGTGATCAGCCCGTCCAGATCCACCGTGCCCGACCGCAGCAGCTCGACCCCCTCGCCCAGCGAGCCGCAGCGCGCCCCGACCACCGTCAGCTCCCGCTCGATCACGGCCGACAGGTCGCATCCCGACCGCTCGCCCTCGTGCGGCGTCTCGCCCAGCAGCACGATGGTGCCCCGCGGGCGCGCCATGCCGCAGGCCAGCGCGAAGGTCTCCGCGCCCCGCTCCGAGTCGATCACGATGTCCTGGTCCCCCCAGCGTCCCGCCTCGTCCCGGTGCCGGTGGCGCACGCCCCAGCGGGCGCACCGTTCCAGCCGATCGGGCATGGTGCCCAGCAGACGCACCGAGGCGTTCAGCCGCGCCAGCACCTGCGCCGCCAGCAGCGCGCGCAGGTTGTCGCCCAGCACCGTCACATAGGTCTTCCCGGGGATCCGCACGATCTGCGCCGCGTGCAACGCCCGCGCCAGCGGCAGCGCGAACACCGCGCGGTCCGCGTCCACGCCCTCCGGGACCGGCGTCAGCGCGCCCGTGGGGACTGCAATCAGGTCCGCCAGGCACCCGTCCCGCCCCCGGACCCCCAGCACCGCCCGCGCCGGGTCGTGCGCGCCAAGGCCGCGCCGCGCCAGGTCGCTCGCCGGCTCGGGCAGGTCCGGCGAGCACACCACCATCCTCCCAGATAGCGCGCGCAGGTCGGCGCCGATCACCCGTTCCACCACGCCCACGAACGCCTGCCCGAGCACGCCCGTGTGCGGGATCTGGCCGCGCGCCACGCCCAGGTCCGTCTCGGTGATGAGCACCCGGCGCACTCGCACCAGCGCGGACCCGGTCTCCGCCACCGGCTCGGCGGCGCGGGTGTCCACGATCAACGACCCGGCCTGGACCCTGACTGCGCGCATGAAATCTCCCACAGGAGGGCGGCTCCCCTGGGTTCATCGGCCTTCGTCGGCCGTCATCACGCGGATCGGCGTCACGCGCCCGGTTCTCGGACGACCCACGCCGTCAGGTCCCGCCCGTCGGGTCCACACCCACCGGCGCGCTGGGCGCCTCGTTCGGCGGCGGGGGGATGAACGGCAGGAACTCCAGCAGCGTCCGATTCCGCTGGAACGCCGGGTACACGAACGGCTGGCGCCCGGCGAACAGGTCCGGCGCGGTGTCCGCCCAGTTCAGCCACGCCCGCCGGTCCACCCCGAAGTCCTGCCCCGTCAGCGTCACCAGCGACCCACGCACCGCGTGGTTCACCGCCAGGCGCGAGTCCGCCAGCGCGGCGATCAACCCCTGCACCACCCGCGACTCGGCGTACTGGCCCAGCGCCTCCGCGGCGGCCACGCGCACATCCGCGTCCGCCTCTCGCTCCTCCCGGATGGTATCGAGCAACGCGGGCACCACCGCCGGATTGTGAATGCGCTGCAGCGCGCGGGCCGCCCCCACGCGCACCATGCGGTCCGTGTCCCCCAGCCGCTCGACCAGCAGCGGCGCGTGCTCCGGCTCCCCGTGCCGGCCCAGCGCCCGCACGCCCGCCGCCCGCACGCCGGGATCTTCATCCGCGATCGCGTCCAGGTACAGATTCACGAACGCCGCCCCGCCGCCGAAATCCGCGTTCGACAGCAGCGTCGTGCCCCGGTACCGGCGTTCCGGCGAGTACGGGTCGAGCGCCATCTCCGCCGCCTCGCTCGGCGTGGTCTGCGGCACCAGCGCCTGCATCAGCGAGGTCGTCCCCCGCGGAACATCGCTGAACGCCCCGCACCCCGTCAGCGCAGTCAGCGCGAGAACACCGGGGACGGCCGGCAGGCGGTAGAGTGTGGGCGTGCCCATGAGCGCGAGTATAGCCCGAACAGGCCGACGCCGGGCGATCCGCCCCGCCACCTTCGCCCGAGCGGTCCACGCCATCCCGCTCGTGGCCGTGCTCCTCGCGTGTTCCGCCTGCAACGGCCCCACCCCCATCCGCGACGGCGCCGACATCCCCCTCCCCGGCCCCATCTTCCTGCCCGGTCCTTCCGAGGACCGCTTCATCACCGACCGCGGCCGCCCCGTCCTCCGGACCCGCTCGGCTCCCGACGCCTCGGGCCGCTGGACCACCCTGACCGAAGGCCCCGGCGAGCGCACCCGCCTGACCCTCGGCCGCCGCCCCGACGGCGCCGTCCTGCTCCACACCCTCGAATCCGGTGCCCGTGTCATCGCGTGCGACCCGCCCCTGGAGATCGAGCCGGCCCCCGGCCGCGCCGGCCTTGTCCGCGAGACCGCCTGCCGCCTCGACGGCGACCCCGGCCGGGCCTCGGCCGTCATGGGGACCGACCAGGACCTGGGCGACGCCTGGGTGGCGCTGAGCCTGGAGTTCACCGTTTCGAGCATGACCGTGCGCCGCCGGTTCAGTTGGCGCTTGGACACGACGGGGGACGGGGGGCGCGTCGCCGAAGAACGGGCCGTGCTGCGGGTCACGGTGCTCGGGGTGCCTGTGCGCACATGGTCGCGCTCCATGACGCGCACGCCATGAATCACGCGGATTCAGAAGATCCCGGTCTGGCCGGGGTCGCGCTCGGACACGGGCGGCCCCAGCACCTCGGACAGCAGCACCGCCCGGCGCAGATCGACCTGCGAAACGAGCAGCGCGGCGAACCCGCTGCCCGCTCCCCCCGTGGCCGTCGAGGGCCGGTTGAAGTTCGGCGTGGCCGATTGCTGCGGGAACACCGTCCGCCCCGCCGGCTCGCTCTGCGCCGCCCGCGCGGGCGGGGGGATCGGCGAGGGGAAAGTGGAAGGGGAGCGTGCGACGCCCGGCCGCGTCCCCGGTTGCCCCGGCTGCTCACGCCGGTCGGTCGGCCGACCCGGGCGCTGGGCATCGCGGGCCGGCTGCGGGCGCGGCGTCTGCGCCCGGGGCGTCTGTGCCCGCGGCGCTTGCGGAGCGGGGGCCGCCGGGGTCTGCGTTCCCCCGGCCTGCTGCATCCGCTTGGCGCGCAGCTCGGCCAGCCGCTTCTGTTGCAACGCCCGGAGCTGCGCCGCCCGCTGCTCCTGGAGCGCGCGGGCATCGCCGGTTTCAGCGGCCTGCTCGGCCGGGGGAGGCGTGGCCGCGCCGGAGTGGTGGCCGGCGTGGTGGGATGACGCATCGGTCTGGCTCGTGACGCCCACCGGGCGACCCGTGCGCAGGGCCTCGTTCTCCTGCCGCGCGCGGGCCTGGATCGCCACGCGCCGCGCCCGCTCCTGCGACAGCCAGGCGCCCAGTCTCCCAAGCCCCCCGATCAGGCCGAAGATCAGCACGAACCCGATCGGGCTGGTCAGAATGTTCAGGATCTGCTGGAAAAGATTGCCCATCGACCCGCATCATACGGCCGGCGTCGCGCCCGTGATGACGACCGGCCCCAGCCCGGGCGGGTCCGCCCGCCGGATCGTCGTGCCGAACAGCCCGCTCATCGCCCCGTCGGTCAGCACGGTCCCGGCCTCCCCCCGGCCGACCACCCGCCCCGTCCGGTCCAGAAGCACCGCCCGATCCGCCGCCCGGACCGCGGCCGACAGGTCGTGCAACACCAGCCCCACGCCCACGCCGCGGTCGGCCATCGCCCGGAACTCGCCCAGCGCCTGCACGGCATGAGCCGGGTCCATCGCGCTGATGGGTTCGTCGGCCAGCAGCCAGCCCCCCCCCTCCCCCCCTTCCGCGCCGTCGAGCTGCGCCCAGGCCCGCGCCAGCGATACCCGCTGGCGCTGCCCGACCGACAGCGCCCCGAACGGCGTGGTCGCAAGGTCCGTCAGCGCGAACCGCTCCAGCGCGCGATCGACCGAGGCCGCGGGCCGCCCGGCCCCCTCCGCGCCGAAGGCCACCACCCGGCGGGTGTCGAAGTCGAACGCGACCGAGGGCTGCTGGGCCACCAGCGCCACGAGGCGTGCCCGCCGCCGGGCGGGCAGACTGCCCATCGGGGTCCCATTGATCGAAACGCTCCCCCGGTCGGGCCGGCGCACGCCCGCCAGCACCCGCAGCAGCGTGCTCTTGCCCGCCCCGTTCGGCCCGACGAACACGGTGATCGCCCCCGGCGCGATCGCGCAGCCCGCCCCATCCAGGGCCTTCCGCCCCCCCCCGCGCTCCGGATAGACCACCACGATGTCCTCGCACGCCAGCACGCCGGATCGTACGGACCTCCCCGGGCCGGCCCCCGGCCGGTGATCTCCCAGTCCCCCGTCTCTCCGTCTCTTCCCCCCTTTGGACTAGGCCGCGTCCGGGGGCCGATACAGCCCTCATGCGGACCCGGCTCTGGAACATTCCCGCCCTGGGAGCGGCGGTCGCCGTGGGCGCGGGCATCACCCCCGCCCGCGCCCAGGGTGAGCCGGAACGCCCCAGCGGGGCGCACCGCCTGGTGCGCCTGTTCGACTTCGAGGAGACGACCAACCCCCTGCCGGTCCCCCTGGGCTGGATCCGCGCCCAGCACGACCCGGCCGTCCCGCGGGACCGCCCCGGCTTCCCGATCTGGAACCAGGGCCGCCTCGATTTCGAGAGTCCCGCCTTCTCCGGCAGAGGCACCGCGATGCTGCCGGCTTCCGGCGGCTCGGCCAGCCTGCGCATGGTCCCGGCCATGATCGGCGTCTTCCCCGGCGCGGACTACGCCGTCACCGCCCGCGTGCGCACCGAGGGGATGGTCCACGCCCGCGCCGCGATCGCCGCCCGCATGTTGGACCAGAACGGGCGCGTCCTCGGGCGCACCGAGGCCGTTTCCTCCCTCGTCCGCACCGACGGCGAGTGGGCCACGCTGCGCATCCAGGTGCCCGGCCTGGACGAGCGTGCGGCCTATCTCCAGATCGAGATGCTCGTCCTCCAGCCCAGGCAGCGCCCCGGCGCGGACACCGACCAGGGCGACCCCTTCCGCGTCTGGAACGAGGACTATCACGCCAGGGCGTGGTTCGACGACATCGCCGTCAGGCTTCTCCCGCGGCTTGAGCTGGACACCGGCGTGCCCGGCCATGTGATCGGGGCCGACCGAACCCCGGAGATCGGCGTGCTCGTGCGGGATCTCACGGGCGAGCGGATGCACGCATCCGTCCGCGTGCTCGACGCCGACGGGCGCGAGGTGGACGCGGTCGGGCTTGAGCCTGCGCACGGCCGCATGGTCGATCGCTTCGCGCCCCGCCTCCCCGCGCCGGGCTGGTACCGGGCCGTCCTCTCGGTGGAGACCGAGGGTGAGATCGTCGCCAGGCACGCGCTCGATTTCGCCTGGGGCGCGCCGGAGGACGAGGGCCGCCCCCGCCCGCAGAGCTTCGGCGTGCGCGCCGCCGGGGTCGATCCCGCCGCCGCCGCGGCCTTGCCCACGATGGTGTCCTGGGCCGGCGTCGGGCGCGCGGTCGTGGGGGTGTGGGACGATTCGCTCGACCGAGCCGCCGCCGGCCCGGACCGAAACCCCGCTTTCCCCGCCGTGCGCGCCCTGCTGGACCGCGGCGTGCTCGTCACCGCCTCGCTCGACGAGGCCCCGCGCGACCTGGCCGACCTCATCGGACGCGACGCCTGGGATGTCACCGGCGTGCTCGCCGCCGACGCATCCCTCTGGATGCCCTGGGCCGCGGGCATGTTCGACCAGTTCGGTCAGGGCGTGCTCTCCTGGCAGATCGGCGCCCGCGCCGGCGCGTGGGGCGGACGCTGGCCCGTGCTGGCGGCGCAGATCGAGGCGGCCGCCTCCGTGATCGACCAGTGGGTGCCCGGCCCCGAACTCCGCGCCGCCTGGGGCGCGGAGGACGCCGTGCCGCCCGGGCTTGTGCGCGCCGGACGCGGCCTCGTCCTCCGCGACGACGGCGCGGGCGACGACCACGCGCTCGATGAACTCGTCTCCCACTGGGCGCGGGCCGGGCGCGCCGCCGGTTCCGGCGACGACCGCGGCACCCTCACCATCGAGTTCCCCGCCTCCACCGACGGGCGTGTCTCGCGGGCCGCCCTGGGCAAGCTGGCCAGGCGCGTCTTCACCGCCTGGGCCGCCGCCCATCGCGAGGGCGTGTCCGACCGTGTCCAGTTCGTCCTGGTCGAGCCGTGGCGCGCCTCCGGGGGCCTGCGCCCCTCGATGATGCCCACGCCCGAACTGGCCGCCTGGCGCACCCTCTCCTCCGTGCTCGGCGCCGGCGTGGGCGAGGTCCGTGAGATCGACTTCCTCCCCGGCGTGCGCACCCTGCTGGCCGGTTCGGGCGATAACGCCGTGCTGATCGCCTGGCTCGAAGACCCCCGCGCCCCGCTGCGCGAGATCGACCTGCCCCTGAGCACCGGACCCGTCCGCCGCGTGGACCTGCTCGGCGAGCGCCGCGAGCTGCACCCCGTCGAACGCCCGGAGTCCGGGCGCGCCTGGCACCGCGTCGAACTCTCGCGCGATCCGGTCGTCATCGAGGGCGTCCGCGCCGACCTGTTCCGCTTCCTCACCGCCCTGCGTCTCGACCCGGATCGGCTCGAACCGACCGGAGGCATGCGCCGCCACGACCTGCACATCCACAACCCCTGGCCCTTCCCCATCCGCGGCCGCGTCTTCATCGTCGAACCCGGCGGCATGTCGGAGGGCCTGTCGGGGCGGGACCGCTCCTGGCGGATCAGCCCGCGCGTCGTCCCCTTCTCGCTCGACGCGGGCCAGACCGCGCGCCAGCCGATCGAACTCGCCTTCGGCGCCGCCCAGGAATCCGGCTGGACCGATGTCGTGTTGGATGTGCAGTTGTTCGCCGACGAGGAGTACCCCACCCTGCGCGTCATCCGCGGCATGGAACTCGCTTCCGAGAACCTGGAACTCGAGGTCGTCGCCTACCGCGTCGGCGGCGTCGGGAGCGCCGGCCCCGTGGCCGTCCACGCCGTCGTCACCAACCGCTCCCCCGAGGCGCGGTCCGTCGAGATCGCCGCCATCGCGCCCGGGGCCTCGCGCGGGCGCGCCACCATCAACGGCCTCGCCCGCGCCGAAACCGGCGAACGCCGCTTCCTTCTCCCGGACCTGCCCCCGGGAACCCGCATCTCCGTCGGCCTGACCGAGCCGAAGACCGGCGTGCGCCTGACCCGCACCGTCGAAGCCCCCTGATCCGACCAGCCGCGCCCGCAAGGAAGCGGCCGCGAGCACCGGGCAACCAGCACACGCCGACGACCCGACAACAACCAGTCAACCCCCCTTCCCCCCTCTCCCCCGCCCAACCTCGCGCACACACCCGGAACGGGCGTACAGCGGTCCTGGCCCGCCCGCGCACAAGAATCGAGAAATGAGCATGGATTCACGGCGGCTTCACGCCCGCCCCATCGGCGCGTGCGAATCTCCCCTCATGTCCCGCAGTGCGTCCGGCACGCCATGCCACACCAAGAAGGGAGCCGCCATGAACAGACTCAACGCCACCGTCGCGATCCTGTCCACCGACGGGTTCGAGCAGAGCGAACTCTTCGAGCCGCTGGAGAAACTCCGCGCCGCCGGCGCGACGGTCCATGTGGTCTCGCCCGCGCCCGGCGAGATCAAGGGCTGGGACGACGGCGACTGGGGCGACACCGTCCCCGTCGACCGCACCATCGACGAGGCCCAGGACCACATCGACGAGTACGACGCCCTCGTGCTCCCCGGCGGCGTCATCAACCCCGACAAGCTGCGCATGCGCGAGGACGCCACCCGCTTCGTCCGCGCCTTCTTCAAGGCCGGCAAGCCCGTCGCCGCCATCTGCCACGGCCCGCAGATCCTCATCGACTGCGGCGTGGTCGAAGGACGCGAACTGACCAGCTACCCCTCGATCAAGAACGACCTGAAGAACGCCGGCGCCCGCTGGGTGGACAAGGAGGTCGTCTGCGACCAGGGCCTGGTCACCAGCCGCACGCCCGACGACCTGCCCGCGTTCATCAAGAAGACCATCGAGGAGATCCGCGAGGGAATCCACGCGGGCCAGAAGACGGCGTGATCCGCCCCCGCGCCCAGGAAACGCACAGCACACCGGCGCCGGGTGGGTAGGACGCGCGAGGCTGGTGTTTGCTCCGCACGCGGGCGGCCGCGCCGTTGACCGGCGCGGCCGTCCGCGCCTTTGCGGATGGCTGGGGGGGGGGGGGATGGTCAGCGCGGCCGCAGCACGAACAACGCATACCCCAGCGTCGGCGGGTCCATCGGCTCGCCCAGATCGTCCAGCACCGCGTCGATCCGCACGGCCGAGCGCCCGATCAGGTCCGTCCACTGCTCCAGGTTGTAGGTCCGCAGGTGATACACCGAATCGCGGTGGTCCTCGTGTTCGGGCGTGGCCACACGGATGTGGCTGAGCACGGTCTCCGTGCGAGAGGCCGCGTCCTCCGGCGGCAGGTAGTTGACCGTCTGTGTCACCCGGCACGCCCCGCGCCCGCCCGTCCAGGTGTCCTCGCTGGGCATCTCGAGGTCATAGTCCGTCACCGAGGTTCCGATGATGTACACCCCGCGTTTCTTGAGACACGCCGCGGTCTGCTCCAGGTGGGCCAGCACGGCGTCGTCGGTGGGCAGGTGGCGGATCGTGTTGATGAGGTTGAAGGCCGCGTCGGCCTTGCGTCCGACCTGCGCCGCGAAGTCCGTCATGTCCGCCACGAACAGGTCCACCCGATCGCGCAGCCCGGCCCGCTCCACCCGACGCCGGGCGTCCTCGATCATGGATTCCGACAGATCGAACCCCGTGCAGCGGTGCCGGTTCTTGGCCAGCCGACGCAGGTGCCGCGCCGTGCCGCACGCGGGTTCGAGGAAGTGCAGCTCCGCGTCGCCGTCCGCCCCGGTCATGGCCCGCGCGATGGTCTCCAGCACCCGCGCCTCGTCCGCCGTGCCCGGCCCGTGCAGGATGTCGTACACGACGGGATCGGCGTAGAAATGGTCCTTGTCGGTCATGGTCACGGAAGAGGGTAGACCCCCGGCGTCCCCCCGTGACGCCCGCGATGCAATCGCGGGATTCTTCCGCTCGACCCTGCTCCCCCCTTTCCTGGACAGCCTGATACACTGCCGCATAGAGGTAGCCCATTGCCGGACCCCGAGCAGCCAACACGCCCCGGCGCCGCCAAACGCATCGCCCGCCTCCTCCTCGTCGTGTGCCTGTTCCTTTCGCTGGCCGTGCTGACCGCCCGCCTCACGGGCGCGGCCGAGTCCCTCGCCTACTGGCCCTCGCGCGAGCCGTTCGTCACCCCCGCCCTCTACGAGGATGTCTGGATCACCACCGAGGACGGCGTCCGCCTGCACGCCTGGTTCATGCCCGCCCGCGGCCTCGCCCCCGGCGAGCAAGCCCCCGCCATCCTCCATGTCCACGGCAACGCGGGCAACATCAACTCCCACCAGTCCTTCTCCGACTTCCTCACCCACCACGGCTTCCATGTCCTCATCTTCGATTACCGCGACTACGGCCGCTCCGATCCCGGCCGCACCCGCCGACCCGCCCTGGCCACGGACACCCGCGCCGCCCTCAACGCCCTGCTGGCCCGCCCCGATGTCGATCCCGACCGCGTCGGCGTACTCGGCGTCAGCCTCGGCGCGGCCTTCGCCCTCGAAGCCGCCGCCGCCGAACCCCGCGTCCGCGCCGTCGCCACCGTCTCCGCCTTCTCAAGCTGGGCGGCCGTCGCGTCGGACGCGCTGCCCGTCATCGGCCCCCTGCTCCTCCGCCCCGGCATCGACGGCATCGACGCCGTCGCCCGGCTTGGGGGGGGCGGGGGGGAGGGGGGGCGTCCCCTGCTCATCATGCACGGCGAGCGCGACGACATCGTCCTCCCCCGCCACGCCCACCTCCTCCACGCCGCCGCCGAACAGGCCGGTGTCCCTGTCGAACTCTGGACCCACCCCGACGGCGACCACAACTCGTTCCTCCAGTCCATCCCCGATGCTCGCGACCGCCTGGAGCAGTTTTTCCGTGCATTCCTGACAAGCTCAGAACTTTAACCAGCCCGTGAGTAACCCTTGAATCGGACACTCGACAAGTTTGAAGTTTGGAAACAGGTCATGGACCGCCTTCGGGCGGAACGCCCGGACCCCGCCGGGGCCGCCGGTCTCGCAATGGAAGCGATCGTCCCCGCCCTCACGCCAAAGCAGGCCGACGCACTCCGTGCCATTGATTTCGCGGCGGAGACGAAAGGGCTCCGTCAATGGTTCCGGGCACTTCTCAGGTCCGAGCCGCCGGGCGAACAGATCAATGCTTTCTATTTCGGGATCTTCGATCAGGTCGTGGGCCTTCTGAAGAACAAGGACGCGCCCGCGATGTATGTCGGCGGCTCAAACTGCTTTGATCCCGCAGACGAGTTCGGTGAGTGGGCCTGCGACATGGCCTATCTCCCGCGCTTGCGATATCCCCGTGTACGGGCCTTCCGCCAGCTTGCCTCGGTCGTCCCCCCCGAGGATGATTTCAGGTCCATAGTCGCCGATGCCTTCGTCTTCTCACTCGCCCAAGACCTAACCACCCACACCGAGTCCTCCCTCGTACTCGGCAATCACCCGTGGCGTGCGGTCGGCAGCGGTTATGACGCCGGGGACGCTCACCTAGTCGGGTATATCACACAAGCCGGCTTCGTCACCCAGCATCCGGACACCTGATCCTCCACCCCCCCTTCCCCCCTACACTCCCCCCAGATCGCTCGGGGCGCCCGGGGCACATCCCCCGCGGCTGAGACGCACCCGTCGAACCTGATCCGGTTTGCACCGGCGGAGGGAACGCGATCCCGGGCTTTTTCACCGGCCCGTCCCTCCGTGCCCCCACCGATTCCCGCCACACGGAGGCGACCATGACCGCGACCACCAACCTGCCCGCCCACCTCTCCGAAGGCTCCCCCGCTTGGAAGGCCAACGACCACGCCACCGCCGGTCTCCGCACCGCGGGCGACCTCCGCGCCCGCTACCGCGTGACCCACCCCGGCCCCGCCGTGCCCGACGGCTCGTGGCAACTCCCCGTCCACGGCGCGTTCAACCCCGGCGCGGACGAGAAGGCTCCGACCCCCGGCTCCTTCGCCCTCGCCCCCGACATCGGCGGCCCGCTGATGTTCGCCAGCCCCGACACCCCCGGCATGCCCCCCCCCAGCGACAAAACCGCCTGGGATTTCCTGCCCGACGGCTGGACCGTGGAAGAGACGCAGAGACGGAGAGACGAAGAGACGCAGTCGTCGAACGGCTGCGGCTCTTCCCCTTCGTCTCTCCGTCTCTCCGTCTCTCCGTCTCTCCACCAGGTCACTTTCCAGGATGCGCGTGGAACCTCCCGCCGCGTCACCTTCCCGGCGAACTTTCACCCCATCACCCAGCTCGAAAAGGCCCGCCTCGGCCTCATCACCCCCGCCATGCGCCGCGTCGCCGAGCGCGAGCCCCACCTCACCCCCGAGCAGGTCCGCGACGAGATCGCCGCCGGCCGCCTGATCATCCCCGCGAACATCCACCACCTCGCCCACAAGCTCGACCCCATGTGCATCGGCCGCGCCAGCAAGACCAAGGTCAACGCCAACATGGGCGCGTCCCCGGTCAGCAGCAGCACCGACGAAGAGGTCGAAAAACTCCGCTGGGCCGAGAAGTGGGGCGCCGACACGGTGATGGACCTCTCCACCGGCGGCGACCTCGACGCCACCCGCGCCGCCATCATCGCCGACGCCACCGTCCCCATCGGCACCGTCCCGATCTACTCCATGATCATCGGCCGCAGGATCGAGGACCTGGACAAGACCATCATCCTCGACACCATCGAGCACCAGGCCCGCCAGGGCGTGGACTACATGACCATCCACGCCGGCGTGCGCAAGGCCCACATCCCGCTGGTCAAGAACCGCCTGATCGGCATCGTCTCGCGCGGCGGCTCGCTCCTGGCCAAGTGGTGCCTCGTCCACAACGCCGAGAACCCGATGTACACCCTCTGGGACGACATCTGCCAGATCCTCCGCCGCCACGATGTCTCCTTCTCCATCGGCGACGGCCTCCGCCCCGGCGGCCTCGCCGACGCCACCGACCTCGCCCAGCTCGCCGAACTCCAGACCATCGGCGAGCTGACCGAACGCGCCTGGCGACACGGCGTCCAGGTCATGGTCGAAGGCCCCGGCCATGTCCCCTTCGACCAGATCGAGTTCAACGCCAAGCTCCAGCGCCGCCTCTGCCACGGCGCACCCTTCTATGTCCTCGGCCCCCTCGTCACCGATGTCTTCCCCGGCTACGACCACATCACAAGCTGCATCGGGGCCACCTCTATCGCCTACCACGGCGCATCCATGCTCTGCTATGTCACGCCCAAGGAGCACCTCGGCCTGCCCAAGAAGGGCGATGTCAAGGAGGGCTGCATCGCCTACAAGATCGCCGCCCACGCCGCCGATGTCGCGCTGGGCATCCCCGGCACGCGCGACTGGGACGACAGCCTCACCAAGGCCCGCGCCGCCCTGAACTGGTCCAAGCACTTCGAACTCGCCTTCGACGAGGACACCGCCCGCGCCTACCACGACGAAGACCTCGATGTCGATACCGACTTCTGCGCCATGTGCGGCCACGACTGGTGCTCCGTCCGCATCTCCAAGGAAATCCAGGACTTCGCCTCCGGCAAGGCCGACGGCTTCACTCGCATCGGCGCGGGCGGCAAGGCAGGCGCCCCCATCAAGTCCGAAGCCCTCAGCGAAGAGCAGCAAGCCATCCTCAAACAACGCGGCTACCTCAAGCCCGAAGAAATCCACAAACTCGCCGCCAAGGTGAAGAAGGCCGTGACCCAGGTAGCCCCGAACGCAAGTGAGGGGATGGTCCCCCCCTCCCCCGCCCCCGACGGGGGAGGTGTCACGCGAAGCGTGACGGAGGGGGAAGTCCCGCAGCGCTCTCCGGAGCCAAAACCCTCCTGCCACTCCGACTTCGTCGACCCCGAAGAAGCCAAAAAGGTCCAGGCCCAAGTCCTCGTCCAACTCAACACCCTCCCCGCCCACAACCTGACGGGCGAGGATCGGTTGATCTAAGACTCCTCGGTAGGATTCCGCCTCACGCACGAGGATCCGCGGCATGGTTACGCCAGAACAGATCGACCTATGGCGATCGTCGCCGAGCGAACACGCACAGTTGGAGTTCAAAGAAGCGCGGAATGGCTTCGGTCTCGAAGACCTCTACAAATACTGCGTAGCGATCGCGAACGAGGGCGGCGGACATCTCGTGCTCGGCGTGGCCGACAAGCCGCCGCGCTGCGTCGTTGGCTCGAACGCCTTCACAAATCCGGTCAAGACAGTCGAGCAAGTTCTGAATAAAGTCGGTTTCCATGTGGAGATCGAGGCCGTGGATCATCCGGACGGCAGAGTCGTTGTCGTGTCGATCCCAGGAAGGCCTCGGGGCACGGTGTACGACCTCGAAGGGCGTTACCTGATGCGGTCCGGGGAGTCGCTCGTCTCGATGACGGAGGATCGGCTGCGATCCATCTTCGCCGAGGGCAAGCCGGACTGGTTGGAAGAGATTTCGCGTGCCGGCATGACCGGTCAGGAGGTGATCGACTCGCTCGACACTCAGACATTCTTCGAGTTGTTCAAAGAGCCTTTCCCGACGGACTCGGCCGCGATCCTTGACCGCCTCGTCCGCGAACGAATCCTTGTGAAGAAAGCGGATAAGTACGATCTTGTCCGGCTCGGCGGCCTCCTTCTCGCGCGTCAGCTCGACGATTTTCCCGATCTTCGACGCAAGACGGCCCGGGTCGTGGTCTACAACGGCGCTGCCAAGCTGGACACAAAGCTCGATCAAACGGGCGGCAAAGGCTACGCGGTCGGTTTCCGCGACCTGATCCGCTTCATCATGTCCCAACTCCCTCAGAACGAAGTGGTGGAGGACGCGATCCGCCAGGAAGTCAAGTTGATCCCCGAGATCGCCATCCGTGAACTCGTCGCCAACGCCCTCGTCCATCAGGATTTCTTGATCACCGGCGCATCCGTGATGATCGAGATCTACTCGAACCGGATCGAGATATCAAACCCCGGAGCCCCCATCGTGGAGCCAAACCGCTTCATCGACGGCTACCAGTCCCGAAACGAACGCCTCGCGGACCTCATGCGTCGGATGGGCGTGTGCGAGGAAAAAGGCAGCGGGATCGATAAAGTCATCCACGCCGCCGAGATCTACCAGCTCACCGCTCCCGAGTTCAGGGAGGAGCATCGGCGTACATCAGTGGTTCTGGCGGGTCCAAAGCCCTTTGACGACATGGGCCGCGATGAGCGAATCCGGGCGTGCTATCAGCACACCGGCTTGAAGTGGGTCATGCACGACTACCTGACCAACCAATCGCTACGGGAACGGTTCAAGGTGCCGGATTCCAAGGCTGGGTCAATATCCCATATTATCACCGCCACCCTTGATGCGGGGCTGATCAAGCCGGACGAAACGATCGGCAGCTCCTTGAAACTTCGCCGGTATTTGCCCTACTGGGCCTGACCAGTTGTTTTAGCGTGCCCCCATCCTCCGACCCTCAATCCCCGATTCCGGCCTCGGAACGGCCCTTTTCTGTTTTAGCGTGTTCCCACTCCAGCCGCTCAGTTCACCGACCTGACCCACGCCAAAATTTCCCTTGACACCCTTCCAAAATCCAAGTATTCTCCCCGCATGAACACAACCCAAACACCACCAGCCCCCACCCTCTCCCCCCTCGCCCACGCCCTCCTCGCCGATCTCGACCACCCCGACCTCTCCGAACTGGACCTCTGCCGCCGCCACGGCCTGACGCTGGATGAACTCCGGACCCAGGCCCGCGCCCCCGCCTTCCGCCACGCCGTGTCGATCATCCGGGAGATCCGCGAACTCCGCCGCCCGCTCATCCAGACCCGGGCCGAGGCCGACGCCGCCCGCACCCTCTCCGCCCTGACCGCCCGCGACCCCACCAGCGCCACCGCCGCCAAGGAGGTCCGCCTGGCCGTCAAGGATCTCTTGCGTCTCCTCGGAGCCTCCAGTCCTGGAGCGGGGGCCTTCCAGGCCCCCGATCGCCCGAAGGGCGATGCCCGATCTCAACTCCCCGGGGCGGAGGCCTTCCAGGCCTCCGATCGGGCGCAGCCCGAGCCGCCCAGCCCCCAACCCACCCCCAACCACTCCCCCGACCCCGAAGCCGCTCATCCTGAAAGCGGGGGCGTGGGGGCGGCAGCCCCCAAACCGCAGGCCCCGCATTCCGTCCCCACTCCGGCGACGACCACACCCCTCACCCCCCGCCCCTCCCCCCACAAACCCAAACACCCCCGCGGCACCAAACCCCGCCCCAAAGCCCGCGGCCGCTGACCCCCCTTTTCTCTCCGGAGCGGGGGCCTTCCAGGCCCCCGATCGCCCAAAGGGCGATGCCCCCCAGTTTCACCCCCCTCGCCCCGATCTGCTATTCTGGACTCCACACACAGAACCGCCGCCCTTCCGCGGCGACCCGCAAGGAGTCTCACACGATGGACCTCATCACCCTCGCCCAGTCCAACAACAACACCGGCGGCGCGATCGGCGCTTTCATCTTCTTCCTCTTTTACATCGCCATCTTCGTCGTCATCATCGCCGGCATGTGGAAGACCTTCACCAAGGCCGGCCAGCCGGGCTGGGGCGCGATCATCCCCATCTACAATGTCTACCTGCTCTGCAAGATCGCCGGCCGTCCGGGCTGGTGGGTCATCCTCTTCTTCATCCCCATCGTCTCCATCGTCATCGCGATCGTGCTCAGCGTGGACATCGCCAAGTCCTTCGGCAAGGGCATCGCCTTCGCCCTGGGCCTGATCTTCCTCAGCCCCATCTTCTACTGCATCCTGGGCTTCGGCAGCGCCGAGTACCAAGGCCCCGCGGCCGCCTGACACCGTGGCGTCCTTCCTCCCCGATCCCGCCTTCGGCGACAACTCCAACACCTGCCTCCGCTGCGCCTACCCGCTCGAAGGCATGCCCGACGCCGGGTGCTGTCCCGAGTGCGGCCTGCCCTTCCACGCCGCCGCCGACACCCTCGTCCTCCACGGCGTGGCCCGCAGCCAGGAGGTTGTCGCATGGCGGCGCGCGGTCTGGATCATCCTGGCTGTCCTGACTTTCTTCTTTGTACAGTTCATCATCCTGTTGTTCGCATACAACCCGCTCTACGCGGGCATCTTCGCGATGGCCCTGCTCGCCGCCATCGTCGGCATGGTGCTGACCGGCGCCCCACGCCGCCGCGGCACGGAACGATTCGTCATCACCCCCTCCGGCCTGTCCCGCCACACGCTCGGTTCCGCCGACCGACCCGCTTTCATCCTCTGGGACGGCCCTGTCCATACCGACCTGCGAAAGATCAGCCCGGTCTGGCGACGCCTGCGTCTGGCCACCATCCAGAACGGACGCCCCGTCCGCCACCTTGACGCCGGCATCCGCTGCCCCGAAGAAGACCTGCCCGAAGTCCGCCGCCTGCTCGCCGCCCTCGCCGGCCCGCCGAACCAAGCCGCCGCCCCCTCCCCTCCTCCTGCATCCGAGGACGCCCCATGATCGCCGCTTTCCGTGAACGCCTCTCCACCTACCGCCTCAACTCCGGCAACGGCGTCCTGGTCTGGAACCTCCTGATGCTCGCCTTTCTCGGCTACATCATCTGGAATCTCCGCAGCCCGACCGACCAGATCATCATGGGCCTGACCATCGCCGTTTCCGCGGTGTTCGGCGTGGTCATCCTCCCGGTCGCCCGCTGGCGTTTCCCGCTGGCCGTCAAGGCCATGAGCGCCGCCCGCTGGACCGGCATCCTGATCCTGGCCCTCAACTTCTTCGGCCTGGTCCCGATGCCGCTTATCGCGATCCTCGCCGCGCTCGCCCTGCTCATCTGGTCGCTCTCCGCGTCCTTCTGGCTCATCACCGAGCCGGGCGTCCTCACCCCCCGCGGCCAGGAAGAACTCATCCGCCGCTACGGCGACCCCGAACCGACGGACCAACCCCGGCACAACCCCGCCGAGGCCCCCTACGCCGGCCTGCGAGAGGAACGCTGACCCATGTCCGACGCAAACGCAAAGGCCACCGTCTCGATCGGAACGGAGCGGTACGCCGTCGCCGCGCAGGCCCGCCACCACGCCATCCCATCCGACGAACCCGGCGAACTCGGCGGCGCCGACACCGGCCCCAGCCCCTACGAGCTGCTGCTGTCGGCCCTGGGCTCCTGCAAAGTCATCACCGCCAAGATGTACGCCGACCGCAAAGGCTGGCCCCTGACCACCGCCCGCGTCGAACTCACCCACGACCGCCCGAACGGAAGAACCGGGCCGGAACGCATCACCGCCCGCTTCGTGTTCGAGGGCGACCTGACCGACGAACAACGCACGCGCCTGCTGGAGATCGCCGAGAAGTGCCCCGTGCAGAAGACCATCACCGCCGGCCTCACCATCGAGTCCACGCTGACCAGGTAGCCCCGAACGCAAGTGAGGGGATGGGTAGGTCGGCACTCCGTGCCGACTCTCCTTCTATGTCCCGGTGGCACAGGCGTCCCGCCTGTGCAAAGCCAATCCGCACAGGCCGGACGCCTGTGCCACCAAATCCATGCTCACAAAATCCGCCGCGACCTCGGATAACTCCCGAGCACCTGCAACTCCTTGCAGTGCGCCCTCGCCCGGGCCAGCGCGGTGCGCATCGCATCGTCTTCCTGATGCCCGACGGCGTCCACGAAGAAGGTGTACGCCCAGTTCTCCCGCCCGCTGGGGCGCTTGTCGATGTGGCTCAGGTTGATCCCCGACGAGTGGAACGCCCCCAGCACTTCCACCAGCGCGCCGGGCTTGTCCTCGGTGGTGAACATGACCGAGGTCTTGTCGTCCCCGGCCCGCCGCGCCTTCTGGCGGGAGATCACATAGAACCGCGTGATGTTCTCGGGGTTGTCCTCGATCTTCTCGAAGAGGACGGGCAGGCCGTAGATCTCGCCCGCCAGTTCGCTGGCGATGGCAGCGGTCCCCGGCTCGGCGCCGATCTCACGCGCCTTGCGGTTCTCCTCCAACGCGGTCAGCACGGCCTTGCTGGTGCTGGCGTCCGGCAGCAGGTCCGCGTGCGGGTACTGCGTGGCCAGCCACCCGCGGCACTGGGCCAGTGCCTCGGGCTTGGAGTAGATCCGCCGGACCTGGCTGGGCGCGCAGTCGGACAGCAGGGCGTGGTGGACATTGATCTGGACTTCCGCGTACACGAAGACCTTGCCGGCGTGCTCGCGGAAGGCGTCGAGGGTCTCGGTGATGCCGCCGCCGATGGAGTTCTCGATGGGCACCAGTCCGTAGTTGACATGCCCGCGCCGGATCTCGGTGAACACGCCGGCGATCTGGCGCAGGTCTTCATACTCCACGCTCGACCCGAACTGCTTGACCGACGCCTGGTGCGAGTACGACCCGGGCGGCCCGAGATACCCGATCCGCAGCGGCTGCTCCAGCGCGAACGAACCGGACATGAG
This sequence comes from uncultured Phycisphaeraceae bacterium, assembly GCA_964577425.1. Taxonomy (GTDB): domain Bacteria; phylum Planctomycetota; class Phycisphaerae; order Phycisphaerales; family UBA1924; genus UBA6054. The sequence continues at coordinate 93,200 of CAZNZC010000002.1, forward strand.
TTCCCGGTACACGCCCTCAATCGTGCGGTCGGGCAGCGGCCCCTCGTTGGCCGCCAGCACACGGGCCAGAACCTCGGCCTCACGGTGCGGCGCGTAGATCGGCGCGCCGGAGCCGCGCTTCTTCTTCCCGACCTCCACGACCAGCCCGGCCCGCTCGTTGAGCAGGGTGACGAGCTTCTTGTCGATCCGGTCGATCTTCTTGCGCAGCTCCGCCAGCTCGGCGGAGTCCGCGGGGGACTCGACGGCCTTCTGTCTGGCGACCGCCTCCGCGGCCATCTTCTCCGCCTGCGCGATGGCGCGGGCCTGCGCGTGCGTGCGCGGACTGGCCGCCTTGGAGGCCGGTCTGGCGGCGGGCTTGGCCGGTTGGGCGTCGGCTTTCGCGGGGGTTGTCTTGCGCGGGGGGCGGGCGGGTTTCTTGGCCATCGGAAAGGATTATCGCCCGCTCGCCGGGCCGCGCTGAGCGGGGGTTGGTCGGGAGTGGTCCTTTATCTTGGATGCGTGGGGCGTGCAAGGCCGCGTGGGACGGGCGGGGCCGATAGTGTTGCCGGTGTGTCCGGGGGCGAAACGCCCGGGCCGGACTCCCAATCAGGCCCAAGTGGAACCGACCCAGACCATGCTGCCCACGACCCTCACCCTGGCCCAGACGCTGCCCGAGGGCGGCATGATCTCGCTCGTGATCGGCCTGGTGGCCGGGCTGGCGCTGTGGCTGGCTGGCGTGAAGATCGTCCGCGGCGTGTTCCTGGCGCTGGGAGCGGCGGTGGGTAGTTTCGCCGGGGCGGTCATCATGCCGCTGACGGGGCTGCCGGCGTTCAACCTGGGGTCGGTGACGCTCACGCCGGGGTTCACGGGGCTGATCGTCGGCGGCATCATCGGCGCGCTGGTGGCGATGGCGATGCTGCGGGTGGTGGTCATCATCACGGCGGCCGGGTCGATGGCCGTGGTGGGGGCGATGGCGGCGCTCGTGTTCGTGCATGTCAGCCCGGCGAATCCCGTTGATTCCGCGGGTTCGGACGCGGCGATGGCCGAGCGTGCCCCGGACCTGGGGGCGTTGACCGAGCAGTTCGCCGAACGGGCGCGGGAGCAGACGGACCAGGCGTTGGAACTGTTCAACCGCTCCGCGCCGGACGGATCGGCGGCCTCCGGTTTCCTGGATGATCTGAACACGGAAGAGAATCGCGAGCGCATCCGCGACGCGGCCGAGCGGTCCAAAGCCTTTATGAAGGCCGTCGGGGAACGCTTGCGGGCGGACTACGAGGCGCGTCCGGATCGGGACAAGCTGGTGATCCTGAGCGGCACGCTGGCGGGGCTGGCCCTGGGCCTGCTGATGGGCGTGGCGATGCCGAAGCGGTCGAGCGCGCTGGTGACGAGCCTGGCGGGTTCGGCGTTGTGGCTGTCGGCGGGGGTGGCGTTGGTGAAGGCCAACTCGGACCCGACGCCGGGGTTCGTGCAGCAGCCCCCGCTGGTGTGGGCGGTGGTGTGGGGCGTGGCGGTGGTGGCGGGGATGGCGGTCCAGTTCGGGCTGATCCGGCGGCGGGGGGAGAAGAAGGCGGAGGGGGGCGGGGAGTAAGGAAGAGGCCGACTGGAAGTCGGCCCCACGGGGGGGGGCGGGGGGATCGGGCTTTGCCCGATCGGGGGGCTGGAAGCCCCCCGCTCCGAGGATCGGGCGGCAGAATCGGAAGAATTTCGCCAAACCGGATAAACGGAAGTGCAGGGACCCGGGGCGGGTGGTCGATGGATTCGTCTGCCAGGGATGGCGCGGATCGCGGCGGAGCCGTGCGAGACGAGATGTTCACGGGCCACCCACTTGAAGCGGGGGTGTCCCCGCGCGGTCCGCCCGTCGGACGGAAGGAATCACCATGTCAGAGATGCACCAGCCGAACCTGCCCGAGATGACCGTGATCGGCCCGGACACCCGGATCAAGGGCGAGATGTTCTTCGAGAAGTCGGCGCGGATCCTGGGCACCTTCGAGGGCAAGATCACGGCGCAGGGCGAGGTGCAGATCGGCGCCGGCGCGGTGTGCAACGCCGCGGTCGAGGGCGAGCGGATCATCGTCGATGGGCGCGTCCACGGGCCGATCACGGCGCGGGACCGTCTGACGCTGACGGCCAACGCACAGGTGCAGGGCGACCTGACCGCCGGCACGCTGGTGGTGGCCGAGGGCGCGAGCTTCGTGGGGCACTGCCAGGTCGGCCCGCACGCGCAGGAACTGGCCAAGGGGCAGGCTGGGCAGGCCGGATCGCAGGCGCGTCCGGCGCAGGGCGTGCAGACCGAGGCCAAGCCGACGGCGTCGATCGACCTGACCCCGCCTTGGGCGCGGAGCAACGCCGGCGCGGCGTAACGGATTTCAAACGGACCTACCCACCCGGCCGGGTCTGGCTTCGCCGCCGATTCGGCCTTTTTCATGCTGTTCCGCCTGCGTCGATTCCGACCGTCGCTGCTGGAACGGGCCGCCCCGCGCCTGCCGGCGCACGCGACCCGGGTGGTGCGCTGCTATCGCTGCGGGAGATCGTTCGAGGCGTCGGCCTTCGCGGAATCCACCGTGTGCCCGGGCTGCGGCGGCGCGGTGCGTCTGCCGGACATGGTTCTGGGCAGGGGGCACTGGGGCGGATCGGTCCAGACGGCCGGCACGGTGCTGGTGCCCGAGGGCGCGACGGTGCGCTCCAGCCTGATCGTGGCGTCGGGGGACATCACGATCGAGGGTAAGGCCCACGCGATGCTGATCTCCGGCGGCACGATCCGCGTGGGGGCGAGGGGAGAGCTGCGGGGCGGCGCGCGGTGCCGCGTGCTGGTCGTGGACCCGGGCGCGGTGGTGCGCGGCGGGCCGTTCGAGGCCCCGTCGGACGCGCTGGGCACGGTGGACATCGACGCGGCGGCGCGGGCGGTGCCGGGCAAGGGTCCGGCGGCGTGGGTGGAGGCGCTGGAGGAACCGGCGCCGGAGCCGGTGGTGGTGATGCGGGCGGTCAAGCCGCCGCTGCGGGTGGTGGGGAGAATAGGAAACAGCCATTAGCCATTTGCCACTAGCAAATGGCTAATGGCTAATGGCAAATGGCTAATGGCTAGTGGCTAGTGGCATCCGGAACCCCACGATTCGAGGACTCATCGTGGGCGTGACGGGGAGGTGTGGTGTGGCGTTGACGGTGTTGTATGACGGGTGGTGTTCGCTGTGCGCGGGGACGGCGCGGTCGATCTCACGGATGGATCGGGGGCGCGGGCGGGTGCGCATGGTGGACTTTCGGGCGGACTTTTCGGAGGCCGAGAAGGCGGGGATCACGCCGGAGGCGTTGGAGGGGGCGATGCACGCGGTGCATCCGGACGGGCGGGTGACGGTCGGGCCGCAGGCGGTGCGGGATGCGCTGCGGGCGGTGGGGCTGGGGCCGATGGCGGCGGTGCTGGGGTGGCCGCTGGTGGGCGGGGTGTTCGGGGTGGTGTATGACCGGGTGGCGCGGAATCGGTTGAAGTGGTTCGGGCGGGGGGAGGGTCCAGAGGCGGATGGGTGCGCGGGCGGGGTGTGTCGGATGGATCATGGGGAGGCCGACTGAAAGTCGGCCCCACGCGGGTCAGGCCCTCGGGGTGAGGCCCAGGCGGGCACACATGGCGCGGTATTCGGCGTTGTGTTCGCGGATGAACCAGTCGGCCATCAAAGGCTCGTACTCGCGCAGCCGGTCGTCGCCCAGCGTGAAGACGCTGGCGGGGATCACGCCGCGGCAGCGGGGCGTGCCGCAGCGGCAGGGCAGGTCCTCGTAGTTGTGGGTGGCGATGACATAATCGACGGTGATCTCCTCGCCGGCCCTGACGGGGCGCTTGGCGACGGCCCAGCATTCGCCGTCGTCCCAGCGGACGCGGGCGGAGGGGTCGCAGCTGGAGTTGACATGGCGGCCGGGGGGCGGGAGGTAGACCTCGACGCCGCCGGCGATCTGATCGACATAGGCCTCGCGCTCGCCCAGGTCGGGGCGGAAGGGGCGGGCGGGGCCGATCTTGTCGGAGTGGTCGAAGCGGAGGATGCGTTCCTCCAAGGCGAAGTCCCGGGTGGCGAACACGCCCAGGCCCTCGATGGCGGAGCCGCGGGTTTCGATGCCGTCGAAATGCTCGGCGTGCTGCGTCGGGTGCTTTTGCTGCATCATGGCTCCCCGGACCGGCGGCCCGCCGCGTCCGTACCATGAGTGTATGGACCCCGACGACCAGGTCTGCCTGTGCTTCCGCGTCAGCCTGCGCAAGATCCGGTCGTACTGCGCCCGCGAGAACCCGCCCGTGGCCAGTCTGATCTCCGAGTGCCTGGGCGCGGGCACCGGCTGCGGCTGGTGCGTGCCGTTCCTCAAGCACCTGCACGCCCAGCACCAGCGCGGTGAAATGCCCGATCTGCGGGTGTCGCCGGAGCAGTACGCGAACGCACGCAGCGGGTTCCACAAGACGGGTGAGCGGGAGATTGAACCCGAACCCGGCGAACCTGGAGCGGGGGGCTTCCAGCCCCCCGTTCGGGCGCGGCCCGAAGCGAACGAATCCGATGACAGGGGACTCAGCCCTTCGGGCTGACGGGGGGCAGGATGCCCCCCGCTCCATGAATGAAAACGGGGGGCTTGGAAGCCCCCCGCTCCGAGTTTTACCCTTCGAGCGTCTCGCCCTCTTCGAGCACGCGCAGGCCCAGGCCCATCTCGCCGAGCTTCTCGCGGACCTCGACCAGGGAGGTCGAGCCGAAGTTCTTGATGCCCATCAGCTCGGCCTCGGTGTGGCTGCACAGGTCGCCGATGGTCTGGATGTTGAGCATCTGGAGCGCCTTGCGGGCGCGCACGGAGAGCTGGAGTTCGGAGACGGGCTTGTTGAGCATCTGCTCGCGCCCCGAACCCTTGAGCTTCTCGAGGATCTGGCGACGGGCGGCCCGCTGCGCGTCCTCGCGCCCCTGGCCGAGCTTGAGGTTCTTGGCCACCAGCATCCGCTTGATCTCCTCCAGCGAGGACTCGCCGAAGTTCTTGTAGCTCATCAGCTCGGCCTCGTTGATCCGGATCAGGTCGCCGAGGGTGCGGATGTTCATCTTCTTCAGGCAGGTGCGGGCGCGGACGGACAGCTCGAAGTCGGTCACGGGGGTGTCGAGCAGGGCCTTGCGCTTCATCACATCGCGCTCGTTCTCCTCCTCGATGACCATCGAGCGGGAGGCCTGGACATCCTTCATGAACAGGCGGGCGCGGGCGTGGTTGGGGTTGGTGTCCAGGATCTGGCGCAGGCAGCGCTCGGCCTTGGCGTACTCGCCGCGGTCCTCGAGCAGCACGGCCAGGTTCAGCAGGGCGTTGACCGGCGGGGGCACGAAATCGCACACCCGCTCGTACAGGGCGATGGCCTCGTCCTCCTCGCCGGAGAGGTCGAGGTTGTAGGCGAGCTTGAAGAGGACATGCGGGTCGTTCGGGCTGGCCGACGCGGCACGGCGCAGCGCGGCCACCTGGCCCACGCGGTCGCCCGCCTGCCCGGCCCGCTCGGCCTCCACCAGGGCGTCCTTCGCGGCCTTCGCGTCGGCCTTCACGCCCGACGCCCCGATCACCATGTCCATCGCGTCGCTCATGCGGATCTCCAAGTCAGAAGCCCCGTTCCGGCAGGGTCGGGGCGAAAGGAAGGATAGGCGTTCCCCGCCCGAAAGTCGTTGCCGACCACCCAGACGCTTGCCGGACAAAGGTTTACGCCATGCCGCTGGTCGGGTCCGGGCCGGGGCCGGGATTGGCCAGCACCTCGGCCTCCGGAACCGGCGGGGGGTCGTGCTCGGGGTCCTTGCGGACCAGGGACAGGCGCTTCCATCGGCCCCCCACGAACCGGGTGACCAGCGCCAGTCCCAGCACGGAGATGTACAGTGAGGCCCCGACCCACGGGCCGATGGCGCCCCATTCCGGGAAAATCCGGACCAGCAACAGGCCCACGCCGACGATCAGCGTCCAGCTGAGGATCACCGTGAGTATGCCGGGCCAGACGGTGTCGCCCGCGCCGCGCAGGGCGGCCGAGGTGATGATGGCCAGGGCGTCGAACACCTGGAACACCGCCGCCCCGATCAGCATCCACCCGCCCAGGCGGAGCAGCTCGGCCCGGGTGCCGGGGTCGGTCTCGGCGTTGATGAACATGCCGATCAGCGGCTCGCGCAGCACCACGAAGGCCACCGCGCACAGGCCCATGTAGCCAACCGCCACCTTGACGCACAGCCAGGTGCGTTTGGCCGCGATGTCGGTGCGGCCCGCGCCGATGGCCTTGCCCACCATCGCCTGGGTGGCGATCGACACCCCCACCGTCGGCATGAAGGCCAGGTGCATCCATTGCAGGGCCAGCCAGCCGGTCATGTTGGCGATGACCCCGGCCTGGTTGACGGCGTCCGGGCCAAGCCCCTGGGCCGCGGCCCGGGCCTTGCCGCCCATCGGGATCAGCCAGATCATGAGCATGGACCAGCAGATCAGCTCGTTGACGAACATCAGCCCGGCGGGCCAGCCGACGCGGAACAGGTCGCGGAAGTAGATCACGGCGGGCTTCCAGGCCCGGCGGGTTCCATACTTGCGGGCCATCTTCGGGCCGAGGAAGACGAGGAACGGGATGCCGAACTCGATGGAGTTGGCCATCACGGTGCTCCAGGCCGCGCCGGCGATGCCCATCCGCGGCACGCCCAGCAGGACGGCGACGCCCGCCGCGGCGTCGGCCACCGCCTGGAACACCGGCCACATCGCGGCCCACAACCATCCCAACATGCCGCCGGGCGGCGGGCCGATCGGGAAGCCGTCCGGCCCGAACACCATCACCATGCCCGCGAAGACATTGAACACATTGGCGGACACCACCGCGACCATCACCACGCCGGGGCGGTGGAGGCCGAAGAAGTAGTTGTGCAGGGCCTTGGCCATGAGCGTGAAGACGCCGCCGGCGATGACGATCTGGGCGTAGGTCACTTCCAGCTCGACCAGGCGCGGGGTGGCCCCGTGCATGGCTTGGTACAGATGGCGCACCAGCAGGGCCGCGGGGATGAGGACCATGGCCCAGTAGACGATGCCGATCCACATGCCCGCCCAGGCGTAGGCCGAGCCGCGGTCGGCCCGGCCCGCGCCGAGGTTCTGCGAGACGAAGGAGCTGACCACGCCGGTGACGCCGACGCAGAAGGTCATGAGGGTCCAGCACAGGATGCCGGCGTTGCTCTGGGCGGCGACATAGATCGGCTCGGGTCCGATGCGGGCCACCATCATCTTGTCCACGAACTGCATGGCCGTGTAGCTGGACATGGTCGCCACGGAGGGCGCGGCGATCTTGAACAGCTCCTTGAGCGGGTTCTCGTGGTCCAAATCCATCGGCGCGCCGCCACCCGGCGACACCGGCACGGCGGCATCGCCCGGCCGGTCGGACGGGGTGGTGTGTTCTGCTTCGGGCATGGGTTTCGTAGTTGGCCGGGGGTCGGGCGGCGGTCAGTCTAGGCGGGAGAGAACGCGATCGACAAGCCGCGACTGCAAGGGAGCGGCCCCTCGTCCCCCCGTGGGGCCGACTTCCAGTTGGCGATCCCATCCCCTTGCTTTCCGGTGGCACAGGGGCAGTGCGAGCACGAAGAGTCGGCACGGAGTGCCGACCTACCAGAACCCCACGATTCGAGGACTCATCGTGGGCGTGAACGGAAGTCACTCCCGCGGCGGGAACACGAGCCAGTCGCCGTCCCACTTTCCACGGAGATAGTCGTCCGAAATGGTCGGGACCGGTTTGTCGTCGGGGTCCGTCGCGTGGCGGCCGGCGTCGTCGTCGCCGTCCGCGCCGAGGGCGTAGACCAGATGGGCGTCTGCCCTCCAGCGGTACACCAACCGGCCGCCGGTGAAGCCATCCACGGGATCGAAGGCGAGCAGGTCCGCGTCGATGGCGTCCAGCGAGGCCGGGGGCTGGGCGTGGCGGAGCTGGTGGCGGTGCGCGGCCAGTGCGACGCGCAGGCCGACGGCATCTTGCCGGGCGGTGCGGAAGGTCTGGGCAGGCACCTGCCAGTCCAGCACCATCGCCCCGACCAACCGATGGCCGGTCGAGCCGGGGGCGGAATCGCGTTGCTTGACCCACGCCTGCGCGTCGGCCTTGGTCATGGTGATCGGAGTCCACGGGATCTCAAGCCCGGCCAGGCCCGAGGCGATATAGCGCTCAAGCCACGCATGGGATGCGAGCAGGTCCGCGTTGAACGACGCGAGGGGGGCGGTGCTGGGCGGCGGTGGGTCATCAACCCAAAGGAAATCGTCCACCCCCGCCATGATCCGGGCGTGCGCCCGAACATACACACCCCGGTCATCGACGACGCGGCGGATGACATCCTCAAAGGCCGTCAGCTCCCAGCGGGCATCGGGCCGGATCGAACCGTCATTGAACGGCTCCGCAAGCCAGCTCTCAAACAACGCCGCCATCGGCTCGTCGATCAGGTCCGGGTGTTCGGACAGAACGGCGGCCATGCGTGCGCGGGCGGTCGAGGCGAAGCGGAGGGCGATGATCTGGCTGATCAGAAACGGCGGATCATCCACCATCCCCGCCAGACGCACCATCGGCCCGACTGCCGCGACGAGGCCCGCGCGGTCGCCCCGTTCCGCCGCCAGCCGGGCGCGGGCGTCGAGGATCGACACCCCGGCCGTCGCGGGCTTCATCGCGGGCAGCACCATGTTGATCGCGAGCGGGTACGCCGCGGGGGGGCTTGGATCATCCATCACCCACGCCCCGTGCCGGCGCAGGATGTCGTCCCAGATCGGCACGCCGCGGTCCGACAACGACTGCCCGAACTTGGGACGAGATGCGGTCTCCGTAATCAACCGGAGAAGTTCCCGCCCCTCTTCGCCTTCGATCCAGGCCGCCAGCGTGTCCCACTCCTCATCGCCCGGCTCCGCCCCGACGAACGAGGGCGCAAGTCCACTCGGCCCTCTCCAGGCTCCAGCCCCCATGACTTCGGCGCGGGCGGCGAACTCCGCCAGCACCGGGTACGCCCGCTGGTCCACCGGCACGGCGTCGACCGCCGCGTTGTGGTCGCCGATCGGATCCCAGCGCACCGCCAGCGAGGGGGAAAACTGGTGCCGGGCGTGCCCGGACTGGTAGCCGGTCAGCGCGTCGCGGACGAACTTGACCGGGTCCAGGCCCTTGGCCGACACCCAGAGCACGCCGCCCACGAGAGCGAGGGTCATGATGCCGAGCGTGACCAGCAGGACCAGTTTCTTCATGCCGCTCCCGGATGCTTCCAGATACCCACCCTTGGCAATCGGTTTACCTGTGTGATGGGAAAATGATCCAGTCGCCGTCCCATTTTCCACGGAGATAGTCGTCCGAAATGGCCCGGACGGCTGTGCCGTCGGGGTCGGTGGCGTGACGCCCGCCGTCGTCGTCGCCGTCGGCGCCGAGGGCGTAGACCAGGTGGCTGTCGTCGGTCCAGCGGTACACCAGCCGGCCGCCGGTGAAGCCGTCCACGGGATCGAAGGTGAGCAGGTCCGCGTCGATCGCGTCCAAGGATGCCGGCGCCTCCCCGTGGCGGAGTTGGTGGCGGTGCGCCGCCAACGCGACACGCAGGCCGATGATGTCCTGCCGGGCGGTGCGGAAGGTTCGGGCGGGTACGGACCAATCCACCGCCAGGATACCGACCATGAGCCTTCCGATGCGTCCGGCAATCGAGTCAGGCTCCGCCAGCCATGATTCAAACTCTTCCCCACGGATCGCGTACGGCTGCCACGGAATCTCCAGCGCCGCGACCCCCGCGTCCGCACGCATTTCCATCCGGCGATAGCAGGCGAGCAGGTCCGTGTTGAAAGCGGTCAGCGGCGCGGCGCTGGGGGGCGGGCTTGTGTGCGCGCCGGGCTGATTCATGCCGGAAACGGCAAGCCCACTGAGCATTGGATCAAACACGCCTTGATCGTTCATCATGCGGCGCAGGATGTCCTCAAAGACCGTCTGTTCCACCGTGAGATTCATATCCGTCCAGCCCATCGCCAACGCATCGGCCAGCATCGCGTCGAACCGAGCGGCCATCCCCTCGTCCAACAGATCGGGGTGGTGCATGATCGCATCGGCGATCCGATCCGCGGCCATCATCAACACCGCGATCCGAAGGAGTTGGTTGAGCACGAACCCCGGCTCGGAGGTGAGCGGCGCCAGGCCAAACAGATCCTGGACCGCTCCCCTGAAAGCCTGAGCATCCCCTTGCTCGGTCGCCAGTTCCGCTTGCGCCAAACAGAGCCTGCACATGTCACGGATCGCTCCCGCGCCTGTGAGCAACACATCCAGCAAAAGTGGATCGCTCGGCACCGGCGAGGGTTCCTGCGCGATCTCGATCCCGTGCCGGGCCATGCTCTCGATCCATTCCGGATCATCCCGCACCCCGAGCGGCTGGCCGAGCGCGGGCCTGCCCGCGGCTTGCCGCACGATCGCCAGCACTTCGCGGACAGGCTCTTCTTCCAGCCAGGTCTTCAGTCGCTCCCATTCCGGTTCTCCGGGCTTGGCCCGGATGAAGTCGGGCAGTCTGGCATCCGGCCGGTCTCCCCATGTTTCGTCGCGCATGGCCCGCAGGCGGGCCATCGCCTCCGCGACCAGCGGGTAGGCCCGCTCGTCGGGAGACATGGCCGCCACCGCCGCGTTGTGGTCGCCGATCGGATCCCAGCGCACGGCCTCCGACGGGTCGAACTGGTGCCGGGCGTGCCCGGACTGGTAGCCCGTCAGCGCGTCGCGCACAACCTTGAGCGGATGAAGCCCCTGGGCGAGCATCAAGACCACACCGGCTACTCCGACGAGAAGCAGACCGCCAAGCACGACAAGCAGGATCAGTTTCTTCATGCCGCTCCCTGGTTGGCGAACCCCGGTGTCGCTTTTCAGACGCCAGCGCTCTCCCCCACCGGCACGGCCAGCTTGGCCGCCAGGCGGATGGCGCTGGTCATGGAACCCGGGTCGGCCTTGCCGGTCCCCGCGATATCGAAGGCCGTGCCGTGGTCGGGGCTGGTGCGGACCACGGGCAGGCCCAGCGTGGTGTTGACGGCCAGGTCGCGCTCCAGCAGCTTGACGGGGATCAGGCCCTGGTCGTGGTACATGGCCACCACCAGGTCGAACTTGCCTTGCAGGGCGGTGTTGAAGATGGTGTCGCCGGGGTGGGGGCCGCTCGCGTCCATGCCCTGGCGGACGGCCAGCTCGACGGCGGGGGTGATGATGCGCCGCTCCTCATCGCCCAGCAGGCCGCCCTCGCCCGCGTGGGGGTTCAGCCCGGCCACGCCGATGCGGGGGCGTTTGAAGCCCAGCCGTTTGCACGCCTCGTTGCCCAGGTCGATGGCCGTGTGGACGGCCCCGATGGTCAAGGCCCCGCGGACCTCCATCAGCGGCACATGCGCCGTGGCCAGCACCACCCGCAGCCGGTTGCCCACGAACAGCATGGCGAACCGCTTGCTCTTGAACCGGTCGGCGAACAGCTCGGTGTGCCCGGGCCAGCGTCCCTTGCCGGCCAGCGACCACGCCTCCTTGCAGATCGGGCCGGTGACGACGGCGTCGGCGTGGCGGGGGTCGGAATCGGGGCGTTGGGCGTCGGCGATGGCGGCCTCGACCCAGCGGAAGCTCAGCGTGCCGCTGATTTTGGTTGCGCGGTTCTCGAAGACCGAGTCGATCTGCTGCTCGGCCAGTTCGGGGTCGGTGTCGAACAGCACGACATCGTGCGCGCCCGCGGTGTCGCCCAGGCTGGAGCGGGCGTCCACCCGCCACCAGAAGGGGTCGGTGCGGGTGGCCTCGGCGGCGCGGTGCATGGCCGCGGAGGAGCCGTGGATGGCGTACCGGGCCGAGGCCCGCACCGCGCGGTCGGTCAGGGCGCGGACCAGCACCTCCGGGCCGATGCCCCCGGGGTCGCCCAGCGAGATCGCGATGGTGGGTCGGCGGGTCATGCTGTTATGGTATTCAGGGCCGGCCGACGAACGATCGGTCCGTGCATCAGACAAGGCTCCGCCGATCCGGGTTGGCGTATTCGATGGCTTTGTCCTCGAAAACATTCTCGATCGCATCAAGCCCGCAACGCACCTTGAACTCCCGCTCTTCTTGGGTGATCGGCAGCAACCACAGGCACAAGACCCGCTGATCTTGGAACTCAAAGCTCGCGAGTGTGGGTTCGTCCGCGTATGGCTTCGAGAGGAGCAGATGATCACAGGTGGACCCCGGCAACCACGCCTCCCCAAGAAAAACGGTGTGTCCCCAGCCCAGTCCTGGACCTGTCATCGCGTAGTGGCTGACGACAGCCGCAGCATGCACATGGTGCTCATCCTGTCGGGGTGCGATGAGGAACAACTCGAATCCACACCCAGCACCCAGCCCAACGGTCGCGTATCGCCAATACAACCCGGCCTTGAACTCCAGAACGGAGAACCCCAACGGCAGTTCATGAACAGGTCCGCGATCGTGGAACAGCTGACGAGTCGGCAAGCCCCAATGCTGTTGGTAGTGAGCCAGCAATGCGTTCTCATAGCTTGACATCGACGCCTCCAAGTCAGACCCACACCGCGGACACGGGACGAACCACCCCTGGGTCCTCGTCCCCCGTCAGGTCTCGCAGCACCATCTGGTAGTACCGCACCGCCATCCACCGGCCGAGTTTGTACCCCGCCGGGGTGATCTCGCCCACGAGGGTCATGCCCATCGACTCGTGCAGGCGTTGCGACGCCGGGTTGGGAACCGTCATCCCCGCCAGCACGACCACGAAGCCCTGCCGGCGCAGCGTGTCGAACAGACAGCGGTACAGCGCCCTGCCCACCCCCGTCCCCCGGGCGTGCGGCTCGATGTAGATCGCCGTCTCCGCCGTCCAGTCGTAGGCCTCCCGCGTTCTCCACGAGTGGGCACGGGCGAAGCCGAGGAAGCGGCCCGAAGCGTCCTCCGCCACGATCCACGGGTAGCGCTCCCGGTGGGCGTCCCACTGGGCCAGGACCGTCTCCGGCGGCTCGGTCGCCACACCGAAGTGGGCGCGGCCGTGGAGGATCTGGTCATTGAGCAGGGCGGCGATCGGCCCCATGTGCCGGGTTTCGGCCAGACGCAGGCCCGGGGTGGGCGGCGGGGCATCAGACACGGAAGATCGACCCGAGTTTCTTGCCCATCATCACCGAGGCCCCCACCAGCGTGACGGCCAGCAGCGACATGCCCCACACCCCCATCGCGCTGGCCACGAAGATGCCGTCGCCCAGGCGGTTGGTGAGTTCATAGATCATCTTCGTGATCGGGAAGTGCTCGGCCTTCTGGGCCAAGATCAGCGAGTCGGAGACTTCGAGCATCGAGAAGCTGAAGACCAGCAGCCCGCCCGCGATCAGGTTGGCCATGATGAGCGGGATGATGACCTTCCGCACCGCCGCCACGCGGCTGGCGCCCAGGTTGACCGCCGCCTCCTCCAGCTCGCCGGAGGTCTGCTCAAGGCCCGCCACGGTGGAGCGGACGATGTAGGGAAGACGCCGGATGGCGTACGCGATGATGAGCAGTGGGAAGGGGTTGGGGTTGGCCCCGAAGACATCCAGGTCCAGGATCGTGCCGTCGAGGATCATGCCGGGGCCGAAGGGCCAGCGCAGGGTCATGGCCACATAGCCGAAGGCCATCACCAGACCCGGCACCGCCAGGGGCAACATGCACAAAGCGTCCAGCACCGAGCGGCCCATCACCTTGGTCCGCACGATCAGGTAGCCCACCATGATCCCGATGACCATGTTGAGCACCATCGCCAGCAGCGACAGCACCAGCGAGTTGCGGATGGACCCGAACGACTCGTCGGTGGTCAGCGCCTGGTCGAAGTGGCTGAGCGTGAACGCCTGGGGCAGGGCCGTCCGGTACCACGAGCCGGGCTGGGCCAGCGAGGTCAGGATCACGCCGATGTGGGGCAGGACGGCGGCGAAGGTCACCAGGCCGAAGCCGGCGGCCGCCAGCCAGCCCGCGACCGGGCCCAGGCGGATCTCCTCGCCCGCGCGGGAGGCCTTGGCGTACATCGCGTAGCCCCGACGCCCGAACACCGCCTTGCCCAGCACATAGCACAGCACGGCCACGGTCAGCATGACCACCGTCAGGGCGTACGGCTCGGCGCTGTTCTGGACCTCCTTGAGGCCGGAGAAGATCTGCACCGAGGTGACCTGGTAGTAGTCGAACATCAGCGGCGTGCCGAGTTCCGTGAACGCCCAGATGAACACGATGGTCGCCCCGGCGAACAGGCCCGGGCGGATCAGCGGCATGGTGATCTTGAAGAACCGACGCCACGGGCCGGCGCCCAGGTTCTCGGCGCACTCGTTCAGAGCCGGGTCCAGGTTGGCCAGGGAGGCCGTGGCGTTGAGATAGATGATGGGGTAGAGGTGCAGGGCCTGGACGATCACCACGCCCCAGAACTTGTTGGACCCCATCAGGTCGAAGTCCGTGCCGAGCAGGGCGTTGAGCGAGCCGGACCGGCCCAGCAGCGCCCGCAGGCCCAGCGCCCCCACAAACGGAGGGAGGATCAGCGGCACCAGGATGGCCGCGTTGAGCGACCTCTTGAACGGGAAGCGGTAGTTGGCGCTGAGCACGGCCAGCGGGAGGGCGATCAGGATGCACAGGATGGTGGTGGCCACCGCGATCTGGAAGGCGTTGACCAGTCCGCCGACGAGGCGCGGGTCCTGGAAGACGAGTATGAGATGGTCGAGGGTGAACCCCCGACCGGTGGCGGGATCGGCCGCGAACCCGCCGCGGACGGTCAGCCCGATCGGATACAGAAGGAACGCGCCGAGGATGCCGAGCATCATCAGCAGCAGGGCGTGCTCGGTCAGGATGCGGGCAAGGCGGGCCGGCATGGGCGGGAGTGTAGGGGGAGGAAGGGACTAGCCACTTGGGACTGGCCACTAGGGGGGGAAGGGAGGGGAAGTTTCATACCCCGTCCCCAGTGCCTTGTGCTGAACACTCTCTCCACGCAGCGATTCCCATCTCTTCCCCCAGTGGCCAGTCCCAAGTGGCTAGTCCCTTCTTCCCCCCTACTCCAACGCCTCCGGCCCCAGCGTCTGGATCGTCGGCACGCCGGGATCGCGGCGGCGGAGGTAGGCGTTGAGGCGGTCGAGGGAGATGGAGGCGAAGGATTCGAGGCGTTCGTCCAGGCTCCGCACGCGCCCGAGGGTGACGAGGTCGCCCGCGATCGAGCCGGCCCTCGCCCCGGTGGATTCGCCCGAGAAGACCAGCTTGGACCTCATGCCGATCTGCGCCCGGCGGAACTCGTCCTCGGTCACATCGCCGGTGTTGATCCGGTCGAGCTGCTCCATCAGCACGGTCAGCGACTCCCTGGCCCGCTCGGGGGTGGTGCCCACATAGCTGGAGACCACGCCGCGGTCCTGGTCGGCCCGGTAGGACGCATGGACGGCGTAGCAAAGCCCTCGCTCCTCGCGGACCTTGGTGAACAGCCGCCCGGACATCCCGCCGGAGAGCACGGACACGGCCAGTCGCTCCAGGTCGGCGTCCGGATCGCCCGCGGCCGGGCCGTCGTGGACCACGACGATCTGCACCTGGTTCGACTCGTCCGGCTCGTGCGCGTAGCCGCGCGCCGGCGCGGGGCCGGGGGCCGGTTCCGCGCAGGAACCCGACCAATCTCCGAGCAGACCGTCGAGCAACGCGGCGGCGCGGTCGGCGTCCACATCGCCGGCAATGGCCATCACCGAGCCGACGGGCACGGCGTGGGCGGCCCACCAATCGCGGACACCGTCGCGTGAAATCGCCCGGATTCCCGAGACATCGCCGTAGGTCGAGCGGTTGAAGGGCGCGGGCAGGTGACGCCGACGGGCGGCGAGCACCGCCCGCTCCTGCGGGTCGTCCTTGAGCGATTCGAGCGACTGGAGCGCGAGCGCCTTGGTCGGCTCGATGGAGGCCTCGTCGAAGCGGGGGCGGAGCACCATCTCGGCGAGCAGGGCGAGCAGCTCGCCGAGGCGGTCGCCGGTGGTGGTGGCGGTGACGGACATGCGGCGGGTGGAAGGCTCGGCCGAACGGAGCGCGCCGGCCCGGTCGAAGGCGTCGGCCATAGCCCGCGAGTCCATCGAACCCGCGCCGCGGAGGATCAACTCGCCCGCGACGGAAGAAATTCCACAAAGATTTTCCGGATCGTGCGCGGCCCCCGCGGGCAGCGACCAGCACACCGAAACGGACCTCGCCCCGTCCACGCGCTCGCACGCCAGCGGCATCCCGCAGGCCAGCGTCGGCACGGTGTTGGCGATGGTGGAGGACGATCCGGATGGGGTGTGATTGGCCATGCGACGAGTCTACGCACGGACAACCGACAGCCCCAAGGCCCGATTCCGGGCTGACAGGACACCCATGATCTCGCAACGAACGCGCGACGATCTTCCGCGATCATGCGGGGAACCATCGACCGTGCGCCGGAGTCCGGCATCGCGCGTCCGGATGCGCCGCGGACCGACGATCGGCCGGACGCCTTGCTCAGCGCCGAGCCGACGCGGGGCGGATCGGCGCCTCCCGATACAGCGCGGCGCGGCGTGAGGATGCCCTCACGGCGGCGTGCGAACGACGGAGCAAACGGGCGCGCGCCGCCCCTCGGCACGCGCCGCGGCGCGTGCCGGGGCATCGCGCCGGGAGAAGATTTGCAGGCCCGGGTTGTGCAAAGCGCGCGGACATGGTGTATCTTCTGGCATCGTCGGTGCGCAAGGAACGCGCACTTTGCTCAAGAAGGTGCGTCCGGTACGACGATGAGTAGCCGGACGCAGTTGACAAGCGTTTGCGATGGACCACACTTGCTCGCAGAAGCGAGCGCCGGCCCGTAGGCCGGACCAAACCGAACGAGGAGTTCACCATGGCGAAGAAAGCGACCCGCAAGAAGGCTGCCAAGAAGGCCGCCAAGAAGACCGCGAAAAAGGCCACTCGCAAGAAGGCCGCCAAGAAGACCGCCAAGAAGGCCACTCGCAAGAAGGCCGCCAAGAAGACCGCCAAGAAGGCCACCCGCAAGAAGGCCGCCAAGAAGACCGCGAAGAAGGCCACCCGCCGCGCGGTCAAGAAGTAAGCCCCATCCGGCGGGGAAACCCGCCCCGACCGGGCCATGCACGCCGGGCGTGTCGTTCGGCCCGGAAGCACGGAATCGCAAACGCGCCGGGGTCGGATCGTTCCGACCCCGGTCCTTTTTTTGACCCGGGCCGGCCCGCACGCCACAATCCGGTCATGGACCCCACCCACGACGAGGCCGCACGCACCCTCCGCAGGCACACCCGCTGCCTGGTTCTGGCCGACGCCGCCCCCCTGGAGTGCCGGTTCATCATCGACGGCTGCACCGGCGAGCTGGTCCTGGGGGCCGAGCCGGCCCTGCTCAATGCCGACGAGCTGGTCCTGGGCCTGCCCGACGACTCGTTCAACGCCGAGGCCACCGTCCTGCTCGACCACCGCCCGGCCGATGAGGACCGCTGGACCGACCGCCACCTGGCCTACCACCCCGAGGCGCGCCCCGTCCGCTGGATCCGCGCCCGCGTCGATGCGATCAAGCTGCGATCCGGCGAGGTGGTGCCCGGCGAGCGCCTGGGCCTGGTCAACCCCCTCGCGCCGGTCGAACCCGAACTCTGCAAGCGCCTGAACGCCGACCGGGATGCGCTGCGTGCCCTCTGCCGCCTCATGACGGGCGCGGAACTGGAGCAGCCGGTCGGCGTGGGCGTGGACCGGCTGGGCGTGGATGTGCGCGCCCGCTTCGGCATCATCCGCCTGGACCTGCCCGCGCCGTGCGAGGACCCGGACGAGGCCGTCCGCGTGATCGGCGCGCTGATCGGCAACGCGACATGACCGCCCCGCATCCACGCCCTTTCCCCCCGCCGCCCAGGCCCGCCGGTCTGACCGAGGGACACTGCCATCTACTCCAGCTCGGGCGCTCGCTGGGCATGGCCGACCTATCTGTTGCCACCTCCCGCGAGCACATGCTCGACATCCTGACAGCCCACGCCCGCACGCTCGCCTCCAATGTGTGGCTCCTGGCCCACGGCGCGCGCCCGGAAGCGTGGCCGGACCCGCGCTGGCCCGATGCGGCGGATCTGGACCGTGTCGGCGCGGACCGTCCGCTGTGCGCCTGGTGCTTTGACTATCACGCGCTCGCCGCCAATACCGAGGCCCTGCGCCGGGCGGGCATCGGCCCGGACACCGCCTTTGAGCACGGGCGCGTCGTGCTCGACCCCTCGGGCCGACCCACCGGCGTGCTGTTGGAGCACGCCGCGCTGGCCCTGTGGAACGCGGTGCCGGAGCCGGCGGAGTCGGAGCGCGCATCCCTGGTCCTCAGCGCGTGCCGCCACCTGGCCGACCTGGGCTACGACGAGGCCCACGATATGAAAGCCCAGCCGTGGCTGGGGGCGTTGCTGGCCGACCTGGACCGGGGGGGGGCCGGGGGGGAGGGGGGGCTGCCGCTGCGTGTCCGCCTGTACGCCCTGCTCGACGACCTCGACCATCTCTACGCCACCCGGCGCGACTGGCAGACCGAGCGCGTCGTCCTCGCCGGCGGCAAGGTCTTCACCGACGGCACGCTCAACTCCCGCACCGCGTGGATGCTCCACCCCTACGCCGACGCCCCGCCCGGCCTGGAGCACGGCCTGCCGATGATGTCGCCCAAGGACATCGAGACAGCCGTGCGGCGCGTGGACGCGCTCAACCTGCCGCTGGCCGCCCATGCCATCGGCGACGGCGCGGTGCGGGCCACGCTCGACGCGATCGAGAAGGTCCGTCCCAAGGCCGGGGGGAAGGGGGGGTTCCGGATCGAGCACGCGGAGCTGATCGACCCGACGGACATCCCCCGCTTCGCCGACCTGGGCGTGACCGCCTCGCTCCAGCCCTGCCACCTGCTGGCCGACATCGAGGCCCTGCGGCGCGCCGTGCCGCACCGGCTGGACCGCGTGCTGCCCATCCGGGATCTGCTCGACGCCGGCCTGCGTCCCGGCGTGGACCTGCTCTTCGGTTCGGATGTGCCCATCGTGCGGGCCGACCCGGGGGACTCAATCCAGGCCGCCGTCCACCGGCGGCGTGCGGACACCCCCCCGGAGCAAGCGGTTTCACCGGAACAATCCATCGACGAAGCGACCGCCTGGGCCTGTTTCGGGCGAGCCTGAGCCGCCGGCGCGGTACGATGATGGCGGCGGGACCGCCAGCGCTCGCCCGCCAGGAGGTTTTCATGCGCCACGACATCAGCTACAACAATGTGATCGACGGCGAGGAGTTCGCCCGCGCCCAGGCCGCGGCGGATGCCGCCGCCGACCTGCCGGGCGACAAGATCGACACCGAAGGGTTCTATGTCACCCAGCACTTCGACCGCTACACGGAAGAGAACCACGATGTCTGGAAGCAGCTCTACGAGCGGCGCTGGGCCAAGCTCTCCGAGCAGGCCTCCAACACCTTCATCGACGGCCTCAAGGCCATCAACCTCGTGCCCGACCGCGTGCCCCTGCTCTTCGGCGAGCGCCCCGACCCGCGCCGCCCCGGCGGGTCCGTCAAGGGCATCAACGAGTACCTGCGCCCGCTGACGGGCTGGCAGAGCCGCGCCGTGCCGGGCTACCTGCCCGCCAAGGCCTTCTTCGCCTGCCTGGCCCGGCGCGAGTTCCCCACCACCATCGTCATCCGCCCGCGCGAGAAGATGGACTACCTGCCCGAGCCGGACATCTTCCACGATGTCTTCGGGCATGTGCCCCTCCACGCGGACCCGGTGTTCGCCGAGTTCCTCCAGACCTACGGCCAGGCCGCGCTGGCCGCGGGGCCGGAGCACACCGAGCCGCTCGCCCGGCTCTTCTGGTTCACCGTCGAGTTCGGCCTGGTGCGCGAGGACAGCCGCCTGAAGATCTACGGCTCCGGCCTGATCTCCTCCCACGGCGAGGCCCACCACTGCCTGACCGCCCCCGAGCCGCCCCAAGGCGTCCACCTCGCCCCGAGCGACCAGTCCGGACAAGTGGAACGCCGCCCGTTCGACCTCGACCGCGTCATCGAGACGGCCTTCGAGATCGACCACTACCAGCCGGTGCTGTATGTCCTTGAATCCTTCGAGCAGTTGCGCGACGCGATGAACGATTATGCCGAGCGGGTGATGGACGCGGCGCCGGCCAAGGCCTGACACGGATCCCGTTTGATTTCCGAGCGGGGATCAACCGCCGGATTCAATACAAGCCGCGACCGCAAGGGAGCGGCCGGGACCGCCAAGCGACGACCTGATGCCGGACGATCGGCAACGACCAGTCAAATCGGCATACTCCGCCGCGGACGCAACCGCGGCCGCTCCCTTGCAGTCGCGGCTTGTAGATCAGCGTCCGCTCAGTGGGGATGGCACCCGCACGACGGCCCGCACGCCCCACCACCACCACCGCTTGGGCCGGAAGTCTTCCCGCTGCGGGCAAACCCCAGCGTGACGGCCTTCTCCACCGGCGCATCGGCCGGGGTCTTGCCGGGGTCGATCTCCGCCCGGGCGCACAGCTCGCCCCAGGTCCGGACCTGCTCGGACATGGCGTGCGAGACCTCCACGGTCTTTCCGTTGGCCGGGCAGCGGTATTCATAGGTCGGCATCGGGCACCTCCGGGGGGATCATACCAGCCGGACAGCCCACCCAACCGGGCGTATCCTCCCCCCTTGGGGAATCACCATCACCACGCAGGAACAAGGAGACCGGCATGGGTCTGATCAAGGAGTTTCGTGAGTTCGCCCTCAAGGGCAACATGGTCGATATGGCGGTGGGCATCATCATCGGCGGCGCCTTCGGCGGCATCGTCCAGTCGCTCATCAAGGATGTCATCATGCCCCTGGTCGGCCTGGCCGGGGATGTGGACTTCACCAACGCCTATATCTCGCTGAGCCGTGCCGTCAGCGAAGCCAAGGAAGCCAACCCGAACCTCTCGCTCGACGCCGCCCGGGCCATCGGGCCGGTCATGGCCTACGGCAGCTTCATCACCATCCTGGTCAACTTCCTCATCCTCGCCTTCGTGATCTTCATCATGATCAAGCTGATGAACAACGCCAAGAAGAAGTTCGAGAAGGAACAGGCCGCGGCCCCGGCCGCGCCGCCGCCCACCCCGGAGGATGTCGTCCTCCTCCGCGAGATCCGCGACGCGCTGACCGCCCGCTGATCCACGCCTACTGCCTCCACTTCCCCCTCCAACGCCCCACCCGGGGCGTTTTTTCATCCCCCGAGCCGCCCGCTCCGGGTACGCTGTCCACATGCTCACCCGCGCCCTGATCCCGCTGCTCCTCGCCGTGCCCGTGTGGTCCCTGTCGGGGTCGGTCGCCCCGGACCCGTCCGCGGATGCACCACCGACCCAGACCGCCGAACCCTTCGGCGTGCTGGTCTTCACCAAGACCGCCGGATTCCGCCACGACTCCATCGCGGCGGGCGCGGCGGCCCTGGCCGAACTCGGCCAGGCCCACCGCTTCACCACGCATCACACCGAGGATGCCGCGGTCTTCACCGACGAGGGGCTGGCGCCTTTCCGGGTCATCGTCTTCCTCAACACCACCGGCGACATCCTCACCGATGAGCAGCAGGGCGCGATGGAGCGGTTCATCCGCGCCGGGCGCGGCTTCGTGGGCGTTCACTCGGCCGCGGACACGGAGTACGACTGGCCCTGGTACGGCCGGCTCGTCGGGGCGTACTTCCGCTCCCACCCGCCGACCCAATCGGCCGAGATCGCCGTGATCGACCGCGAGCACCCCTCCACCCGCCACCTGCCCGCCCGCTGGGCGCGCACCGACGAGTGGTACGACTTCCGGTCCCGGCCCGCCGACACCGTCCGCGTCCTGATGAACCTCGACGAGTCCACCTACGAGGGCGGACGCATGGACGGCGAGCACCCCATCGCCTGGCATCACCACTTCGACGGCGGCCGGTCCTTCTACACGGGGGGCGGCCACACCAAGGAAAGCTTCGCCGAGTCTGACTTCCGGGAACATCTCGCCGGCGCGATCCGCTGGGCGGCGGGGGTCGCGGAGCAAGAGTGAAGATCTGAACGCAGAGGCCACGAAGGTCACGCAAAGAACGCAAAGACAAGAATCAGGATTTTGAACGCGAAGATTGGACTGTCTGAATCTCCCACACTTGCTTCGTTGAAGTGGATGTCATGATTCATGGCTTTGAATCAAGCCGTCTGGTTCCGTCTTCGCGCTCTTCGGGTCTTCGCGTTCAAAATCTTCCCCCCTTCCGCGTCCTCTGCGTGACCTTCGCGGCCTCTGCGTTCCCTCCTAAACTCCCCCGTGCAGGAATCGCAACTCCACGAGCACATCCAGGCCCGCTCCGCCGGGCTGCTCCCCGGCGCGGGCTGGCGGGCCGTCGTCGGCCCGGGCGATGACTGCGCCGTGCTCCAATCACCCCCCCCATCGGGCGGAACGCTCCTGCTCACCGTGGACCAGCTCGTCGAGGGCCGCCACTACACGCCGGGTACGGACCTCGACCTGATCGCCCGCAAGGCGGTCGCCCGGTCGGTGTCGGACATCGCCGCGATGGGCGGCACGCCCGCGTGGGCGCTGGCGGCCGGGGTGCTGCCCAAGGGGTTCGCCCGCGCGGACGAACTCTTTGATGCCCTGGCCCGCTGGGCGAAGCACTGGTCCTGCCCGCTCGTGGGCGGCGACATCGCCGCCCACGGCGCGCCCGACCACCCGCTCACCCTGACCGTCACCGTCGCCGGCGCGATGCCCGCCGGGCACCGCCCGGTGCTCCGCTCGGGGGCCAGGCCCGGCGACCGGCTCTGGCTGACCGGCCCCGTCGGCGGCTCGTTCGCCAGCGAGCGCCACCTGTCGTTCGAGCCTTGCGTGGCCCAGGGTCTGCTCGCCTCCCGCGACGGTTCGGGCGTGACCGCCATGATCGACCTCTCCGACGGCCTGGGGCGCGACGCCGACCGCATCGCCCGCGCCTCCGGCGTGGTCATCGAGATCGACGCCGCCGCCATCCCGCTGCATCCCGACACCTCCACCCCCCCCCACTGGCGCGCCGCCGCCGGCGAGGGCGAGGACTACGAACTGCTCCTGACCTGCCCCACCCGTCCCGACATCCCCGGCATCCTCGGCCCCATCGGCCACGCCCGCGCCCCCGACCGAGACGAACCCCCCGCCGCCTTCTTCCTCGACCAATCCATCGCCCACCCCGCCCGATCCCTCGGCTGGGACCACGAAACCTGATCCCCAAACCCACCTCCATACACTCCCGCCACTTCGCTCCCGTCGCAATCTTCGCGTTCAAAAACCCCCCTCCCCCCCTCTGCGATCTCTGCGTGATCTTCGTGACCTCTGCGTTCAAATCCGATTCTCCATCCGTGAAACTCACACTCGCCCAACTCAACCCCACCGTCGGCGACCTGCCCGGCAACACGCGCCGGATCGTCCACGCCATCGACACCGCCCGCGCCCAAGGCTCCGACCTGGTCATCCTCCCCGAACTCATCGTCTGCGGCTACCCCCCCCGCGACCTGCTCACCGTCGAACACTTCGCCGAACGCTGCGCCGCCGCCGCCCGCGACATCGGCGAACGGCACACCGCCGGCCTGACCGCCGTGATCGGCACCCCGCTGCCCGGCCCGCACGGCGCGATCTTCAACGGGCTGGTCGTCTACCGGGACGGGCGCTGCATCGCAGAGTACCGCAAGCGACTGCTGCCCACTTACGATGTGTTCGACGAGGACCGCTACTTCGAGCCGGGCAACGAGACCGTGGTGGTCGAAGTCGCGGGCAAGCGCGTCGGGCTGGCGATCTGCGAGGATCTGTGGCGGGGCGAGGACGCCGGCTTCGCGGGGCGCTACGCCCGGGGCGCCGATCCCATCGCCGAGCTGGCCCGCCAAGGCGTGGACCTGCTGGCCGTGCCGAGCGCCAGCCCCTTCGTGCTCGGCAAACACGCCCGCCACCGGGCCATCCTCATCAGGCACGCCGCCACGCTCAACGCCCCGGTCGCCAGCGTCAACCAGTGCGGCGGCAATGACGACCTGCTCTTCGACGGCCGCTCGGCCCTGATCGGCCCCGACGGATCGATGCTGGCCGAGGCCAGGCCCTTCGACGAGGATCTTGTCACGATCGACATGGCCCAGGTCCGACCAATCGATCCCCCCCACCACGACGACGAACGCCTCGTGATCGACGCCCTGACCACGGGTGTGCGCGACTACCTGGGCAAGTGCGGCTTCAAATCCACCTGCCTGGGCCTGTCCGGCGGGATCGACAGCGCCATCACCGCCGCCGTCGCCGTGCGGGCGCTCGGGGCGGACGCCGTCACGGGCGTGGCCATGCCCGGCCCGTTCAGCTCGGAGGGTTCGATCACCGATGCGTACGCGCTGGCCGCGAACCTGGGGATGCGCTGCGTCACCATGCCCATCGCCGGGCCGTTCGACGCGCACAAGGGCGTGCTCGACGCCGGGTTCGGCGAACTCGGCCTGCGCCGCCTCGGCGAATCACTCCCGGACCTGACCCAGGAGAACCTCCAGAGCCGCGTGCGCGGGGCGTTGATGATGGCCCTGTCCAACCGCACCGGGGCCTTGCTGCTGACCACCGGCAACAAGAGCGAGTTGGCGGTGGGCTACTGCACGCTGTATGGCGACATGAACGGCGGACTGGCCGTCATCAGTGATGTGCCCAAGACGCTGGTCTTCCGCGTGTGCCGGTACCTGAACGACCACCACGCGGACCTCGGCTTCCCCGTGCCGCCGATCCCCGAGTCCACGATCACCAAACCGCCCAGCGCGGAACTCGCCCCCGGCCAGCTCGACACCGACTCGCTCCCGCCCTACGAGATCCTCGATGAGATCGTCGAACGCCACATCGAGCGCGGGCAGTCCTCGGCCCGCATCGCCGAGGAGACCGGCTTCGACCCGGCCCTGGTCGCCCGCATCTGCCGCCTGATCGATCTGAACGAGTACAAGCGCCGCCAGCTGGCCGTGGGCCTGAAGATCACCCACACCGCCTTCGGGTCCGGCCGGCGCATGCCCATCGCCCAGCGCTGGGTGCGGTGAGCGGGCGGCCGGATCGACAAGCCGCGACTGCAAGGGAGCGGCCGGGGCCGCCGACCCACGCCCTGACGCCGGACGATCGGCAACGACCAATCAAGCGGCATACTCCGCTTCGGACGCAACCGCGGCCGCTCCCTTGCAGTCGCGGCTTGTCGATCCGGCCACGCCCGATTCTCAAGCGGAACCCGTCTCAGGGCTGCAAGCGCGTGGACGACCAAGGCCCGGCCTTGAACGCATCACCCGAGGGGGCGGGCGTGAGCGACCGGCTCCACACCGCCCGGTCATGCACGCGCCCGATGCCGCCGCACCAGAGTTCCACCCGCTCGAACCACAGCCGGTACCCGCCCCAGTGCACCGGGCGGTCGATCTCGATCGGCTGGCCCCCCACCGCCGCGGCCAGATCCACCCCCAGCCGATCAGCCGTGTGACGGACCTTGCTGATGAGCGCCTCCCGGGACTCGATCGGCTCGGTCTGGTCGCTGGCCCACGCGCCCACGCGGGACTCCCAGCGGCGGCTGTGAAAATACTCGTCCGACTCGCTCTCCGGGGATCTGACCACC
The DNA here is from genome assembly GCA_964577425.1 of uncultured Phycisphaeraceae bacterium. Taxonomy (GTDB): domain Bacteria; phylum Planctomycetota; class Phycisphaerae; order Phycisphaerales; family UBA1924; genus UBA6054. The sequence goes on from CAZNZC010000002.1 coordinate 118,639, forward strand.
GGGCCCTCGATGCGGACCTGCCGATCCGCATGGTCCCAATGGAACACCACCGCGGCCCGCGGGTTCGCGCTCAACGCCCGGCCCTTCCGACCCTGGTAGTTGGTGAAGAACACAAGGTGATCGTCCGTGAAGCCCTTGCACAGCACCACCCGGGCCGACGGCCGCCCGTCGGGGTCGATCGTGGCGAGGGTCATCGCGTTGGGGTTCGGCTGGAGGTTGCGGGCCTGGGCGTCGTCGTACCACGCCCGGAACAGGGGGATCGGCGACCTGGGCAGGTGGTCCGGCAGGGTTTCGCCCCGGCCCAGCTCGCCGAGGGTGGGAGATTTGCTCATGCCAAAAGGATATGAGGGAGCATCCACAGGCGATGCCCATCGCCATCCACAAACGACAGCCCACCCAAATTCAGCTCTTACTCAATCCGCCGTATCTGTTCCCAATGACCGTTCTGGTGCGCCGTTTCTTGGACATCGCCACGATTGGGCTTGTTTCTGTCACCAGACCTGTCAAAATGACCCCCCGTGACCCGAGCCCCCTTCGAGCCAAAAACCTTCCGTACCGATCGCGAAGCGATGGGCAGGCTGTTCGACCGGACCCCGCCGCACGCGGTGGAGGCCGAGCGGTCGCTGCTGGGGTCGATCCTGCTCGACCCCAGCGTGCTCAACGATGTGGTGGAGATCGTGCCGTCGCCGGAATCCTTCTATAAGGAAACCCACGGCACGATCTACAAGGCCCTGGTGGACACCTTCGACGCCCACCAGTCCGGCGACCTCGTGCAGCTCACCGAGACCCTGCGGGCCCGCGGCGTGCTCGACCGGGTGGGGGGCACCGGCTATCTGATGGAGCTGGCCGAGGCGGTGCCCAGCGCGGCGTCGGCCCCGTACTACGCCCGGCTCATCGCCGACGCGGCCCGCCTGCGCAAGCTCATCGACGCCGCGGGAGAGATCCTCCACGACGCCTACACCGGCGCGGACGGCACGCCCGACGGGGCCAAGCGGGTGATCGACCTGGCCGAGAAGAAGATCTTCGACATCGCCAGCGAGGACATCAACGCCGAGCCGGAGTCGCTGAAGGAACTGCTGCACGCCGAGATGCAGCGCATCGACGACGCCGACGGCAAGCCCATCATGGGCGTGCCCACGGGCTTCCCGGACCTGGACCAGATGACCAGCGGCTTGCAGCCCGAGGAACTCATCATCCTCGCCGCCCGTCCCTCGATGGGCAAGACGGCCATGTGTCTGAACCTGGCCGAGCAGATCGCCTTCGGCGGGCTGACGCCGTGGGAACCCCGGCGCAACGCCAAGCCCATCCCGGTCGGGATCTTCAGCCTGGAGATGTCCCGCGGCGCGCTGGTGCAGCGGCTGCTCTCGGCCCGCTCCGGCGTGGACTCGGCCAAGCTCCGCAACGGCATGGTCAACGCGGAGGAGTACGAACGCCTGCGCGAGGCCTCCGCGGAACTGGCCGAGGCGCCGATGGTCATCGACGACACGCCGGGCATGACCGTGCTGACGCTGCGGGCCAAGGCCCGGCGCATGAAGCAGCGCCACGACATCGGCTGCATCGTGATCGACTACCTCCAGCTGCTCAGCTCTCCCACCTCCGCGCGTGAGTCCCGCCAGGTGGAGGTGTCGGAGATCAGCCGCTCGATCAAGGCGCTGGCGCGCGAACTCAAGGTGCCCGTCATCTGCCTCGCCCAGCTCAACCGCGGCGCGGAGCAGCGCGAGGGCAACCGCCCCCGCATGAGCGACCTGCGCGAGTCCGGCTCCATCGAGCAGGACGCCGATGTCGTCGCCCTGCTCCACCGCGAGAGCTACTACCACCGCGGCGACCCCGCCTGGGACCCCAACAGCCCCGAGTTCGACGAGGAGAACCGCGACAAGCTCAACCTGGCCGAACTCATTCTCGCCAAGCAGCGCAACGGGCCGACCGGCACCGTCAAGCTGGTGTGGGACTCGCATGTCGTCCGCTTCAAGAGCTACGACTCCATGCACTCCGGCAGCTCATACGGCTTCGCCCGCGACTTCGCCGACGACCGGGGAGGAGGAAGGGCAGGCTCCGGCGGCTACTCCGGCCCGGACTTCGCACCCCCCGCCGCTTCCCCGCCCCCGTCCTTCGCGCCCCCGCCGCCCACCAACGAGTACCGCGGGTTCGCTCCCGGCAAGAAGGCCGGGCCGGAGGAGAACTTCCGCGACGGCTCCGGCAACGACATCGACTTCGACGACGAGCTGCCGCCGTTCTGAATCCCCGCGCCCGACCGATCACGCCCACGATGAATCCTCGAATCGTGGGGTTCCCCGTGACGCCGCCGATGAAATCGGCGGATTCTTCCTCCCGTGGGGCCGACTTCCAGTCGGCCATCCCATCCGCTTCCTTCTCCGGTGGCGCAGGCGGGCGGTGCGACCGCAAAGAGTCGGCACGGAGTGCCGACCTACCAGGGCGAAGAACCCCACGATTCGAGGAGGGGGGCTCACCGTGGGCGTGACCTTCGGCGCTACTCCTTCACCCGCGTCTGGTTGACCTTCTGGTCAAACCGGACCGACGCGAAGACCTCCGGCTGGTCGGGCACGAACACGCTCAGCGTGAACACGGTGTCGAGCCGGAGGCGGTCGATCAGCCCGTCGGCCATGTCGAAGCGGGCATCGCCGGCCACCTTTGAATCGTCCAGCTTCATGGTGAAATCCGAGCCGGTATCGAAGCGGGAGGTGATGGTCCCGGTGACGCCGATGTCGGCGAAGGATCGACCGGCCTGCACATCCACGCCCTTGAGCGTCATGTTCAGGGTCATCACGATCACGCCCAGATCGAAGGGCAGCTCCACCGTGTGCGTCCAGGCGTCGCCGGGGCGGACGGGGACGGACGGAAGCAGCTTGAAGTTGCCCTCGTGCATGGCCGTGACGGCCTCCGCGGTCCAGAGCTGGCGGGCGATCTCGGCCTTCATCGGGTCTTCCATCGCCGCGGCCCGCCCGAGGAGTTCATCGGCGTTGGGCACCGCGCGGACCGTGCCGTCCGGACCCAGGTGCAGCATCACCGGCACGCCCTTCATCAACGCCACCGAGGCGATGGCGGCGTCCGCGGTCTTGGCCTCGTCCTCCGGATTCTCGGAATCAAAGCTGACCTCCTCCGCGTCGTCCTTCGCCCAGAAGCGGACGGTCTCGATGGTGCTGGCGATGACCACCGAGCCGTCGTCCTTCCGCTCGACCAGCTCCGTGCGGGTGCGGCTGCTGGTCCGGGTCCGGACGACGGTCGTCTCGCCGAAGGCGGTCTGGGTGCTGGTCATCTCCTGGGTCATGTCGAACCGGGTCGGGGCGCCCTCCACGAACCGGAACGCCAGGACCACCGGCTCGGACGCCGGCTCGGCCGGGACCGTCGCGACGAGGGGCATGGCGAGGAGCGTGCTGAGGAGCAGGGCGGCGAACTGCGGCATGGCGATCTCCCGGCCCCCCTTCCATCGCCCGGGCACCATCCCGGCGGGGAGCGTGCAGACTTTAGCCCCGCGCGGTACCATCCCCGCCATATGGCGACCATCCACGACCGCGTCCCGGCCTCCAACATCAAGAGAATCGGCGTCCTGACCGGCGGGGGCGACTGCCCCGGTCTGAACGCCGTCATCCGGGCCGTCGTCAAGGACGCCCTGAACCACGGCATCGAGGTCATGGGCATCGAGGACGGCTTCCTCGGCCTGATCGAGGACCGCATCCGCCCCCTGAACCTGGACGATGTCTCCAACATCCTGACCATGGGCGGCACCATCCTCGGCTCCAACAACAAGACCAACCCCCAGAAATACCCCGTGGGCAAGAACCCCGACGGCACCCTCAAGTTCCGCGACATGACCGAGGTCTGCCTGACCCACCTGCACATCCGCAAGATCGAGGCCCTGGTCGTCATCGGCGGCGACGGCACCATGTCGGCCGCCAAGCCCATCGCCGACGCGGGCATCAACTGCATCGGCGTGCCCAAGACCATCGACAACGACCTGTTCGGCACGGACATCACCTTCGGCTTCCAGACCGCGGTGATGGTGGCGACCGAGGCCCTGGACCGCGTCCACACCACCGCCGCCAGCCACCACCGGGTGATGGTGGTCGAGCTGATGGGACGCAACGCGGGCTGGATCACCCTGAGCGCGGGCGTGGCCAGCGGGTCGGATGTGATCCTGCTGCCGGAGATCGAGTTCGACATGGATGTGGTCTGCAAGACCTGCCTGGACCGCAGCCAGAAGGGCAAGCGGTTCACCATCATCGCCGCCGCCGAGGGCGCCAAGCCCAGGGGCGGCGCCCAGATCGTCGAGCGCGTGGACGAGACCAGCCCCGACCCCATCCGCCTGGGCGGCGTGGGCAAGTGGCTGGCCGACCAGATCGAGAAACGCACCGAGATCGAGTCCCGCTATGTCGTGCTGGGCCACACCCAGCGCGGCGGCACACCCGTGGCCGGGGACCGCATCCTGGCCACCCAGTTCGGCCACCACGCCATGGAACTGCTCAAGATGGGCAAGCAGAACCGCCTGGTGGTGATGCGCGGTGGAGACCTGGGCGATGTCGAGATCACCGCCGCCGCGGGCAAGCAACGGCTCGTGCCGCTCGACCACGCCCTGATCTCGGCGGCCCGCAGCGTGTACACCTGCTTCGGGGACCGGTGAACCACCATCTCGGAGCGGTGGGCTTCCAGCCCACCGTTCGGGCGCAGCGTGCTCGGCCCCTTGGGCCGGCGGTGGGCTGGAAGCCCACCGCTCTGTGTCGGGATGTACCCTGAAACCCTCCGGCGGAATCCCGAATAACCTCTCTCGGGAGGTCTCACCATGAAATCCACCGGCGTCGCCTACATCCTGTGCATCCTCGGCTTCTTCGGCTTCGCCGGGATCCACCGGTTCTATGCCGGCAAGTGGATCACGGGGCTGATCTGGCTCTTTACCGGCGGCCTGCTGCTCATCGGCACCATCGTGGACCTCTTCCTCATCCCCGGGATGATCGAGCGGGCCAACCTCGACCGCCGCCTGAGCCGGGTGGGGCTGTGATGCGGGTTCCGCTTGATTTTCAGGCGCGATCCGCATCAACCGCCGCGGCCAATACAAGCCGCGCCCGCAAGGAAGCGGCCGAGACCGCCAAGCGAGGCATGATGGCGGGCGAGCGGCGACGACCAATCAATCGGCATACTTGACTGCTGACGCAACCGCGGCCGCTCCCTTGCAGTCGCGGCTTGTCGATCAGCGTTCGGCCCTTCGGGCCGACGGTGGGCTGGAAGCCCACCGCTCCGAAGTGGAGAGGACGCCCGCGTTCACCGCAGCTTCAGCGTGGCCAGCGCCGCCACGCACAGCAGGATCGCCAGGATCCACAGGCGCACCACCACCTGGTTCTCCGCCCAGCCGCCCATGTGCAGGTGGTGGTGGTACGGCGCGACGCGGAAGATCCGCCGGCCCGTGCCGGTCTTGATCCGCGTGTACTTGAACCAGCCGACCTGGAGCATCACCGAGGCGATCTCCAGCAGGAACACGCCGCACATGAGCAGGACGACGATCTCCTGCCGGATCGCCACCGCGATGTAGCCGATCAGCCCGCCCAGCGCCAGCGAGCCGGTGTCCCCCATGAACACCTGGGCCGGCGCGGCGTTCCACCACAGGAAACCCAGGCACGCCCCCGCCATCGCCCCGGCCAGCACCGCCAGCTCGTCCGCCCCCGTGATGTGCGGCACCAGCAGGTACTGGGCCCACTGCTCGCTGCCCGCGATCATCGCCAGCACCAGCAGCGCGAAGCTCACCACGCCCGAGATCCCCCCGGCCAGGCCGTCCATGCCGTCCGTGATGTTCACCGCGTTGCTCAGCCCCGCGATCATCAGCAGCGCGAACACCACGAAGAACGGCATCGACAGGAAAACCAGGTTCGGGTTGAGCACCCACTCGCCCGGGATGATCGTCCGCTGGAACGGCAGGTTGAGCACATGGCCCAGCGAAGGCCCCGCCGGCGCACTGGTGTAGCGGTACGCGAAATAGCCCGCCAGCAGCCCGATGCCGAGCTGGAACACCAGCTTCTCCCACGCGTACAGCCCCTGCCGGCCCGTGCCGCGACGCGACGCCGTCAGCTTCAGCCAGTCGTCCGCCCCGCCCACGCCCGCCAGCCAGACCAGCACGAACAGGCCGAGCAGCACCTTGGGCGTCGAGATGTCCGCCAGCAGCAGCGTGCTGGCGAAGATCGCCCCGCAGATCAGCACGCCGCCCATGGTCGGCACATTGGCCTTGCTCTTGGCGTGGGCGCGGAGCATCTCCGCGTCGCTCTCGCCCGCGTCGCCGATCTTCAGGCCGACCAGGAAGCGGATGGTCCGCTTGCCGAAGGCGATCACGATGGAGAACGACAGCCCGGCCGCGAGCAGCGCGCGGAACTGCACCTGGTCGATCAGGCCGAGCAGCGGGTCCAGCCAGATCCAATCAAGGAACCGGCGCATCCACGGCAAGGTGAAGAGCAGGTAGATCATCCGCCGCTCCTCCCCCCCGCCCCCGCGCACGCACCGGCACCCACGCCCGCCCGCTCGTGCAGCAGACGCACCACCCGCTCCAGACGCATCCCCCGAGACCCCTTGACCAGCACCGTATCACCCGGACGCACCATCGCGGCCACCCGGGCCACCGCGTCGTCGTCCGTTCGCGCCTCGGCATGGACGCTCATCCCGCCTTCCAAGTCCGCCGCGGCCGCCGCGAACAGCGGCCCGACCGTCGCGACCGTTCCGATCCCCGCCCCGTGCGCCGCCTCGAGCACCTCCCGGTGCGCCCGCGCCCCGATCTCCCCCAGTTCCAGCATGTCCCCCAGCACCGCGACCCGCCGCCCACCATCACCCCCGGTACAGCCCGAATCCGCCAACACAAGCAACGCCGCCCGCATGGAGCCCGGGTTGGCGTTGTAGGCGTCGTTGATGACGGTGATCGGCGGCTCGGTGGGGATGATCGTGCGCTCCAGCCGCATGGGCGCGGGCCGGGCCGCCGCCAGTCCCGCGCGGATGGCGGTATCCGTCACGCCCAGCCACCTTGCCACCACAACCGCCAGGGCCGCGTTGGATGCGTTGTGCGCGCCCTCCATCGGGATCTCGAACGGCGCGCCGGAGAGCGTGAACGCTGTCCGCCCGGCCCGCGTTTCGATGTCGCCCAGCGTCAGGTCCGCACCATCCCCAACACCCCCCACGCGCACCACGCGAGCCAGCGTTTCAGTCGCCTCCAACGCCCGGTCCAACAGAGGCAGACCCGCCGGGATGACCACGATCCCGTGCTCCCCGCCCCCTCCCATCGTCGCCGCGATGGACGCCTTCTCCGCCGCGATGGCTTCCAGTGACCCCAGCCCCGCGAAGTGCGCCTCGGCCACGGTCGTGATGATCGCCGCGTCGGGCCGGGCCAGCTCGCACCGGCGGGCGATCTCGCCCCGCGTGCTCATGCCGATCTCGCAGACCAGCACCTTGTCATCGGGACGCGCGTTGAGGATGGTGATCGGCACGCCGATCTCGTTGTTGAAGCTCTTGCTCGGTGCCGTGCCGGGAAGCCCGTCTTCCGAACAGGCCGCGGCATACATCAGGCGGCAGGTCGTCGTCTTGCCGTTCGAGCCGGTGATCCCCACCACCCTCAGCCCCGGCACCGCGTGTCGCCAGAACCGGGCCAGCTCGGTCAGCGCGCGGGTCGCGTCGTCCACCAGCAGCACGGGGATGGTCACGCCGGCGTGTACGCCCGCCGCGTCCGTCACGATCGCCAGCGCGGCCCCGGCCTCCGCCGCGGCCGGAATGAAGGCGTGCCCGTCCGCCCGCTCGCCCTTGAACGCCGCGAAGATGTTGCCCGGGCGCACCTCGCGCGTGTCGATCGCCGCGCCCGCGGGCGCCGGGGCGTCCGGCGACGGCCCGACGAGCCAACGCCCGCCGGTCAGCGTTCGGACCCGGTCCCACGACCACAGGCTCACGCCGAACTCCCCGCCGTAGCCCGCAGGCGCCGCTCCCGCAGCACGGCCCGGGCCTGCTCCGCGTCATCGAAATGGCGCACCACCGGGTTGCCCGCCGCGTCGCAGGAGATCTGCTCGGTCTCGTGCCCCTTGCCCGCGATGACCACCACCTCGCCGTCCCGCGCGTCCAGCACCGCCTGGCGGATCGCCAGCCCCCGATCGACCTGCACCTCGCACCTGGACCGCATCTCCTCCGGCACGCCCGCCAGGATCGCGTCCACGATCGCGCCGGGGCGCTCGCTCCGCGGGTTGTCGCTCGTAATCACCACGCGGTCGCCCAGCGCAGCCGCCACCCTTCCCATGCGCGGCCGCTTGGTGGTGTCGCGGTTGCCGCCGCAGCCGAACACCACCGTCAAGGATGATCCCGCCGGCAGCACGGCCCGCACCGCGTCCAGCGTGCGCTCCAGCGCATCGTCCGTGTGGGCGTAATCCACGAACACCGCCACCCGGTCCTCCGGCCCCGACACCGCCTGCAAACGCCCGCGCGGCGCATGGACCGACGGCAGCGCGGCCTCGATCCCCGCCCGGCGTTGCTCGGCCGGCACGCCCATCCGCTCCAGCACCGCGTCGGCCGCCGCGACCGACTGGAGCACATTCATCGCGTTATGCCCGCCCACCACCGGCGCACGCCCCCGCATCACCCCGATCGGACTCTCGATCACCAGCGCCATGCCCGACAGGTCCGCCGACTCGACCGACACCCACCAAGCGGCCCGCGCATCGCCCAGCCCGGAACACCATCGCGCGTCTCCCCCTCCCCCTCCCATCGCGTCCGATGCCGGGTCGTCCGCGTTGAGCACGCGCACGCCATCCTCAGGCAGCAGCTCGAACAGCCGCCGCTTGGCGGCCAGATACGCCTCGGTGGTCTTGTGATAGTCCAGATGATCGCCCGACAGGTTCGTGAAGATCCCCACCGCGAACCGCAGCGCGTCCGCCCGATGCTGGTCCAATGCGTGGCTGGACACCTCCATGCACGCCGCCTTGCAGCCCGCGTCCACCATGCTCGCCAGCGTGCGCGACAGCTCCACCGCCGGCGGCGTGGTCATGGCCGCCGGGGCCACCTCCCGCCCGTCGTCCACCTCCACCGTGCCGATCAGCCCCGTCCGCACCCCCCCCGCCCCCTTCGGCTGAAACGCCTGAAGGATCGCCCGCGTCATCGTCGCCACGGAGGTCTTGCCGTTGGTCCCCGTCACCCCTACCAGTTGCAGCTTCGAGGATGGATCGCCGTAGAACCGCTCGGCCAGCCGGGCCGCCGCCCCGGGCACGCGATCGGTCACCAGCACCACGGGGCGATCATGCCTGGGAAGGGGGGGGTCAAACTCATCCGTATCCGCCAGCACCGCCACCGCCCCGCACGCGGCCGCGTCCGCCGCCGATTTCCGCCCGTCGAACTTCAACCCCGCCCGCGCGATGAACAACGACCCTGGCACCGCCGTCCGCGAGTCCTCCGTGATGTCGCACACGCGCACCCCCGCGGCATCGCCGACGACGCGCAGCCCCAACCCCGAGATGAGTTCGTTCAGGTCCATCGGTGGTGCCTTGGTATCGTCATTTTCCCCACCCAAGCGACACGAAACACCATCCCGGAGCGGGGGGCATCCTGCCCCCTGTCGCCGCGCAGCGGCGAGCCGTGGGGCGCTTCGGGCTGCGCCCGAACGGGGGGCTGGAAGCCCCCCGCTCCGAGTGTTTCATTCTCACGGCAACACCAGCATCGCATCCCCGTACGAGAAGAACCGATACCCCTCCTTCACCGCGTGGGCGTACACCGCCTTCACGCGCTCCACGCCGTCGATGCCCGGCCCTTCCAGCGCGGCCGCCACCATCGCGATCAGCGTCGAGCGCGGCAAATGAAAGTTCGTCACCATCCCATCCACCGCCTTCCACCGATACCCCGGCGCGATCAGGATGTCCGTCTCGAACCACCCCCGTGCGGCATCAGCCCGGCCGGCCTCGATCAACCCCGCCGCCGCCTCCAGCGTCCGCACCGAGGTGGACCCCACCGCGATCACCCGCTCGCCCCGGCCGATCGACTTTGTAGCCGCGCACGAAGGAAGCGGACTCTTCGCCCCGCGCGGCAGCAGATCCCCCGCCGTGCCCAGCCAGCACCGCTCGCTGTGCATGGCGTGGTCTTCCAGCCGCTCGGTCTCGACCGGACGGAAAGTCCCCGCGCCCACATGCAGCACGACCTCCCGCCGCCGGACTCCCCGCGCGGCCAGGTCGGCCAGCACCCGATCCGTGAAGTGCAGCCCGGCCGTAGGGGCGGCCACCGAACCCGCCTCGGCCCGCTCCTCGGCCGCGTACACGGCCTGATAGAACGATCGGTCTAGCCCGTCCGGGATCGCCTCCCCCCGTTCTCGGCGCGCGCTCAGAATATACGGCGGCAGCGGCGTAAGCCCTGCCTGATCCAGCACTTCCACGCTCGCCGCCCCCTCGACAACAACCACCCATGCCCCCGGCCCTTCCGCCGCGCACGGCTCCAACAACTCCAGCACCACCCCCGTCTCAGCCCCATCCGCCCCGATCAACGCCACCCGCCCCCCCGCCCGCGACCGCTTGGCCTTGAGCAGCACCACCCACGCCAACCGCCCGTCCGCCAGGCACTCCGCATCCTTGAGATACAGCCCGCTCACCCGCCCCCCGGTCGCCGGGTTGACCCCCTCCAGCCGGGCCGGGATGACCCGCGATCGGTTGAACACCAGCGTGTCACCCGCGTTCAGCAACCCCGGCAGGTCCGTGAAGACCCGGTCCTCCAGCCGCCCGGGGTCCGACCGCGACACGACCAGCAGCCGCGACGAGTCCCGCGGCTGCGCCGGCCTGGTCGCGATCAACTCCCGCGGCAGCTCGAAATCCAGCTCATCGGTGCGCATCCGGGGCCATGGTAGATGTCGCCCCCGCACCACACCCCGCACAACCCCACCCATGCCGCCCGCGCCGTCCCGCCCCGAACCAGCCCCGCCACCGCCAATAACCCGCGTTTTTCGGACGCACGCGCCCGGCACACCCCCGGCCCGCCCGCTGCACCGCTTTCAGCGTGCAGCCCGGCCCGATCCAAGCCCGACCCTCCACGCCGCTTCCGCCCTGCGGCTCCACCCCCGCACCCCCGGGCGCGGTGGTCTTCCACCGCTACCTTCAGGATCTCAACCGCACCCGCTTCCAGAGCGCCCCGCCGTTCTCCGTCCAGCCCTCGCCGACGATCCATCGCGAAGCCGACCGCTATGAACCCGCTTCAGAAGCGGATGCGCCGGCCGCCCCCGGTCCCGGCCTGCTGCCCAAACTCGGCGAACTCCTCCCGATCACGCCCGACCCCCAAACCCGGATCGTGGTTGAAACTCCCCGCCCCATTTATCGCCAGACCGGCAGCGGCCGCATGATCGACCTCCTGGCCTGATCCCCAATCCCTCCTCTCCCCACCCCCGCTACCATACATCCAACGAACACGCCCGGCTGCACCGGGCCACGGAGGGACGCCATGTCTCGCACCATCCTCGCCGCGTTCGCGGCCCTGAGCGCCGGCACCGCCATCCTCACCGCCGGATGCGGCCTGCTGCCCTGGGGGAACAACAAAGTGTCCATCACCGCGCCCGATCCGGCCGTCCCGCCCATCCGCCTTGACCAGACCGGCGGAGCGGGGGGGCGGCACCTGCTCATCATGCAGGTGCCCACCGGCGGCTGGACCTTCACCATCGACAAGGCCGAGGTCACGCCCGAGGGACGACGCATCTTCGTCACCGCGCGCCGGCCCGATCCGGCCTTCATGCACACCCAGGCCTTCGTCGAACTGCGAGCCCTCAGCGAAGTGCCGGCCGACACGCCAGTCGAGATCGTCGCTCGCGTGCTCGACCGGCACCAGAAGACCGACAGCCGCGTGTACGCGCGGGTTGAACCCGTGGCCGCCTTTGAGTTCTAACTCCCCCTCCTTCATATGCACGCACCCGACGCACTCCCCCCCGCCGCCCGCGGTTTGCTGACCCTCACGCTGGTCCCCGGCATGGGTCCGGTGCGCATCGCGCGCGTGCTCGAAGCCTTCGGATCGTTCGAGCGCGTCCGCGCCGCCTCGGCCGCGGAACTCGCCCGCGTGCCCGGCATCGGCGACAAGACCGCCCGCGCCCTGCTCGAAGGCATCAAGCAGTCCGACGCCCTCGTCGGCCGCGAACTCGAACGCATCGCCAAGGCCGGCGCGGCCATCGTCACACTCGCCGACGACGCCTATCCATCGCTCCTCCGCGCCATCCCCGCCGCCCCGCCCGTGCTGACCGTCCGCGGCCAACTCCGCGCGAGCGACCTCGACCGCTACCCCGTCGCCATCGTCGGCTCGCGCGGCTGCACGCACTACGGCATCGAGCAGGCCGCCCGGTTCGCCGGGTCGCTCGCCCGCTCCGGCCTGACCGTCGTGTCCGGCGGCGCTCGGGGCATCGACACCGCCGCGCACCGCGGCGCGATCGACGCGGGCGGGCGCACCATCGCCGTGCTCGGCTGCGGCATCGCCAAGCGCTACCCGCCCGAGAACGCCGACCTCTTCGACCGCATCGCCGACGGGCACGGCGCGGTCATCAGCGAGCTACCCGCCGACACCGGCCCGAACGCCGACAACTTCCCCGCCCGCAACCGCATCATCTCCGGCCTGGCGTTGGGCGTGCTCGTCATCGAGGCGGGGCTGAAGAGCGGCGCGCTCATCACCGCGCGGCACGCCGCGGACGACCACGGGCGCGAGGTGATGGGCGTGCCCGGTCGCGTCGATTCCACCGCCAGCGACGGCACGCATGAACTGCTCAAGCAGGGCGCGCACCTGGTCCGCACGCCCGCCGATGTGATCGAAGTGCTCGAAGGCCACGCCCGCCACCTCCACGCGGGCACGCACGACGCGATGACCGCCGACCCGGCGCGCCCCGCGCTGTTCGCGGGCGCCGCCGAAGCCGAGGCTCCCATCGGCGACCTGTCCGACACCCAGCGGGCCATCCTGAGCCACCTTGCCGAGCCTCGCTCGGCCGAGGACTTGGGTGAACTCGTCGGCCTTGACGCCGGACGCATCCGCGCCGAACTGACCATGCTGGAACTAGGCGGCCGGGTCCGACGGGCGGGGTCGCGCTTCCAGCGTGCCCGATAACCGCTCTGACCACCCAGGTCACGCAAGACCTGCGCGACCATTTCCACCCAAATGCCGAACGGTTTTCCCACCCATTCGGGGGAATTCCTGCCCGCAGTTGGTTGATTTTCGGTGATTTGCGCCGAATTTCCTTGCCGTGGGGGTTGTGATTGGCTATCTTGTCCCGAACAAGTGAAGAAAAATCCGTGTTGAACGGCGACGACCTCACCCGATCAAACACTACACACGGGGCATCCGCGGCCTTCAGAAAGCCGCTCCCCCCCGTCCCGTAACCGTCGGCCCCGCCGGCGTGTGTTGAAAAGGAAGGACCGAGCCATGACACGGATGACCACGAGCCGCACACCCGGACGCTCCACGATCGAGGATTCACCCCTCGTCCTGCTCGGGCCGGGGGGCGGCTTCGTGGGTGAGTATCGCGACGCGAGCGATCCGGACCCGGTCCGGTTCGGGCGCGCCGCCTCGCCCGGGGTCGCTCGCGTCACCCTCCGGTGTCTGGGCGCCAAACTCGGGTTCGGGCCGTGCGAGGACAACCCCCTCGCCCTGGTCCGGCGGGACGCGCCGTTGGTCCCGGAGCCGTCGGTGGTTGTGGCAACCACCGTCATGCAAGCGGTGGACCGCCGCGCGGCCGACATCGGCCTGCTCGTCGCCTGCGAGAAGCAGCTGCTCGGGCAGGAAGAACGGATCGCCGGACTCCACCGGGCGTTGAGAAGGGCCTCGGGAACCCGCACCGCGGACCCGAGGGTGGAACGGGGCTTCGACGGGCGCGTTCGACTCATCGACGCGCCCGCGAACGACGGAAAGGACCAAGCCGATGAACCTGACTCCCAAGCAGCTCAAGATCCTCCAGCTCATCCGCGACTCGCGGATCCGGCGTGGCTATTCCCCGACCATGCAGGAACTCGCCGACGAGATCGGCGTCAGCAAGGTCACGGTCTTCGAGCATGTCGAGGCCCTCATCAAGAAGGGCGCGCTCATCCGCGAGGCCAACAAGGCACGCTCTTTGTCGATCGCTGACGGCATCGCCGTCCCCGACGAGGACCGCCCCCTCAAGTACCCCCTCGTCGGCAGGATCGCCGCCGGCTACCCCATCGAACGCTGCGAGAACGCCGACGAGATCGACCTGGCCGACTTCCTCGGCACCCACGACGACGCCGGCTCCACCTTCGCCCTCCAGGTCGAGGGCGAGTCCATGCGCGACGAGGGCATCCTCGACGGCGACATCATCCTCCTCGAACGCGCCCAGGTCGCCTCCAACGGAGACCGCGTCGTCGCCCTCCTCGAGGACGGCTCGACCACCCTCAAAACCTTCTTCAAGGAGTCCGACCACATCCGGCTCCAGCCCGCCAACCCCGACTTCGAACCGATCCGCGTCAAGTTCTGCCAGATCCAGGGCATCGTGAAGGGCGTCGTCCGCCGCTACTGACTTCCCGTGGGGCCGACTTCCAGTCGGCCTCTTCTTTCTTCTTCTTATTTTCTACCCGCCATCCACTCTTTCGGTTTTCCCATATGACCCACTCCCCCATCATCCCCGGCCTCCGCTACGCCGACGCCGACGCGGCCGTCGCCTTCCTGCAATCCGTCCTCGGCTTCTCCGAACACCAGGTCTTCCGCGGCGATGACGGCAAGGTCGCCCACGCCGAACTCGCGCTCGGCCCGGCCGTCGTCATGGTCGCCCCCGCGCTCGACTCGCCCTGGGGCCGCCTGATGAAACTCCCCGCCGACATCGGCGGCTACAACACCCAGGCCCTCTACCTCGTCGTGCCCGACGCCGACGCCGTCCACGCCAGAGTGCGCGCCGCGGGCTGGGACATCCTCATCGACATCAAAGACCAGCCCTACGGCGGGCGCGACTTCACCTGCCGCGACCCCGGCGGGCACATCTGGAGCGTCGGCACCTACTCGCCGTGGCAGACCGCCAACTGATACGGATCCGACCAGCCGCGCCCGCAAGGAAGCGGCCGAGAGCGCCAAGCAACGAGCGCACGCCGACCGATCAGCAACAACCAGCCATACGGATCACGGTTGATTTCCGGGCGGGATTCATGCCAATCAGCGGAATCAAGAGCAGCCGCGACTGCAAGGGAGCGTGCTTCCGTCTTCCTGTTGGTTGCCGGTCGCAACGATCGCGTGCGTCAAACGGCCGCTCCCTTGCAGTCGCGGCTTGTCGTCCGGGCCACGCCCGAGATTCAAGTGGGATCCGTATCATGCCCATTTTCAAATCACTTCTCCCCCGTCGGTCACTGTTCACTTTCAATCACTTTTCTGAACAGCACGCGCATCCCATGCGCACATGATTGATTTTTTCGCACTGCGGCTGACTCGGAGTTGACAAGCGGGGGGGTATCTTGAGATCGCTCGTTCGATTCCCCCCTTAATTAGGAGATGCACATGAAAACGAGTTCCCTGACGCTCTGCCTCAGCGCCCTGGCCGGAGTTTTCGCTGGCGCGGCCCTCGCACAGACTGGCGGCGGCCCCCCGGTCCCGGTCGGGTTCCACAAATGCACCGCGTGCCACACTGAAGAACTCACACTCTGCGACGAACGGTGGTGTCCGCCAAACACGGCGTGCGGCAAGGCGCAGGGGCAAGACGGCGAAGGCAATCGGTGGGTGATGGTTGTTTGTGTCCCCATTGTTTAACCCAAACGATCGGGGATCCATTCCATGAAGCATCGCTCGGCGATTCTGGCGGTGGGCGTAGCGGTCGGGGGTGTCGTGTTCCTCGCGGTGTCGATCTACCGCTCCACTGCGGTCCCATCGCACACATCTCAGCCCAAGTACACGAACCCCGACGCGGGGATGGCCCTTGAGAACGAGAAGCAGTTCCTGACGCCGCTCACGCCGCAGGAACGGGCCGAGATCCCTCACCAACTCGCGGAGGCCGCCCGCCCGACATCGCCCGGCCCGCGGGACATCGCCCTGCTGGAGTTGTTCCGCAAACGCATGGCCCTCATGGTTGATCCGGACTATGACCGCTACATCGACCATGTGGCTGAGCTGACGGGACGCCCGCCGGGAGTGATCCGATCCGAACTCGGCGATGTGTACCGCACACGCTGGGAAAGCGCGGCCAGAATGTTCCGCGACGCCTCCTACGGAACGGACGGCTGCGAGATCCTCCCCGGCGAACGAGACCTGATCCGCCTGGGTGGCCGGATGATAAGTCGCCGAGACCCCGGTGTGTACGGCTCGGAGGCCCTGCTCGCCCGTGAGGACGCGGAACTGATCCAAGTCCGCCTACCCGTCATCCTTTCAGTCAGCTTCGACGGCCAAGGCCAGACACTCCTGGTTTACCTGGTCATGGCGTTCGTCTGGAGCGATGCACGCTCGAACTGGATCCCGTATGTCGCGGGCCTCTACGACCCGATGGATCAGGAAAGCCGAATCCCCGGACCCTGGATCTGAATGATGCGGCTCCGCGCCTTCACCCTGGTGGAACTGCTGGTCAGCATCGGCGTGATCGCGCTGCTGCTCGGTCTGCTCGCGCCATCGCTGCTGCGGGCGCGCGTCTCGGCCTATCAGACCAAGGCCGTCGCCCAGATCCGGGACATCGGGATCACCGTGGAACTCTACCTGCAGAGCGAACGCGACACCTACCCCTGGCACGCTCCCGGTGAGCCGTATTTCTACGCGCCGCCCGGCATCCCCGTCGGTTCCATCATGTCCAGCGATGATCCCTGGTCCATGCGATACTTCTGGCCCGTCACCATGCACCGCGTCGCCCCCTGGCCGGAGCATTATGTCAGCTGGCTCGGAGCCAGACCAAACCTTCCGGCCGATCGCCCTCCTTGGGAAAGCAGCGAGTCAAGCGCTTCGTACTACCCTGCCTACGAGTACAGCAACTCCTTCATCGGAGATCCCGCCTGCTGGCTGCCCACCGGAAACCCGCGCCCCCGGCCCATGCGCCAGCCCGTCGTCCGCTTCCCGTCCTCCAAGGCCCTGATGCACGACCAGTCGCGGAACTACCTCCCCATCGCCTTCCGCGACGACACACGCCGCGCCGTGCTGGCCGCGGACGCCTCCGCCGCCCTGCGCGACGACCGCGCCGCCCTGCCCCCCACGCCCAACCGCGCACGACCCGGCATGTTCACAACGATCTACCAGGACACCCCCGGCGGCGTGTACGGCCGAGATTTCTGACGCGGACGAGCAAGCAAGTTCAGAACCGCAGGTGCGCCGGCTTCGCGTCCGGGCCTCTGTAGTTCATCACCCGCCGGATCATCTCGATGTCGCCCGGGCGGGTGATCTTGATGTTCCGCGGGTCGCCCGGCACCACCACCACCCGCTCACCCAGCCGTTCCACCAGGCCCGCGTCGTCCGTGCTGTCCAGCTCCGCCTGCGCGTAGGCCCGCTCCAGCAACCCCCGCTCGAACACCTGCGGCGTCTGCGCCAGCGCCAACCCCGCACGGTCCACCGTCCCCGCCACCGCCCGCAGCGGAGCCTTTTCTTCCACCCCGAGAATCCCCGCCAGCGGGTCCGCGTGATCGTCGCCTACCTCATCACCCAAACGCTTGACCGTGCTGTCGATCTCGATGACCGGGATCACCGCCGCGAACCGCTGCGCCGTATCAAGCACCCGGTCGATCAGGTCCGCCGGGCACGCGGGGCGCGCCGCGTCATGCACCGCGATGTGGGTGACGCCCTCCGGCACGGCGGCCAGCGCGGCCCTGACCGTCTCCCACCGATGCACCGCCCCGCCGCGGACGATGGCCGCCCCCAGCATTGCCAGCATGTCCCCGTGCCGGAACTTGAAGGCCGCCAGCGCGGCCTCGTCGTGCGGCCCGGCCACGATCACCGCCGCCGTCTCCGCACGGGTGTTGAACAGCTCCACCGTCCGCTGCAGAACCGTCCGCCCACCCAGATCCTCGTCCAGCTTGGAGCGGTGGCCGAGCAGCGGGTCGTGGTTGAACCGGCGGGACAAGCCCGCCGCCGGGATGATGACGGCCAGTTTCATGCCCCAGCATATCCGGCACGGCGGTGACCACCCCTCCAACCCTTCTCGACCGACCCCGCCGATCCGATCCCGAACGCCCCGAACCGTCGCCCCGCCCCCGGCGTACAATGGGTTGCGGGGCGACCCGCGTTCTTTGACAAGTTGGGGCCGATATGGCATTCGACCGGATAGGGAAGGCTTGGTGTGGCGCGTCGAGGGGCGTGATGGCCTCGTAAAAATCACGCAAACACATAACTGCCGAACCGCAGTACTCCATGGCGGCCTGAGTTCAGGCCTCCGATCCCCTGCTTGACGCCCGATGAGGCGGGGGATCACGATCATCGGGCTGGTTGCCGCGTGGCGCCTCTTGGCGCGGCAGCGAGGAGGTTTCAAGCGGCTGGGCCGAAGCACAGGGCGTTGATCCCCGGTGCAAGGCCGAGATCAAACGATCAACTACACGCGTAGAAGCATCTTGCTGACTATCTCGGGACGGGGGTTCGATTCCCCCCGGCTCCATTCTTTGACGGTGTCCCGCAGTGTCACACCCTGGCGCTTGACGGAACCGATAAGCCCCTGCATCAGAAGTGTTTGCGGCTTGTGGCCAGGGCGATCGGCGGTGCCGCCTTGTGACACGCCGAGACTGTCCGAGTCCGCCGTTTGTGTGTTCCCTTGTGCGGCTCCGTGTGCGGCTTCCGATGCACCATAATAAGTGGGCAAACACGCCACCGCTTCAACGAGGGGAAGGGCATCGGTGTCCGTGTAGACATGGGCGGTCAGACGCGGGTCGGTATGCCGGGCCAGGGCCATCGCCATCCGCTGGGGGACGCCCGCCCGTTGCAGGTTGGTGATGAAGGTGGTCCGGAGCGCGTGGAAGTCCACTTTCCTGCCTTCCGGGCCTGTGCGTTCGATCTTGGCGGCCTCGAGGTCCGTTCGGAATGTGTGGTGGCTCGGCACGCCGCCGGAGAACACCACACCCGTCCCGGAAGATTCCTGCCGGAAGACCCGCAGGGCGATAAGCAGCTGGGGGCTGAGGGGGAGGGTGTCGGCTCGTTTCGCCTTGGTCGCGGCCGCGCGGAGACGGATGACGGCACGGCCGAGATCGACATCGGACCACCGCAGGGACCGGAGCTCACCCTTGCGCAGCCCGGTGTGCACCGCGGTCAGATAAACGATCGCCCTCGGTCCTCCCACCGCCAGAAGCCGCTCAGCCTCACCATCGGTCAGCGCCCGACGCTGGAATGACTTGCGGCCGCGTCCATCGACCCGATCCACAAACTCCAGCGGGTTGTGGTCGATCCGCCGCGTGCGCTTCAGCCAGCCGAGCAGGCTGGAAGCGGCATGGTGGTAGTCGTTGAGGGTCTTGGGGGTCAGGCTCTGGCGAGAACGCCATTGAATGAACGATTCGGCCGACACATCACGCAGGCGGACCCAGCCGCAGTCGTCGATGAGGCGGGCCACCCGCTGATCGACCTTCCGGTAGTAGCCGCGTGAGCGGTTCCCGGTGCGCAGGTAGTCCACGAACTCAGCCAGGAGTTCGGCAAGCGGCTTGGCGGCGGCTTCGGTCTGGGCTTCCAGTGGAAGGATGCCGGCCCGGAGGCGTTCTTCATTCAGAACCCGCTGGGTCAGCCGTTGCTCGGCGACACGCTTGTCCATGGTTTCCAGCGAGAAACGGGTGTACTTCACATCCCCGGGCAGGCGGAACTGGCCCCCACCAGTACCGCCCGGCCTGGGTCTTGCCGTTCCGCTTGCGCTTCGGCTTGAACAGTGAATGGGCCATCAGAGATCCCTCTCCCGGATCTGCCGATCCACGAACTGTTCCAGATCCTCGACCGGCACGCGGGATGAACTGCGGACCTTGATCGGCCGAGGAAACTTCTTGTCGGCGATCAATCGGTAGAGCGTCCGTTTGTGGATGCCAAGCCATACGGCCGCGTCCTGGATGCTGAGCAAGCGGGCCTGGGGTTTGGGTGCGGGCGTTTCCATCACACACCCTCCGTGCCCAGACGGGTCCGCCCTTTGCGGTCGGCCTGACGGTTTCTGGCCGC
This sequence comes from uncultured Phycisphaeraceae bacterium, assembly GCA_964577425.1. Classification (GTDB taxonomy): domain Bacteria; phylum Planctomycetota; class Phycisphaerae; order Phycisphaerales; family UBA1924; genus UBA6054. The sequence goes on from CAZNZC010000002.1 coordinate 138,679, forward strand.
CTCACGCTGGCGCGGGGCCTTCTCGATGAGCCGCTCGATTTCCTCGTCGCTCAGGTTGGCGTCGGTCAGCCGGGCAAGCATCCGCAGAACCGACGGGCTTGTGATCCGCTCGTGGATGGCCCGGACGACGGGGTTCTCCAGAGAGCGGTGGAAAGCCTCCTGCTCGGGCAGGTCGTTCTTGATCGCCTGCTCGATGACGGCGGTTCGGGTCGAGCCGACATCGTCAGCCAGGCGGTCCACGCGGGCGAGAAGGTGTTCATCCAGCTTGATCGATATCTGTGTTCGGGCCATAGTGATTCAATGTATCACCAAGAATCCCGATTGTCAAGCCCCTCCCCCCCCCCAGAGTTCACGGCAAGTCCACCACCGCCCGCACGCCGAACATCACATCCGTCAGGTAGTAGAAGTTGTCCGAGGGGCTCGTCGTCCAGTCGCCGTCCGCGTCCCGGTCGATCCGTCTCGCCACCGCATCATCAATGTACCGCACCCCCCAGAACTGCTGCGCCACACGGTCCACATCCCCGTCGTCGTCCGCGTCCACATGCTCCTCGATCATCCGCCAGTCCGACGAGTAGAAGTACCACCGCGCCTCGTCCACACCGTCGTACGCGCCCTGCGACAGGTCCATCCGACGCTTCGTCCGCCAGTTCAGCCCGTTGAACTCGTTCTCCAGCACCGTGTGCGAGCCGGAGGTCCGCACGATCTTCACCAGCCGGTTCCACGCGTCGTGCGTGTACACCAGCCGGCTCGACCCCGACCCCAGGTTCTGGCGGTAGTTGCCCGCGTCGTCGTACCCCGGCTGCGAGACAATCTGCGAGGTCATCCCGTTCGGACGCTCCTGCACCGTGATCTCGTTGGCTCGGTTGTGCGTCCGGTCCTCCTGCTCGGTGACCGTCGCCTCGAAGCTCCCGTTCCCGTTCGCGTCGTTCCACACCGTCTTCCAGTTGCCAAGGATGTCAAGGTTCCACTTCATGGGTGCGCTCAGCATAGCCGAGAACGGCGCGACGTTCGCATGCCATGCAAGATCTTATGGAAAATTTGGACGAACATCGATTTTGACATTCGATCGCATTCTGGATTTGACATCCATGACGACTTGGCCTCCAGTATAATCGACAAATATTATCTCCAAAGATTTCATGCCAAGAAGCTTTTCGGCCTCGGCTTGTAAAATATAACATCCAATAATATTAAGAGAAGACACGGAATCCAAAGAAGCAATCGCATCAGCGACATCTGGCGTAATATCTTGATCCTGAAGACTCAGATAGATCAAAGAGCGATTGTGTCGCTGAGCAGAAATCGTGCTCACCAATGCCCTCTCATTAAGCTTGCTATGCAACGCAACAGTTTCGGCCCCGAGTGGCCAACCCGGCGCGACAGACCAGTGGCCATCGACTTCCATCACCGCATTCATCGCAATACGATACGATGCGGCCATCCTGAACACCATTACCACCACAAGCAAGCCGAGGAATACTATTACAGCACAAGTTATTTTAAAAACAGATCTTGAGATCACTTTACAAATCTCCTAATTATGGAGACTTCAGAAATCACGGACATGGAGAATAAATCGGAGTATATTCAGGCGTGTTTGGACCCCAGAAATCGGAATCGTAGTATGTACCAGTACAAGCATACCCACTGATGTAACCCCTGCAGTTCCATCCGATTGGACTATTCCCTCCAGGCCATGTAACATTAATGCCGCACTTGGATGTGACGCACTTGAGGTGCCAGTTGCTGTTGGCGCAGAAGTGATCCCTGGGTATGTTCATTTGGTTCCATCTTGCCTGCTCGTTTCTAATGCATTGGCAAGTCGAATCCGGAAAATTGCAATTAAGTGAGCCGGTAGATTGTGAACGTGAGTTATTATAAGGCTTGATCACTGGCCTGTGAACATTTCCGCCAGAACCATCGTACGAGAAGCAGCCCCCGTTGTCACAAAATACTAATCCACAATGCGACCCAAGTCTTACGCCAAATCGCTTCACACTGCTACAACTCATTGCAATGCAGCATCGCAAGCCAGATGGGTCTTGCCGTACTGGCGGACTCCCTCGGGCATACTGATAAAGATTAGCGAAATCCTTCCCCCAATTTGAATCCGCTGAGCCCAGCGCGGGCTTTGTCGCTACCTCAAGACCAAAGTCGGGGGCATGTTCGGCTCCCGCCGGATCTCTCTGCAGCCACCTCCCCAGCTTCGGGTCGTACACCCGGTGCCGCACCGTGTACAGCCCGGTGCTCGTCGCCTCCGTCGCCCCCGCCAGGTCGAACCAGTACCCGTCGTACCCCACCGAGTTGTCCGGCCCGTTCACATCGTCCGGGTTGTCGATCCACCCGTTGTTGAACGACGGACCCGCCACATACGGCGTGTACCGGCTCAGGTACGCCGTCAGGTTGATCTCATCCTCCCCGTCCAGGAACGCGTCCGGGTCGTACCCCACATCCCCCGGCTTGAGTTCGCTGCCCCCGTTGTAGTTCGCCGACACCACCCCAAGGTCGCTGATCGTCACCACCCCGTCCCCGTTCACATCCGCGCCGTAGCCGTGCATCGCCACCCCGTACGGCGTGTAGTCCAGCCGCGTGTGCAGCAGCCCCGAACTGTCCACCACCGCCCGCACGCCGAACATCACATCCGTCAGGTAGTAGAAGTTGTCCGAAGGGCTCGTCGTCCAGTCGCCGTCCGCGTCCCGGTCGATCCGCCGGCCCACCGCGTCATCAATGTACCTGACCCCCCAGAACTGCTGCCCGATCCGGTCGGTGTCCCCGTCGTCGTCCGCGTCGATGTGCTCCTCGATCATTTGCCACTCAGCCGAGTAGAAGTACCACCGCGCCTCGTCCACGCCGTCGTACGCCCCCTGCGACAGATCCATCCGACGCCTGATCCGGTGATTCAAGCCGTTGAACTCGTTCTCCAGCACCGTGTGCGAGCCGCTCGTCCGCACGATCTTCACCAGCCGGTTCCAGGCGTCGTGCGTGTACACCAGCCGGCTCGAGCCCGAGCCCAGGTTCTGCCGGTAGTTCCCCGCGTCGTCGTACCCGGGCTGCGTCACCACCTGCGAGGTCATCCCGCCCGGACGCTCCTGCACCGTGATCTCGTTCGCCCGGTTGTGCGTGCGGCTCTCCTGCTCGGCGATCGTCGCCTCGAAGCTCCCGTTCCCGTTCGCGTCCCCCCACACCATCTTCCAGTTCCCAAGGATGTCAAGGTTCCACTTCTGCGAGCCGGCCGCCAGCGTGAAGCCGGAGGACTCCCGCCCGCGGTTCGCCTGCGTGAGCCGGTCCAGGTCGTCGTACTGGTACGCCCAGTCGCGGTCCGCCCGCACGGCCCCGGGCCGTGCATCAAAGTCCTGAACGCGGTTGGAGTCCATGTCGTACCCGTACGCACGCCCGAACAGGGGGGTTCGATTGGGCGTGTCGGTGTAGATCCCGCCCCGCGGCGCGAACCCGTCCGTCACCCACCCGTGCCAGACCACGCGGCCGTACTGGTCGAAGCCGTAGTACCGGTCCTCCGCGGCCCCGTCATCGCCGAACCGCCCCCGGATCGCGTCCAGGGCCAGACCCCCCACCGTGGCCGGGTAGCGCACCTTGACCGGGATCGACGCCCCGAGGTAGGTGTAATCAACCAGGTCATCCGTGCCGCTCGCCCAGCCGTCCACACCGAGGCCGGCCACGCGGCTGATCCGGTCGCCGATCGAGCCTGCCGCGCCGTAGCCGATCAGCACCGTCGGGTCGCCGCCGTCCTCGTTGGGATAGGTGATCGAGGTGAGGCGTGAGTGGTTGCCCGTCCCACCCGCGGCCGGGGCCGCGTCGGCGTAGGCGTAGGTCACCACGCCCGTCCGGTCGGGCACGCCCGCGCTGTAGGACAGGTGCTGGGCGACCGTCTCGACCTGGTGCAGCCCCGTGTAGCCGAACTCCACACCGTTCAGCTCGTCCTCCACGCTGTCCAGCGACAGCACCGCCGCCACGCGGCCGTGGTCGTCGTACCCGGTGGTGATCGCCACCACCCGGTTGTCGATGTTCGTGCCGAAGCTGGTGACCTCGTCCGACACCACGCGCCCGAGCGCGTCGCGGGTGTACGAGTGGACGGTGCCGTTCTGGTCGGACATGCCGCGCAGCTCGCCGAGCCGGTTGTAGCCGTAGGTCACCGTGTAGGTCCCGCCGCTGCCGGCGGCGCCCGTCGATTCGTCCGGGTACCGGACGGTGTACAGCAGGCGCGACGAACTCACCAGCGAGTGCGTCGGGCTGGACGGAGAGCCCTCCGCCGTGACGCCGTAGTCGTACCGCGTCTCCTGCACCTTCTCCCCGCTCGTGTGCGGCAGGTGCGCGATCCGGCGGACCACATTCCCCGCCGCGTCGTACACGAACGAGGTGACCCGGTCGCGGTCCGGGTGACCGGTGCTCAGACCGGCCGCCGTGTACCTCTCTTCCGTGTCGTCCCACGACACGACCGCGTTGACCGCGTTCTCGACCACCGCCGCGGTGCGGCCCAGGTCGTCGTACACATACGCCGTGCGGATCTCCTCCGCCCCGGTCTGCGTGCCGACCACCGCGCCGACCCGCCCGCGCTCGTCGTACTCGGTCCACGCGAACAGCACGCCGGACGCCGCCAGCAGCTCGCCCAGCGTGTCGTAGTCGGTCAGGTCCGGCGCGCCGGCCGCCGTGACGCCGAACGCGGCCTTGTTCGTGCCGAAATCGACCGAGCCGACCGGGCGAAGGGCCGAGTCGTACACCGTGCCCGAGTAGGTCGTGACGAACTCGTCGTCGTCCGGGTCGCCCGTGCCCGCCGCGGCGTGGTGCCGCATCATGTGCGTCACAAGCTCCAGCACGCCCGAGCCGGGCGCGTAGGCGTACCCGGTCTGCTCAATCACCGCATCGCCGTCGGCGCGGGCGGCCTCGGTGAACCGGTCCGCCGTGCCCAGCGCGTCGTCCCCGTCGCCCCCGCGGTCGGTCAGCACGCTCCGCACCACGCGGTGGTGGGCGTCGTACCCGGTGATCGTGCCCGGGCTGTTCGGAGCCCAGGAGGCGATCTCGTGGCCGTCGTCGTCGTACCACCAGTTCCAGGCGAGGTAATCCGGCGAGGATTGCGACGCATCGATCGCGACCTCCTCCCGGTACACGAGGCCGCGCTGGCTGTAGGAGGTTTTGGTGTGCCACGCGCGGTCCAGGGGACCGGTCTGATCGAAGGCCGTCTCGCCGTCGTGCGGCAACGCACCAACCGCGGCATCGATGACATCCGCCAGCGACGGGACCGTGTCCGGCGTGGGGTACACCGCCGACTCGATCGGCCGGTCGAGGTTGTCGTAGCGGGTCACGCTCATCGGGGCCGCGTCGGCCACCGTCGCGATGAGCCGGTCACGCTTGTCGTAGTACATCCGCGTCAGGCGGGTGCCCGCGCCGTCGAAGCGTTCGACATGCGTCAGGTTGCCGTTGCCCACGCCCGAGGCCGAGGACGAGCCGGGGTCGCCGTCGTAGTAGTACTTGGCCACCGGCAGCGGAGAAGAGGCCGTGGTGCCCACGGCGACCTCGGTCACCCGGTCCAGCACATCGTGCTCGCGTGTCGTTTTCGTGCCCGTGCCGTCCACGGTGGACTTCAGGCGGCCCAGCGCGTCGTAGGCGTAGGTCGTTTCGTACGCCAGATCCTCGGCGATGTTCCACCACTGCCTAGAGGCGACCGCCGCGCCGCTCAGGTCGTGGGTGGTCGTCGAGCGGGCCAGCTCAGTTGCGAACTCGTAGTCGCCCGCGTCGGGGTCGTAATCCTCCGCCGGATCGACGGACCAGGATTCGGACCGCGTCGTCTGCGAGGCGGCGTCCATCCAACGCAGCCGCGCGGGGCCGGCGAAGGTCCGCGGCGAGGCGGTCACAAGGTGCGGCAGGCTGATGGTCTGGTAGTACAGGATGCCCGGCCTGTCCGGGTCCTCGGCCATGCGCCGGACCGTCCACGACTCCACACCGCCGGGGCGGATCACCTTGGTCAGGCGGCCCATCAGGTCGTACTCGTACTCCGTGACGAGCGTGCCGTCCCCGTTGGCGACCAGCGTGTCGAAGGGGTCGTCCGGCTCCCCGTCCTCCCCGGTCGGGAGCCGGATCTCGGGGATGCTGGAAACACTCCCGGGGTCGTAGTTGCGGGTGATCCGGACGATCTGCCCCGTGCGCGGGTCGTGCTCGAAACGGGTTGCGATGCCGTCGGCGTCGAGCGATACGATCCGCTGGCCACGGTCGTCGAAGAAGTCCCAGCTGGTCGCCGACGCCGAGCCCGGGCCGTTCTCCGAAACCAGCTCGCGCTCGACCGTCACGCTCCGCCAGTCGAGCTTGGCCGAGTCGACCGCTTCGAAGCCGTAGGCGTACCCGACGAGTTCCTGGTCGTTGGGGTTCGAACTCGCCGCGACACGGTACATCTTCTCTTCGTGGATCAGCCGGCGCCTGCTCTCGTTGCCGTCCGAAACGAACTCGGTCGCCCGCACCAGACCGCTGCTCGTCAGCGTTCCGACCCGCAGCTGGCCGACATGCTCGCCGTCATAGGTGAACTTCGTCACAAGTCCGGCCGTGTCGCTCGTGGTGATCGACGGTGCGGCCCCAAGGCCGGGTCCCCCGGGCGTGATCGCCGGCGTATACCCGCTCGTGGCGAGGAACGAGGGGCTGCGCACCTCGGTTCTTGCGTGGGTGGTGCCGTTATAGGAGTTGCTGGTCACCCAGGCCCGACCGAGCGTCATCGCAGCGACATCACCCTCGACCACTGCCTGATGCAATAGGAAGGGGAACTTGTCAGTCCCCCGCTCGAGATTGATGAGATCGACGCAGTGGGTGCGATCGGCGGCACTGGATGCGGGCCAGGCATCAAAGGATGCCAGCGCGTGCTCGCGCATGTGCGTGGTCAGGCCCGTCTGGGATGCGCCGTTGACCCAGCCGAAACGATCGTAGTCGAGCAGGACGGCGCCGATCGCTCCTCCCCCCCCACACCCGCAACTGCCGGCTTGCAAAACCTGAGAGATGACGGGGCTGTCGGTCTGCACCGGGTTGAGTACATTGGCAACCTCGCCGGAATAGCCGAGGATCTTGGTGGCGACGCCGATGACCTGGACGCTGGCCGATGATTCCGAGAAGGCTTCGCCGTCGTCATCGACCGCGAGCAGTTCCGTGGCCACGAACAGCAATGTGCCGCCATCCGGGGTTGTCTCCGCGGACCGCTTCTGGGCCATGAACTCGATCTGCTGAGGCTCAAAGGTTGATTTGAGCTGGTGGGCGAGCCCCTCGATGTCCAGCCGGATATCGAACGACTCCCCCTGGTCTTCGCGGACGAGGTCCCCGTCGTGGTACCGGTACTGGGTGATGATCGAACGCCACTCGGTGGTCGGCTCGCCGGGATCGACGGCGATCCGTCTCACCACCTGCACAAGATCCCCCTCGGTGCCGATGTCTTCGGACGGGACTAGGTCGTCGAGCGGGCTGAGCGGATCTTTCACCACGACCCAAGCGCCCGTAAAAAGTCCGTCCTCAACCTCCAGATGCATGACCCGCAGCTCGCTCTCCACCTCGACGAGGTGGTAGTACTGGACGGACTGCGTCACTTCGGCGGTGGAGACGCCGGTCGGGCGGTACACCTCGGCCCCCACCAGGGTCGGGCGGGAAATAACCGTTTCCCAGTACAGCCTAACCCACGCGGCGGCGTCGGATTCATCCTCGCCGTTCAAGTAAATGATGTCGGGCAGCCGGTCGGCGTCCATGGGGTCGTCCCAGTACACCCGCAGGTTGCCGTTCTCATCTTCATCCCGGCTGAGCCAGCCGAAGCCATCCTCGATGGCAAACTCCTGCCGCCAGACGCCTGGTTCACTGTACACGACCGTTCCATTCCGCAAACCGGTTGGGACTTCTGCCCCCGTGCTGCATGGTCCGCAACTCATCCCGCTAACCCCGCCAGTGCCGCCATGCAAGAGGCGAAGTGTCTGATTGCCCGGCCCTGCGGTGCTTCCGCTCACATACGGCCCACCGCCTTGAATCTCAATCTTGCGGGGCTTGCGCCCCGCCCGGAGCAGCCAGCCTTCCGCTCCGACATAAACAGGATCGCTGGAACTGCTGATAGATTGCCCGTGCTGGTCTACCCCACATGTAACTACGGGTCCGCACTGCCAGAACTGTCGATATGTCATGCCCCGAAGATTGCCGAGCGCCCAGCCCGCTCCCACCCCCGGAACTGATGACACCGACGGGGGGGCGGGCCTGACCCCGCCCTGCATCAATACCGGGAGGCGGCTGCTTTCATAACCCCCCTTTGCGATCAGGTTGGGAGCGCTGCTGTACTGGCGGAAAAGTGTGAAATCCTTGCCCGGCAGGCGAACATATAGATCCTGGGCGGTTTCCCATTTTTCCCCAGTGTCCCAAGTCACGGGCTTTGGCGGACCATATCTATAGGAGGACCTGCATCCGCAGGGCCTCCCTGCTGTGACCCGGTGGGGCAGCCACATTCGTCATCCTGATTGCAAACATCGGTGGTTCCATCATCGTGCGGCTGGCACGCCCCACCCTGCTGACAACCCGATTCGCCGCCCGCCGAATCTCCGGAGTTCGAATCCCCGGAAGATCCGCCGTCGGCGGCAACTGCCCATCCATTCATCGACAATGCCGCCCCGGCTAACAGAACCAGGCTCAACCGCCCGAACCCGTTCAAGCCCGCACTCCGCCCAAACCCAACCGACCGAAACCCTGTCCGAGGCGAGTTCGCTGGCTGCATTGAAGTCCCCAAGTGCGGTCTTCTCATCTGGGATGCCATGGCGTTCCCAGCCACGAAGTCTCTTGCCTTTGTGTGCCCAAACTCCGGCCTTGGGCGCTTGGCGCACACGACCGCTTCCGGTACGCTAACCGAAGTACCGGGCCGGCCGCAAGGCCCAAGCACCGCCAAGATTCAAAAATTTTCAGGAGACCCTCATGTTCATGCTCCTACCCATCGTGGCCAGCCTGGTCCTGCACAGCTCGGCGAATATCTCGCAAGTCACGACCTCCCAAGTGGTTGAGGCGGCCGCGGTCCTCGGCATCACCCCGGAATCGCTCGCCTGTATCGGGATCAGCGGCGCGGATGTGGACGAGGTGCTGGACCGGCTCGCCGAAGAGTTTGACGAGTATCAGGCCTACCGAGGGCGGCTTGAGAACGCCGCCGCGGCCCACGACCGGCTGGTTGCCGCACGCGCCGCGGCACGGCTCGACCCGGACGACAATGACGCGATCGCCGAGCTCCAATCCGCCGAAACCGCTGTTCAAGCGGCGATTTCGGCCGCGGAGTCATCCAAGGCCGACCTGATCGCAACCCTGACCGAGTCGTTGTGCGACCAGCAGGACGCGGCGTGCACCCTCATGAACCCGCAACTTTTGCGCCTCGCTCCGGCCTACCGCCCCGCCGAGCTGAACGAGGCGGGTGTTCAGACCCTGGCCTGGGCGTTGGCGCTGCGGGAACGCCTCGGAGGGGAGAGCTTGCCCTCGGCCGCGACCAGCGCGATTTCCAGCGCAGAGTCCCAGTACCGTGTGCAGCTCGCCCTGACCCGCCTCCAGCAGCACGCCGAAGCCAATCAGACCGCCATGCAGAACTGGGCTGGCAGCGACAACTGAGCTGGGAGTTCTGGGCAGCCCACCATTCTAAGATAAAAACTCAACATCTTCATTGTGCATCGAGACGGGGAGTGGATAAGGCCTTTGTGAAGGTCCGCCCAGTCTTCGATGCCAAAGGTCGGCGACTCCATCCATCTCACCCATGACTTGGTCCTCAAAATCCGAACAACCAATCGGTAAACCCGCGATTACGGTTGCACTGTTTGCGAATAGACTCCGGTATTGAGCCCTGCATGACGCTGGTTGGCTTCATACGCACCCACGCCTATCGAACCTCTGTTCCCGGGGCAGCGTCCGTAGCTCAATTGTGGCGCTTGTTTCCGTTTCGGCGGGATGCAAACCACGCACCAGGTCCAGGATCAGGGTTTCGGGCGGGACTTGGAGGATGCCGCAGACCTGGAGGAAGCGGCGTGCGAAGCCGCCCCGCGACCACTCCCACCAGGAGTTGAAGTCCGATCCACCCGGCATCGGCTTGATGGGCTTGGGATCGGATCCGGCGAGCAGGTCCGCCCACCAGACCGCCCGGGGCCTTCGGGCGATCTCGGATCGGCCGTTCTGGATTCGGAAGTCCACGGAGCCGAGAACCGCATTCGTGAGCAGGGGAGCCCAATCAACACCGGGGGCCAGCAGCATCTCGGCGAGCGTCTCGGCACGGTCCTTCTTGAACTCGATCTCGATCCGTTCCCAGACACCCGGCAGCGCGGACTTGGTCTGGAGGCCCTTGTCGTAGATGCGGCCGCAGACGGGGGAGGCGCGCTTGCCCAGCTTGAGCAGCAGGCGGGTCGGTTCGCCGGAGGCCGTGTACTCCGAATCATCGGCGTAGCGGCGGATGCGGCAGAGTTCACCCCGTCGGCATGATTCGACCACCCGACGGTGAAGGCGGCGTTCCTGGCCGACAAAGTCGATGGCGGCGTCGAGGCGGGTGGCGTAGAAGCCGAGCAGGGCGTACACCCGTCGCATGAGGTGGATGGCGGCATCGGTGCCGAAGAATGTCAGGCGTTCCCCACGGACATCGAGCTGGATGATGGACTCCCGGTGGCCGTGGCTCAGCGTGACGCCCGGATGCCAGTTCACGCCGCCCCGGAACCACTGCGCCCCCGAGGACTCGCTGGTCGGCTCGCCGAAGGTGTCGAGCAAGAGGGCTTGGAGCCGATCGAGGGCGGTTTCCTTGCCCACGAAACGCATCCAGTCCAGGCGGACATGCACGCCGGGCGGGGGGAGCGGGCTGGATTTCTCAGGGGGTGATTCTGGGCCAGGAACGGCGGTTTGGTTTTCTATCCCCGGCAGTACAGCGGACCGCACGCCAACCGGAAGCCCGACCATCGCCGCACCCGCCTTATACTTCGCCCGGGAAAAACCTCGCCCGAACCGGGGGTGGCTGCCGAACATACCCTGTCTGTCCCTTCTCCCCCCCCCCCCCCCCCCCCCCCTTTCCCCCCCACACCCC
>CAZNZC010000002.1:149735-272133 GCA_964577425.1 uncultured Phycisphaeraceae bacterium
GAACCGACCTTCCCAGACGCCGACCCCGCCCCCCCCCAAGCCCCCCCCCCCCCCCGCACCGCCCTTTCCGGCCCAGACCCCCTTTGCATCAATCAAACCCAAGGAGACCAGCATGGCATTCCAACTCCAGAGCGGCAACCCGGCGATGGGCGCGCTCCAGCGATGGGACGAGACCTTCGCCGACGACGCCGCCCGCCCCAGGACCATGACCATCGGCGGGACCGTCCAGGCGACGGGCATCCTGCTGGCGATCGTGGCGGGCGTAGGCGTCATCACCTTCCAGGCGATCATGAATGCGTCCGTGGCGGCGGGCAATACGCTGGCCCTGCCCGGGTGGGCGTGGCCGGTGCTGACGGTCGCCGTCTTCTCGACCCTGGCGGTGGGCTTCATCATCTATCGCAAGCCGAAGTGCGCGCCGATCGTGGCCCCGCTGCACGCGGCGGTCCAGGGCGTGCTGGTGGGATCGTTCAGCGCCATCATCCCGGCCCAGTTCCTCAACAACATGGAGTTCTTTGCCGGCGGGGCCACGACGCTCATCATGCAGGCCGTGCTGGCCACCGTGGGCATCTGCGCCGCGATGCTGCTGGGCTACGCCACCGGCATCCTGCGGGTTGGCCCGTTCTTCCAGAAGGTGCTCATCACGCTGGGGATCGGTCTGATTTTCTATGTCGTCGCGCTGTACCTGCTCCGCCTCCTCGGCGTCCACATCTGGAACGGCTTCGCCGACGCCGGCCCGATCGGCATCGGCTTCACCATCTTCTGCCTCGGCCTGGCCTCGCTCTACCTGCTGCTGGACTTCAAGTTCATCGAGCAGGGCGTCAAGAGCGGCGCGCCCAAGCACATGGAATGGGTCGGCGCGTGGGGCCTGATGGTGACCCTGGTCTGGGTCTACATCGAGGTGCTCCGCCTGCTGGCCAAGCTGCGCTCCAGCGATTGATCCAGTCCATCCCTCCCCATCCTCCCCCCACCCCACAACACAAAGCCTAGGGATTCAATCCCCGGGCTTTCTTCATGCGTTCACGCTTCATCCGTCCGCGTCCGTCGGTTCACACATTGAACAGGAAGTGGCACACATCCGAGTCGCGCATCACATACTCCTTGCCCTCGATGCGCATCCTGCCCGCTTCCTTGATCGCCTTCTCGCTCTTGTGCTGCACGAGGTCGTCCACGGAGTAGACCTCCACGCGGATGAAGCCGCGCTCGAAGTCCGAGTGGATCACGCCGGCCGCCTGGGGGGCCTTGCTGCCCTGGGGGATGGTCCAGGCGCGGACCTCCTTCTCGCCGGCGGTGAAATAGGACTGGTAGCCCAGCAGGCGGTAGGCGGCGTGGGCCAGCTTGTTGAGCGCCGGCTCGTCCATGCCCATGTCCCTGAGCATCTCGGCCTTGTCCGCCTCGTCCAGCTCGCTCAGCTCGCTCTCGATGCGGGCGCAGACGGGGACCATCTCCGAACCGACCGATTCGGCATAGACCTTGACCTTCTGCGCCAGCGGCCCCTGCCCGTTGACATCGGTCTCGTCCACATTGGCCAGGTACAGCACGGGCTTGACGGTGATGAGGCTCAGGCCCCTGAGGGCCTTGGCCTGGTCGGGATCGGTCAGTTCGAGCGTGCGGGCGGGCTTGCCGTCCTCCAGCACGGGGATGATCTTCTCCAGCACGCTCAGGCGGGCCTTGGCCTCGCGGTCGTTGCCGCGGGCGGCCCGCTCTGCCTTGGGCTTGGCGCTCTCGCAGGTCTGGAGGTCGGACAGGATCAGCTCCTGCTCGATGGTCTGGATATCACGGATGGGATCGACGGAGCCTTCGACATGGGTGATCTCCTCGCCGCCCGGGGCCTTCTCGAAGCAGCGGACGACCTGGATGATCGCGTCCACATCGCGGATGTGGCCCAGGAAGGCGTTGCCCTTGCCCTCGCCCTTGGACGCGCCGCGGACCAGCCCGGCGATGTCCACCAGGTGGAGCATGGCGGGGATGACCTTCTGGGTCTTGATGTGGGACTGGATGATGTGGAGGCGTTCGTCGGGGATGGGGACGACGCCGATGTTGGGGTCGATGGTGGCGAAGGGGTAGTTGGCCGCCAGCGCGCCGGCGTTGGTCAGGGCGTTGAAGAGGGTGGACTTGCCGACATTCGGCAGCCCGACGATTCCGGCTTTCATCCGATGGCTCCTGCTGGGATGCGGCCCCGCCTGGAATGTGCGGGGTCGGAATCGTAGGTCACCCGATCCGGATCTTCAGGCCATGAAAAACCGGGCCGAAGCCCGGTTCAGAGACGCGAAGAGACGGGGCCTCACGGGCAGCCCGCGTTGAGGGCGTTGATGTACGCCACGACATCGAAGAAGTTCAGCACACCGTCGCCGCCGGGCGGGAAGAAGTCGGCCTGCGGATCCTGGGCGTTGAACAGCGTGATGAAGCGGGAAAGGTCGAAGAAGTTCAGCACGCCGTCGCCCGCGGGCGGGGGGAAGAGGTCCGCCGGGCACGGGACGGATGTGCCGGGAGAATACAACTGCTGGTAGAACGAGGCGAAGGGGCGATAGTCGTTCGGCTGGTCGCCGGGGATGCCGTTGGCGTCGCGGTCGCAGGAGAAGCCCGCGTACCAGTAGGTTCCGAAGAACGCATGGTCCGTGTAGATGTCGAAGCCCTCTTCAAGCCCCTGCGCGGCCGGCGCCGGATCGACCGGGTCGATGATGTATCGACCGGGGATCGTCGGGTGGGGCACCGCCGGGCCGGAGGGCGCGATGAGCAGGATGGCCGCGTCGGCGGCGGCATTCGGATCACCGTCCGGCAAACCGTCGCCGTCGAAGTCCCGCGTGCCGGGCTGATGGAACCGGACGGCGTGCGAGAAGTCGTGCAGGCCGTCGCCGTCGCGGTCCTGGCCCCCGCCCGGGCGATGATGGGCGGCACCCTGGGGGTCGGAGTCGGTGTCGCCAAGCTCGAAAGTCTCGGACTGATCGAAGCCGGAGACGAGATCGACGGTCAGAAAATACAGGGCGAACTGATTGCCGTCCGGCAGGTCGCTGCCCGGCAGCCCGTGCAGGGTGAACGAGGTCACGAGCCACTGACCGCTGCAACCGTCGTTGTGACCGTTGTCCCGGTCGAACCACATCCAGGTGGCCCCGAAGCCCTCCACCCCGTCGGGGAAACCGTTGGCGTCCAGGTCCTGATCGGCGTGCTTCGTGGCGTAGGCCAGGCCCACGGCATCGACGACCGTGTCGAACGCGATGTCGCCCCAATCCAGGTAGGTCGCGCCGACGCTGACCGCGTAGAAGGGATCCGAAGGGTCAAGCCCGGGTTGATCGACTGCACTGACCAGCCGCGTGTTCAGGCCGTAGGCCGCGCACGGCACGGCGTTGTCCGCCATCCACGCCGGCTCCGACCCGCCCGCCCCGCGGGCCACGGGCGTCGGTCGATCGTGCGTGAGGATGCGCTCGCCCGTCACCAGATTCACATAGATATGACCGGCCGGCCGGCCATCGCCCAGGCGATCGGCACCCAGCGTTTGCGGCGTCCGGTCGGCCAGCGCGGCGGTGCCGCAGACGCCCAGCAGGGCGACGATCATGGCGGTGGGGTTCATCTCGGTTCTCCTGTGGTCCGCGTGAAGCGGGGTGAAAAGCCCTCATCCAGCCCATACGCGGCACGCGCACGGTTGTTGCGGAAATGTTCCGGACCCCCCCCCCGCCCTCTCCGGATCAAGACGGGCGGAATCGCGGGAAGGATCATGCCGAAAGCCTCCCCCGGGCCTTGGCCCGGGGGAGGCGGGGAGGGGCTGAAAGTCACGGGCAGCCGGCGTTGAACGCGGCCAGATAGGCCGACACATCGAAGAAGTTGAACTGCCCGTCGCCCCCGGCGGGGAAGAAGTCCGCCGCGGGATCCTGGGCGTTGAACAGCCCGAGGTAGGCCGACAGGTCGAAGAAGTTCAGCTGCCCGTCCGGGGCGCCGGGCGGGAAGAGGTCCGCGGGGCAGGCCGCCGCGGGGTCCGCGAAGAGCGAGAGCGCGATCTGGGCGTAGAAGGCGGTCCCCTTCGGGTCGCAGGAGAACTGGCCGCCGATGGTCTCGACGAACTCCGGCTCACCGGAAAGATCGCGCCGGTACACATCGATCGCGTCCGTGGTGCCCTGCGCGTTGGGCGCGGGGTCGGGGATGATGGTCCACCCCCCCGCCCCACCGCCGTCCGGCACGGCCTGGCCCGAGGGCGCGCCCAGGAGCAGGTAGGTCTTCCACGGCAGCCCGAAGTCCGGGTGGAGGTACTCGATCGAGTACCCGAAATCGGCCAGGCCGTCGCCGTCCACATCGGTCGATCCCAGCGCCACGCCGCCCGCCAGGTCCACCGTGAGGTAGTAGCCCACGATGACATCGGCCGGACCCACGCGCCCGGGAAGATTCATGAGGATCACCTCGCCGACCTCGGCGGACGCGCCGCCCCCCCCACCTCCGCCCACGCCGTTCTCACCGGCGTGGAACGCCAGCCGCACGCCCAGCCCGGGCACGCCGCTCGGCAGACCGTCGCCGTTCAGGTCCGCGTCCGGGTAGTCGGTGGCCACGCCGAACTGGACCATCGAAACGACCGTGCCCGGCGTGATGTCGCCCCAGTCCATATGGATCAGACCGAAGCGATCCGGGTCGGCCGGATCGTCGGCGATCAACGCCCCCACGACGGGCTGGCCGGCGCAGGCGCCCGACGACAGGGTCCCCCACACGAGCGCGGGCGTCGTGCCGCGCAGGCCGACCGGCATCGACGCGATGGTCTCGCCGGTCGCGGCGTTGTGGTACAGGTGGGTCATCCGCACGCCGTCGGCGTGAACGGACATCGGGGCGGGGTTCGCGTGGGCGATGCCGCCCGCGCACGACAGAATGGCGATGGTCCTGAACATCTCGGATCTCCTGTCAAAGAGGACCATACGGGCCGACCCTCCGGCGCGCTGCCACGCAGCACCGAACCCGGATCAGGCCGCTCTCGGCCCGCAATGCCCCCAGCCCGGTTCCCCGGACTGGAAGGCCCGTAGAAGGACGGATGAGAGAGACCCGCCCACCACGACAGAGCCTGCGTCCGCCGGGCCGACTCTCCAGCCCGGCCCGGCGCTCAACCGCTCCTCAGCCGGAGGATACGCCAATTTCCGGAAGCGTGTTTCATATTTCTGGAAATTTTGAGGGGTATTTTATTCTGGGGTAAATCCTCAGAAATCTGGCTTGCAGAGTTGGTTCCCGGGTCGCCCCATGATGAATCCTCGAATCGTGGGATTCCCCTCCAGAGACACCGCCGATGGAATCGGCGGATTCCCTCCGGTGGGACCGACTTTCGCCCGGCCATCCCCCCAGATCCCACCCTCCACACCCTCCCAGCCTCCGCTACCATCAGGCGTGCGCTCGTAGCTCAGTAGGATAGAGCGGCGGTTTCCTAAACCGCAGGTCGGAGGTTCGAGCCCTCCCGGGCGCGCTTTCGCCCCTCCTCCAACCCGATCCCCTTACCCCCCTTCGCGCCAGTCCGCACCAAGGGCAAGAGGCCCCGTGTGGTCCCGGTCGGAAGAAGGGCGGGAGCACGAAAGGATCTTGGTACACATGCCGACACGCCTGATCCGCGCGGTGGTGTTCGCGGCGTTGGCCGCCTGGCTCACGCCCGCGCACGGGCAAGATGAGGCGACCGAGCCGATCGAACGGGGGTTCGCCGTCCGCCTGGGCGCGGGCGTGCGGCCCGACCGGGCCGGACCGGGGCGGCTGGTGGTGTACCTGATCGCCCCGGGTGCCGGGGTGCCCGAACGCAGCCGCCCGGCGGACGCGCCGTTCTATGAGGATCCGCAGCCGCTGTACGGACTGGATGTGGGCGCGGACGCCGACTGGGCGGTCGTGCGCCTGACCGACGCGAACACGGCGGGATTCCCCGGTCCGATGGCCGCGCTGCCGCCCGGCGCGTACAAGGCCCAGGCGGTGCTGGACCGGACGATGGCCTTCGGCTCGTGGCGGCGCGAGCCGGGCAATCTGTACTCCGATGTCGCGTCGTTCACGATCGCGGAGAACGGCGCGTGGCCGGCGGTGGAACTGACGCTGGACCGGACGGTCGGCCCGCAGCGCGTCCGCGAACGCCCGGGCGTGGAGTATGTCGAGGTCCGCTCGGACCTGCTCTCCGCCTTCCGCGGGACGGATGTGACGATGCGGGCGGGCGTGGTGTTCCCGATCGGGCACGACCCGGATCGGGCGTACCCCGCGCTGTACATCGTGCCGGGTTTCGGGGGCACGCACACGATGGCGGCCGGCATCGCGGCGCGTCGGCGGAGCATGGCCCCCGGCACGCCCGAGCACACGCTGGCGTCGAGCGTGTTCACGATCGTGCTCGATCCCGACGGCCCCCACGGACACACGCTGTTCGCCGACTCGGCCAACAACGGGCCGGTGGGACGCGCGCTGGTCAAAGAGCTGATCCCCGCCCTGGAAACAAGGTTCAACCTGATCGCCCGGCCCGAGGCCCGCCTGCTCAACGGGCATTCCTCGGGCGGCTGGTCCACGCTGTGGCTGGCGACGGAACACCCCGACATATTCGGCGCGGCCTGGTCGAGCGCGCCGGACCCCGTGGACTTCCACGCCTTCCAGAAGGTCAACATCTACGACGACCCGAGCATGTTCTTCCGGGCCGATGCGTCGGGCGAACGCGAGTCCGTCCCGTCCTACACCGAGAACGGCGTGGCGCTGATGACCATCGCCCAGGAGATCGGCGTGGAGAATGTCATCGGGCCGCGCAACACATCCGGGCAGCAGTGGCACTCGTGGATGGCTGTGTTCGCCCCGCGCGGCGCGGACGGGCGTCCGGCCGACCTCTGGGATCCGCGGACGGGCGACCTGGACCACGCCGCGGCGGCGGCCTTCCGCGCCTACGACATCACCGACCGGCTGCGGCAGGACCCCGCCCGGTTCGGCCCGCTGTTCCGCGAACGGGTCCGGCTGGTCGTGGGCGGCGCGGACTCCTACGACCTGCACCTGGCGGTGCTGCGCCTGCGCGACGCGCTGGGACAGGTCTGGCCGCAGGTGACGGCCGAGGTGATGCCGGGTTCGATCTTGATTGTCCCGGGAGCCGACCACGGCGATGTGCTGGACAGCGACGCAATCCTGGCCTGGCCCGCGGACATGCTGCGCCACCTGCGGCAATCCGGCCTGCCGGTTCATGATGCCGATCCCACCTGATTCCCGAGCGCGGCATGGAGGTCTTTGGTGGCACAGGCGTCCCGCCTGTGCGGACAGTTCAAGAAACACAGGCGGGACGCCTGTGCCACCAAAGGCGAAGAAAACCCCACCCCCGCCTTCGCGGGGGTGGGGTGGGGAGTGCGGTCACCGCTTAAGGGCAGCCGGCGTTGAACTCGCCGATGAAGGTCGAAAGATCGAAGAAGTTGAACAGGCCGTCGCCGCCGGACGCGGGGAAGAAGTCCGCGGCGGGGTCCTGGGCATTGTACAGGTTGATGAAGGTGGACAGGTCGAAGAAGTTGAGCTGCCCGTCGGGGGCGCCGAGCGGGAAGAGGTCCACGCGGCAGGGGGTGGACTCGGCGGGGCCGTACATGATGTGCCAGAACTGCGCGAAGGAGCGGTACGGACCGCCCACGCCGTCCCCGTTGCTGTCGCAGCTGAACCGGCTGTAGCTGAAGACGCCGACGGATTGCCAGACGCCGTCCACCACAAGGTAGCGGTCGAACCGGTCTTCCATGCCCTGGCCGGCGGGGAGCGGGTCCACCGGAGAGATCATGTACATGTCGGGGGTGGAGCCGGGGATCTGGACGGCAGGCCCGCTGGGGGCGACGAGGGAGTTGCCGCAGTCGGCGGCCGCGGCCGGGTCGCCGTCGGGGATGCCGTCGCCGTCGAAGTCCACGGTGCCGGGCTGGAAGAAGCGCTGGGTGTACGAGAAGTCGGTCAGGCCGTCGAAGTCCAGGTCCGCTTGCAGCCCGAAGAACGGGTTGTGGAAGTCCGCGCCCTGGGCATCCCCGTCGGTGTCGCCGATCTCGAAGCTGACGCCGCTGCCGGCCAGATCGACCGTGTACACATAGACGGTGAGGGCCGTGCCGCCCGTCGTGCGTCCGGGGAGGTTGTAGAGCGTGATCGAGGCCAGCGGCACGCGGAAGCAGCTGTTGAAGCCGTTGTCGCCCTCGTACCACGCCCACTCGCAGCCGAACCCGACGACGCCGTCGGCGAAGCCGTCCTGGTCCGCGTCGACATCGACATGGCGGGTCGAGTAGCGGACCTGCACGGAGTCGATGACGGTATCCGCGGGGATGTCGCCCCAGTGCAGCACGATCGACCCGGTGGGCCAGTCGTTGGTGGCGGCGATGGAGTCGATCAGGCCGGTGGTGCCGCCGGTCTGGCCGTAGGCGGCGCACGGCAGGCGGTTGTCCGCGATCCAGACCTCGGGCGCGACCGGGCCGCCGCGCGGGCGGGTCAGGTCGTTCATCGCGGTGGCGATCTTCTCGCCGGTGGCCATGTTGATGTAGAAGTGCGCCTCCTCCTCCTCCGGCACCATCATGTGCGCGGGTTCGATGAACACGCCGTCCTCGTCCACCGCGTGGGTCGCGGGGTTCGCCGCCGCCATGCCGGCCACGGCGGCCAGTCCGAGTGCGCTGATCTTCAACATATCGTTCTGCTCCTCTTTGCGGAACCCGAAGTTCCCGTGCTGATCCGTCCCGTGCCGATCCACACCCCGGCCGGCGCACATGCGCCGACCGGAGGCCCAGGGGAGCACGCGGGCCGCGATCAGTCCCCGCTCGTCCCTCCCGCCGGTTCGGGCGCCGGCGTGGACCTTCTCGTAGCCTACAGGAAACCCGATCATTCCGAAAGCACCCGCCACGAATTTTTTTTCATCCTCCCCTGGTGGGGCCGACTTCCTGTCGGCCTCTTCCCACCGCCCTCACTCTCAACTCCGGCCTTTCCAGGCCCTTTCATCGGAGGGGGGAAGGCCCATACGCTTGCACGGCGCATGGATCCTTCCTCCTCATCCGGATCGACATCCCCCGCGCTCATCCCGCCGGATCGCGGACGCCTTCTCACCGAACAGCGGGCCTCGCCCAGGCCCAGGCTCGATATGATGGGCACCCGCGAGGTGCTGGCGGTCATCTCCGACGCCGACCAGCAGGTCGCCGCCCGGGTCCGCGACGAGCTGGCGGACATCGCGGCCTTCGTCGATCTCGCCCACCCCCGCCTGGCGCGCGGCGGACGCCTGATCTACCTCGGCGCGGGCACCTCCGGACGCCTCGGCGTGCTCGACGCCTCCGAGTGCCCTCCCACCTTCCAGACCGACCCCGCGATGGTCGTCGGGCTGATCGCCGGGGGAGACGACGCCCTGCGCCGATCGTCCGAGCACAAGGAGGACGACCCCGCGGGCGCGCACCCCGAGCTGGACGCGCTGGGCGTCGGCCCGGACGACGCGGTGCTGGGCATCGCCGCCGGCGGCACCACCCCGTATGTCCTGGGCGGGGTCACGCACGCCAAGGCCCGCGGCGCGGCCACCGGCCTGCTGGTCTGCACCCCCCTCGACCGCCCGGCCTGGTGCGATGTGCTCATCGCCGTCCGCACCGGCCCGGAGGTCGTCACCGGCTCGACCCGCATGAAGGCCGGCACCGCGACCAAGATGGTCCTGAACATGGTCAGCACCGCCTGCATGATCCGGCTGGGCAAGACCTACGCCGACCTGATGGTGGACCTGCGGGCCACGAACGACAAGCTCCGCGACCGCGCCGCCCGCATCGTCTCAACCGTCACCGGCATCGAGCGCGACGCGGCGTTCGTGCTGCTCGACCGGGCAGACGGGCACGCCAAGGTGGCCGCCGTCATGGGCGTGCTGGTCGTGGACGCCGCCGAAGCCCGCCGACGCCTGGAAGCCGCGGGCGGGTCGCTCCGCGCCGTGATCGGGGATCGCCCATGAGCCTGCACCGGCTCTGCGGGCGTGTGCTGATGGTCGGCATCCGCGGCGGCGCGATGGACGATCCGCGCACGCGCGAGGATGTCGCTGCGTGCAGGCAGGCCCACGCCGGCGGGATCATCCTCTTCGCCACCGACCTGGGCGAGGGCGGGGACCGCAACATCCATCATCCCACGCAGGTCCGGCGCCTCGTGGGCGACCTGCGCCACGAACTCGGCGCGGACCTGATCGTCGCCATCGACCAGGAGGGCGGCCAGGTGGCCCGCCTCCGCCCGGAGCGCGGGTTCGAGCCGCACATCTCCGCGTCGCTGTTCGGACGCATGGACCCCCACAGCCAGCGGGCGCAGGCACGCTCCCAGGCCCACCAGCTCGCCTCCCTTGGCATGGACCTGAACTTCGCGCCCTGCGTGGACCTGTCCGTCAACCCCGACTGCCCCGTGATCGCCGGCAAGGACCGCGCCTTCGGCAATGACCCCGACGCGGCCGCCGCGTGCGCGGGCGTGTGGCTCCGGGAGTACGCCCGGGTGGGCGTCCGCTGCTGCCTCAAGCACTTCCCCGGGCACGGCTCGGCCCGCAGCGACACGCACGAGGGCCTGACGGACATCACCGAGACCTACCAGGAAGCGGCGGAGCTGGGCGTGTTCGAGCGCGTCATCTCCGAGCACGCCGGCACCGTCGCGGTGATGACCGGCCACCTCATGCACCGGGCCATCGACAAGCACCTGCCCGCGTCCCTCTCCCGCGCCCACACCGGCGGGCTGCTGCGCGCCCGCCTCGGCTTCGAGGGCGTCGTCATCACCGACTCGCTGGACATGGGCGCGATCACCGAACGCTTCGACCCGGCGGACGCGATGGTCCTGGCGCTCAACGCGGGGGCGGACATCCTCCTCGACGGAGCCAACATGCCCGGGCGCGTCCGGCCCGGGGCGGCCCTCCCCCTGGCCCGCTCGCTCGCGGAATCCGTCGAGGCGGGGCGCGTCACGGGCGGCGTGGAACGCCTCGCGCGGAGCGTCGAACGCATCGACCGCTTCTTCTCCGCCGACCGCCACGCGAACCGGTGACCGCACCCTTCCCTGATCCGAACACACGCCGTATCGGGCCGCACGAAACGCCCGGAAACACGAAATCAGCCCGGCGAACCGGCCAATCCCCTCGCCATGCCCCCGTCCCGGCGCATGATGAAAGGGTGAACCCCGACCGAATCACAGACCGGAACCGACGCCGCGCGATTCCCGTGCTCGGTCTGGTTCTGGCGGGCCTGCTCACCGGCTGCGGCCAGTCGAGCCGGGCCTGGGTCTGGACCGGGTCGCCGGGCGATGAGGGAACGCCCGCCGGCCTTGGTCCGGGCCTGCCCGCTCGCGCCGAGAGCCGGGCCGCGGTCGATCCCGGGGTGGCCGTGTTCGGGCGTTCCGCGTTCCGGGCCGACCACGCGCCCGAGGATGCCCGCCGTGACAGCCGGATCAGCGCCCGCGCCGCCGACGCCCTTCCCGACCGGCTCGCCTGGCCCGAGGCCGCCCGCCCCGACCTGCGCCACACCCGCTCCGTGACCACGGCGCGCAACGCCGACCGCTGGGTCTACCCGGACACGCGCCGCGACGCGCCGCGTCGCCGCCACACCGACTTCCGCGCCTGGTGACCCCCCCACCCCCCCCCCCGCCCCTCCCCACCAAAAGGAGGAGGCCGGCCCGCGACACACGGGTCGGCCTCGCACCAACACACGGGCATGCGAGCGGGATCGATCAGTCGTACAGGGCCGAGATCGGCGGCAGGGACACCGCGCGCAAGGCGATGGTGGTCTCGATGCGGAAGTTGGACTCGGTGGTGCGGCGCTCGGCGTGGAAGATGTCCAGGGTGTACTGGCGTCCGTCCTCGAGCCAGTCGAGGCGGTCCAGGTCGATGAACTGCTGCTTGACCGAGTGCAGGCCGCCCAGGTCGATCACCAGGCGCCCGCCGATGAACACCCACACATCGTCGTCCCCGGTGAAGGTGAAGGCCTGCCCGGAGCCGTGGGTGTAGATGAACTGCGTGCGCACCTCGGTGGTGAAGTGGTAGTTATGCCCGGTGCCGCTGTAGTTGCCGTACAGCTCGTTGTTGATGGGGAAGAAACCGCCGATGGACTTGTAAGGCTCGTGGCGCGCGCTGTCGAAGACATAGCGGTTGGTGCCCGGCTGGCGGACCAGGACGATCGGCACGCTCCTCGAAGCGTTCACGCCGGGCACATCGCGGTACCACTGGGAGAACGATTCCGCGCTGGTCAGGCCGTTGCCGGCGCCTCCGTTGGCCAGCGATCCCGCCTGGTCGCCGAGGGCCTGGTTGAAGAGCGAGGGCATGATGTTGCGCCCCTGCGAATCACGGAACTCGGAGTTGATGACCTGCCCGCGCAGGCTCTTGGCCGCGGGACGCCCGTTCTCCAGGCGGTCCGCGACCAGCCCGACCGTGGTCGAGCCGGAGTACCGCTGGAAGTCCGGGTGCCCGCCGGTCTCACCGTGGGCCTTGAAGTCACGGATGATCGCGTTGAGCTGCAGGGTGTCCGGCAGTTCCGTCTGCGCGACCGCGAGACCCGATCCGAGCGTGAGGGCCACGACCGCCGCGGCCTCCGAGAAAGATCGTCTGATGTGCTGCATGGGGTCGGCTCCTCCCGTGGTTGTGTGAAACAGACCGGCGGCCGTCGGGCCGCCGGATCGTCGGGTCATCGCGGATCAGTCGTAGAGCGCGGCCGTGGGCGGGAGCTGCACGGTCCGAAGCTCCAGGGTGGTCTCGATGCGGAAGTTGGACTGCGTGGTGTGCCGCTCGGCGAAGAAGAAGCTCAGCGTGTACGACCGCCCGTCCTGCAGCCAGTTGAGCCGGTCCAGCTCGATGGTCTGGCTCACGGCCGAGTGGACCCCGCCGATGTCGATCACCAGCTTGCCGTCGATGAACACCCACACATCGTCGTCGCCGATGAAGGTGAATGTCAGCCCCTCGCCCGCCCGGTAGGTGAACTCGGTCTGAAGCTCGAAGGTGAAGTGGAAGTTCTTGTTCGTGTTCGAGTAGTTGCCGTACAGCTCCCCGTTGATGGGGAAGAACCCGCCCAGCGTATCGAACACCGGGTCGGTCTTGTCGTCGAACACATAGGTGCCGTTGCTCGACCGGTTCAGGGTCATCGTCAGGGGCTGGGACGAGTTCACGCCCCGGACATCGCGGAACCACTGCGAGAAGTTGTCGGCGTTGGTCAGCGCCCCCCCCTGGGAGCCGGCCACCGAACCGTTCTGGTCGCCGGGCAGGGCGTTGATGTAGGGACGCGGGCGGATGACATTGCGGTTCTTCGCGTCGCGCCAGTTGCTGTTGATCTTGAACCCGGTCGAAGCGAACGCCGGCTTGCCCTGGTGGTCCAGCTCGTCGGCCACCATCCCCGTGTAGTGGGCGAAGCCGCCGGCGGGCTGGCGTTCGAAGTCGGGGTGGCCCCCGCTCGCCTGATTGTTCTTGAAGTCGCGCACGATGCCCTGGAGCGTGATGCTCTGGGGCGCGTCGGAACCCTCGGCGTTCGCCGCAGCGCCGCAGGCCAGCATCAGGCCGAGCGCGCCGGCGGTGGTCAGAAGCGTGGTGGACTCGTTGAAACGCATGGCTGTCCTCCTTGCCCGGCCGTCGGCCGGCCCGTATGGCCCGGGGTCTTCGGCCCGGGCGTGCCGCACAGAATCCCGTCCCCAGCGCGTCACTCGGCGGGCCGGACGATGGTCACGAAATCAGCGGGGTCCGCGACCGACGCAACCCCGGTCTCGCCCGGCCTGGAGACCGAGGCGGACGCCACGGCCGTGCCGATCGAGAACAGCATCGAAAGACCGGAGGCCGCGATCGCCGCCACCAGCAGCACCGGGACCAGCTTGTTCCCGTGCCCCGCGTGGCCCTCGAACAGGCCCTGCTCCAGGGCGCCGTCGGGGTGCAGTTCGCCGGGCGAGAACGGTGTGTTGTGCTGGACCACGGCGAAACTCCGGACAGTCTTTGCTCAGGCCCCGCCGCCGCCCCACGGGCGGCCTTGCGATGGACCCCTCAGCCCAGACCGTCGAATACGCACCCGCGGATGCCAACCGCCCGGCGTTGGAAATCGGGGGGGCGGGTGACGCCCACGCGGTCTGTTGCGATCACGCCGCCCGTGCCGATGAAGCCGGGACCGTGCCCCCAACCGGGCCGGAACCGGCCTCTGCGTCCGAGAACCGCGCCGGACGGGGGTGGTACGATGCCCGGAGAGGAGATCGGATGGACGCATTTGTCATCGAGGGTGGTCGCCGCCTCAGCGGGCGGGTCCGGGTCAACGGCTCGAAGAACTCGGCCCTGCCCATCATGGCCGCCGTCCTGCTCACCGACGAGCCTGTGACCCTCCGCGATGTGCCGGACCTGTCCGACATCCGCAACATGGTCCGCCTGCTCGGCGAACTCGGCGTGATGATCGCCCGCGAGACCGACGCCCAGGGCCGCCCCGTCCTCGCCCTGCACGCCATCGACCCCAGCCCCGGCCACGCCCGTTACGACATCGTCCGCACCATGCGCGCCAGCATCTGCGTGCTCGGACCCATGCTCGCCCGGCGCGGCAAGGCCCGCGTCTCGCTGCCCGGCGGCTGCGCCATCGGCCTGCGCCCCGTCGATCTGCACATCCGCGGGCTTGAGGCCCTGGGCGCGAGAATTACCCTCGACGGCGGCGACATCGTCGCCGAGGCCCCGGGCGGACGCCTCCGCGGCGCGACCATGTTCCTCGGCGGACCCAACGGCTCCACCGTGCTCGGCACCGCCAATGTCATGTCCGCCGCCACCCTCGCCCGCGGCACCACCGTCATCGAGTGCGCCGCCTGCGAACCCGAGATCGTGGACCTGGCCGACATGCTCAACAGGATGGGCGCGCGCATCGAGGGCGCGGGGTCGCCCCGCATCACCGTCCGCGGCGTCGAGTCCCTCGGCGGGGTGGACCACGCCGTCATCCCCGACCGCATCGAGGCCGGCACCCTCATGTGCGCCGCCGCCATCACCGACGGCGACCTCACCCTGCACAACTGCCCGCTCGACGCCATGATGGCCGCCACGGATGTCCTCGCCCAGGTCGGCGTCCGCGTCGAGGCCGTCGGCTCCGGCGACGACCCGATGCGCCGGGTCTGCCGCGTCTCCCGCGCGGGCGTCGAATCCCTCCGCCCCGTCCAGATCACCACCCAGCCCCACCCCGGCTTCCCCACCGACCTGCAAGCCCAGTTCATGGCGATGCTGTGCCTGGCCGAGGGCGACAGCGTCATCACCGAAAAGATCTTCCCCGAACGCTTCCTCCATGTCGCCGAACTCCAGCGCATGGGGGCGAACCTCGCCCGCCAGGCCTCCACCGTGGTCGTCAGCGGCGTGCCCCGCCTGACCGGCGCGCCCGTCATGGCCTCGGACCTGCGGGCCTCCGCCGGGCTGGTGCTGGCCGCCCTGGCCGCCCGCGGGACCACCACCATCAACCGCGTGTACCACATCGACCGGGGATACGAGAAACTCGAAGCCCGCCTGGCGGGTGTCGGGGCGTCGATCACCCGTCAGGATGTCCCCGCGGAATCGGCCCCGGTCGCCTGACGAAGCCCGCCTGTGCGGAACTCAGGACACGGGCGGGACGCCCGTGCCACCAAAGACATGCAAGCCGCGCCCGAGGTTCAAATGGAACCCGCCTCAATCGTCCTCATCGAACCCGCGCGACACCAGCCCGACCAGCGCACGCAGGCAGGCCTCGGCATCGTCCCCGGTGCAGCGGATCTCCATCACCGTGCCGCTGGTGGCCGCCAGCATCATCAGCCCCATGATCGACTTGCCGTCGGCCTCGGTGTCGTTCGCGCAGACCAGCACCTCGCAGACGAACCGGTCCGCGGCGGACACGAAGTCCGTCGCCGGGCGCGCGTGCAGCCCGTACTTGTTCGAGACTGTCACCCTGGCCGAGCATGTCTGGGACAACTCAATCTCCGGAGCGGACAAACAGGACGCTTGCGGGCACGGGTCGGAAAAACAGAGGGGTGAAGGGGCGGGGGGGGAGGGGGGGGTCAGCCGCCCAGCTGCTGATGATCGGCCTCGTCGAGCAGCCCCACGACGCCCTCGACGCTGGAGGACTGACGCAGGAAACGCCGGAAGGTGTCCTTGGACAGGTTCTTGAAGATCGTCTCCATCGCCTGGAGGTGCTCCTCCGGCCGGTCCTCGGGGCTGAGCAGCAGGAACACGGTATAGACCGGCTGCTTGTCCAGCGCGTTGAAGTCGATCCCGCCCTGGGAGATCCCGATGGCGGCCCGGATGGCCGTCACCGAGCGGTGCTTGACATGGGGCACCGCGACACCCCGCCCGAAGCCCGTGGAACCCTTACGCTCCCGGTCCAGCAGCCTCTCGATCAGGGCCGGCGCGGACTCCGCGTCCGTCGCGCCCGAGGCGACGAGCGCCCCCACCAGCTCCCGGATCACATCGTCCCGCTCCTTCGCCTGAAGGTGCGGAACGATGGCTTCGGTGTGAACAATGTCGGTCAGCTTCATCCGAGTCCCCGCTTAGCGATTCCCGAGCTTCAACTTTTCCTTCAGATCGTGCAACTGACGCACCGCCTTCGCGATCACCTCGTCGATCAGCACATACACATCGTGGCCCTCGGCCTTGGCCACCACATCCGTGTGGTTGCGCACCGAGACCAGCAGCTCCGACACGAACAGGTCCTTGCCCGCCACCTCACGGGCCAGCGTGAACTCGCAGGCGATCACCTGGTCCGCGTACTTGTCCAGCTTGCCCACCTTCTGTTCGGCGTGCTTTCGGATCGCGTCCGTGATCTCCATATGACGCCCGGTCACCGTGGTCTGCATGGCCCGCCTCCTCATCAAACCGGCCGGCGACCCGCCGGCCTGAACACAGTCTAAGCACGCGCCCCGTCCGGGTCCGGTCCAACCCCCCGAACAACCCACCGCCGCTCCAAAGACCCCACCCCCCCGTCCTCCTCCCGCCCGACTTCCCCCCACCGGCGACCAGCTCCGGCATATGGTCCGCCCCACAGACCGGGTCGTCCGACGAGGAGGTTCCATGCGGGTTCTTGTCACCGGGGGCGCGGGCTACATCGGCTCCCACGCCTGCCAGCGTCTGCTGGCCGACGGCCACACCGTCGTCGCCCTCGATTCGCTCCACCGCGGCCACCGCGCCCCGATGGACGCCCTCCAGGCCCGCTGCCCCGACCGCTTCTCGTTCATCCACGCCGACCTGGGCGACGGGTCCGCCGTCCGCTCCGCCGTGGACGCCCACGACCTCGACACCGTCATGCACTTCGGCGCGCTCGCCTATGTCGGCGAGTCGGTCGAAGACCCGCTGTGGTACTACCGCAACAACATCTCCGCCGCTGTCGCCATGCTCGAAGCCCTCGACGCCGCCCGCGACGGGCGTTCCGTCGAACGCTTCATCTTCTCTTCCTCCTGCGCCACCTACGGCGACCCGCCCGAGGGCCTGATCCCCGTCCCCGAGCACTGCCCCCAGCACCCCACCTCCCCCTACGGGCGCACCAAGCTCCACCTCGAGCACATCCTGCTCGACTACGCCCGCAAACGCCTGGACGCCGGCAACCCCCTCGCCCTGACCATGCTCCGCTACTTCAATGTCGCCGGCTCCGACCGCACCGGCCTGCTCGGCGAGGACCACACCCCGGAAACGCACCTGATCCCCGTCGCGGTGCAGGCCGCGCAGGGCAAGCGCAAAGGCATGTCCATCTTCGGCGCCGACTACCCCACCCCCCCCACGCCCGACGGCACCTGCGTGCGCGACTATGTGCATGTCGAGGACCTGATCGACGCCCATGTCCGCGCCGCCGAGCGCGTCGGGCCGGGCCGGGCCGAGGCCTTCAATGTCGGCATCGGCAAGGGCTACTCCGTCCGCCAGATCCTCGACTCCGTCCGGCGCGTCAGCGGCAAGGACTTCGAGGTCGTCGAGTCCGGCCGCCGCGCCGGGGACGCCATCGCCCTCTACAACGACCCCACCAAGATCCGGCGCGACCTTGGCTGGCAGGCCCAGGTCACCGACATCGACGAGATCGTGGCCACGGCCTGGAACTGGATGAACGCCCACCCGGACGGGTATCCCAAGGGCTGACCGCCTCCACGCCGCTCGCCCGACGAAAAACGCGGCCCCGATCGGGGCCGCGTCCAGAGAGATCCCTGTGCGTTGCCGTCGGGCCTCAGCGCCGGCGACGGGCCGCGCCCAGCAGGCCCAGACCCATCACCGCCATGCCCGCCGGGGCCGGCACCGCGCGGAGCTGGACGATGGCGAAGTTGCCCTGGATGCCGTCGGTCGCGGCGTAGCCGCTCTGCCACGCCGCGCTGAACTGCACGCCGTAGCCCGACCCGGGACCGGAAGAGGCCGTGACGGCGTCCACCGCGCGGGAGGTCGCGCCGGACCCGCTGTGGCGGATCTCGATCAGCAGGTTCCCGCCCTCGTACACCCAGCCGTTGAACCCGATGTAGCTGCCGAACGAGTTGGGCGAGCCGCCGCTGGCGTAGTCGCCCGCCGCGATCGTCAGCGAGCCGGAGCGGACCTGCGTCTGCGTCCCAACCACATTGCTGGCGAAGTTCAGGCTGCGATCCGCCGGGTTCACGCTGCCGCTGAGATAGATGTCGTAGTCGGCGTAGTTGATGTCCGACGGGGGCCAGTCGCTGGTCGCGCCCGAGCCGTTGCGGAACGAAAGGCCGTTGAGCTCCTGCCCGACCAGCCCCGCCAGCATGTCGGCGTGGATCAGCATCTGGTAGGTCCGCGGGCCGTTGGCCAGCGGGCCGATGAACGAGCCGTTGCCGGGGCTGTCCGCGTAACCGCCGGGCACGACATACTGGGCCGAGGCCAGGCCCGAGGTGGCGGCGATCACCGAAACGATCGCCGCGGCGCGCAGGTTGGTCATGACTTCTCCTTCTCTCTTTCTTTCTCTCACTTCTCACAAAGGCACACCGCGTGCCCCATACAAAGGACGCTCCCCCGGGACGGGACCGAGGACGAACCGGCGAGAGCGGAACCTCTCCTCAAGAAGAGCCGCCCAAGACCGCCGCCCGTGCCTTTCCCGACAGAGCACCAAGCCCGAGAATAATCGCCACGCCACGCCCGCACAAGACCCTTCCCCGCCTTCCGGCTCATTTTCTTGCAAAAACCCGGTTCATTGGCTGGCAAAGCCGAAAAACCTTGCAGCGGGAGCCGTCTCAAAAACCTATCAAAGTGCAAACCTCACCGCCCCATCGCTACGGCGTCAACGACCGCGGCATCTCAGCGGGAACCCGGACGGGCACATCGAACGAGCCGAAATCGATCTCGGTCCAGCAGCCGGCCTGCCTGTCGTAAAGCTCGATCGTGACGGTGACCCGGAGCCGTCTCGGCGGCTCGGTCGTGTACACCCACTCACCGACCTCGAACCGATCCGCGCAATCAAAGGTCATGTACGCGACCTCGAACGGAACCCACTTCCCGGACTCGTCCAGCCCTGTGTTCCCCATCGAGTGAAACAGGGAACCATCGAACTCGATCCGCATGTCCAGATGCTCGAACGCGCGGTGGCGGTGCTTGGAGTAGCCCCATCCCGCCAGCGGATTCCACGCACGAGCGTGCGGCTCGATCCATTCCGGGTTCATCACGCCCGAACGCACGACCAAGGCCCGCATGTGCGATGAGCGCACCTTCCCGCCCTCCACCCGGCGCGCGAACTCCCGG
Organism: uncultured Phycisphaeraceae bacterium; assembly: GCA_964577425.1. Taxonomy (GTDB): domain Bacteria; phylum Planctomycetota; class Phycisphaerae; order Phycisphaerales; family UBA1924; genus UBA6054. The sequence continues at coordinate 169,297 of CAZNZC010000002.1, forward strand.
TGCGCCGCCTCCGCCCAGTCACTCTTGGGATACAGCGTCCGCCCCACCACCTCCGTCAGCGCTCGTGTCGGAAGCACGCCGAACACCCCGTGCGTCCGCACCCGTGGCCCTGATGCCATCGCACTCGCAATCACCAGCACGCACGCCGCCGCCCCCCCCCGCCATCCCCCTCGCCATCCCAGACGACGCCGGAACAACGCCCGCTCCGACCGCGCCGTTCGCCCACACTCGGGACACACCAGATCAGGAATCCCGGTCATGTCATACCAGCACCCCGGGCACCGCCGTCGTCCCCTTTCCGGGTCACGAACCATGCCGCACAACAACCACAAAGCCCACAGCCCGAGCACGATCCCGCTACCCCACCACAGCCAGTCCGGCCCGCCGGGCATCCAGGATGGGTTCGGCCCCCACGCGCTCATGCATATGAAGCATACACAAGGCCGATCGAAAGGTTTTTCACACCGCCCGCGTACCATCCCCCCGCATGGGCAGCCCCACCACCCACCTGCTGGAGCCGGAACTCAAGGCGCTGATCGCCCAGCGCGCCTTCCGCCAGGTGCGCGACGCCCTCTCCACGCTCGAACCCGTCGATATCGCCGACCTGGTGGATTCCCTCGAGCCGGACGAGGCCGTCATCGCCTTCCGCGTGCTGCCACGCCAGCTGGCGGCCGACGCCTTCGCCGAACTGTCCACCGAGTCCCAGGAGGAGCTGCTCGGCGAACTGGGCGACGAGCGGGCCGCCCGGCTCGTCGAGTCGATGGACCCCGACGACCGCGCCGCCGTGCTCGACGAGCTGCCCGTCGAGGTCTCCGGCCAGTTGATCGCCCGCTTCAGCCCCCGGAACCGGCGCGTCACCCAGGCCATCCTCGGCTACGACGCCGAGTCCGTCGGGCGCATCATGACGCCCGACTATGTCCGCATCCGCCCGGACTGGACCGTCGCCCACGCCCTCGACCACATCCGGCGCTACGGCCACGACGCCGAGACCATCAACTGGATCTATGTCGTCGGCCCCGAGGGCGACCTGCTCGACGAGCTGCACATCCGCAAGCTGCTCCTCGCCGACCCCGACACCCCCATCGCCGACCTGATGGACAACGAGTTCGTCAGCCTCCGAGCCGATGAGGACCGCGAGGAGGCCGTCCGCAAGATGTCCCGCTACGACCGCACCGCCCTGCCCGTCATCGACTCGCTGGGCCTGCTGGTCGGCATCGTCACCGTGGACGATGTGGCGGACATCGCCGAGGAGGAGTTCACCGAGGATGTCCAGATGCTCGGCGGCATGGCCGCCCTGGACCTGCCCTACATGTCCACCGGCATGGGCGAGATGCTCCGCAAGCGCGGCGTCTGGCTCGCCCTGCTCTTCGTCATGCAGGTCGGCACCATCGGCGTCATCAGCCGCTTCGAGGAAACGCTCGACAAGGCCGTCGTCCTCGCCCTGTTCATCCCCCTGGTCATCTCCTGCGGCGGGAACACCGGCTCCCAGGCCGCCACCATGCTCGTGCGCGCCCTCTCCGTCGGGGACATCGAGACCTCCGACTGGTGGCGCGTGGCCCGCAAGGAACTGCTCACCGGCATCGGCCTGGGCACCGCGCTGGGCGTGCTCGGCTTCCTGACCGTCGCCGTCGCCAACCTGCTCGGCTTCGTCCAGACCGACGCGCCCTACCGCGTCGGCCTCGCCATCGGCACCGCCGTCGTCATGATCGTCACCTGGGCCACCCTCGTCGGATCGCTCCTGCCCATCCTCATGGTCCGCCTCGGCATCGACCCGGCCACCTCCAGCACCCCGCTCATCGCCACCCTCATGGATGTCAGCGGCCTGCTGATCTACTTCACCATCGCCGTCCTGCTCCTCACCGGCACCGTGCTGTAGCGTTCACTCTTCGCCCCCCGCCCCGCCCGCCCCCTCCGTGACCGCCCCGATCCATCCGGCGATCAGCCCCATCGCGGACTCGTCGAAGGTCGTCTCGATCACGCCGTACTCGCCCAGCAGCCCCGTCTTCGCGGGCTGGAACAGGTGGTTCAGCCCCACCAGACGCACGATCGTGGCCGACGGGCACACACCCTCCTTCAACGCCCGCTCGATGGCCCCGAGGTTCTCCTCCGCGGGCACCTGCATGTCCAGCGTGCCGTTGAGCGCCAGCACGGGGGCCGCCACCCGACGCAGCGCGGCCCCCGGGTCCACGGTCAGAAAGTTCATCATCCACCCCCCCGTGAACTGCGGCAGCAACTGGTCCGTCATCCGCTCCCGCCCCGCCTCGCTCTGGAGGTGCGCCATCTCGTGATCGACCAGCGCGCGCAGCAGCGGGCGCACGACCTCGTTCGGTTCCCCCGCCCCCACCGCGTCGAAGACCGCCCCCCGGACCCGCGCGCTCTCCGCGATCCACGCCTCGTCCTGGCCCCCGTTGCGGAACATCAACGCCGCCTGATAGAGCAGGATCTCCTTCCCCGACTGGCCCATGCCCGCCAGGATCACCACGAACGCGGTCTGCGGATGGTCCGCCGCCACCATCGGCGCCACCACGCCGCCCTCGGAGTGCCCCATCACCCCCACCCGGGCCGCGTCCACCAGCGGGTGTGCTCGCAGCGCGTCCGCCGCCGCCGCCGCGTCCACGGCGAACTTGGGGATCGTCCCCTCCGCGAACACCCCGGTCGATCCGCCCACGCCGCGGTCGTCGTAGCGCAGCACCGCGATGCCCGCCCGCGTCATCCGATCCGCCAGCACCAGGAACGGTCTGTGCCCCATCAGCTCGCTGTCCCGGTTCTGCGGCCCCGACCCCGAGATCAGCACCACCCCGGGGTACGGCCCCTCCCCCCAACGCGCCGCCTCCGGCAGCGTGATCGTCCCCGTCAGCGTGTGAGTCACCCCCCCGTCCCCCCCATCCCCCTCTGCCTTCACCTCCACCGTCACCGGCTCCGACCGGTACGGAACCTCTCCCACCGGCTCCTGCGGCCGGGCGGGCTGGGCGAGAACCGGAGCGGCCAGAACAGTTAGTGCGATCAACGAGCGTCGGACCATGCGTGCAACCTCCCGCCATGTTGTACCAGATTCCCGCCCGCTCATTTCAAGCCGGCGATGAAAAACCCCGGGGACGGCCCCGGGGTCTGGAGAAAGGCGTTTTCCACCCGGACTTTACGCCGGCTCGGCCGTCAGGTTGCGGACCGACGCCTCGCGCCGCACCCGCTTCGACGCGGCCTCGGCCTGCTCCCGGGCGACCGTCTCGGCCTCCAGGAAGTCCTCGCCGAAGCGGAACAGGCGGAACGAGTTGCCGATGACGAACACATCGGGCAGGAAGTGCAGCAGGGCCGCCGCGCCCACGCCCAGGCTCGCGCCGCCGATCTCGATGAACACGCCCGAGGCCGCCAGCGTCAGGCCCACGATGGCCATCAGCACCGAGACGGCGATGTTCTGCCCGACGATCATCTTGGTCCGACGCGCCAGCTCCATCAGGAACGGCAGGCGGTTGAGTTCGTCCGTCATCAGGGCCACGCCCGCCGAGTTGGCCGCGATGTCCGACCCCGACAGGCCCATCGCCACGCCGACATCCGCCTCGGCCAGCGCGGGGCCGTCGTTGATGCCGTCGCCGACCATCATCACGCGGTAGCCGTCCGCGTTGAGCTGCTTGACCAGCTCGTGCTTCTCTTCCGGCAGGCACTCGGCCTCGACCATGTCCACGCCGGTGGCCAGGCCCACGCGCTTGCCCACGCTCAGCCGGTCGCCGGTGAAGATCGCCACCGACCGCACCCCGATCTCGCGCAGCCGCTCGACCACGGCCCTGGCGTTCGGGCGGACCTTGTCCTCCAGGCCCACGGCCCCCAGATACCGCCCGTCCCGGACCACATGCACGCCCGACATGCCCTCGATCCGGGCCTCGACGCCCGCCACCTGCGACGCCGCCGCGGGGGCCTGCGACCTGATCCAGTTGCCGCGCCCGGCGTACAGCGTGCCCAGGCTGGTCCGGGCCTTCACGCCCGCGCCGTGGACCTCCTCGTACTCGCCCCCGGGGTCCACGGTGATCCGGGCCTGCTGCGCCGTCCGCAGGATGGACAATGCAAGCGGGTGGTTGGACCGCGCCTCGGCCGCCGCCGCCGCCTTGAGCAGTTCCGCGCCCTCCACGCCCTCGGCCGGGGCCAGGCGGGCAACCTCGAACCGGCCCGTGGTCAGCGTGCCGGTCTTATCCATGACCACCGCGTCCACGGTGGCGGCCGACTCGAGGAACTCCGTCCGCTTGACCATCACGCCCAGGCGGGCCGCCGCCGCGAACGCCGCGACCATCGCCGACGGGCTGGACAGCAGCAACGCCGTCGGGCAGGTGACGACCAGCACCGTCACCGCCCGCAGCGCGGCCGTGTCGCGGATGTGCGGCACCTCCGACCGGGCGTTGAAGAAGAACACGATGGCCGCCACCGCGATCGCCACCGGCACATAGAACTTGGCCACCTGCTCGATCAGCAGCTGCCGCGGCGTGCGCGTGCTCTCCGCCTCCCGGATCAGGCTCGACACCTTGCCGATCGTCGTGTCGGCTCCGGCCGCCAGCACCTGGATGTCCACCGCGCCGGTCAGGTTGGTCGTGCCCGCGTACACATCGCTGCCGACCTGCACCTCCACCGGCATCGCCTCACCGGTCAGCGAGGCCTGGTTGATGCTCGACTGGCCCGTCAGCACCCGCCCGTCCACCGGCAGGTTCTCGCCGGGACGCACCCGCACCGTCATCCCGACCACCACCTGGCCCACCGGCACCGTCCGCTCCGTGCCGTTCTCGATGACCCGCGCCTCGGTCGGCGTCAGCTTGACCAGCTGCTCGATGGCCCGCTGCGCCCCGGACGCCGTGCGACGCACGATCTGATCGGCCACCAGCAGGATGAACGCCAGGAACGCCGCCGTCCCGTAGTTGCCCACCGCCATCGCCGCCAGGATCGCCAGCGCCGCCAGCGAACTCGACGACACACGCTTGGCCATCACCTCCCGGTACGCAGCAAGGAACAGGTGGCTGCCCAGCAGCAACGCCGCCAGCGCGGCCGGCAACGCCGCCACCAGCGGGTTCGCGATCCCGGTCCGGTCCGCGATCAACGCCACCAGCGCCAGCACGCCGCCCACCATGTAGAACCCGAGGTAGCGCTCGATGTTCACATCGTGGTGCGAGCAGCAGTCCACGCCGCCGTGCGTCGGAAGATCCGCGTGGGCATGGTCGTGGGCGTGCTCGTGGGGGGGGTGGTCGTGCGAATGGGCGGCTTGGGCCATCGGCGGAAACCTCGTCGCGCGGTCGCGCGGCTGGCCGGGTCGAACCCGGAAGAACACGGTCTGCCCCCGGATCGTGAGCCACAGGGGGGAAGGAGGCAAGCATAGGAAAGGCCCGCCCAAGGAGGCAGAAGCCGTATAGCAAGGCAGGGGCATCGTCCAAGCCCTGCCGCTACCCTTACGGACCCGCACCCCCGCCGGTTCGACGCCCGCGCCAATCCGGAGCCTCCCCGTGCCCGACTCCCCCCACCCCCACCTCCCCCGCGTCGCCATCCTCGGCGTCGGACAGATGGGCCTCGTCTGCGCCGGCATCCTCGCCCAGCCCGACCCCGCTCGGGAATCCTTCCCCCCCACCCCCCGCGCCCGCGTCGTCATGTGGGGCCACGACGAGACCGAACGCGGCAACCTCGCCCAGACCCGGCGTTCACCCCGCCTGCCCGGCTTCCAACTCCCCGATTCCGTCCGCGTCGCCATCTCCGACGAAGAAGCCCTCCGCGACGCCGACCTCATCGTCACCGCCATCCCCGTCCAGTTCATGCGCGAGGCCTGGACCCGGCTCAAGCCCCACGCCCCCCCTCATGTGGGGGTGCTCTCGGTCGCCAAGGGCATCGAGACCACCACCATCCTCCGCCCCACCCAGATCGTCGCCGATGTCCTCCGCGATGATCCCGACGCCCGCCCCCGCCCCCTCGGCTGCCTCTCCGGCCCCACCATCGCCACCGAGCTGGCCCGCTGCCTGCCCGCCACCATGGTCGCCGCGTCGGACCACCCCGGCTTCGCCGAGCAAATCCAGCGCCTCTTCACCACCAGCTGGCTCCGCGTCTACACCAACCCCGACCTGCTGGGCGTCGAACTGGCCGGCGCCACCAAGAATGTCATCGCCATCGCCGCCGGCATCATCGACGGCCTCGGCGCGGGCCACAACGCCAAGTCCGCCCTCCTCGCCCGCGGCCTGGCCGAGATCGCCCGCCTCGGGACCGCCATGGGCGCCCGCACCGAAACCTTCTTCGGCGTCGCCGGCGCGGGCGACCTGGCCACCACCTGCTTCTCCCCCGAAGGCCGCAACCGCTCCTGCGGCGAGGCCCTGGGCAAAGGCGTCGCCCTCAAAGACTACCTCGCCGAATCCATGTTCGTCGTCGAGGGCGTCGAAACCACCCGCGCCGTGGTCGCCCTGGCCGAGAAATACCGGGTGGACATGCCCATCACCCGGGCCGTCCACGCGGTGCTGTTCGAGGGCCTGGACCCGGTCGAGGCGATCGGGATGCTGATGTCGAGGGAGCCGAGGGATGAGCAGGTGGGATAGATCGCTCGCAATATTCGCCATATTTGGCGATTTATCTTGATTTTTACCGATGATTCGTCAATAATGTCGAATATGTCTTCCTCTCGTCCAATGGCGGATGATGCCGCCCTCACCCTATTGGCTGACCGGATCGCCACCTACCGGCTGCGAGCCAACCTGACCCAGGCACAACTGGCCCGCGAAGCGGGTGTTTCCAAACGGACGCTCGAGCGTCTGGAAGCCGGCGAATCCACGCAACTGACCAACCTGATCCGAGTCCTCCGCGTTCTGGGCCTGCTCGCCAATCTGGATGCTCTCCTGCCCCCGCCGCCGCCCAGCCCGATCCGGCAACTGAAGGCCGAGCGGCGTCGGCGGCACCGGGCGTCACCCAGCAAGGCCGAGCCGCCGGAGAGCGGCACATGGACATGGAACGACGACAAGGGCGGTGACGCATGAGCACGGTGGCCGAGGTCATCCTGTGGGGCCGGCGCATCGCCGCCGTTTCGGTCGAGGGTGCCGGCGCGCCCGCCGCGTTCGAGTATGACCCGGAGTTCGCACGCAGCGGCATCGAAGTCGCACCACTGATGATGCCGCTCTCGGACAACATCTATACCTTCCCGTCCTTGCCTCCCGCAACCTTTCACGGCCTGCCGGGCATGCTCGCGGACGCCCTGCCCGACAAGTTCGGCAACGCGGTGATCGACGCTTGGCTGGCCACGCAGGGCCGGCTGCCCGGCGAGATCGACGCCGTGGAGCGTCTGTGCTACACCGGCTCCCGCGGCATGGGCGCGCTGGAGTTCCGCCCGGCGCGGGGGCCGCGGTCGGACAAGTCAGAGCCGGTACGGATCGACGCGCTCGTGGGGCTGGCGTCCGAAGTCCTCCAGGCCCGCGAGGGCCTGCACGCATCATTCGCCGACAGGGAACACGCCCTGCGGGAGATCCTCCGCGTTGGAGCGTCGGCGGGCGGCGCACGCGCCAAAGCGATCATCGCGTGGAATCCCACGACGAACGAGGTCCGATCCGGGCAGGTCCAAGCCCCCGAAGGTTTCGAGTACTGGCTGCTCAAGTTCGACGGCGTGGGCGAAAACCGTGACCGGGAACTGGCCGATCCCCAGGGATACGGGGCGATCGAGTACGCGTACGCCCTGATGGCCCGGGACGCGGGCGTGCGGATGACCGAGTGCCGCCTGTTCGAGGAGAACGGCCGCCGCCACTTCATGACCCGGCGGTTCGACCGCCTGCCGACGGGCGAGAAACTGCACATGCAGTCCCTGGGCGCGCTGGCCCACTTCGATTTCAACAACCCGGGAGCGCACTCGTACGAGCAGGCCATGCTGGTGATGCGACGCATCGGCTTGCCGATGGAGGACATCGAGGAACAGTTCCGCCGCATGGCCTTCAACATCGTCGCCCGCAACCAGGACGATCATGTCAAGAACATCGCCTTCCTGATGGACAAGGCCGGGCGATGGTCGCTCTCGCCCGCGTTCGACATGAACTACAGTTACAACCCCGGCGGCGCATGGACCGCCCGCCACCAGATGAGCATGAACACTAAACGCGACGGCTTCACCACCGATGACTTCCGCGCCTGCGCCCGCGCCGTCTCCATGCAACGCGGACGCGCGGACGCGATCCTCGCCGAAACGACCGAGGCGGTCTCCCGCTGGCCCCGGTTCGCCGAAACGGCCGGCGTGCCCCGGGAACAGTCCGACCGGATCGCCATGACCCACCGACGGGATCTTGCGGCGGAAGGCCGCTGACCACGCCTTGCCCGCTTGTTCGGCAGGGAATCTTGGTCGGGCCACGCCCAGCATATTCACCCCTCAAAAAGTGAGTCGCGCCGTCCGTCGTCAGAGCGTTTCGCCGAACTCCGCGGCTAACCGCTCGACGGTGTGCTGCCACTTCTTGTCCCGTGGCTTCGCGGCGGAGTTCTGGTTCCCGAAGAGACCCTTCTCGCGGATCGCCTGATCGAGAGGGACGACCTTTCGCCACTTGATGCGGACGAAGTGCTCGGCCTTCTCCGGGTTGATGGCCATCGTGGTGTGCCTCGCGGCTTTGAGTGGCAGCGATGTGATCGGAACCCGCTTCCCGGTGCCGTCGTCCACCATGAACTCGTCGATCGGGACCACCGAATCAACCACCTCGCCGACACCGACATACCCGATGCCCGGGATATTGACCCACACGCGGCGGCCAGGCTCAAGCATGCTCAGCGTCCGTGAGTACCAAGTCCCGCCCCCAGCGGAGATGAATCCGTACTTGCGAGCCTCCTCCCAGTCTCGATGTTCGTCGGCGCCGAACGAGACATAGTACTGGCCATTCCACGGCATCTTGTCGCGCTTCGCCTCGACGCGGGCTTCGACCTGACCCGGGTCGGAAAGCCACGCACGAGAGAGGTATTCACGGCCCTCATCACGAAAAACTCGGAAGAATACCGCGTTAATAGCAACACCATACTCATCCGCCAAGTAGGTAATAATACGCTCAGAACTGTCGTCTAATTCACTGGCAACGAGGACGAGGGTGTGTGAATCATTGAGAACCTCGGGAAGCTCGTCGCCAAACTTGGCACGAAACGCCTCGTCGAGCGAGATAGTCCCACGCTCCGGGTGGTACTTCGTCCAGAACGACTTGAATAGGTCTGCGAGATCATCATCGTCCAAATGACGAACCCATGAGCCGTAGTCGAGAAGCTGGGCAACCACCTCGCGGGGTGTGCGATCACGCTTCAACTCCAGCACAACAACACGCCCGTCTGAATCGAGCGCCAGCAGATCGATGAACTTTCCGGAATCCGTCAGAACCTGACGACCGACCAGCAGAAAATCCGGATTCACGACCGATATGTCACCCGCGAGGAGTACTTCCAACCTGTTCTCGGTATCCATGCGTGAATAGCCGATCGGTTCGAGCTTTTCTCCAAGTCGCCAAATCCCCACTTCGATCGGCATTCGCCATTCTCGCTTTCAATCAGTACTTTCCGGACCTCTCGGCTTGCTTCAGCACGAGTCGGATGTTGTTCTATCCTATTCACACACCAGGGCGGCAACCCTCCTCCCCACCCCCACCGCCCCCTCCTGCAAAGCCAGCACCCCCAAACTCAACGCCAGCATAAACCCCCCCACCGCCTCCAGCCCGAGCCGGCGCATCAGCACCGCCCCCACCCCCGGCAGAATCGCCACCCCCAGGCTCGCGGCCGACATTTGCATGCCCACGGCGTTCGGGCCGTGCGCCCGGCCCATCCGTGCGGGTGTCGCCGAGACCATCATCGGGAAGATCGGCGCCAGCGCGAAGCCCAGCAGCCACAGGCCGGCGAAGGATGCCCAGTCCGAAAGGTCGGCCCACACCAGCGCCACCGCGACCGGGGCGGTGAGCGTGCCCACCCGCAGGATCCGGTCGCGCGACCAGCCCGCAGCCAGCCAGCCGAACACGATCCGCCCCACCGTCAGCGACGCCCAGTACCCCGCCACCACCGGCCCGGCGACCTCCGGGCGCACGCCGCGGCCTTCCGTGAACAGCGTGTAGACCAACTGCCCCACGCACACCTCCAGCCCGCAGTAGAGCCAGAACACCCCGACATGCACCCACGCCAGCGGCAGGCGCAGCGTCGCGCGGAACGGGGCGCGAACAGGCTCCGGCGCGTGCGGCTCGTGCGCACGCACGCCCCACAGCCGCAGGGTGCAGGCGAAGAGGCACGCAAGCACGCCCATCACCAGCGCCAGCACCGCGTAGCCCCATCGCCAGGATTGCCCGAGCACCAGCACCGCCGTCATCAGCAGCGGCCCGAGCGTCGCGCCGACGCCGTAGCAGGCGTGGAGCCAGGACATCATCCGCGCGCTGAACCGCTCCGCCGCGAAGGCGTTCAGCCCCGCGTCGATCCCGCCCGCGCCCAGCCCGCCCAGGAACATCCCCGGCAGCAGCCACCACCACGACGGGGCCAACGCCAACCCAGCCAGCCCCAGGCCGGCCGCCGCCGTGCTCCACGCCAGCAACCGCCCGACCCCCATCCGAACCGTGATCGGCCCGCTCGAAAGGCTGGCGGTCAGGTACCCGGCCGTCCCGCAGACGAGCAGCAGCCCCAGCCGGCTCACCGGCAGGCCGAAGCCGTGCCGCACCGAAGGCCACGCGACGCCCAGCACGCCGTCCGGCAACCCCAGGCTGATGAACGCGACAAAGGCGAGGCTGACGAGCGCGAGGTGCCGGCGGCGTGGCGACATGGACGCGCATGGTACGGGGGCCCGCGGCCGGGTCGAACGGGGGGGGCGACGGGGGGCGGGGCCGTGTTCTTACTTCTTCGCGTTGTGGCTGGTGATCAGGTTCCGGTAGGAAGGCAGGTGGTTCGAGAACAGGGTGCCCAGGCCCTCGATGTCGTTGCGCCAGTCGCGGTGCAGCTCGCACGCGACCCCGAACCAGCTCATCAGCTGCACGCCCGCCGCCTGCATCCGCATCCACGCCGCGTCCCGGGTGGTCTTGTTGAAGGTGCCCGAGGCGTCCGTGACCACGAACACCTCATAGCCCTCCTCGATCGCCGACAGCGCCGGGAACGCCACGCACACCTCCGTCACCACGCCCGCGATGAGCAACTGCTTCCTGCCCGTCGCCTTTACCGCCCTGACGAAGTCCTCGTTGTCCCAGGCGTTGATGTTGCCCGGGCGCGCGATGTACGGAGCATCCGGGAACATCTCGACCAGCTCCGGCACCAGCGGGCCGTTCGGCCCCTGCTCGAAGCTCGTCGTCAGGATGGTCGGCAGATTGAAGTACTTCGCCAGGTCCGCCAGGGCCAGGACATTGTTCTTGAACTCATCCGGCGAAAAATCCCGCACGATGTTGCACAGGCCGGACTGGTGATCCACCAGCAGGACGGCGACATCGTTCTTGTCTAGCCTGCGATATCGGAATGCCATTTCGTTCCTCCTCGTGGTCATGCCGTCATCCGACGGCGTTCAACCGATGATGCAAAGTCCGGCACCCCGGACCCGGCGAGCCGATCGTGGGCGACGGGCATCCCGGCGAACTTTAGACAGAACAGGCGACGAACGACTTGCCCGCGGGGTCACCGCGCCCGCCGCACCGCCTCTTGCCGCAGCGCGGGCATCGTCCCCGCGAGCATGGTGAAATCCCATCGCTGCACGGCGCAGTCCAGCGCGGCGACGAACAGGGCGTCGCCCTCGGGGGAGAACGCGACCATCATCACGGCGCCGTCGGCTTTGACCGAGGCCAGAGAGCGTGAGGCCGCCGCGTCGATCACCGTCACCAGCCCGGCGCGGTCGCCCACGGCAATGGTGCGGCCGGAATGGTGGAAGGCCACGGTGAACAGGCTGTTCTCGCTGACCTGCGCGGCGGATCGCACCCGCCCGGTGGCGGCGTCGATGATGATGAGGCGGCCCGAGTCCCCCACCGCCGCCAGCGTCCGCCCGTCCGGCGCGTAGGCGATCGAACGGACCTGGGTCTCCGAGACGGCGATGAGATGCTCGGTTCGCAGCGTGTCCGCGTGGAGGATCGCCACGCGCCCGTCGCGGAAGGACACGGCGATGCGCGAGCCGTCGGGGGACCATCGCAGCTCAGACGCATGAACCCGACCGGCCGGCGCGGCTTCGGCGGTGATCGTCGCCACGGCGGTGTCGATGCGGACGACGCGCCCCGCGCTGGTGCACGCGGCCAGCGGCGCGCCCGCCACGCCCGGCGGCCCGAAAACAAGCCCCCTCACGGCGTCGCCCGCGCCGAGCCGCAGCGTGCGCGGAGCCTGCCCTGAAGGCGGCCAGTCGAACAGCGTGATCCGGTCATCGAGGTTGGCCGCCGCGGCGAGGCCGGCGGATCCGGCCCCGGACACCATGACCGCGGCGATCGCGGGCGGATGGGGCGGCGCGGTCGCGGAAACCCCCGCGCCGTCGGCGGGAAGCCCGACGAGGCGCCCGCGTGCGTCCGAGGCGAGCAGCGCGCCGCCCGCGAGGGCGAACTGGTGGGTGCGGGAGGTCGGTTGGCCCAGCGCGCGCCGCCATCCGTGGCCCGGCGCGGTCCAGACGCGCAGCACGCCGGCCCGATCGGTCGTGACGATGCGGGTTCCATCCGTGGAAAAGGCGTGGAACACCACGGTGTCGTGGTGCCCGGGCAGGCCGGGGAGTTCCTCACGGGTGCCGGTCTTCCAGAGGCGCAGGGTGGAATCGCCGAAGGCCTGGGCCGCGAGCACGGACCCGTCGGGGCTGAGCGACGCGCTGACGCGGTAACCCGGGCGCAGCAGCACGCGGGGCGAGGCCGCGCCATCGTTGATGCCGGCGACCAGCACCCCGCCGGAGTGGGCGACCACGACCGCCCGCCGGTCGGGCGTGACCAGCACCTGGGACTCGGTCGGAGGCGGGTCTCCCTCGGCGATGGGGGCAGCGAGCGGGAACACGCTCGTGCCGGCGTCGATGTCGGCCGTCACGAGCATGGCGTCGGAACCGAGGTAGGTCACGACGCGCGCGGCCGGATCGAGCCACGGGACCTGCCCCGGACTCAGGCCGTCGGTTTCGTGCAGAACCGTCATGTCCGGCAGCGACGCCACGACCAGCCGACCGTCCGTCGAGGCGATGGCGACGCCCCATTCGGCGATGCTGACGCGCGCGGTGCGGTCAAGTCCGTCCGGGATGGCCATCTCGCCGAGCGTCGCGCCCGAGCGCGTGTCGATGCACCGCAACCAGCCCGGCTCGATCGTGACCACGCGCTCGCCCGACGGGGAGAACCAGCCCCGGTGCATGGACGCCGAGAGCCGCGGCCCTTCGGACAGCACGGGAACATCGCCCTCCAGGCCGAGCCAGGCGATGCGTTTGTCGGCGGTGATGATGCCGAAACGGCCGTCGGTGAGGGAATCAAGCACCACGGCGGAACCCGCGTCGCCCCCGGTTTCCGCGACGCAGGTCGCCCGCGACTGCATCTCGACAAAGGCCCAGAGCAGCTCGCGCCGGGCGAGCGGCGCGTGCCACAGCGACGCGGCCGGGTCCGCCCCCGCGGGAATGGAACGCCCGATCTCCGGCCAGAGGATGGCCCCGGCGCGCTCGCGTGCGTCGCCGGCGACATGCGCGCGGACCTGCTGGAGCCGGCTCTGGCGCAGCGCCTCGCCCAGACGCTCGTTGCCCATAGCCAGCGCGATCAGCACCCCCACCAGCCCGACCAGCACCGACGCAGCAAGCCCCAATGCCACGCGGTGCCGCCGCGCCGCCTTGCGCAGCACATACCACCCGCTGTCGCCCCGCGCCGCGATGGCCTGCCCCGAAGCCGCCCGGCGCAGGTCGGCCGCCAGATCCGACGCCGAGGCGTACCGCCGGCCCGGCTCCTTGGCCATCGCCTTGGACAGCACCGTCCAGGAGTCGGTCGAGATGCCGGCGTTCGTGCGCGTCGGCGGCGATGCGGTGAGGATGTTGCGGATCGCCGAATCCAGGGAGCCGTCCACCTCGTACGGCAGTCGCCCCGTCAGGACGCGGAAGCCGATGACGCCCAGCGCGTAGATGTCCGAGCGCACATCGGGCGTGGTCGCGCCCCGCAGCACCTGCTCGGGCGCGGCGTAGGCGAGCGTTCCGGTGAACTCGCCCGTGAGCGTGAGCCGGTCGGACCCGTCCCCGGTCTCGTGGCGCCGGGCCACGCCGAAGTCGAGTACCCGCGGCCGGCCCGCCGGGTCCACGAGGATGTTCGACGGCTTGAGATCCCGGTGGATGACCCCGCGCTGATGCGCGTGGGCGAGGGCGTCGGCGATCTCGGCGAGCAGCGACAGCCGTTCTCCTTCGGTCAGGCCGGGAGGGTTCTCGGTCCACTCATCCAGCGCAACGCCGTCGATCAGCTCCATGATGAGCGCGTCGCGCCCGTCGGCCAGGGTCAGCGAATCGAGCAGACGCACGATGCCGGGGTGACTCAGCGAGGCGGCGATCTGGATCTCGCGCAGAAACCTGGCCCGCGCCATCATCGACCCACCGCCCGTCGCGGGGTGATGGTGCAGCACCTTGACCGCCACCGCCCGACCGGTCGTCAACTGCTCGGCCCGATAAACCACCCCCTGCCCGCCCCGCGCGATCTCGCCGATGAACTGGTAGCCCACGGCCCGGGGCGGGACGCGCCCGGGATCGGACGCGGCTCGCCCGGTATTCTCGGACATGTCGGCCATCACCGCGGCGAACTGCCGCGTGAACCGGGCCGCCTCGACGACATCGGCGCACGCCCGGCACCGCGCGATGTGGACACCCACCGCGTCCGCGACGCCCGTGCCCGAAGCGAACGCCTCGAGGCTTTCCAAGGGCGGGCAACAAGAGTCGGGCCGGATGGTGTCCGGGCGGGTGTCCATGAATGCCGATCGGTTCCGGGCGCAGCCTTGAGTCTACAGCCCGTCCCGCACGGCGCGCCCCACAATTTCCACGGCCTCCTGCAATCGTTTGGCGACCCGGTTCTTGGCGACATAGACCTGGTCCACGCTCATGCCGCACTCGGCGGCCGCCTCCGAGGCGGGAACGCCCCGCAATGCCGTCAGCTCGAAGGCCGCCAGCGTGGCCGGGGCGAGCCGACCCTGCGTCCGGACGGTTTCCCACGCCTGCTCGAAGATGTGGCGTTCCAGGGCACGCTCGAACGCCTCGGCGACATCGGGTTCTCGGGCGATGCCATGCCCCGCTTCTCGGTCGTGGACACCGCCACCGGGCCGGCGGACCCGTTGCAGGTCGGCGATGCGGTGGTGCGCGATGGAGACGATCCACGAAGAGAGCCTGCCTCGGGCGCGGTCGTACTTGCCCGCCTGGTAGTCGCGCAGGGCCTGGAACATGGTCTCCTGGGCGGCCTCCTCGGCGTCGCTCCTCGAAAGGCCCAGACGCAGCGCGGCGGCCAGGATCACGCCCCGGAAACGGGCGTCGAACTGGCGCCACGCCTCGTCGTCCCGGGTGTCATGGAGCCTGCTGAGCAGCAGGGTGGTGGTCACCAGATCCGGGTCGGGCATGACCGGCTCCCAAAAAAACTCGGACGGCGGTGCAAGATCGGCTCGCGCCGCCCGCAGTCTCCACGACCCCCATCCGCCGGACCCGCGTCGGGCCGGGCGTGACAGGGGCGCCCGAAGTTTACCAGAATGAAGGAAAGCCCACATGCAGCGTCAGAACACCATCAGGCAGGCCGTTTCCGCCGCCCTCGTCCTCGCCGCCTCGGCCGGGATGGCCGCCGCCAGCGCCAGCTACTTCGACGGCGTGTTCAACCCCTGGGACTGGAACGAGATCACCTTCACCAACTCCATTGGGGTCGGCAGCACCAGTTCGGCCTTCCAAATGCTCGTGGGAGGCAACCTCGACGAGTACCGCCAGGTCAACTTGGGGCTTGTCGCCAGCGCGCCCGGCGGGGCGGTCTTCAGCCTCAATGTCAACGCCAACGCCTTCTACAACCCCGGCACCCAGGGCGCCATCACTTTTATTGATTACAGCGAGGACTCGATCAACCTGCTCGACAACTCCGGCGACGGCCAGGGATCGGGACTTCTGGTCATCCAGAACGGCACCATCTACATCCAGCGCAATCCCATTCTCGTCATGCCCCACCCCGCCTTCAGCCTCTGGGCCCAGAACGCCGCCCCGGGCCTGGTCGCCGGCGACCTCTGGGAGATCATGCCCAACGGGTTCCTGGACTCGACCTCCAACCCCGACTTCAGCGCCGCGGGCGGCGTGATGCAACTGGGCTTCTGGCGCGGCGCATCCAGCGGCAACGCCGTCGGCGACTTCTCCCGTCTGGCCGGCATCGACAACTGGAGTGTCCGCATCGTGCCCACGCCCGGCGCGCTGCTCATGCTCGCCCCGGCCGGGCTGCTCACCTGCTCCCGCCGACGCCGCTGATGGGCTCGCGGTCCAAGGTTGGGCACGATCACGGCGGCGGGCCTGGCCCGCCGCCGTGGTTGTCATCCCGCCATTCCCTCACCCCCCGCCTTCCGCCTTCCGTCCGGGCGTTTCTCTCTCTCCCCCCCATTTCCCCCGAAGTCGTGGGTCATTCCTGCCGATGCTCCCGACGCGGGACAGTGACACGCCCGCACAGGCATCCATCACACAAGGAATCGCTCGCATGAACACCTGGAACACCACCCCCTGGAATGTGCCCTTCGGCTTCAATGGTTTCAACGGCTTCCCCGGCACCGGTTTCGCCGGCTGCAACGGGTATAACACTCAGATCCCCTTCGGCGGCTTCCCCGGCATGACCGGCTTCAACGGCGGCGGCACCCCCTTCACCGGCTGGAACACCACCCCCGGCATCAACAACACCTTCCCCGGTTTCAATCCCTTCGCCTTCGGCGGCGCCCCCTTCACCGGCTGGAACACCACCCCCGGCATCAACAACACCTTCCCCGGTTTCAATCCCTTCGCCTTCGGCGGCACCCCCTTCACCGGCTGGAACACCACCCCCGGCATGAACAACGCCTTCCCCGGCTTCAACCCCTCCGCCTTCGGCGGCCTTCCCTTCACCGGCTTCAACCCCTTCGCCTTCGGGGGCTTCCCCTTCCCCGGCGTGCCGTTCGGCTTTGCCTGGAACAACACGACCGACGGCAAGAACAACGGCAAGAAGACCGACCAGCCGCAGGGCTACGCCTTCCCCTGGGGCTTCGCGCCCTTCCCCGTCCAGCCCGCGCAGGCCGCCTGACCGCAGATCCGGTCGGCGAGCGCGCCGCACGCAGTTCGGCCCGGGCCGGTTCAAGGACGAACCGGCCCGCCGCCGTTCACCCACCGCCCGTGAAAAGACGCACGCCCCGGATCGAAGATCCGGGGCGTGCGCGGTCCCCAAAGAGCCGTGGGATCACTCGTTGCGCAGGTACGCCGCCTCCAGCGCGCGCGTGATCCGCTCGTTCGCGTCGCGCAGGTGGGCCGCCGAGTAGGCGTCGATGCCCTGCGCCTTGGAGTACAGCAGCACCTTGGCCTGGAGCGTCGCCAGCTCCTGACGCGCCAGCGCCTGCACCGTCCGCGCCGAGGCGCCCGGCCAGCGCATCCCCGTCGCCAGGTTGACCAGGCGCGTCAGGTGCTCCATCTGCAGGTTCCGCTCCAGCGTCCCGATCAGCGGCGAGCGGTTGGTGTACTCACCCTCCGGGTCCGGCAGCGCCCAGATCCGCTCCCGCAGCGCATCGAAGATCTCCGGCACGGTCAGCGCGTCCTCCCCCGCGGGCGTGCGCAGCTCGTTGTCCAGCACCCAGCCCAGGCGCTGCGGGTTGACCAGCCCCGTCAGGGCCGAGGCCTGCACCGCCAGCACGCTCTGCGCCACCGGCCAGGCGTGGGCGGTCCCGTAACCGTCGTCGTACCAGTTGTCGCTCTGGAGGTGCGCCAGCACCTCCGGGTCCAGCCCGAACGCCTTCGAGTCGAACGCATGGTCCACGATGAACTTCAAGGCCCGGCGCTGCTGGGCCGCGTCCACCGGACGCACCGGCGCCGGCGCGTCCGGGTCGCCCTTCATCGAGCGCTGGATGTGCGCCCCGCCCACCCAGTGCATCGCCATGCTCACCGCGCCGGACTGCATTCCCAGCAGCTGCTGGTGCGCCTGCCGCGCCCGCTGCCAGCTCTCCCCGTCCTTGACCGCCTTGCTCAGCAGCTGGGCACGCGCCTTCTCCACGAACCGGACCCGCTCCTCCGCGAAGTCGATCGAGTCGCGTCCCAGGTCCCAGGTCTTGGCCAGGGGGTCCGGCGAGAACTGCCCGTCCTCGGCCATGTAGGCGTGGGCCGGCTCGGCCGCCCGCGCCGCCACCGCCTTCGGGTCTTCGAAGGTGTAGTTCCACTCGATCGCCCACATGTCGTACGGCCCGATGTCGTTGGGCTGGTACGCGCCCTGCACCAGCCCCCGCGGCCCGCCCTCCACGATGATGTTCGCCAGCGCGTAGTCCATCACCGTGGACTGGATGGACTGGTCAAAGCCCTCCGTGTTCATCTCCCCGATCGAGTGCAGGGCGGAACCCTTCCAGTTGTGCGTCAGCCCCATCGTGTGCCCGACCTCGTGCATCACCACATCGCGCAGCATCGGGCCGACGAACCACTCCGGCAGCCCGTCCAGCAGCGAGGCGTCGGCGTCGCCCCTGGCCTCCGGCGCGCCCAGCGCGCCGATCCCCATGTCCATCGCCAGACGCGCCGCCCCCACGCTCGACGACAAACCCGGCTGCATCATGCACATGGCCCCGCTCTTCCCCCCCATCGTCGGGCGGTGCGCCTCCCACACCATCGGCGACATCGTCGGCGGCGCATCGGCCAGGAAGCGTGCCGCGTCCTCCGGGCGCTCCGCGATCGCCCGCGTCAACGCCGCCACGCGGTCACGGTCGCCCGGCTCGGCCAGGCGGACGCGCGGGTCCCACTCCGGGTGCTCGGCCAGCCAGCCGGACAGCTCCGGGGAGAGCACGCTCATCGCCGTGGCCGCGAGTTCGGTCTGGAGGTACTGGTTGGCGTACGACCCGATGAACCCCTCGTCCATCACGATGTCCGCCTCGTAGATCTGGCCCGTGTCCGGGTGCGCGTTGACCGGCCCGATGGCGAACCCCATCCCCGCGTTGGTCCACCGCACGAACGAGTAGCGGATGTCCTCCGGGTCGATGTCCATGTACGCGCCCGTCGATGCGTCCTGCTGGCGCACCTCGATCGCCCCGATGATCCCCACCCGCTCGAACGCCTTGTTCCACGCCAGCACGCCCTCGCGCACCCAGCGCCGGTACCGCAGCGGCGTGGTGTGCTCGATGTGGAACACGATCGGCTGCTTGGGCGGGCTCATCCGCAGGCTCGGGTCCGCCTTCTCCAGGTGCCAGCGGTTGGCGTACCGCTTGACCTGCGAAGTCCCGTCGTTCACCGCCCGGTCCTCGAACGACTCGAAGTAGATCCCCACCCGCCGGTCCGCCTCCCGCGGCTTGAAGCCGGCCGCCTTCTCCGGCATCCCCAGCGAGAACCGCACCTGCGCGAACTGGCCCCCCGCCCGCGGCAGCTCGAATCCCAGCTCGATGTTCCTCGGGAACACCTTGGCCTTCGTGATCTTCGCCAGCCCCGTGTTCGCCCCGCGCAAAAACCCGCCGATGAACCGGTCCGAGCTGCCGAGCAACGCCCGGTCCAGGTCGATCACCGGCCCCCCGCCCGGCCCGATCGCCAGGATGGGCACCGACAGCACGACCGAATCCGTGTTCACCCGGGCCACACCCTCACGCGACAGGTCATCGCCGCTGGACCGCACCGCCAGGTTCGGCTCCACCAGCATCAGCTGGTCCCCCCGACGCGACCAGTAGACCGTCTTGGTCGGCACGCCCACCGCGTCGTGCCAGATCGAGTACACGCCCGCCTGCGGGTGCCCGGCCGCCACCGTCGCCACCAGGTAGAACCGCTTGCCCTCGTAGTCCTTGGGCAGTTCGGCCAGCACCTGGGCGTCCTTCTCCCGCGTGAACAGCGTGTAGAAGGCCCCCTCCCCGGACGCCACGCTCACCCGCTGGTACCCCTCCGCCACCTTCTCGAACGCCTGGAAGTTGTCCTGCCCCGAAGCCGGCGACAGGCCCACCGCCACGCCCGCCGCCGCCAGAATCCGCACGCTCCGTCTCATCAGGCCGCCTCCGTCCATGTGAACCGTCCCCACACCGAAACAAGGGGATGCCGGATATACCGACTCAAAAAATCCCGGATGCACCGGCAATCCGGCCCGCCGGGCTTGTGCCCGGCCGGGCCAACCGGTACCTTACCAGAAGATCCGTTCTGGATCGAGTTCTTTCCGGCACCCAAATCCCCCCCACCCCCCCACCCCCGCCCCGGCGCGCACCGCACGCCGCGCCGATCCCGGCCCACGATAAAGAGGAGCACACCCATGCACGCCCACCCCTCCCGTCCCGCCCTCCGCCCCACGCTCGCCCTGTTCCTGATCGCGTCCGCCGGCGCCGCCGCCGCGACCCCCCCCACCCCCGACCCCATCGTCTACCCCCCGGAGCAGCCCGAACTCTGGGAGCGCGAGCAGCACCCCGAGGTCGCCCCCGTCGCCCGGCGCGGCGTCGCCCTGGGCGTGGACTCCGGCAAAGTCACCGCCCCCGCCCCCCGCGCCGCCGATGCCGCCCGCCCCCGGCAGGTCCCCGTCTGGTCCACCGAGATCGAGGTGGAGGACGCCGCCTGGGTCCGTCTCCAGTTCGGCGAGGTCACGCTCGCCCCGGCCACCGACAGCGCCCGGGACTCCTATCTCCGCATCACCTCCCTCTACGACGGCCACGAGCAGTACCTCGACACGCAGTCCCTCGCCGAGTGGTCCTACACCTCCGCCTACTTCAACGGCGGACGCCTCCGCGTCGAGATCATGGCCGGACCCGGCAACCCCGGCGCCAACTCCGTGCAAATCACCGCCGCCACCGCCTCCGAGCCGACCGCCTTCCCCCGCTCCATCTGCGGCCCCACCGACGACCGCGTCCTCTCCTCCGACCCCCGCGCCGCCCGCATGATGCCCATCGGCTGCACCGGCTGGCTCTTCGGCAACCAGCCGCACTCCTTCATCTCCGCCGGGCACTGCAACCCCCGCGCCGGCGATGTCATGCAGTTCAATGTCCCGCTCTCCTCCGCCGGCGGCACCCCCCAGAACCCCCCGCCCCAGGACCAGTACCCCATCGACGGCTCCTCCGCCCAGCGCGAGGCGGGCGGCGTCGGCGCCGACTGGGCCTTCTACGGCGCGTTCGCCAACTCCAACACCGGCCTGGCCCCCCGCGACGCCCAGGGCGATTCCTACATCCTCGCCGGCACTGTCCCCGCCCCCGACGGACGCCCCATCCGCGTCACCGGCTACGGCAGCACCACCGCCCCCGTCCCCCCCACCTGGTACCTCGTCCAGAAGACCCATGTGGGCACCTTCGTTTCCGCCCCGGGCACCTCGCTCCGCTACACCCCCGACACCACCGGCGGCAACTCCGGCTCGGCCGTCTACGACGACTCGGCCGGTCTCGCCATCGGCGTCCACACCCACGCCGGATGCACCTCCAGCGGCGGCTCCAACCAGGGCACCAGCCTCAACCGGCCCCAGTTCCAGGCCGCCCTGGCCAACCCGCTCGGCATCACCATGCCCCTTGGCCTGGACCTCGGCCTGCTCTGGGCCGCGCCCGCCTCGGTCCACCCCGCCGGCGGCGACTCCATCTCCATCCTCGTGCAGCCCGACAACGGACGCCATCCCTCCGGCGTCGTCACCCTCTGGGTCGATCGCGGCGCGGGCTTCGAGCCTTTCCCCATGACCCAAACCGCCCCGGACATCTACACCGGCGCCTTCCCCCCCGCCGAGTGCGCCAGCACCGTCCGCTACTACTTCACCGCCCAGGACACCGCCGGCTCCACCTGGTCCCTGCCCTCCGCCGGCCAGAGCGCGGCCTGGTCCGCCCTGGCCGCCGCCGGGCTGCACACCGCCATCTCCGACAACTTCGAGACCGACCAGGGCTGGGCCGTCCAGAACACCGGCCTCCAGACCGGCGCGTGGGTCCGCGCCGTGCCCGGCAACTTCGGTCGCAACGACCCCCCCGCCGACTACGACGGCTCCGGCCGCGCCTTCGTCACCGGCAACACCGCCAACGAGGATGTGGACGGCGGCCCCACCGTCCTCACCTCACCCGCCATCGACCTGGCCGGCATGGCCAACCCCACCGTCTCCTACGCCCGCTGGCACTACTCCAACGGCACCGGCGACAACCTCACCGTCCAGTTCTCTCCCGACAACGGCGCGACCTGGACCACCGTCGAGACCGTCCCCACCAGCACGGGCTGGGTGCCCGTCGAGTTCCGCGTGGCCGATTATGTCGCGCCCACCGGCCAGTTCCGCGTCCGCTTCAGCGTGATCGATGTCACCCCCGTCTCCGTCGTCGAGTCCGGAATCGACGCCTTCCGCGTCCACGACATCCTCTGCACCGACCCTTGCCCCGCCGACCTCAACAACGACGGCCTGCTCAACTTCTTCGACATCTCCGACTACCTCACCCTCTACAACGCCCAGCACCCCGCGGCCGACATGAACGGCGACGGGCTCTTCAACTTCTTCGACATCTCCCTCTACCTGGGCATGTACAACGCCGGCTGCCCGTGACCAACCCCTCCTGCACCACCCCCAAGCCGCGGGCCATCCCCGCGGTTTTTTCGTGACCGCGCCGCGCCGTCTCCGCTCCGGATGCAACGACGGCACGCCGCCCCCACGCCGCCGCCCTGGCCCTCGCCTGCGCCCCCGCCCTCGCCTGCGATCCGGTGGGCAGCCCGCTCGAACCACGCCCCATCACAGACTCAAGCTCGGGCGTGGTGCTCATCTACCGCGGCAACGCACCCGTCCAGGGACCGGGCGTGCTCGATGCGTGGCGCTTCTACGACGCCAACTCGCTCAACGGCCGGGTCACCCCCCTGCTCTTCGAGATCCAGGACGACGCCTTCGTGCTCGTCGGTGTCGGCACATCCCGCTTGAGCGCGGCCTCCGGCGTGCAGCAGCACCCCTTCGCCCCCATCGCCGGCACCGGCCAGCTCGCACCCGGGACCGAGTACGCCGTCGGCTTCACCACCCGCTCGTTCGAGCCGTCCGGCCCCGGCGAGTTCACTCAGACCGGCATCAACGCCGGCGTGATCGAGTACACCGGCTACAACATCTTCACCGACCCGTGGGACTACGCCATCCCCCCGACCATGCACCTCGGCCAGGTCTACGGCCCGGGCGGCGTCCCGCTCAACTCGGCGAGCTTCGTCGGACGGATCTACTCGGCCGAGTTCCTGTTCAACTGCGACGACTCATGCCCGGCCGACCTCGCCGCGCCCTTCGGCACCCTCAACTTCTTCGACCTGGCCGCCTACATCGCCCTCTACAACGCCAACGACCCCTTCGCCGACCTCGCCGCGCCGTTCGGCACGCTCAACTTCTTCGACCTGGCGGCATACATCGCCCTCTACAACGCCGGCTGCCCGTAAAATCCGCCCGATAATCCGATTCGTCCGACCGGGCCGCGGGAGACATCCCGCGGCCCGTTCCGTCCCACAACCCTTCCACGCTCCCTCGGAACACACCGCCAGCGACCGACTCAACTTCTTCCAAACCCCACCCGCATCACCATCGACAACGCGCGTCACCCGAACGAACACCGATCCAGGCACGAAACTTCACAAAACTCGGACACAATCGGCCAAGTCCGAAGTATGCTCAACCATTCGCTTCCCCACCGCCTCCGGCATACAGGAACTCCACGCATGCAACAGGCCGCGACCGGACTGCTCCTCCTGACCGCCGCCCTCGCGGCCGGTGCCGATGTGCGCATGGCCACCGACTTCCTGCCCTTGCCCTTCACGCCCGGCGCCACCCTGACCGGCGATGCCGACGGCGACGGCAGGACCGACCTCTTTCTCTTCACCGCCAGCCCCCACACCGTCACCGTCTACTTCGGGCGCCAAGACAACCGCTTTGAACCTGGCCCCCAGCACCCGCTTCCCGGCGACCCGCTCGCCGGCGTGCGCGTGGCCGACCTCAACGCGGACGGCCGCGACGACATCGTCATACCCAACCGGTTCGCACCGGACACCATCTTCATCCTTCCCGCAGATCCCCAAGGCGCGTACGAAACCCAGATCGCTCTTCCCACCATCCAGCAGCCCCGCATGATCGCCCTGACCGACGCCGACAGCGACGGGGCCATCGACATCATCGTTTCCCGCGGCGACATCGCCGCGGTCCACCACAACCTCGGAGCCTTGGCCTTCGGCCCCCCCGCCATCTTCCCAACCGCCGGCGGCGTGCCCATCGACATCCGCTCCATCGACATCCACGCCAACGGCAACCCCGAGCTGGCCTTCCTCACGGCCAACGCCGTTCTCATGTACCGCCACGGGCCGGACGGCATCGCGCTGGCAAACCAGACAAGCCTCACCGGCACGCCCATCGCGATGGCCGCCGACGACACGCTGGGGATAGGCGCCCAAAGCCTCCTCATCGCTTACCGCCAGAACACCGCGATCAGTGTGCTCCGCACGCTCAACGGGCAGAACTACATCCTGCTCAACCACCAGCCAGGCGTCCCCCGTCCGCTCACCGCCTCCTCCGCGGCCTTCGGCGACATCTCCGGGAACGGCCGGCTCGATGCCCTCCACGGTTTCGAGAACGCCGAGCCGCTCAGCCCCCTCTACCGCGCCTCCCCCGGCTCGCCGCTGTTCCGCGAGATCGAACCGCCCATCGCACGCCTCGGAAACCTCCGCCACGCCCACATCGCGGACTTGAACGCCGACAACCGCGACGATCTCCTCCTCGTGGGCACGCAGCCGCCCGGCATCCTCGCCGTCGTGCAAGGCATCGACGGCACCTTCCGGTCCAGCGGCCAGGTGCTCCCCGCCGCACGCGCATACCGATCTCTTGTTCCCATCCCCGGCGCGAACGCCCCCGCCGCGTTCCTTGGCGCGCACAGCGAATCGGGCAACCTGTTCAAGATCGTGATCCAGCCCCAGTTCCCCGGATTCCAGATCACGGAAACCCCGATCCAGGGCGCCACCGGCGAGTCCGCTGCCGACTGGATGCTGGCCGACATCAACGCCGACGGCCTCCCCGATCTCGTCCGCCGGTCATCCACCACCATCCGCTGGCAGCTCGCCGCGCCCGACGGCTCCTACGGCCTCATGCTCGAACGCACCCTCGGCGATGCCGCCACCGGCATCGTCTCCGCCGACTTCGACGCCGACGGCGCCGCGGATTTCGTCTGGTTCACCGCCGACGGCCGGGCGAAGATCGCGCACGGACGCACCACGGGCTTCATCAGCCCCGCCTACGACCTCGGGCTTTCAGGGTTCGAGAACATGGGCACGCTGGCCGTTGCCGACCTCAACGCCGACGCCCTGCCGGATCTGGTCTTCACCGATCGCACCGCCGACGGACCCCGGCTCCATGTCGCCCTCGGCCGCGGCGACGGCACCTTCCATCCCCCCGTCACCGTCCCGACCATCGCCCGCATCCATGGGGCCACCCCCAACCGCATCGCCATCGGAGACTTCACCCGCGACGGCATTCCCGATGTCGTCGTCGCGGGGCTTGACGCCATCGCCCTCCACCCCGGCGATCCACACCAGACCGTCCTGCCCGCCCAGATCATCCAGACCGCCGCCGTCGCCAATGTCACCGCCGTCGATCTCGACGCGGACCGCCGCCCCGAACTGATCGTTGACTGCGGCGGCCACTCGATCATCCTGGCGTACGCGCCGGCGGCCCCCCTCTCCGTACGCCGGCACTATTACAACCCCGTCGGCGCCTACAGCCGGAGCTTCCACGACATCGACGCAAGCGGGCTTCCACACCTCATCACCACCGGCCCCGACGGCATCACCGTCGTCCGCAACCGCTCCACGCCCGCCTGCATCCCCGATGCCGTGCCGGACGGCGTGCTCGATTTCTTCGATGTCGCCGCGTACCTCCGCGCCTTCAACGCCGGTGATCCCGCCGCCGACCTCACCGACGACGGGAATCTCGATTTCTTCGACATCGCCAGGTTCTTCAGCCTTTTCAGCAAGGGATGCCCATGAGCCGCACGCACCACCCTCTTCCCGCCATCCCCGCCGCGATCCTGACCGCCCTGGCGTGCGCCGCCGCGCACGCCTCCGACATCCGCACCTCCACCTCGTTCACGCCGCTGGAAGCCGCCCCGGTCGCCATGATCGCCGCGGACGGGGGAACCCTCGTCCTCCTCCACGAACTCCCCCTCAGCCTCGCCGCCCGCCGCCCCGACGCCGCCGGCGAACTCGTTGAACACGCCGCCCTCACCCTCCCCGGCAACCGCTTCACCAGACTCGCCGCGGCCGATATCACCGGCGACGGCCACCCCGACATCGCCATCCTCTCCGCGACCGAGCGTCTGATCCACATCCTGGTCAATCAGGGCGACGGCACATTCCTGCCCGCCGCCAAGTCGCCCTACCCAACCCCCAGCATCAACAACACCGCCTTCGCCTTCGGCGACCTCGACGGAACCGGGGCGCCCGACCTGCTCCTGGGCGCTCAAGGGGGCATCGTCCGCTACCCCAACCTCGGCGGCGGTGAACTCGGGTTCCCCGCCGTCATCGCCCCGAACATCTACGGCAGCCAACTCCTTGTCGCCGATTTCAAGGCCGCGGGCCAGAACCAGATCGCGGTCGTCAACGGCACGAACATCCGCCTTCTCGAACGCAACGGCGACAGCTATCAGGCCACCCTCGACCGCTCCACCAGCGGCGCCATCTTCCGGATGACCGCCGGAAACCCCCTGCCCGACGGACGCCGGCCCATCCTCGCGGCGCAGACCGGCTCCCGCGTGCAGACCATGACCTACAACCCGAACAACAACACCTTCACGACCGTCACATCCGACTCCGCCTCCGGCGGAACCGACCCCACCGACGCCAGTTTCGCGGACATCAACGCCGACGGCGTTCCCGATCTGATCATGGGCTATGCCGAGGGAATCCTCCTCGGCGCCACTCTCAGCGATGCCGATTCGTCCATGGGCTACACGCCCACGCCCGCCATCGGCCGCTTCTACGGGCTGCGCCATGTCGCCGTGCTCGATGTCAACGGTGATGGGCTGCAAGACACCGTCCACGCCTCCACCACCCCCCCCGGCCTCATCACTTTTCTCCAGCACCCCGAGCACGGCTTCCGCGAGCATGGAACCGTCGGCTCCAAGCCCGGCGACCTCTACCGATTCCTGCGCACAAACGCGCCGAACGAGCCGCCCGCCTTCTTCCTGCCCCGCTTCGTCACCGGCTCGCAGACCCCCCCGAACCAGCAGGCCGCCATCCTCCCGGGCCAGCCCGGCCCCATCATCCAGACCGCCGACTTCCAGGGTCCGCCCGCCGCCCCCACCAACACCCGCTGGACCGTCGCCGATCTCGACCACGACGGCCGCCCGGACCTGATCGAGATCCGCCGCGTTCCGTCCGCTCAACTCACATCGCCCGTCCCGCACGCCCTGTTCTACCACCGATCCGCCGTGGATGGAACCTACGCCGACCCCGTCGCAATCCCTTTCACGGCCGTGTACAACATGAGCACCCCGGTCGTCGCCGACTTCAACAACGACGGCATCGACGATGTCGCCGTCATGGACGCCTACGGCCTTGTGTTCCTCTTCCTCGGCGCCGCGGACGGAGAGATCGCCCCGCCCATCCAGTTCCAGTTCATCCCCCACCCCGGCTTTCTCGACGGCGCGTACGGCGCGCTCATGGCCGCGGACCTGGACAGCGACGGACATATCGATCTGGTCGGCGCCAACCGCATGACCCATGATTCCGCGGTTTACATCGCCTACGGACTCGGCGGCGGCCAGTTCGAGCAAGCCGTCTCCATGCCCGCCCCGCCCAACGCCGGCGGCCAGATCTCCCCCGCCCAGGCCACCGGAGACCTCAACAACGACGGCGTGCTCGACATCGCCATCACGGGCACATACCAGGCCGTCGTCTATCTGTCCGAAGGCCCACGCGCCTACGCCGCCCAGCCCATCGCCTCCGACCCCGCCCCGCGGGCCATGTACATCACGGACTTCAACGCCGACGGCCTCAACGAACTCGTCCTCGCATTCCGCGGCAACACCGAAGTGGTCCGCTTCGAGGATGGCCAGCCTCTGCCCGACCGGGCACGCTTCCTCTCGCCGGACGGTGTGCAGGCCATCCACTTCGAGGATCTCACGGGCGATGGCCTGCCCGACATGCTCGTTTCCTCCTCCGGAGGTCTTTCCATTATTTACAGCCGAACCCCGACCCCGCCCCCCTGCCCCGCCGACATCAACGCCGACGGCCTGCTCAACTTCTTCGATGTCGCCGCCTACATCGCCCTCTACAACGCCGACGACCCCCGCGCCGACCTGGCCGCCCCCTTCGGCACGCTCAACTTCTTCGACCTCGCCGCGTACATCAACCTCTACAACGCGGGTTGCCCCTGAAGCACCGGCACGAACAGACCGGGGCGCCAAGGGCAGGCGGACGGGCACGGCAAGGGGCGGACCGGGCTTAGCGTGCCCCGGGCATGAACTCGGTCTTCAGGGCGAGCATGTTCTCTTTGTTCAGATCGGACCGCACCGGAAGCATCCCCTCACGCTCCATGTGCTCAAGGGTGAGAATGCAGACATCGATCCACATCGCGCCCTCCCTGAGCAGATCCCCATCCCTCCCGCCCGCCTGCTCGAACGCCAGCAGGCCCATCCCCCGATGCAACACCGCCAGCGAAGTCCACACCCGTGTATCCCGCCCATCCACCCCGCAGAGCCGTTCGGCCATGGCGATCGTTTCCGTGTATGCGTCCCGCGCCTCGGCATGGCGTCCAAGCAAACGCAGGTTCTCGGCCATCCCTTCCTTCCCGAGCAGCATCGTTTTTTTGTATAATATGTTGTCAGGATAATCCTGCACCAGCAGCGCATGAAGCCCGACCGCGCGTCGGCGCTCCACCAGCGCTTCCTCGTAAAGCCCGGCGGTCACGAGCAAGACCGAAAGCTTTTCACATCCGATCGAGAGGTCGATCCGCAACCGCGCGTCGCCCGGATCGGCCCGGTGCAGAGCGTCCAGCAACGCCAACGCGGCCCGGCCGTGCTCCAGGCCTTTCTCCACTTCACCGCTGTCCCGGGCCACATCGGACATGCGGTGATGAATCAACGCCATGTCCCGCTGAGCCCGTGTGCTCTGGGGATTCCGTTCGAGTTCCGCTCTGCGGATCTGCATGGACCGCTCGTAGTACGGCACGGCCTCCGGCGCCCGATCCAGCCGCACCAGCGTCAGCCCGACCTCGCTGTACGCCACCGACAGAGCCCGTTGCGTGACGGACCCCAGCCCCTCCCCCGTCCGTGCGGCCTCGAGAGAGTTGAGATAATGCGCCAGCGATTCCTCAAGCCGCCCCATGTCCCGCAGCACGCCGCCGATGCGCGACTCCGCCAGGTCCACCGTCGCGATGAGCATCGGGTCGCGGGGCGCACGGAGGGCCTCGACGACCAGCCCGTCACGCGCGTCCATGAAATGGCCCAGCGCATCCTCGGTGCGACCGGACGATGTCACGGCCTCCCCTATGGCAAGGCGAGCACGCAGCATGTTCAGCCTGTTCTCGCCCGACGGCGATATCCGCTCGATTCGCTCGCGGATCTCGATGCTGTGCTCGTAGCTGCGGATCGCCCTCACCGGCTCGCCGAGGTTGGACTGGCGCGGATTGCCCTGAAGATCCCCGATCCGGAAGTAGGCCGCGGCCAGCTCGCTCAGCAGCTCGGGATTGTTCCCCGCGTCCCGCGCGAGCGAGTCCAGATAGGTCAACCCCGTGCTCACCAGATTCTGACGCAACGCCAGTGATCCCGGCAGCGTATCGGCCTGGCTGTACACATCGAACAGGAATGTGTTCGCCAACGCACGAACATCGGCGAACCGACGCTCGGCAACGGCACGCTCGGCGTCCGCCCGCACGGCGAAGACCCCGCTGACCGCCGTCGCGCCGACCATCGCCGCCGCCACCGCCGCCACGCCCGCCGCGAACCCCCGATGCCGCCGCGCAAACTTCGTCAGCTGATACAGCGTGCTCGGAGCACGCGCCAGGACCGGTTCGTTCCTGACCGTCCGCCGCAGGTCAACCGCCAGGCCCTCGGCGGACTGATACCGCCGCTCCAGATCCTTCTCCATCGCCTTGGCGACAACCGTTTCCAGATCCCCCCGCAGGCGCCGATCCAACGCCCCCAGCCTCGTCGGCTCCGCATCCTGAATCCGCCGGACGGCGTCCGATATCGACCGTCCGTTCAGATCCAGGGCCGCACGCTCCGCCAGGATCTCGTACGCGATCGACCCCAGCGCATAGATATCCGTCCGCGCGTCGATCCTGTCCCGGTCGCCCGCGGCCTGCTCCGGGCTCATATAGCCCAGCGTGCCGACCACCTGCCCCGGGATGGTCCGCACCGCGGTGTCCTCGTCCGTCAGCCGTGCGATGCCGAAGTCCAGCACCCGCGCCCGCCCCGTCTCGTCCACCAGGATGTTCGACGGCTTGAGATCCCGATGGATCACCCCGCGCAGGTGGGCGTGATGCACCGCGTCACAAACCCCGGCGATCAGCTCCACCCGTTCCGGGATCGAAAGCCCGCGACGGGCCGCGTGCGCCGTGATCGGCTCCCCGCGAACCATCTCCATCACGAAGTACGGCTCGCCCGTCCCCTCGTCCACGCCCGTGTCGTACACCGCCGCGATGCCGGGATGCTGCAACCGCGACAACGCGGCCACCTCCTGCTCCATCCGGCGACGCAACGACGCCGCGTGAACGCCCGCCCGCCCGATCTTGACCGCCACCGTCCGCTTCGGATGTTCCAGCTCGCCCTCATACACCAGCCCCATCGACCCCGCGCCCAGCAACCCGCGGATGATGTACTTCCCCACGCGGCTTCCCGGCGGGCGGTGCTCACCCACGCACAGCGTGTCACGGTCGTCGTCGTGGCCCAGCAACGCCTCGACCTCGGTCAGAAGCCCGTCGTCGTCGCCGCAGAGCGACCTCATGAGCAAGCCCCGCGTGTCCTCGGGCGCCTCGCACACGCGGAGAAACACCTCCTTCGCCCGGGCGTACAGCGCGTCATGCGTCATTGTCGTCCACCCCTCCCCCGTCCGCCAGCTCCCGGCGCAGCCACGCGCGGGCCGCGCGCCAGTCCCCCCGCACCGTCCGCTCGGAAACCCCAAGCACCGAGGCCGTCTCCCCCTCCGTCAGCCCGCCGAAGAAACGCAGCTCCACGACACGGCAGGCCCGCGCATCCAGACCGCCAAGCCGCGTCAACGCATCCTCGAGATCGAGCGAGTCGATCGGCTCGCACGCGCGCTCCATCGCGGCCCCGTCCAGCGTCACACGCCGCCAACCACCGCCCCGTTTCATCCGTCCCCGACGCTTGGCCTCGTCCGCGATCACCCGCCGGACCATCTCCGCGCCGATGGCCAGAAAATGCGTCCGGCCCTGCCAGTCCACCCGCGTCTGATCGATCAGACGCAGATAGGCCTCGTGGACAATCGCCGTCGGCTGGCAGGTCCAGTCCGCATTCCCCAGCCGCGCCGCCGCCAGCCGCTTCAGGCTGTCATACACCATCGGCGCCAACCGACGCGCGGCATCCTCATCACCCCGCACGCTGCCGCAAAGGGTGGCGGTCGCATCTTCACCCTCGGGTCCTGGCGTCTGCATGTAAGTAGATCACCCCACAAGTCGTCGCGTGAGCAAAGCCCATTCTCACACATCTCGCCTACCGGTGCAACCCCCATCTTCCCCCCATCCAAAAAAAATCAGCATCGCTTGCCGCCCCCGCCTTCCCGCGTCGCGTTCCGGTTTGGGAACACACCTCTCGAACCACTTGGACAGCAGCCTCAAAGGAGATGAAGCATGCGTTTCAACCGGCAAAGAACCCTGACGACGATCCTGGCCGCGGCCGGCCTGGCCGCCCCGGCCACCGCCGACCTCTTCTCGTTCGACACATCACTCTCGACTCCGCACAGCATCACGATCAACGGAGTTGAGGTGCGATACACGACAGAGGGAAGCTATGCCTACCTTCGGGTGCTCGGCGACCTGAACCTCCATGCCGGCGACGCGATCCGTTTCACCGGCGATCGTGTCGTGATCATCACGGTGCTCAACAACATGACGATGGCACTGAATGCCAGGATCGATGCGGGGGCCGAAGGCATGATCGGTGGCCCCGGTGGCGGACGGGGCGGGAACCCGGCCGGGTTGCCGGGAGGAGTGGGTGGCGGGGGCGGCCTCGGCGGACTCGGCGGCACCTGGGGCGCGGGCGGCGTGGGCGGCACCCTCGGCTTCGGCGGCACCAACGGCTTCCCCGGCGTCACCGGCACCATCGGCTTCTCCGGGAACGCGACCACCACGCAGGCATCCACGGGCTCACCCGGCAGCGACGGCTTCGGCAGCAGCGGCGGCGCACCCGGCCATACCGCGTTCCACATCAGTGATCTGGGTGGGGCCTACGGCGAGCGCGGCGCCGGGATCGCCGGCGGTGCGGGCGGCGCGGCCGGCGGGGGCAACGGATCCCCCGGTCGCATCGGCAACAACGGCGGTCCCGGGGCAACCGGGCTGCCCGGTCAGGTCGGAGGGCACGGCGGCCACGGTTCATACACCGCGGACCAGAGCAGCGCTTTCACCCTCATCACAGGCGGCGGCGGCGGGGGGGGGGCGTCCGGCACCCACGGAACGGGCGGCGGGGGCGGTGGCGGCGCGGGCGGTGGCAGCGGCGGCGGAGGCGGAGGTTCGGGCGGTTTCCTCGGGGGGATCGGCGGGTACGGCGGCGGCGGCAGCAGCGGCACCAATGGCGGGCGCGGGGGTGATGGAGGCCTCGCCGGGCTGGGCTCCGCCGGCGGTGGCGGCGGCGGCGCCATCGAGATCCGTGTTCTGGGACGCACCCTGATCAACGGGAGCATGGATGCCCGCGGCTCCAATACGCTTGCCCGCCCTTCGCCCGGAGCCGGCCAACCCGGCCACACCGGTCAGGTCGCCAACGCCCCCGGCGACGGCAGCTCCGGCACCGGGAGTGCCGGAGCGGGCGGACGCGGCGGGCGCGGCGGCATCGGGGGTGCCGGCGGTACCGGTGGCGCCGGCGGCGCCGGCGGGTATGGGGGCGGCGGCGCCGGCGGCACCATCATTCTTCAGTCCTCCGTGTTCTCACCGGGCTTCGGTTGGCTGGATGTTCGTGGCGGGGGTGGTGGCACTTCATTCGCTTCACCCGGACGCATCACCGTGCGGGACAACATCGCCGGCGACATGCGCCCCGTGAACCTGGCGGGCAACAGCCCGAGCATTTTTCCCGCTGGGCTCGCATCGACCAGTTTCAACACGCACGCGTGGACTCAAACTCCCATGATCCCCGACCTGATCGACGGGGCCGAGGTCTACGGCCTGGCCGACCTCGACGCGACCGACTTCGCCGATACGCTTGCCCACGCCCCGGCGGGGGCGGAACTTGCCCTGATCCGCCTGGATGTCGGCCCGGCCCCCTTCCATCACGACTTCATCGGTCACGACTTCATCGCCGTGATCAATCTGAGCGATGGGCCCATTCCCGGTGTCCGGATGAGCGTCCAACAGACGCCTGTCACCACGCTGCAAACCTGGGGCACCGTGCGTCGTGCAAACAACCAGTCCTCCCAGCCGCTTGCCGGCCTCGCCCCCGGTGAAGTCTGGATCACCCTCGTGCCCAGCTCGACCAGCCAGTTCCGCTTCGGCACGGCGTCCACCCTCGTGACGGGAAATCCCGGCGTCGGGGAAGCCCTCTACATCACCGGCGCCGTGTGCGACGCGGACCTCAACGACGACGGCACGCTCAACTTCTTCGACATTTCCCAGTTCCTGACCATGTACAACCAGCTGGACGCCGGGGCCGACATGAACGACGACGGGCTCTTCAACTTCTTCGACATCGCGGCCTACATCACTCTCTACAACTCGGGCTGCCCGTAAGGGGGGAAGGGATCAGGGATCGGCCATCACGAATCAGGCCAAGAAAGGGCCGCCCGGCGCAAAGTCGTCGGGCGGCCCCATTCTTTGAATCTGATCCCCAATCCCTGATCCCTTCTTTCCCTATCCTCCCCCGTGCGCCTGCGCTTCCTCGGCACCGGAACCTCCAGCGGCGTGCCCGTCATCGGGTGCCGGTGCGCTGTCTGCACCTCCACTGACCCGCGGGACACGCGGACGCGGACCAGCGCGACGCTGGAGTTCACCGACGCGACCGGATGTCCGCGGGTGATCCTGATCGACGCATCGGCCGATTTTCGCCAGCAGGCGCTGGCCGCCGGGTTCCTGCGCCTGGACGCCATCCTCATCACCCACGACCATGTGGACCACATCTTCGGGCTGGACGAGGTCCGCCGGTTCAATGTGCTGATGGACGCGCCGATCGAGGTGTACGCGGATGCGTTCACCCACGAGTCGCTGCGCCGGGTGTACCCGTACATCCTCGACCGGGGGGACAAGCCGCCGGAGTCGTTCGTGGCCACGCTGATCCCCCGGCATGTGGCGGCGGGCGCGCCGTTCGAGCTGTTCGGGCTGCGGGTGACGCCGCTGGACCTGCTGCACGGGCGGCGGCACATCCTGGGGTTCCGGTTTGACTTCCCGTCCGCGCCGGACGCGGCGCGGGGAACGCTCCTGCCGCTGGCGTACTGCACGGATTGCTCGGCGATCCCGGACGAGACCTGGCCGCTGCTGGAGGGGGTGCGGACGCTGGTGCTCGACGCCCTGCGCCACCGGCCGCACCCGAGCCACATGACGCTGGCGGAGGCCACGCAAGCCGCCGGGCGGGTGGGAGCTTCCCGGACCTTCTTCGTCCATATGACCCACGACCTCGGGCACGCCGAGACCCAGACCGAGCTGGCCCGTGGGGGGGATGGGGGGGATGGGGGGGGTGGGGCGGCTGGGGGGGGTGGTCGGGTGGCGCTCGCGCATGACGGCCTGATCGTGAGTTGAATGGGGTTTTCTCGCTTGCCTCCCTGCCGATCCCGTGGCATGGTCGGTGCGTACCGGGCGACCGGGACGAGCATCCGGGCGGACCGCCGCCGCCCACAGACCGGAGGAGAGAGCCGTGTCCAACGCCAACCCGAATCACGCGCAGCCCGCCCAGACCCGCTCGCCCGCCGACCTGCCCGGGCGCACCGCGCTGGTGTCGATGTTCCCGCTGCACATGGACCCGCCGAGCGCCCCCGCGCGGCCCGGGCCGCAGGGCGCGCCCCGTCCCGACGGGATGCAGGGCGGGAAGTGATCCCCGGCGGCTCGCCCGCTGCGCGGCAGTCGTGGGGAAGCATGTGATCCGGATCTCGCTTGGTTTTTTTGGGCGTGTTCCGTGGGTCGCCGAGCCGCTACCGGGCGCGGCCGCAAGGCAGCGCGCGTCCAGATCGCTATGAGTTGCGGGCGGCGCGGGGCATGTGCTCCGAGCGGCCGCTCCCTTGCAGGCTCGGCGGTCACTCCGCCATCCGCGCCCAGGCGATGCGGTGGCGGTCCTGCTTGGAGCGGGCCTCGACCAGACGGGCGTTGGCGAGCAGGGCGGTGGCCCAGTCCCAGGGCTGCTCGAAGGCGATGTAGCGGGGTTCCCATTCCGGGTGGAACTTTGTCTTGTAGTTGAGCAGGCCCTGGTAGTTGTAGATGCGTTCGGCGCGGGTTGCGAAGATGCGGAGGAAGCGTTCCGCGAGGCGGGAGCCGCGCCACACGCCGACATCGCTGAGGGGCGCGCCGCCCAGGCTGAACGAGGTTGCGCCGCGGTCGGCGGCGGTCTGCATGGCGCGGACCACCACGAAATCCATCAGGTTGTCCGCCACGCCGGGGGCGTATCGCATCAGGTCCAGCGTGGCGGGGCCGCCGGGGCGGGTGAGGAGCAGGTTGACGAAGGCGACGACGCGGCCGTCGGCGTCGCGGGCGACGCCCAGCGGGTTGCGTTGGATGTAGGCCGGCGAGAAGCAGCACGCGCTGAACTGAAGCTCCCGCCCGCCCTTGGACGCGAGCCACGCATCGCTGACAGCGCGCAGGGAATCCATCAGGGGCGCGTCGAACGGGGGCTCGATGACCTCGTAGCGGATGCCGATCTTCTCCACCTCGCGGATCGTGCGGCGGAAGCCCGCGTTCTTCCCGCCCTGGAGGGTGAAGCCGGTCAGCGGCACGACGGCCTCCTGCGCCACCTTGAGGAAGTGGAAGCCGAAGTCGTGCAGTTGGCCCATCCACTCGGGCGAGATCATCGAGAAGACCACATCGACATCCAGCTCCTCGGCGTAGCGCAGGAAGGCGTCGATGGCCGGCCCGGGGTCCACGCCCGCCGCGAGCACCGGGTCCTTGAACACGACCAGCCGGTCGCCCCGGCGCTGGAACAGGAACATGGCGAGCGGGCCGGACGGATCGCCCGGCGCCGCGTAGAACCAGACGCCCTTGTCCGCCCCCCCGATCAGCAGCGGATCGGCCGAGGTCGCGTGGCGTTCGGCGAAACCCTCGGCGCGGGCGACATCCTCCGGGGTCGGCGTGATGAAGAGCGAGACGGGACGCACCGCCTGACGGACAATCGCGGCGGCGACGATCAGGGCCAGCAGCACCGCCCCGCGCAGGAAGCGGCTGGCCTCGGCACGCTCGGCAAAGTGCGTCCACAGCTCCGGGCGGTAGGGGATGCGCTCGAACGCGACGAAACCGGAGATCACGAAGATCGCCAGGCAGGCCATGCCGGCGGCGAGGGTGAGATCCCAGCCGATGGGCGTGCGCCCGCGCCGGGGGAAGGCCTTGCGGGATCCGATGAGCATGAGCGACAGCACCGCGGACGCGACGGATTCCTCGAAATCGCCGCCTTTGAGGAGGTGCGCGACGGTGGAGGCGATGAGCATGGCCAGGGTCATGATGTAGGCCGAGCGGTAGCCGCGGATCAGGCCGCGGACGAGGAAGAGCATGACGGCGGCCGTCGCGACGGACAGGGCGTGGGAGGCCTCGATCGCGCCGAGCGGGATGACCCTGGCGACGGCGTCGAGCCGATCCCTGGTCGCCGGAGTGGCCGCGCTGAGCAGGAGCAGGCCGACATTGACCATCACCACGCCGGCGATCAGGCGGCGCTGCCAGATCCGCAGGCGCGCCGAGCCGGCCATGGCGACGAAGTAGATCACGCAGACCGAGGCGATCCACGGGGCGAGGTAGAAGCCCGCGCGGAACGCCACCACTGCGGCCGCCGCGGCGTCGTGCGGCACGCCCAGCAGGTCGAACCCCTTGAACCACACGCCGTCCGCGCTGCCGATGCCCCCGGGGATCATGCTGATCAGGCCGGCGAACTGGCCGGTGAAGACGATCCGCGCCGCCTCGGCCCCCCCGATCACCACCCCCACCGCTCGGATCAGCAGCACGAACGACGCGAGCGTCAGGCCCCAGTCGACGAAAGACACCGCTCCGAGCCGGGCCAGCGGCAGGCCGGTCAGTTCCGTGCCGTAGCGGTGCCGCCGGAGGAACGGCACCACCGCGCGCCCGATCGCCACGGGCAGCAGAACGGACACGCCCGCCGCGATCAGCACCCGGACCACCACCGCGCCGCCCGACGGCCCCAGCGGCAGCCAGGCCGCGAGCAGCCACGCGGCCAGGCCCGACGCGGCCCCGATGCCGTGGCCGACGAAGCCGCGCGTGACCTCCGATCCTGTCAGGCCGGCACGCCGGTAGACGAACAGGCGCATGGCCGGGCCGCCGATCGGCCCGAGCGAGACGAAGTTGGTCCACCCGAAGACCACCGCGCCGATGAACCAGCGTTTGCCGAAGCCGAGCCGCCCGGCCGCGCCGCGCGGGAAGGCGATCGCGTCGTACAGGCCCATCACCCCGACCCCGGCGAAGGCCGCCAGCGTGCCCGCCAGCGCGAGCCGAGGGTCGCACTCGCGCAGCAGACCCCGCACGCGGTGCGGGTCCAGCGCGTGGACCTCGTGCCACACCAGCCAGAGCACCAGCGCCGGCACGCCGAACCAAAGAACCCAGCGGGCGTACCGCCAGACCACGGCCCAACGCTCGGCGTGCGGTTCGGAGGTCGCCGAGGGTAGCGGTGTGTGGGTGGGCATGGGGTGGACAGCGTGGGGGTGGGGCTTGGGATCGTATTCTGGGGGTGGGGAAGGGATTTGAGGGAGGTCAGGGCTGATCGGTATGCGTATCGCCCGCGGGCCGATTCAAGGGGAGCTGGCCGAACGGCTCGGCGTGAATGAGTCGATGGTGTCGCGGGATGGGCGGAACGAGTACCACGAGATCACGGTGGACCGGGCCGTGCGGATCGTCGGCGCGATGGGCGGGCGGCTGGTGAAGCGAGTGGCATACTTCAACTCCCGGCCTGATGCGAGTCCAATCCCTATAGACTTATAGCATGAGAGCGATCTTGGTTCGAGTCGGGGCAGACGGAACGAACGGCGGCGGAAACTGGGTCGCTCCGGTCGATCCCGACTCGGACCGGTTCGTCTATGTCCCCATCCCGGAGAACCCTGTTGCTTTCCATCCGGGGTGCGAACGCCGCTTCGATGAAGTGGCTGATCCCCTCATGGGCTTTCTCACGGAGCACGGCGCACCCGTCCGGTACTGGCGAACCCGGATAGACGCGAAGCGCGGGAAACCGATGCACCTTGACCCCGACTACGAACACCTTACCTATGGCGACTTGGGCGATGTGCGCGGGCGCGATCTACGCGGCTTCAAGCGTGATGACCTGATGGTGTTCTACTCCGCGTTCAAGTCCATCCGCCCCGCCCGTGATCTGGTCTACGCGGTGGTCGGCGTGTACATTGTCGATGAGATTGTCTTCGCTCCATCCGTTGAGGATGCTCGGCGCGGAGAGAACGCGCACACCCGCAAGGCGGATCGGGCGCCGCACGATATCGTCGTGCGCGCCCGGCCCGGCGTCTCTGGCCGGTGCGAGCGGTGCATCCCCATCGGAGAGAAGCGCGGCGCATCGAACTACTACCTCCGTCCCGATGTGGAAGACGCTTGGGGTGGACTCGTGAAGGCGGACGGCTCACCTCGGAAGAGTTCGTGGTTGAACATGAGCGGGAGCATGCCCCTCTTGGGCAACCCAGCGGGCTTTGCGCAGTGGTGGGCGAGTCAGAACATGCCGCTCGTTCGCCGAAACTTCCTCGCATGAGCGCCGCCCGCGTCATCGTGGTTCACCTCCGTCAGCCGAGACGGAATGATCCGGGAGAGAGCCGGAGTGACCCGTTCTATGAGTTCGGGAGTTTCGGGTGTACGAAGTGCCACTCGCGGAACCTCATGCACCCCCGTCGGGCGCACGAACTGGACGGGGCCCGTTTCGCCTTCGCACAGGGTGGACGGCTGGGTTTCCGCCTCGTTCACCTCTCGCCGCCGGCCCGCGTCGTTGAGCATCGGGATCGGTGCGAACTGGTTTGGACCCCCGCCGATCCGCCATTCCGGTATGACGCCGCGCCCTTGCTTGTGAACGCGGCGGGGGAGTCAGACTTCCCGGCGCTCGTTCGGATGATCCAAGAGGTCTTCCGGAAGACATGGCCGGGACGGTTCAGCAGCGCCTTCCGCACTCGCCGTGAACCGCTGCCCGGAACAGTGGCCGATGAGGTGGTCCGCGTGTTCGACCGCAAGCGTGCAAAGGCAAGGCCGGATGTGCTCGCGGCGTCCTATGTCGATGCCCTCCCATACCTGCCTAACAAACCAGACGGGAACCGGAAGGCGACACTCGCGCGGCTTCGCGTCGCCGCGAACGGCTCGGGGTCGAAACACTCTTGTGCGCGCCGAAGTCAGGATTCCGGCGGGGATTAGTCACCACAGTGATGGACCAGTAGTTCAAGCAAGGCGAGCGGGACTCAAATCCGCAGCATCTGATCAAAGGGAGAAGGGTTGGAGGAACGGCTTGGAGGCGGGCTGGGGGTTGGGAGATGCTTTGGGCTTGCTTGGGAGAGCGTGGGGTGCGCTTGACATCCGATCAATATCCAAACAAATGCTCTCTCACCCCCTTCCCAACCGCCCCACCCCCGCCTATCCTTCCGCCCTATGGGTAAGAGCCGCGAGATCAAGAAGCGCATGAAGGCGGTCGGGAACATCAAGCGGATCACCCGCACGATGCAGATGATCGCCACCAGCAAGTTCGCCAAGGCGCAGCAGGCGTCGGTGGCTTCCAAGCCGTACACCGAGGCCCTGTTCGGGCTGGTGGGGCAGCTCGGGGCGGCCGGGGTGGGGCAGAACCATCCGCTGCTGGCCGGGGGCGAGAGCGATGCGCCCGAGCTGACGCTGGTGATCACGGCGGATCGCGGGCTGTGCGGGCCGTACAACGGCTCGATCGTGCGGGCGGCGCTGACGCACCTGCGCTCGTCCCCCAAGGTGGCGCAGGGCGTCATCGAGGTGGTGGGCAAGAAGGGCGCGAACACGCTGCGCTTCAACGGCTTCACCGGGTTCACCCACCACACGCACATCGGCGACAAGCCGCGGTACGAGGACATCGAGCGGCTGGCCCAGGGCTTCATCGACGCGTACACGGCCGGGGAGGTCTCCGCGGTGCGGGTGGTTTACATGAAGTACATCTCCGCCGGGCGGCAGCGTCCGGAGGTGCTCCAGCTGCTGCCGTTCTCGGCGCCGGCGGCCGGCTCCGGGGCGGGGGACGCGGACGGGACGGGGGTGAAGGACATCTACGAGTTCTCACCGAACGCGGACGAGCTGCTCGACACCATCCTGCCGGCGGCGGTCAAGGCCGTGCTGTACCA
The DNA here is from genome assembly GCA_964577425.1 of uncultured Phycisphaeraceae bacterium. Taxonomy (GTDB): domain Bacteria; phylum Planctomycetota; class Phycisphaerae; order Phycisphaerales; family UBA1924; genus UBA6054. The sequence goes on from CAZNZC010000002.1 coordinate 209,936, forward strand.
GGCGTTCAACGACGCGGTCGTGTCCGAGCACATCGCGCGGATGGTGGCGATGAAGGCCGCGACGGACAACGCGGGCAAGATGGGCAACGCCCTGCGCCGCGAGTTCAACCGGGCCAGGCAGGCGCAGATCACGACGGAGCTGACGGAGATCATCTCCGGCGCGGCCGCGCTGGAGTGAGCCACATCGGATGACATGAAGCACACCCCCCACGCCCCCGCAAGGGGGCGTTTTTTCTTGCCGGGTCGGTTGGCGCATGGGCGTTGTTGGTGCTTGCGGCCGCTCCCTTGCAGTCGCGGCTGGTCGGGATCATTCCTTGATCACGATGACGCGCTTGTGGACGCCGCGTTCGACGGCGGCGGCCAGGGCGGCGCGGACGGACTCCGGGGTGATGGAGGCGTAGGCCGCGGGCATGGCGGCGAGCGAGTCGGGGCCGAGGGCGTGAACATTGAGGCGTGAGAGGCGGTCGGCCCAGAAGGCGGGCTGGGCGTGGGCGCGCTCGACCAGCTTGCGGGCGCGGTCGATCTCGGCGGTGAGGACGGCGGGATCGGATCGGCCGTCGATGACACGCTGTATCGCTTCGTCGATGGCGTGGCGGGCGGCGTCCGGGTCGGCGGCGTCCTGGCAACGGACGACGAGGGTGACGCGGTCGGGGATGCCGTCGCCGAGCCACACCCAGGCGCGGGGACGGGGGGGATGGGGGGGGCCGCCGAGTTCGCCCGCGTCGGCCATTGAGGCGAGTTCGGCCTGCACCGCGGCCGCGGCGATCATCATGGGGCGGACGAAGTCGAGTTCACGGGCGTCGGCGAAGACGATGCCCAGCGCGGTCTCCGACGCGGCGGGGTCGTTCAGACGCTCGACGACTTCATGGCGCGGGAGAGCGGACCAGGCGTGAGCGCTGGGGTGCGTGGGGGAAGGGCGCGCGGGGAGCGTGCCGAGGGTGGCCGCGGCGAGTTCGATGGCGATCTCGGGCGGCAGATCCCCCACCACCGCGGCCTCGATGGGCGCTTGCGCGAGTATGGCGAGCCATGCGTCGGCGGCGGCAGGATCGACACGCTCGGGAACGGACGGGCGGAGACCGCGGGGATCGGCGGGGTCGAGCAAAAGCTGGCCGAGACGGCGGACGGCGGGGCCGGGGTCGGGCTGCTCGGGGCGCACGCGGTCGGTGTAGGTGTGGTCGGCGCGGTGGGCGCGGATGAGCGCAGCGGCCAGGGCGAGGGCGTCGGCGGCGCCGGACTCGCCCGGGGCGTCCGCGTCGATCTCGGCGGTGAGCATGTTGTCCGTGATGGCGGGGCGAAAGGACAGGCCGCGGGCGAGGCCCCAGGCGCGGACCTGGCCCGCGTCGGCGGCATCGGTGCACGGGTAGCGCCAGGCGGCGGTGGCATCGCGGGTGCGCCCGAGTGTGGCGGCGGTCTCGCGGGCAACGCCGTCGGCGAGGGTGACGCGAACGGCGGTGGGAGCGCCGGTCATGCGTCGGGCGCGGACGACGACGCCGTTGGCGAGGGTGGCGGTCCAGGTGTCGGCGGCGGGATCGTGGGAGAGTTCAACGACCTCCGCGGGGCGCGCATCGGGTAGGAGGGAGCGCGGCGGCTCGGCGCGGGGCGCGGGACGGGCGGATGCGGCGACGGCGAGGATGCGCCGTGCTTCCTCGGGCGTGGGTGGAGCGAGGGCGTCGGACGAGATGAGGATGCAGGCGAACGCGGCGGGATCAAAGACCGCGCGGGCGTGGGCGAGAACGGCGTCGTTGGTGGTGGAGGCAAGCACGCGGACGGCGGCGGAGAGCCGATCGGTCGGGGAGATCCAGCCGTGGCCCGGGCCGCGCCCGTGCAGACGGGCGGCGTCGGCGAGGTGTTCGAGCACGGTTTGAGGCCCGGCGGCTGCCCAGTCGGCGGCATCGCGCTCCAGGCGGGCGAGAACCTCGGCGCGGGCGGCGCGGAGCTGGGCGTCGGTGAAGCCGTCGCGGCGGATGCGGGCGAGTTCTTCGGCCACGCCTTCACCGGCGCGGGTCAGGCCGGGGGGTTCGACGCGGACGGAGATTTCAGCGATGCGGGCCGCGTCGAGCCATTCCTTGACGGCGGTGTCCACGGACACCACGCCGGCGTCGGCGAGCGGGGCGGCCTGACGCACGCGGGCGCCGACCAACTCGGCGGCGAGGGAATCCAGCACGGCGGCGGTCGCCGGGTCGTGGGCCGGGGCGTCGGCGCGGGGGGTGAGGGTGAGCAGGGCGGCCTCGGCGGGGTCGTAGCCGGGCACGGCGTGCGCGCTGACGCGGCCGCCCACGGGGCGCACGATGCCGGGCACGGGCGCCGGCGCGGGGCCGGCGTCGGGGACGCGCTCGAGGGTGCGCCGGACGCGGGAGATGGCGTCGGACGGATCGACCGGTCCGGCGATGATGAGTGTGGCGTTGGACGGGCGGTAGTGGTCGCGGATGAAGGCGCGGACGCGGGCGTCGGCGGTGGGGTCGAGGCGGTCGGGGGTGGGGATGAGGTCGTGCGCGCCCAGGGGCTGGCCCGCGAATATCTCGGGGAGGAAACGGCGGCGGGCCTGCTCGTCGGGCGAGAGCTTGCCGGTTCTTTCCGCGGCGAGGGCGCGGGCGTGCGTGAGCGCCGCCGCGTCGGGCGACCACCCATCGAGCAGATCGGCGTAGTGCGCCAGCGCGGCGGACCAGGCGTCGGTATCCGCTGCATCCACGACGAGCATGTAGACCACGGCCTCGTGCGAGAGCAGGGCGTGGGCTCCGGAGGATGCGGGCGCCGCGCGGGCGGGGCGGCCGAAGCGGGTGCCGATGCGGTCCAGAGCCTCGCCGGACACCGAAGGCGTGCCGAGGCCGGCGGCGCGCTTGGCGAGGTAGGCCGCGCCGGTCTGGTCGTTCGACTCGGCCAGCACGCCGGAATGGATGACGAGCCAGAGACCGACCTCGTTGATCTCGGGGCTGGGGGGGGGGGTGGGGTGGACCCAGAGTTGCAGGGCGTTGTCGAGCGTGAGGGTGGTGAGGCCGCGGGGGTCGGCGGGGGGAGGGGGGGCGGCATGGGCGGGGAGGATGAAGAGCAGAAAGGCGGTCAGCACGGCGATGGCGGCACGGGCGTTCTGCCTGTGCCAAGCCGGCCCGCACAGTCGTCCCGCCTGTGCCACCGAGGGAAAAAGCCCCGAACGCCAGTGAGGGAATGACCTTGACCCGTTCGCGGAGAGGCCGGGGATGGGATGGGCAAGCAGGGGCATCGGTGCAATGTACCGGCGGGGACGGGGGATGGTGCGGGGGGGTGGGGAGAATCAGGATGGTCGGCCGGCAGTCGGCCGCACGCCCGCCCCGACGGGGGGAACCCCACGATTCGAGGACTCATCGTGGGCGTGACCGGAGGGTGGGGCGCGGGGGTGATCCGTCTCAGACGGCCACCCTGGATTGCTCCGTGGTGGTGGACGACTCCGGCGCCGGGCGTTGTGCCGCCCGCTCGTGGACCTGCCAGTAGTGCTCGAAGCTGGCCGCGAAGGTGCGCGGCTTCATGAACTCCGCCGCCGCCGCCCCCATGCGTCGGCGCAGGTCCGTGTCGCCGATCAGGCGCACGAGGGCCTCGGTCCAGCGCGGCTTGTCCGCGGCGGGCAGCACGAAGCCGGTCACGCCGTCGTCCACCACCTCGCGCGGCCCGCCCACATCCGTCACCAGCACCGGCAGGCCGGACGCCTGCGACTCCATCACCACCTGGCCCAGCGTGTCGGTCGTGCTGGGGAAGGCGAACAGGTCGCACGAGGCGTAGAGCGTGGACAGCTCGGCCCCGTGGCGGAAGCCCAGGAAGTGGGCCTTCTGGCCGCGGAGTTCCCGCTCCATCGTCGCCCGGTACGGCCCGTCGCCGATGACCACCAGCTCGGTTTGGATCCCCCGCTCCGCGGCGGCCCGGCGCACGCCCGGCCACACCTCCGCCAGCAGCGGCAGGCTCTTCTCGACCGACACCCGCCCGCAGAACAGCACCTTGACCGAGTTCCGCTCCAGACCGTGCGCCGCCCACACGCCGGGATCGCGGAACGACGCCGAGAAGTGCCGGTCGTCATACCCCGCGCGCAGACGCACGATCTGGTCGTCCCGCAGGCCGAGGCCGCGCAGGCTCTCGGCGTAGTCCGCCGAGCGCGTGAACACCGCCCTGAACGGCTTGTAGAACAGGCTCATGGCCTTGTGGCAGGTGACGGTCGCGGCCCGGTCGTCGAACAGCCGGTCCACATACGCCGGGAAGTCGGTGTGGTACACCCCCACCACCGGCACGCGCAGCAGTTTCGCGGCCAACATGCCCACGCACCCCACCGGGCCGGGCGTCGAGATGTGGATCACATCCGGCTTCTTCCGGTCGGCGAAGCGCAGCATCTTCAGGATCGGCGGCAGCGCCAACTCAAGATTCTCATACTTGGGCATCTTCATCGCGAAGACCGGATCGAAGTTCACGATGTTCGGCAGGTCCGTGACCGGGATCTCGAACCGGGTCGAGCTGACCACGGTCAGATCCCGCCCGGTGTCGTGCGCACGGCGGGCCGCGTTCTGGATGAAGCGGCACACGCCGTTGACATCGGCGAGCGTGTCGGTGAACTTCATCACCCGCAGCGGGCGGCCCGCCTCCGCCGGGTCGTGCGCGCCGGTCTCTTGCTGGAACTGGTCCACGAAGCGGCGCTCCTTGTTCTGGCAGTACAGACTGACGATATACGGGAGCTGGGCCGCTTGCAGCACCAGGTAGCCCGTGATGTGCTCGAGAATCTTCGATGCGTCCTTCTTGGACGCGGCCTTGCCCGCCGACGATTCCATCGCCCGCCCCAGCGTCTGGACAAGATCGGCCACGAACTCGGCCATCTCCTCGTGCTGGCTGGCCGCCGTGCCGTCCAGCCAGGCGTCCGGCTCCAATCGGTCCTTGAGGTTGGGGTACTTCTGCAACAGCGGCTTGAACTCCGCCTGGAGCGCTTTGAGGATGGGCGAGGGTTTGCTCGCCTTTTTGCCCAGCCACAGCTTCCGCGCGCCGCGGTAGGCGGCGACCCGCTTCTTGCTCGGCGCTTCGACCTCCGCCCCGAAGAACCGCAGGAACTTCGCCGAGACATACCGCCCCGTGGGCGACCGCCGCTTGAAGTGCTCCCGCGCGAAGTGGTGCGCCCCCACCGTCGAGATCTGGTGAGCCAGCAGCGCGGCGTGCCCGCCCCGACCGCCCGCCGATCCCAGCCCCTGCCCGATCCGGCGCACGAAGGCCCGGGCCGTCACCGCCTCGCCCGGCTCGAACGCCGCTTCGGTCCAGGTCCGGCCCACATTGAGCAGCGCGTGATCGTCCGACCCGCCCGTCCGCGATTTCTCCCACACCCGGGGCCACACCGGCTGCATCCCGTGCCGGTCGATCAGCTCCCGCACCTTCGCCGGCGTGAGCGTGCCGAGGTAGCGGTCGATCGTCCGATTCAGTGCGTCGTCGTGCGCCCCGTTGATCGTCTCGAACCCCTTGAACAGCAGCGTCGCCCGCTCGATGTGCCACCGCGTCAGCCGCCCGTTCTGCACATACAGCGGGTGGGCCAGCGCGTGCGGCAGATTCCGCTCCCGCAGCCAGGCCGCGAACCGGTACACATCCTCCCGCAGCCTGTCCGTTCCGATCTCGTCGTGCAAGGCGGGCGTGAGATCCCACACCAGCACATGCAGCAGGCAACGGTCCTCGGGGAACTTCACCGAGACCTCCTGCCCCACCACGAAGCCCTGGAACCCGCGATCGACCAGCTCCATCGCCCCATCGATCGTGTCGTGGTCGGTCAGGGTGACGAGGTCCATGCCCCGGGCCCTGGCCTGGTCGTAGACCCGCTCGGGTTCGGAGTAGGACTCCGGGCAGCCGATCAGGCCCATCGCCGCGATGACGGGCTTTGAAGAGGCTTTCGAGTGGCAATGGGTGTCCATCCGAATCGTGCGGACGGGGCTGGTGTGATCGCCGTGGATGCCGGTGTGCAGCGCGGTCATGGCCAGCCCTTCCAAACGCCTCGGCCCGCACGGCGTCCATGCCGGGAGGGCGGCTCGCCCGTGAGCGTATCTTGTTGTCAAACCGCTGTTTGCAGGATTCATCCATCTGAATCAACACTTGTTGAATCCGCCAGCCTCCCGAGACCGTCCCCCGGTTCTCGGGCCTTGGACCGCCCGTGACGCGCATCCGGAACATGGGTCAAACTCCTTCAACTGAACCAAGGAAAAGCCCGTCACCCTATTCCAGGGGTTTGCTGGGATATGCTTGTTCAGAATCACACTCCGGACCCCGATGGACCCCGATGCGTTGCGGGGTTTCGGGGAGCGGGGAGCGGATTCCGGATACTGAAAAGAGGCTGTGATGCTGCGTGCCGCGGTTGCCGTGTGTGTGGTGATGGTCTCCGGCGGGGTCGCCCCGGCGGGCACCTTCAGCGAGTGGAACCTGCTGGTCCGCAACAACCTGGACAACATGACCAGCCATGTGGACGGCTCGGCCCTGATCGGCGGCGACCTGTCCGGCAGCGGATCGGTGTTCTCCATGCACCGGGTCTCCGCCTCCAACGGGGCGGGCCTGATGGTCGGCGGGAATGTCAGCGGTTCCCATCAGGTCAACACCGGCGGCAACTTCGTCCTCGGCGGCACCAACTCTGGCTCCGTTGCGGTGAATGGCGGCACCACGCAGCAGCGGTCGGACATCGGCGCCACCGTCAACGCCGCCTTCGCCCACGCCAACGCCTACTCCGACTTCCTGCGTGATCTGGCCCCCACCGGCACGCTCAGCTTGCTCGACGGGACCAAGGGCACGCTGAACTCCGCGTCCACCGTGGCCGTCGGCTCGGATCGCTACGCGGTCTACTCGCTGAACGCGGCGAACATCAACGCCATGACTCAACTGGACCTGAACTTCGGCTCGGCCGACTTCGTCGTGATCAATGTCGATGCCGACTCACTGATGCATCCCGGTTCGCTGAAGATGAACATGAACTTCATCGGCGGCATGGACCAGAACAACTCCGACCGCATCGTCTGGAACTTCTTCAACGCTGCCGACCTGGAAATCAGCGGCAACCTGGCCGGCATGGTCCTGGCCACCCTGGCCGACGTGTACATCTCCGGCCCGGGCATGTACGGCTCCCTGATCGCGGACAACATCTCGGGCATCAGCGCCGAGGTCCGCCTGAAGACCTTCCGCGGCGACTGGGAGATGGCCGTGGTCCCGCTGCCCCCGGCCGCGTGGACCGGCCTGGCCACCCTCGCCGGGATCTTCGGCGTTCGGGCCGTCCGCCGCCGCTGATCCCTGATTGACCAGCCGCGACCGCAAGGGAGCGGCCGAGACCGCCGACCGACCCCCTGATGGCGGACGATCGGTCGCGACCGATCGATCGGCACACTCCCCCGCGGACGCAACCGCGGCCGCTTCCTTGCGGTCGCGGCTTGTATGGGTTCCGGCAATCGGTGTCGATCCCCTCCTGAAACGCCCCCCTCCCCCCGCAGCCCCCCTCCCTCCCACTCCGTCGCTTCTTCTCTCCGTCTCTTCCCCTCCCCGCCGTTTACCATCCGCCATGGACATCCGCGTGATCTCGATCGGCGCCCTCGGGGCCAACCACCTCTGGAACGAGCGCGAGCCGAAGCGCACCGGCCACGCCACCACCACCCTCGTCCGCGCGGGCAAGGCGGCCATCCTGATCGACCCCGGCCTGCCCGCCCCGGCCCTGAAGGCCCGGCTCGGCGAGCGCGTCAACCTGGAGCCGAAGGACATCACCCATGTCTTCCTGACCAGCTTCGCGCCCGAGTGCCGGCGCGCCATCGGCCTGTTCGACAAGGCCGAGTGGCTGCTCAGCGAGACCGAGCGCGAGAGCGTGGGCGTGCCGCTGGCGCACTCCCTCCAGCGCCTGGCCCAGACGCGGGAAGACCTCGACTCCGCCGGCGAGCAACTCCAGGACGACCAGAAAGCCATGCTGGAGATCCTCCGCCAGGACATCGCCGTGCTCGCCCGCTGCAAGCCCGCGCCCGATTCGCTGGCCAACGGCGTGGACCTGTTCCCCCTGCCCGGCGTCACCGCGGGCCTCTGCGGCCTGCTCATCGGGGAGGCCAGCCGCACCACGCTCGTCTGCGGCGACGCCATCCCCACCCAGGACCACCTCGAACAGGGCAAGGTGCTCCCAACCTGCTGGAACCGCGAGACCGCCCAGGAGAGCTTTCAGGAAGCGGTCGAGATCGCCGACCTGCTCATCCTCGGGCGCGACAACGCGGTGATGAACATGACGCGGAGAGGGGTCTAGGTTTCGGCGGGGGTCAGTCCTCGGGTTCGTCGAGGAAGGCGCAGAGGCCGGGGCACTCGCGGCCCTGGTCCCATTGTCCGGCGGCCATGCCGCGGACGGCGTCGGCGATGGTCTGGCGGACCCTGGGCAGGTTGAGCGCGGCGATGGGGATCGCGCCGGTCTGGCCGGAGGACAGCACCCAGTATTCGCAGGTGGCGCCCGGCCCCTCGTCGATGCCCAGGGCGGGCAGGGCCATCGCGTAGATGGCCATCTGGAGGTCGTCCTTCTTCGGTTCGAGGAGGCGCTGGGTGGGGTTGCCGGTTTTGTAGTCGATGATGCGGGCCGAGCCGGAGGGGGTCTGGTCGATGCGGTCGATCTTGCCCTTGATGGTGTGGGTGAGGCCGTCCACTTCGAAAGGGAAGGCGAAGGGCTGCTCGGCCTTGATGATGTGTGCGTCGTCCGGGTGGAGGTGGTCGAAGAAGGCGCGGGTCATGGCGATGGCGCGTTCGAGCTGGTTGTGGTCGAGTTCCTGGTCGCGCGGCCACTCGTGGAAGAAACAGCGGCGGGTTTCCGCTTCGAGCCGGTCCCAATCCGGCGTGGGGCGGCCCTCGCTGTCGGCCAGCGCCCAGTCGTTGGCGAAGATCTGCAGGGCGCGGTGGACGGCGGTGCCGATGCTCATGGCGGACGACGGCTCACCGGGCAGGCCCTGGATGAAGGACAGGTAGTAGCAGCGCGGGCAGGCGAGGTACCGGCTGATGTGGGTGTAGCTGAGCGTCATCGGGCCGGTGACGCCGGGAAAGACCACGCCGGGAACATCATCGGCGCGCAGGCGGTCGGCGAGACGGGCGGCCTCTTCCGTCAGCCCGGCGGCGGCGGCCCAGCGGGGGATGGCGCCGGTGCGTTCGAGAGCGCGGACCAGCGCGAGGCGGTCGGCGGCGAGGCGGAGGCTTGCCGCGAGCGATTCGTCCGGCTCGTCACGCCGTTCGGCCTCGTCAAGCACACGGGCGGCGTCGCGCCGGGCGGCGCGCCGGGCGGCGGCGAGGACCGCGGCTCGCTCGGCGCTCAGGCCGGATTCGATCTCCTCGGCGCTGAGGAGGTCGTCCCCGCCGGTCGGAGCGATGTCCGCCTCCTCGTGCTCGACCAGCGCGGGGCCGAGGGCGGCACGCAGCTCGATGGCGTAGTTGACGCCCGAGGATTTTTTGGGGATCTTGCCGAGCATGACGGCGCGGCGCTCGGCGCGGGTGAGCGCGACGAAGAAGACGCGGCGTTCCTCATCATCCACGCGGGCGCGGGCGTCGCGCCCCTGCGGGTCCGGGTCGGCCACGCCCGCGGGCAGGACGGGGGGATCGGTTTTGGGCGACGGGAAGCCGTGCGGCGAGGTGCAGCGGAGCAGATAGACGGTGTCGAACTCCAGCCCCTTGCTCGCGTGGGCGGTGAGCAGGCGGACGCCCGGCTCGGCCGAGGCGTCGTCGGCCTCGGCGAGGTGGTCCTCCGGGGCGCGGGCGAAGGCCTTCTGCTTGGCGGGGAGGTCGTCGATGTAGGCGAGCAGCTCGCGCAGGCCGCGGGGTTCTTCGAGGCGCGGGAGGCGTTCGCGGGTGAAGCGGACGAGGGCGACGAGCGCGCGGACGCGGGCGGCGCGCTCGCGCGGCGGGAGGGCCTCGGCGTGGGCGACGCCGCTGACGCGGATGGCGTGCATGATCGCGTGGTCGGCGGTGTCGGTGGCGGCGACCTCGGCGATGGAGGCCTCGACCTCGGCGGCGTGGCGGAGCGCGTCGGCGGTGCCGGAGGGCGCGTGGGCGCTGAGCCAGGCGACGAAGGGGCCTGGCTCCTCCTCCCCCGGGTTGGCGTTGGCCCAGGCGCGCTGCTGGCGGTAGCGGTGCTCCAGCGTGCCGAGCGTGGCCGCGTCGATGGAGAAGGGCGGGCGTGTGAGCACGGCGCGGGCGGCCCAGGCGCGGGTGGGGTCCGTGACCAGGGCGGCCCAGGCGAGGACAGCCCGGACGCCCGCGTCCTCGCGGGAGGCGTCGGGGACGGAGCAGGTGTAGGGGATGCCCGCCGCGTCGAGCGCGCCGGCGCAGCGGAGCAGCTCCGGGCCGGTGCGGGCGATGACGGCGATCTGGGACAGGTCCAGAGCAGGGTCGGCGACGAGGCTGTCGCGGATCATGGCGGCGGCGACCTGCCCGACGCGCATGTCGCTGCCGACGCGCACGAGTTCGACGGACGAAGCCGCGGGAGGAGTAGGACCGGGGCGCCCGAACTTGGAATCATCGAAGCGGTAGCCCGCGTTGCCGATGATCGCGTTGGACGCCTCGATGACGCCGGGGCCGCTGCGGTAGTTGGTGGTCAGGCGGAGGGTGGCGGTGTTCTTCCAGAAGGACTCGAAGCGGTCGAAGGCGCGCTCGTCCGCGCCCCGGAAGGCGTAGATGGACTGGTCGTCGTCCCCCACCACGCACAGGTCCGGGTTGGACCGGGGCGGGCAGAGCAGGCCGAGCCATTCGATCTGGGTGGCGTTCAGATCCTGGAACTCGTCCACGACGACATGGCGGCACTCGTGGCGGACGATGGACGCGGCGGTGTCCGAGCGGCGCATCAGCAGCATGGGCCAGGTGATGAGGTCGTCGAAGCGGGCCGTGGCGCGTTCGAGGCAGGCCCCGTCCATCAGGCGGGCCAGCTCGATGCCCTCGCGGGCGATGGACAGCTCGGCCTTGCGTGCGCGGGCCTCGGCCGAGCCGTCCGAGGCGAGGTCGGCCAGGGCGGCTTCGGCGCGCCGAGCGGCCTCCTCCGGCGTGATGCCCGTGCTGACCAGCTCGTGGGCGACCTTCAGCCCGTGGTCCACCGCGTGGTCGATGCCGCGCCCGATGGAGGCGCGGTACAGCCGGTTGGCGCGGATGAGTTCGCGGGCGAGGGCGCGCTGCTGGGCCTCGTCGAGGATCTCGATGTCGGGCGGCAGGCCGAGCATGTCGCCGAAGCGGCGGAGCAGACGCACGCCGTAGGCGTGCAGGGTGCAGGCGGTGACGGACTGGGCCTGGGCGGAGGGCAGGAGTTCGCCGAGCCGCTCCTTGAGTTCGCCCGCGGCCTTGTTGGTGAAGGTCACGGCGAGGACGCGGGCCGGGTCGGCCCCGCGTTCGCGGACGAGGTGCGCGACGCGGGCGGTGATGACGCGGGTCTTGCCCGTGCCCGGCCCGGCCAACACGATGAGCGGTGAGCCGGCGTGCTCGACCGCGGCGCGTTGCTCCTCGGAAAGCGGGATGGAGGGCGGGGCGCTCACGGACGCAGTGTACCGGCGGAGCCGCGAGGCCGCATCAGGCGGTGACCGGCTTCTTCATGTAGAGGTGGACGGCGGTGGTGCCGTAGTCGTGGGTCTCCGGGCCGACGGCGTTGTCCAGGGCCAGATCGACGGCCGCGCCGGCGGCGCGGTGGCGGGCGGCGGCGGCCTCCAGCTCGGCCTCGAAGGCGTCGAGGGCGGCGTCCGCGCTCTCCTGCGACAGGTCGATGCTGACGGTCTCGCCGGGCTGGTCCCAGCCCGCGCCGGGTTCGACGGGGTGGAGGAAGGGCCACGGGGTGCGCAGGACGAGGTAGCCGGTGTCGTCGAGCATCTCGGCGAGGCGCGCCGCCTGGCGTTTGACGCGCTGCCAGCCGTCGTGGTCCTTGACCAGGTCGTAGGGCGGGTCCATGAAGATGATGTGGCAGGGGCGCGGGCAGCGCGAGAGGGCGGCGGGGCCGAGGGCGTCGTTGCAGACGACCTCGCAGGCGTCCTGGGCCTCGAGGGTGGCGATGTTCTGCTCAAGAACCTTGACGACCTTGCGGTCGCGCTCGACGAAGACGACGCGGGGCGAGCCGCGGGAATAGGCCTCGAGGCCCATCGTGCCGGTGCCGCTGAACAGGTCGAGGACGGGGCCGTCCCCGCAGTGGCCGCGGAGGAGGTTGAAGATGGATTCCTTGACGAGATCGGGCATGGGGCGGGTGGTCGCGCCGTGGGGCGGGCCGAGCAGGGTGCGACGCTTGTATTTGCCGGAGATGATGCGCATGGACGCGGACCCAAGCCGGGGCGGGGGTGAAAGTCAAGACGGGCAGGGCGGATCGGCGGGAGGGGGGGTCAGACCACGACGGGCATCAGGGTGTCGATGGAGCAGATCGAGACCGGGGGACGGTCGAGGCCGGTGACGAGGGACCAGAAGGGGACGCCGGAGCCTTCATCCTTCCACGAGCGGAAGCAGGAGCCGTGGAGGCGGGCAACCTCCCGGAGGCGCTCCGGCCCGAGGAAGACGCAGCGTTGGAGGAAGGCGGGGCCGTCGCTGGCGAACTCCAGCTCGGCGGAGACGCCGGTGATGGCCTCGGCGAGATCGGCGAAGACGCGGGGGCGGGCGCGTTCGAGCACCTCCGCGTCGTGCCAGAAAAGGACGCGCTGGCGGGGGACGGGGCGACCGGGGACGGAGGCCCGGCGCCGGAGGGCGGCGACGACGCCGCGGGGGCCGTCGATGGTGCGGGCGAGATCGTCGGTGACGATCTGGCGTTCGAGCTGGGCACAGAAGGTTTCGAGGTCGAGGATGGCGCGGCCGTGGAGGACGCAGACCTCGGTGGCGGGCTGGCTCTGGAGGTAGGACTGGAGGCTGGCGGCGAAGCGGGTGCGGGCGCGGACATCGCGGGACCAGGCCACCAGGTGGTGGCTTTCGAGCTTGCTGCACACCTCGGGCTGCCAGGTGCATGGCTCGAAAAAGAACCCGGATGGGGCCGCGGGCGGGTGCATGGGTGGCCCGGCACAAACGGGGCGGTTTGCCCCCTGTGTCGGGGTGTCCTCTCTCATTCCGGGGGGTGGTGGGTGGGTCAGGGTCGCGGACCCCGGGTTCGCCCGCGACCCTTACAATGTGCCTCGGATTTGGCGCGGTTCCACCAATTCGGCAGGTTCTGCCGGATTTTCCGCTTGCGGGCATGGGAAAAATGCCCACATGTCGTCATTCAAAGGTTTTTCACACCACATGGGGGCCAGGTCTGGTACGCTGGTTTGGGTGGTTTGAAGCGGGGAATGAGGGGGTTTGTTGAGCGGATTCGCCTATCTGATCGAGTTTGGGAGTTTCACCCCCCCCAACGAATTGGCGAAAGGACCGATACTCTGGCGGGCACGAAGAACCGTTGAAGGGGGTATCCGAGAACTGTCCGAGAACTCCTGAGAGAACAAAGGGGTCGCCAGCACGAGAAAGGAAGTTGGCTGTGGTTGACGCACGCACACAGACTCAACGCGACATCGGATTCGATCAACGGAGCCTGGCACGGGTGGCCGGGGAGTTGTCGGGATTGCCGGCGGTGGCGACGCAGGATTGGGTGGACCGGGCCGCGTTGGCCTTTGGGGGGGTGGATCCATGCTGTCGCGTGGGGATCGTGATTGCGCAGGCGGAATCCAACGGGCAGGTGCGATCGGTGGAGGCGGTGGGGGTGTACGCCTCGGCCCAGGAGCTGGAGCGGGTGACGGACCCGAAGGGCGAGCTGCTGGGGATGCGGGTTCGTCTTGAGCGGTTGACCGACCTGGGGGTGGCGATCCCGGTCAACGGGCTGATTCAGGGGCTGGCGGCTGTCGCGGACGACCTGGGCAACTGGCGGGACGGCCCACTGGGGCGGGTGTGGAACCCGCTGGGGATCGACCGGCTGCTGATCGGGGTAACGCCGCTGGGCAAGGAGCCGACAGACCGGCTGCTGCTGCTGTTCGTGGCGTTGGGGCCGGCGCAGAACGGGGTGGCGCGGGCGAACGCGCGGACGGTGGGCGCGCTGATCCCGCTGCTGGCGCGTCGGGCGTGGCGCGCGCTGCCCGCGAGCGGGCCGGTGTCGTGGGTGACGGACCGGGAGCAGGGCGTGCTGGACCGGCTGATCCTGGGGTGCTCGGTGCGCGAGATCGCCGAGAATCTGGGGCGCAGCCCGCACACCGTACACGACCATGTGAAGAGCCTGCACAAGAAGCTCAACGCCACCTCACGCGGCGAGCTGGTGGCGCGGGCGCTGGGGCACACCCTGGAAACACGGGCGGACATCGAGCCGATCGTGATCGAGCGGGTTCGTGCCGCGGCGCAGATCGAGCCGATGCCGAGCGTGGCGGCGGGGCGGCGCCGCTGATCTGCTTCCAGTGGGAGGGATCATTCCGGGGCGGCGAGGGCGGCCGGTCGGGGGGCGGCGTCGCCGTCGGGCGGCAGGCCGGCGCGGACGCGGATGTCGGCCATGATGCGCCGGGCGAGGGCGCGGTCCTCGGCCACCGGCTCGCGGAACTCGGGGGGTTGGCCCGAGCGGACGCCCAGGGGATCCCGCGCGTGGGTGGACTGGCGGATGGCGTCGGTCTCGATCCGCCAGTGCGGGCGGTGGACGCGCCCGACCACGACCTCCACCCAGACCCGGGTGGGGGCGTCGGGTGGCTCGAAGGTGACGCGGGCGGTGCGTTCCTGCTGGTGGGCAAGGTCCTCGAACTCCTGGGCGATGCCTGACTGCTCGCGGTCCCAGGGGGTGGCCAGGCCGGCGGTGCGCTTGGGGTGGGTGGTGATGACGCCGCGGGCGGCATCGACGCGGTCGATGGTGAAGCGGTAGTCGGCCAGGACGGCGCGGGCGGCGTTGAACAGGTCGGGGTAGAACTCGGGGGCGATGTCGGCATCGGCCCGCGCGCCGGGGGGCGGTGCGGCGCAGCCGACCAGGGCGGCCAGCGACAGGCACGCCAGGAGACGGAAGGGGTTGGGAAGGCGGGTGGTCACGGGGGGGACTGTACCACGGCGTCGGCGGCGGCGGCGAGTTCGGCCAGCAGGATGTCCACGGCCCGGTCGTCGGTGGTGGTCGCGCCGACGGAGACTCGGACGACGGGGCGCGGGGGGCCGGGGGGTTCCAGGGGGACCATCGTGGGGGTGATGAGCACGCGCCGGGCGGCGTTGACGCGGGCGGCCAGTTCAGTCGTTCGTGCGTCGTCGCCCAAGTGGAAACAGACCAGGGCGAGCGAGCGGGGGAAGGGCAGGTGGAAGCGGGGATCGGCGCGGAGGGTCCGCTCGATGCGCTCGGCCAGGGCGATGTGGCGGCGGATGTGGGTGCGCAGGCCCTCGGCCCCGAAGTGGCGGATGACGAACCAGAGCTTGAGGGCGCGGAGGCGGCGCCCGAGGGGGACATGCCAGTCGCGGTAGTCCACCACCGCGCCGGCGTCGCTGTTGGCGTCGCGCAGGTAGGCGGGGGTGATGGCCATCGAGGCGGTGAGGGCCGCGGCGTCGCGGACCCAGAAGAGGTCGCAGTCGAAGTTGGTCAGCAGCCACTTGTGGGGGTTGATGCAGAGCGAGTCGGCGTGGTCGAGGCCGTCGGCGAAGGCGCGGTGCTCGGGGCAGACCAGGGCCGCGCCGGCCCAGGCGGCGTCCACATGGAGCCAGGGGCGCGCGCCGGTGCGTTCGATGGCGACGGCGATGGCGGGCAGCGGGTCGAACGCGCCCGTGGAAGTCGTGCCGAGCGTGGCGACGACGAGGGCGGGCGCGAGGCCCGCGGCCAGATCATCGCGGATGGCGGCTTCGAGCTGGGCGGGGTCCATGCGCAGGAGCGCGTCCGTGCCGATGGCGCGCACGCGGCTTGCATCCTCCGGATGGTCGGCCAGACCCGCGACCATCGCCGCCTTGACGACGGACGAGTGGGCCTGGGTGGATGTGTAGACCGTCACGCGGTCGCGCGATGCGCCGGCGCGGACGGCGCGCGACCGGGCGGCGAGCAGGGCGGCCAGCGTGGCCTCGGACGCGGTGGCCTGGATCACCCCCCCACCGCCGAGGCCGGTATCGAAGCGGAAAGCGGCGGGCAGGGCGAAGAGGTCGGCGCACCAGTCGAGCATCCGCATCTCGAGTTCGGTGGCGGCGGGCGAGGTCGCCCAGAGCATGGCGTTGGCGTTGAGGGTGGCGCTGGTGAGTTCGGCGGCGATCGCGGGGGCGGAGGCGTTGCAGGGGAAGTAGCCGAAGAAGCCGGGGTGCTGCCAGTGGACGAGGCCGGGGACGATGTCGCGTTCGAGATCGGCGAGGAGGTCCGGGAAACCCGGCGCTCCGACGCCGTGCTCGGGGGGATGCGCGGGCAGGCGGGCGAGGGTGTCACCGGGCCGCGCGTCCGGGCGGACGGGGCGGTCGGGGAGCGTGGCGAGGTAGGTTGCGCCCCAGTCGGTGACCTGGGCGATGAGGTCGCGGTAGACGGCCGGATCGAGGGCGTGGGTGGGGTCGGGGGAATGGTGGACGGCGGGGTGGGGCATGGGTGGTATTGGCATGATGTGAACCGAAGCGTTGGTTAAGAGCGATTCCGGGCAAAGCGTATCTTCCTGTCCCGGATTGGGAAGACACGGCTCGCCCCGCCGAGCCGTGCCACCGAGAGAAGTGAAGAGAAGAGTCGGCACGGAGTGCCGACCTACCCAGAGCCCGGCGCTGACGCTTCGGGCTTGTCGGAGAAGGAATCCGCCGATTTCATCGGCGGCGTCACGGAGAGAAGACACGGCTCGGCGAGCCGTGCCACCATGCTTTATTCGCGTGGTGGGCGGATGCGTTCGGTGATCTCGCCGGGGGGCTTGCCGGTGCGGAGTTCTTCGAGCAGGCGCAGGTAGGTCTGATGGCGGACAGCGGGGATGCGTCCGGACTCGGCGGCGGCCTTGACGGCGCACCCCGGCTCGTGGGCGTGGGTGCAGTCGGTGAAGCGACAGTCGGGCGCGAGGGCGACGAACTCGGGGAACATCCAGCGGAGTTCCTCGGGGGTGATGTCGGCCAGGCCGAAGTAGCGCACGCCCGGGGTGTCGATGACGCGGAATCCGGCTCGACCATCACTGCCGGGGATGCGGTGCATGGAGGAGGCCGTGGTGGTGTGGCGGCCGCGCTGGTCCTGGTCGCGGAGCGCGCCGACTTCCAGGCGCAGGTCGGGGTGCAGGGCGTTGGCGAGCGAGCTTTTGCCGACGCCGGAGTGGCCGACGAAGGCGCAGGTGACGCCGTCCAGCAGCGCGCGCAGGGCGGAGACATCCTTCGCGCCGGTCTGGGGATGGGCGCGGCAGACGGCGACGGGGATGCCCGCGGCGCGGTAGGGGTCCAGCTTGCGGAGTTCGGCCCCGAGTTCGGCGGGGCCGAGCAGGTCGGCCTTGTTGACGGCGATGATGGGGCGCGCGCCGCCGTGCTCGATGGCGACGAGGTAGCGGTCGATCAGGCGGGGGTGCAGCGGGGGTGAGACGACCGAGACGACGATGACCACCGCGTCGATGTTGGCGGCCACCACGCGCTCGGTGCTGGCGTCGCGCGGGTCGGGGCGGCTGAGGACGGTGCGCCGGGGCAGGACGCGGACGACCTCCGGGTCGCCGTCGGTGTCGGGGGTGAAGACGGCGCGGTCGCCCACGGCGATGGCGGACTGCTGGCGGGAGGCCAGGTCGGCGGAGAGGCGGCAGCCGACGGGGACGGACGGGGCGGACTCAGGATCGGGGGGCGCGTCCGGGAGGATCTCGGCCCAGCGGCGGGTCAGGGCGACGACGAGGCCCTCGACGAGTGTCTGGGCGGCGGCATCGGCTGAGGCGGGGGTGTTCTGGCCGCGTTTGTGTTCCTCGGCGAAGAGGCGGAGCACCCAGTCGATGAGGGGGTCGGGGCGGGACTTGCCGCCGACGCGCTCGCCGTCGACGGTCTCGCGGGCCTTGGTGCGCCGGCGTTTCTGGGCGTCGGAACGCTGCTTGCGGGCCTCGTCGAACAGGCGGTCGCGCTCCCGCTTGGGCAGGGCTTCGAGGGCGTCTTCGAGTTCGCGGCGTTGGTTGGGGTTCAATGGGGAAGGGTAGGGACTGGCCACTGGCCACTTGGAATCAGGGAAGAACCGCCGGGACGACAGGGTGTTGGAAGGGTGTATCGTTTTCCTCAAGTGGCAAGTGGCAAGTGGCCAGTGGCCAGTGGCCAGTCCCTATCCTCCCCCATGAACCGATACGACGAGTTCCAGCGGTTCCGGACGGAGTTGAACGAGCGGATCCTGGCGCGGGGGACGACGCAGACCAAGCGGTTCTTCACCCTAGACAGCAAGACCTACGAGGCCGGCGCGCTGGACGCCAGGACCAAGGAACTGCTCGGGCTGGCGGCCAGCATGGTCTTGCGCTGCGATGACTGCATCGCGTACCACATCGACCGGGCGGTCAAAGCCGGAGCGAGCGACCAGGAGCTGTGGGAGACCTTCGACATCGGGCTGGTGGTGGGCGGGTCGATCGTGATCCCGCACCTGCGCCGGGCGGTAGCGTTTCTGGACGAGTGCCGGGCGCGGGGGTGAGGGCCGGGCAGCTGGGGATGAAACTTTATTCATCCGATTTGGCGTGAGGGCCTTGTGGCCGGGGGCAGGGTTCTGTACGATGGCCGTTCCGCCCGTGGATGGGCGGGAGACCTTCCGCACAGGAGCCAGGCCGATGCCCGAAAATCAGGAAAAAGTGTGCGTTATCTGCGGCGCGAGCTGCGCCGGTCAGCCGCGGATCAAGAACGAGCAGGGCCAGTACGCGCACCAGGCCTGTGCTGAAAAGCGAACATCCAAACCCGCGGCGCACCCGGTGACGCCGGACCCGATGCTCGGTGATGACGAAGACCTGATGGGGGCGTTGCTGGACGACCTGCCCGGCGCGGCGGAACCGGCCTTGGCGGCCGGGCCGGGCGCGGGCGGATTGAAGCAGGGCTGCCCGGGGTGCGGGGTGGCGGTCTCGCCTGAGGCCGTGGTCTGCACGGGCTGCGGGTTCAACTTCAAGACGGGCAAGGGGCTGAAGACCAAGATCAGCAAGGAACCCAAGGCGAACGGGGCAAGCTCGATGGCCGGCACGGCGGGCGAGTTCGCGGCGGCGGGGACGAAGTTCCTGGCCGGCGCGCTGATCGGCGGCGCGGCGGCGGCGGCCGTCGGCGCGGGGGTGTGGTCGGCGATCATCATCGGGACCGGGTATGAGATCCGGGCTCTGGCGATCGGGGTCGGCGCTCTCTGCGGGTTCGGGACCGCGGTCGGATCGCGCGGGCAGTCGGGGATGATGACGGGCTGCATCGCGGTGGTGTTCGCGGTGCTGGCCATCATCGCGGGCAAGTACGCCGCGGTGGTTCACATCACGGACGAGATGTACGGGGTGTCGTCGGATCGGAGCATGTACATCGACACCCTCGGCCCGGACGAAATCGACGGGTACATGGTGAGGGGATTGGTGATCGACCGGATGATCGGGGACATCAGCGCGGAGCGTGTCCCGGCCCGGACGCGGGAACGCTATGAGAAGGCGATGACGGACGGCGAGTATCCCGATGATTACCCGAAGGACCTGATCGCGGCCGCGCAAGCGGAGTGGGACGGGCACCCCGAATCCAGGCGGATGGAACTGATCGAAGCACAGCGCGACTCGGAACGCGAGTTCAGGCAGGTGATGCGGTCGGCGGTGCGTGAATCGGGGCTGATGGCCCTTCTGATGCGCCCGCGGAGCCTGATCTTCTTCGTGGTGGCGATCGTGGCGGCGTACTACATCGGGTCCGGCGGGAACGAGTAGGCAGGGCGGATTCCCGGACCTGGCAAAGAAACCCCGTCCGAACAGCGGCGCGGGCATCCGTCGCAGGCCGCGTGACCGATCCATGCGAGCGGGCGGGGCATGGCCGGGCCGGGCGGGCCTGATGCGGCGTCCGGCGCGGGCCGATTTCCGATGCGGGAGGGTTTCGGAGGCCCCCGTTGGCGGAAGGTGTGGTCCAGCCCGGTGTTGATCCGTCCGCGCGAGCGGCGTTCTTTCCCGTGGCCGTGGACGAGCTGGAAAACCAGGAACTGGAGCTCGATCTGTACCTGATGCACGGAGATCGGGAGCCGGTGCTGTACCGGTCGATCGGCTCGATGTACTCAATGGCGGACTGCGTGAAGCTGGGCGAGCGGGGGGTGAAGCATCTGTATGCGCCGATCGGGCAGCACCGGGCGTTCCAGCGGCTCATGCTGCGCCGGCTGACGGAGGCGTGGGACGATCCCGAGATCGAGCGGGACGAGCGGGTGCGGACCGTGCGGGGGTGCTGCGGGAAGATGATCGACGACCTGATGAGCTTCCCGCATGTGCCGGGCATCGCGGGGACGCTCGGGCTGATGGCCGTCCGGTTCGGGGACTGGTGCGCGGCGGAGCCGGGGCGATTCGGGGAGCTGTTCGACCTGGGCGGGCACGCCTACGAGACGACGGGGCACATGATCAATGTGGGGATCGGCGCGGGACTGCTGTGCGCGGAGATGCGCGGGCCGAACGCGCCGGGGCTGCGCGATGTCATGCAGGGCGGGCTGGTGCACGACATCGGCAAGCGGGACATCCCCCGGGCCGTTCTGGACAAGGAGGGCAAGCTGAACGACGACGAGTGGGCGCTGCTGCGCGAGCACCCGACCATCGGCGTGGGGATGCTGGCCTGCCAGCAGGGCGTGTCGGGGGTCGCCCTGGAGATGACGCGGGATCACCACGAGCGCCTGGACGGGCGTGGCTATCCGGCGGGGCTGAAGGCGGCGCAGATCCCGTCGGCGGCGCGGATCGCGGCGGTGGTGGACATCTTCGACGCGCTGGCCAGCTCGCGCCCGCACCGCGGGCCGGTGCCGGCGCGGCGGGTGCTCGACGCCATGCGCGAAGAGGCCGGGACGGTTCTGGACCGGGGCGTGTTCGACGCGTGGGAGCGGGTGGTGGACCGGCTGATCGAGCAGGACCCGGCGCGGTGCGTGCCGGACAAGGCGGGCGGCGAGACGCCGCGTCTGCGGGCGATGATCCCGTCGGCGCCGAAGCAGGCGGTGGTGCGTCACGAGCCGGAGTCCGGGGTCAAGCTCACGCGGGAGCAGGCGTGCGACCTGCCGGTGCGGGTCAGCGGGCTGCCGAGCGGCAGCGCGGGGGTGGAGGGGCGGATGGTGGCCGTCTCGCACTCGGGGATGATGCGGCTGGCGCTGCGGGGCGCGGCGCCGGCCGGCTCGGTGCTGCGGGTGGAGATCGAGGGCTGGCCGACGGTGCTGGCGTGGGTGCGCAACCGCAGCTTCGGGCCGGGGGGAGAGCCGATGGTCGAGTGCGTGCTGAGCGGGGTGCTGCGTCGGGCGTCTTGAACAGCTTCTTCGGTGGCACAGGCGTCCCGCCTGTGCAAGGAGAGTCCGGCCTGTGCCACCGGGGGAGAGCAAGGAAACGGCCGCTCAGCGGCCGGCGCGGGCGTGGTGGTGGGCTTCGCCGTTGCGGAAGCGGAGCATGAGCTCTCGCTGGCCGGCGACGCCGAAGTGGCGGTAGACGCGCGAGGCGTACTCGGCGACGGTGTTGGGGCTGACGCCGAGGTGCTCGGCGATCTTTTTGCGGGGGAAACCTTCGACCAGCAGGCCGAAGGTGGTGCGGACGCGGGGCGGGAGATCGAGGATGTCGCCCACGCCCGAAGCGGGCAGGTCCATGAGGTGCAGGGCGTCGGCCGCGCTGAACAGCGCGTGGACCAGGAGGCAGTCCCGCTCGGTGAAGGCCGGGCGGTCGTGGTTGCGGTGGAACCCGATGCCGCTGAGGAAGCCGTCGGCCATCGGGCGGATGGAGCAGAGGTACTCGTTCAGACCCATGGGGCGGCGGTAGAGGTCATACTGGCGGGAGGCGTACCACGCCTCGTCCGGGACGAGTTCGTGGCGACGGCGGGTGAAGTGGCGGCCCTCGACGCAGAGCGCGGCGATGCCGGTCTGATCGACGGACGGGGCGGTCGGGTCGGACGCGCTCTCCACGAGCATGGCCACCTCCCGCTCCGAGTAGCCGCGTTGGAGGAAGGAGATGGTCATCATCGCCCGGCCGTCGGGGTGGGCACGGCTGACGACCCAGACCCAGCGGTCGGCCCCGGTCATGGCGGCGGTCAGGTCGGCCAGAGCTTGCTTGCGTGAGCGGGCATCGCCCGGGGCCGCGGCCACCTCGGAGAGGATGCGGAGCAGATCCGTGGTGTCGGAAGCGGTCAGTTGAGCGTTCTCGGGCATGATTTTCCCCCCAAGTTTCCCCAATAATAGATCGGTACCGTAGGGTGGTCCACCCGGGGCGTTCCCGAGGTGGGGTACACAAGGGGGGGTGTACCACGGCGGGTTGGGGGGGTTGCAGGTGCTTTGGGCCCGCCGGCGGGCGGGAGGAGAGGGTTCGGGACAGACGGCCCGAACGCTCTGAACCGGCCCGCTTCGGGCGGTTTTCTTATGACGCGGCGGCTTCAAAGTTCAGCGTCGAGGGGGCCGTGCCGAAGCCGGCGGGGGCCTCGATGCCGAACTCGCGTCCGATGGACTTCATCATGGCGTGGTGGTGGATGGCGTGGTGGGTGGCGAAGAACAGCTCGCGCCCCAGCGTGGAGCGCAGGTCGGCCGTCTCGCCCGCGCCGGTCAGCATGACGCGGGCGGTGACCTCGGTGTTCATCGCGGGTTCGTCGAGGCGCTGGACGATCGAGCGCAGGCGGTCGATCTCCGCGCGTGCCGCGCCGGGATCGGTCTCGACCCGGCCGCCGCGGTCGCGGTGGTCGTAGTCGATCGGGTCGCACGCGGGGGTGGTCAGGGCGGCGCGGAAATGGTCGAGCACATGGCGGGCGTGCTTGCCGATGGTGCCCCCGGCCAGCGTGGCCGACGCGGCGGTGTAGCGCGGCGCGGGCACCTCGGCCAGGAACGCGGCGCACTGCTCCAGGATCGCGTCCGCCGCGGCGGCGACCCTGCAGGGACAAGCGGAACTCGGGCACATCTGAACAACTCCGTGACTGGCCCGGGAATGCGGGCCGTCGATCTTATTCCGTCCACTGCGAACGCGGTTTCGCAAACAAGAGCTTCATGCTTTCAGAATGGGTCCTTCGCCCGAAAGGTCAGGCTCCGGCCCGTGACGGGATGAAAGATCGTCAGCATGGAGGCGTGCAGCATGAGCCGGGGGGCGGGCTGCCCACCATACAACTCATCACCGACGATGGGCGCGCCCAGCCCGGGGGTGTGCTCCGGTTCGGGCAGGCCGACGGTGGTGATCCTCGGATGGGCGGCATGCACGCGGAGCTGGTGGGTCCGCCCGGTGAACGGTTCCATCTGCACGCGGGTGACAGGGCGGCCTTCCCAGGTCTCTCGCGCCAGCACGCGGAAGCGGGTCTTGGAGGGTTTTCCCTCGCAGTAATCCACCAACATGAGGGGACGCACCTCCATGTCCTTGCGCATGGGCGCGTGGATCTCGCCCTCGTCTCGGTCCAGCCAGCGTTCCACCAGCGCCACATACCGCTTGCGGGTCTTGCGGAACTCGAACTGCTTGGACAGCTCCGAGTGGGTCTCGGGGTTCAGGGCCAGGATCATCACGCCGGAGGTGGACAGGTCCAGGCGGTGGCAGGTCAGCGGCCCGGTGGCGTGGGGGAACATGGCGGCCACGCGGGAGCGGACGCAATCGTCCTTGCCCTCTGCGATGCCCGGCACGGCCAGCAGGCCCGCGGGCTTGTCCACCACCACGAAGGACTCCTCCGCGTGGATGATCGGCGGATCGCCCGGCGGGGGATCGTACACGAACTCGGGCAGCGGCCCGGTCCGGACGCGGTGGACTGGGTGCGGCCCGTTGTCGCGGGCTGGGGTCTTCCTTGGCTCCGCGCTACGATCCGCCATCGAAGGACTGTACGCGCCGGAAGGAGTGATTCTTGACGATTCCCGCTCTGATTCTGCTGCTGGCAGCGGGCGCGGCCGAGCCGGCCCCCACCACGACTCCGAAGACCATCTGGCTCGCACCCAAGGGCGATCCCGGCACGACCATCCGGATCTCCCCCGAGAACAACCCCGAGTGGGACCAGGGCTGGTCCGAGCGTGAAGCCTGGGCCTTGACCGACCACATCCAACTGACCGACGAGTCCGAGTTTCTCAGGGCCGGGGAGTCCTACTTCTCTCCGGACGGGAAGTTCATCATCTTCCAGGGCACACCCCGGCCCGCGGAGGATGAGTCTGCCGAAGCCCACTACGGGATGTACGCCGCGGCGGTCATCCGAGGCGAATCCGGCGACATCCTCACCCTCGGACCCCGGACGCTGCTCTCCGAGCCGGGCAGCGCCAACACCTGCGGCTGGTTCCACCCCACGGACTTTTCCGATCGGCACTACCGCGTGCTGTTCGGCACGACGACCACACCGCCGGACGACGCCGCCGCCTCCGGCTACCAGCGGGGGACTTCCCGCTACACCTGGCAGTTTCCCAACGAGATGGAGGTCGTCGCCGGTGATGTGCAAGTCACCCCCGCCAAGATCGAAATGACCACGGTCTATCCGCTCCGTAGTCGGCTCGTCGAAACGACGGGTGATTGGGACACGCTTGAAGCGCACAAACCGGTCCTGACCCCGATCTGGACCCGCGATGGCTACGACGCGGAGGCCTCCTGGTCGCCGGACGGACGCCACATCCTCTACACCCGGCTCGCACCCGGCTCCGACGACGGCGACCTGTGGATCCACGACACCGTCACGGGAACCCACACCGAACTCATCGCCGAGCCGGGCTACGACGGCGGCCCGTTCTTCTCCCCCGACGGCAGGCGGATCTGCTACCGATCCGACCGGCGCGGCGACAAGGCCCTGCAACTCTTCATCAGCGAACTCGCGTTCGATGATTCGGGCAAGGTCACGGGCATCGCCCGCGAGATCCCCATCACCGACAACGAGCATGTCAACTGGGCCCCGTTCTTCACGCCCGACGGCTCGATGCTGTTCTACGCGACCAGCGAGGTCAGCCACGCCAACTACGAGGTCTTCGCCGTGGACGCGACGGGCGACCGCCCGGCCGCCGAGCGGGCGACGGTGCGCATCACGGACGGACGCGGCTTCGACGGGCTGCCCGTCTTCACCCCTGACGGGCAGTGGATGATGTGGACCGCCCAGCGCGGTCCGCTGTTCCCGGGCGAGGCACGCCCCAGCAGCCAGTTGTGGGCCGCACGCATCGACCTGGACGCGGTGCGGACCCGGCTGGACGAGGCCCAGCGGGTGATGGACGACAAGCTGCTTGAGCAGCGCCTTGAGGACGGCTTCCAGGAGTTCATGCCGGGCGGATGAACGCATGATCGAACCGGACGATTTCGGCCTCCCCGGCGTGCGCACCTTCGCGCATGTGGGCGACCCCACGCCCGCCGCGGACCACTCCGTGTTCTGGAACCACTGGTACGCCGCCGTCACCGCGGAGCAGCCGGCGATCCGCCGGCGCGTGACCGAGGACCCGTCCGACCCCACCGTGACGCACGAGTTTGATTCGGGGGGGGCCGGAGGGGTGCGCATCGGCGGCCGCCTGATCCTGCCGCCCGACGGCCGGCGCGTCAAGTCCGGCCTGGTGGTGGTCCACGGCACAAGCCCCCGGGAGTGCGCCGTCGAGGACGCCCGCTGGCGGCGCGCGGCCGAGCGGGGCGTGATGGTCTTCGCCATCCGCCTGCGCGGGTTCCCCGGCTCGCAGCGCGAGACCGGCGACCTGCGCACGCCCGACGCCGTCGGCGCGGGCTGGATCGGGCGCGGGCTGGACGCGCCCACGCAAGACGACTGGATCGTGCCGCACGCGGCAGCCGATGTGGTCAACGCCTGCCGCGCGCTGCGGGCGTGGCTCCACGGGCAAGCGGGCGACGGCGTGGACGCGGAGCCGGAATCCACCGACCACCCGCTCGTCGCGTTGTACGGCGAATCGCTCGGCGGCGGGCTGGCGGTGATCGCGGCGGCCCAGCTCGCCGGACGCCTGCCGCGGGCGCACTACATCGACCGGCTGGCCCTGAGCCTGCCCAGCCTGGGCGACTGGCCCTGGCGGTTTCATCAGCGGCCCTGCGGCTCGGGCGCGGACATCGAGAAGATCCTGACCCACCACGCCGCCCGGCGGGACGAGCTGGTCGCCCGCGTGCGCCTGTGCGACGCGGTTGTCCACGCCACGAAGGTCCGCCGCCCGACGCTGGCCAGACTCGCCGTGAAAGACGATGTCGTCCCCGCCCCCACCGCCGCGGCGGTCTTCAACGCCATCGACGCGGACCCCGCCCGCAAATGGCGGTTCCTCGTTCCCTACGGCCACATCGACGGCGGCATCACCAACGCCCGGCGCCACGCGCTGTTCGAGCGCTGCCTGGCGGACTTCCTCGACCCCGTCGCCCGGCCCATCCAGCTGATGGAACCCTGGGAACCTGTGATGCACACCGGCGACCGCGCGCCGGACAGGTCCAGCCCGTCGGTCACAGGGCAGGATGAAACCGACGCGCCCCCGCCGCCTCCCCAAGCCCTGTTTGAAGGCTCCATCACGCTCGATGCGTACATCACCGCGCTGGTATCGGCGTATGAAACCGTCGGACGCACGCTCGACGCGCTTCCGTACACCGACGACTTCGAGCGGCTCTGTCAACTCGCGGGCGTGGACGACCGGCGCGAGGCGCTGCACAGCCTGCAACGCCTGCGCAAGGCCGGGCGGCTCCCCCGGCTCGGTCGCGCCCCGGACCACCCGCCGAGGATCGACGCATCCAACGAACAGCTGCTCGAACAACTCGTCGCCGAGCACGCGGGGACGCTGGGCCAGCGCGACCGCCTGCCCTACACCGAGGCCTTCGACCGCCTGCTGGAATCCTTCAACGCCCGGACGGGTACCTCCCTCAACGCCCACGACCTCTGGCGGCTGATCGCCCGCCTCGCCAAGTGAACCTCTCCCCCTCGCCCGGAGCCGCCCATGACCACCCGCACCAACAAGGCCGTCGAAACGCTCATGGACGGCCTGATCGACTACGCGGGCCTCTTCCCGCCCACCAAGCTCGCCATGCAGGACGCCGTCGAGCAGTTCGCACGCGCGGCCCGCTCCGAGCACGCCGGGTTCCTCAACCGCTTCATCTGCCCGGTCACGAAACTGATGGACCTGACCGAGCACGGCGCGATGCTCATGCCCGGCACCTTCGCCACCAGCGGCTACCGAGAGATGGCCGACGACCTGCCCGCCTGGTCCGTCTCCGCCATCATCGACGCCGACCTGGACGAGTGCCTGGGCGTGATCGACGAGTTCAACGAGCACCACCGGCACGAGGAGCACGGCCTGGCCCGCGTGGACGCGGTCGAACTCCGCGTCGCCTCGCCCTCGGAGATCGACGACGCGCTCGACCTGCTGCCCGACGACATCTCGCCCAGCTTCGAGTTTCCCGGCCAGGCCGTCATCGGCGGCGACCCCCGCGGCTACATCGCCGCGCTCGCCGGCAACGACGCGCTGGCCAAGGTCCGCTGCGGCGGCGTCACGCCCGACCTGTTCCCCGCCCCGGCCGACCTGGCCCGCTTCCTCATCGCCTGCCACAACGCCGATGTGCCCTTCAAGGCTACCGCCGGCCTGCACCACCCCGTGCGGGCCGAGCAGAACCTGACCTACGAGCCGAACCCGCCCCGCGCGGTGATGCACGGCTTCCTGAACCTGTTCATCGGCGCGGCCCTGGTGCGCGTGGCCGGGATCGACGAGGAAACCACCACGCGGGTTCTCTCCGAGACCGATCCCAGGGCGTTCGTCCTCACCGGCACCGACGCGGGCTGGCGCGACCTGACCATCAACCTGCTGGAGCTGGCCCGCGTGCGCGAGTCGTTCGCCACCGGCTACGGCAGCTGCTCGTTCGACGAACCCGTGGACGACCTGAAGGCGCTGGGTCTGCTATGAGCGCAGAGGGGAGGGAGGCCGCTCACACCCCGGCGACCGACGCTTCCGGCCCCACGATCAGCGCGAGGATGACATTCAGGGCGTTGAAGCCGAGGTGGATCATGACGGGCACGCCGACGCGCTTGGTGCGCTCGTAGCCCACGCCGCAGGCGATGCCGACGGCGAAGATCGGCAGCAGGGCGTGCCAGGGGACGGGCGTGGTCCCCGCCCGGTGCATCAGGGCGAAGAGGATGCTGGTGAACAGGATCGAGATCCACGGGCTTCGGGTGATTTTGAGCAGCGCGCCCTGCAGGAACACCCGGTAGATCAGTTCCTCCACGAAGGGCGCGCCGACGACCGCGCCGGCCACCATGCCCCACGCCCAGAAGTCCTTGGGGTTGTCCACCAGCGTCTGGAGCACGGGGTGGGCGATCTGCGAGGGGGCCGCGCCGTCGCTGAGCTGGGTGTGCAGGGCCACGCCGGTCATCGCCGCCAGCTCGATGAAGGGGTAGGCCAGCATGAAACAGCCCAGCCCGACGGGGATGTCCAGCCCGCTGAGCTTCATGCCCGCGTCGGGCGCGCTGCGCTTGAGGATGAAGAGCATCCCCACCCCGGCCACCATGCCGAAGGCGTAGCCGCACAGGCTGGTCACGACGGACCGCTGGAACTCGTCCAGTTCGCTGGTCTGCATCCACTGGCTGCGCGCGACCACCGTGGCGGCCGAACTCCACGCCAGGAAGACCACCAGCCCGGCGAACAGCCACATGACCGCCGGCATGGGGGTGACATCCCGCAGGCCCGCCTTGGCGAAGCCTCCGGGCGAGAGCAGCCCGCCGGCGAAGAGCAGGGCGATGACCAGGGCGTTGGAGATCAGCAGAATCCACAGCTTGTGCTGCTGCATCTGCCCGACTACTTCCTGGACGGACATGCCCGTGACCCCGGCCGTGTCGATGGTCTGGGCGGAAGCCGACCCCGCGACGAGGGCGATCCCCAGCGCAACAATCAACCCGATGCCGCCCAACCCGCCCCCCCCTTCACCCGATGACCATCCCATGCGCCGCGACCCGCCGGAACATACGCCGAACGAGCTGCCCGCCACGCTCCGCGAGATCATTGAGCACAAACGGGTGGAGGTGGAGCGGCGCAAGGCGGAAGTCTCCATGTCGGAACTCGAAGCGATGGTCGCCCAGGCCGAGCCACCACGCAACTTTTTCCGGGCCGTCACCAGGCACCCGCCGGGCGTGCACACCTCGGTCATCGCCGAGATCAAGCGCCGAAGCCCCAGCGCGGGCCTGATCCGTCCGGAGTACGAGGGCGAGACCTTCAGGCCGGAAGACATCGCCCGACAGTATCTTGACGCCGGCGCATCGGCGATTTCCTGCCTGACGGACGAAAAGTTCTTCGGGGGGCATCTTTCATACATCGAGCGGGTCAAGGACGCCGTGCCCCTGCCCGTCCTCCGCAAGGACTTCATCATCGACCCCTGGCAGCTCTGGGAATCCCGGGCCGCCGGGGCCGACGCGGTGCTGCTGATCGCCGAATGCCTCAACGAATCCCAGCTGGTGGACATGCTCATCCTGGCCCAGCAGCTCCAACTGACCACGCTGCTCGAGGTCCACGCGATGGACAACCTGCTCCGGGTCCGCCCCCATGTGGGCTTCCCCCACCCCGGCTATGCCCTGCTGGGCATCAACAACCGCGACCTCCAGGCCATGTCCACCAACCTGAACCACACGCTCCGGCTGGTCGATCTGGTGGAGGACCGCACCATCCTGGTCTCCGAGTCCGGCATCAAAACCCCCGACGACCTCGCCCGTCTGCGCACCCACGGCGTGCGGATCGTCCTCGTCGGCGAACACCTCATGCGCCAACCAAGCCCCGGTGAAGCCCTCAAAGCCTTGCTGACCCCCACCCTCGGCCCGATCGACTGACCCCGCCCCCCACCCCTCCGTCTCTCCGTCTCTCCGTCTCTCCGTCTCTATCCTTACTATATACGAACATCCCATCCCCCCGCAACATTGGCCCGCCGGGCGGCGTTCAATCCGTGAACCCAGACCCCCCTCCCCCCGGAGATCCCAGATGCTGATCCGTTGCACCGCCTTGCTGGCCGCGGCCTTCGCCCTGCCCGCCCTTGTCAGCCCCGCCGTGGCCCAGGACGAGGATCCCCGCGCCGTGCTGGAGGCCTCCGCCGCCGCCGTCCGGGAGATCCCCGGCTTCGCGGCCCAGTTCCGGCTCACGGGCGAAGGCTCCGAGATGATCAAATCGACCATGCCCGCCATGTCCGGGCGCTTGGTCTTCGGGCGTACCGACGACAGGGCGGCCATGCACGCCCTGGGTGAATCCCGCGACACGGCCACCGGCCCCTCCACCGGCTTCGACATCCTCCGCACCGCCGACAAACTCACCTGGACCGACAACGCCAAGCGGACCATCAACATCCGGCGCATCAACCCCGAGCCGCGCGACATGCCCGGACCCGCCCGCCTGATGCACCTGGTCAACCTGCTCCGGGACGACGCCTTCGCGGAAACCCTCTCCCGCGCCGAGTCGCTGGCCCACGAGGGGGTCCGGTCGGCGGGCGGCGAGGCGTGCGATGTGGTGCTGGTCTCCTTTCCCAAGGCGCAACCGGGGCGGGGGGGCCCGAGCCACACCGCGGAACGCTGGTTCATCGCCCGATCCGACAAGCTGCCCCGCCGGTTCGAGCAGATCACCGACGCGGGCATGATCAAGTACTCGCTGGTGACGGAACTGAGCAACCTGGTCGTCGCCCCCCAGACCCCCGAGGACCTGGACATCCACCGCCCGGAGGGGTACACCGTCAGCGACCAGACCGCCGCGCGAGCCGCCCCCTCCGTCACCGCCCCCGCCCTGCCCTCCGGCCAGCCCGCCAACCCGGGGATCACCGACGCTGCGCCGGGCGTGTCCACGCCCGCCACGGCCCAGCCCGCGGCTCGGCCCGCCCCGCCCTTCTCCTTCACGCCCGACGGAGGGAGCAAGGTCGATAACGCCACGCAGCAGGGGCGTGTGACCGTGCTGTACTTCTGGGGCACCTGGTGCATCCCGTGCCGCGCGGTCTCGCCCAAGGTCTCGGAGATGGCGACCGCCTTCGCGGACAGGCCGGTCGATGTGTTCGCCCCGGCCATCCGCGAGCGCGACGCGGAGGCACCCCGCGCGTACCTGGCCGACCAGGGCTACGCCCACCGGCTGGTGCTCGGCGTGGACAACCTCGCCTCGGCGTTCCGCGTGCGGGTCTATCCCACCATCGTGGTCGTCGGCCCGGACGGCAACATCGCCTTCGAGGGCCACCCCGGCCCGGACCGCACGCCCGACGCGCTGACCGCCGAGGTCCGCGCCACCATCGAAAAGCTGCTGCCGCAGGGCTGACGCACAGGTGTCGGTGGCACAGGCGTCCCGCCTGTGCGGGCTGGCTTTGCACAGGCGGGACGCCTGTGCCACCATTGAATGTTCTACGCGACGCGCTCGATCTCGCCCCAGCGGTCGAGTTCGGCGGCGTTCTGCACATAGCGGCTGATCTGGAGCCAGTCGATCTCTTCCGGCTCGTGGAACACGAGGCACCGGCAGCGCTTGCCGCCCTCGGTCAGGATGCCGTCCGGGTCGGGCAGTTCCGCGCCGACCTCGAAGCGCAGACGGACATGGTCGGCCCTGGGGACGATGACCATGAAGTGATGCTCGATGCGGTAGCCGATGGTGGACCAGCCCTCCTGGACGGTCTCCTCCGCGTCCGGGGCGGCGGTGCCCACGACGGCGCGCAAGGCCCTGGCCATGCGGGCGACCTTCTCGTCGTACTCGGACAGGAGTTGCTCGACTTCCACGCTCACGGCTGATCGTCCGGGTCGGGGTCGCGGATGAGCGCGACCGCGGCGGTGTGGCCGTGATGGAAGATCTGGTCCCCGATCGGCCCGATCTCACCGGCCGCGAAGAACCCGGCCAGCGGGATACCGGACCCTGGATCGACCTCCTTGCCGGTCTTGGCGGCGCGGGGTCCGTCCGGCGCAGGGTCGAAGGCGTGGGACACGGCGTTGGCGTCGTGCCCGCCCGCTCCGAACAGCTTCTCGCCCCGGCTGTTGCAACTGAACAGCAAGGCCCCGGCGGGGCGTCCGTAAAGACGCTGACCGTCCATCAGCAGGGCGAGATCCTCGCGGGCGGTGCGCGCGTCGTGCAGGTGCAGGCGGATGCTCTGCCCGGCGCGGACCAGGTCGGCGATGGCCACCGCGCCGGACTGCTCGTCCGCCCCCAGCACCACGCGGACGAGGTAGTCCCCGCGCCCGAGGTGCTTCTTGGTGTCGTCGATCACGCGCCCGACCAGCAGCGAGCCGCCCATGAGCTGGCGGTCGGCCTCGCTCAGCCCCCGCACGGCGGCGCGGATGGCCTCGACCGCGGGCTCGCCGCCGAGTTCGAGGATCAGGTTGCCGCGGGCCTTGGTGATGACCATCCTGGGGCCGAAAGGGCGGCAGCCCTGCGAGACGACGGCGTCGATCCGCACCGGGCCGGAGAGGGAGACGCCCATCGCGCCGTTGCTGCGCACATCGCCGTCGCACACCAGCGTGTTGCCGCCCGGCTGCGTGCCGCCCGAGGCCATGCCGCCCAGGATCGTGCCCACGGGGTGCGAGCGCCCCGCTCCCCCTCCGCCCTCGACCCGCTGCACCCGTGATGCTGAAAGGTCCGGGATGAGGTTCACCAGCGGCACCGAGAAGGGATCGGCGAACAGGAAGGTCGCGCGCAGGTCGTCGCCGACGCCGATCTGCTCGCCCAGCGCGCCCGCCCGTTCGGCGGGCGCATCGCCGGACGGGGGCGGGTCGATCCAGAACGGGCGGATCTCGACCCCCGGCAGCGACAGCGCGAGCGCGGCCAGGCCGGGGGCGCGTTCGCGCTCGGACGCGCCCGCCAGCACGCCCTCGCCGGTGAGCGCGACGACATGGCGCGCCCCGGTGCGGTGGCGCAGGGCGTCCTGCACCGTGCCCATCCGCCCGCTGTGGTCGGGCGTGGCGAACACGAGCATCAGGTCCGGCTTGTGGACGCCCGCCAGACGGTCGGCCAGTTCCACGGCCGCCTCGTAGGTGTCCGAGCGGACGGACATCCCCGACCGGCACGCGATGCCGCCGGGGGAGGAGGCGGGGGGGCGCAATCCCTCGCCCGGATCGGCACCCGAGCCGCTCATTCCGGCATCACATCGATCTGGTCGGGCCGGATGATGACCAGCCGGAGCTGCGGATCGAAGCGCGGCTCGCCCACCACGCCGACCACGCGCCCGAGCTTGGCCTCCACCTCGGCGTCGGGCGTGACATACCCCAGCGTGCGGGTCGCGCCGTCCACCGGGCTGACGGTCTGCACGCGGTACATCCGCGGCAGGCGCTCGCCGTTGTAGACCGTGCTGACCACGAGGCGTCCGACCAGGGCATAGGTCCGGCCCTTGCGCCAGTCGGCCACCTGCCGGTCGAGCTGACGCGAGCGGTCGGTCGCGTTGTTCAGGGCCGCCTCGATCGACCGGCGCTGGTCGCGGGTGGCGATGCGGAGCTTCAGCCATTCGATCCGCATATCAAGCTGGGCGGCCAGACGCTCGTCGTCGCCGGCCTCCGCCCGCGTGCGCCCGTACTCGGCCAGCAGTTCCTCCAGCGCCTCGTCCAGCTGGGCCGGGGGCAGACGGCGCGCGGCTTCGAGCGACGCCTCCAGGTCCTCGAGCTTCGAGGCCCGGATCCGCGTGGGCTGTTCGACCGGGGCGGACTCGACCCGCACCGGCTCGCCCGGCACGGCGGTGACCGCGGGCTGGGCCGGCTGCTCGGACGGGGCGGACTCCACGGGGACGGCGGGGGTGTCGGTCGCCGGAGCCGCCGGGCGGGGGGTCTCGGCGGGCCGCGGCTCGGTCGTGCCGGTGGCGGGAGGTGTGGGCTGGACCTGCGGCTGCGTGGGTGTCGGGGTCGTCGGTTGCGAAGCCGTCATGTACGCTTCGATCTCGGCCGGGGTGGCGTCGCGGAGGGCGTCGGCGGGCACGAACGCCCATGCGTGTCCCGCAACCGCGGGAGGGGCGGGGGCCGCCACGCGGTAGCCGAGCACCTGGCCGCGGTCGCCCTTGATGGTCTCCCGGATCGTCAGGCGGGTGCCCGCGGGCAGTTCGTTCTCGTACACGCCCTTCCAGCTGCCGGTGATGCCGTTCAGCGCGGAGGGCGCCCGCAATGCGGAAGCACGGACCAGCTCGACCACCTGGTCGTTGACCGTGCGGACCTCGTCGGCGGGGACCATCACGCCCAGGTCGGCCGGGTAGCGGACGCGGGCGTGGCTGCCCGCCGTGCCGTCCACGAGGAGCAGTCGGCCCGTGCCGTACTCGGCGACGGCGTAGAACACCGGGTCCGGGCCGCAGCGCACGGCGACGCCCTCGCGGTTGACCACCCGCCAGACGGGTTCGGTCTGCTGGACTTCCTGGGCGATCGCCAGGGTCGTGACGATGGCGGGCAGGGCAACAAGGGCAATCTGGCGAAGCACGGGGGCCTCCTTTCCCACGCGGTCGGGGCGGAACGAGCCAAGTCTATTCGTCCCAAACCCCTGCCGCCCCCTTCCGGGCATCGCTGGGGGCACCAGGGGATGAGAAAAATGGCCCATTGCGACCGTCGGCGTGCCCGCGGTAAATAAACATGTTGTTTTTGATTGACGGCACACGGGGGCTGCCCCTAGTTTTCCGGCGATGAAATCCGCCCCCATCGTTCGTCGGCCCTCGGCCGCCCGCCTTGGTCTTCCTCTTTCCGCGATGGCGCTGGCCGCGCTGTCCGGGTGCGCCGGCTCCGCTCTGTCCGAACGGTCGGAGGCGGAGATCCGGCGCTCGATGCTCGATGCGCTGCAGCGGGAGGTGGCCCAGTCCGAGGGCACGCCCGCGCCGGTCCGCCTGACCGAGCCGCGCCCCAACACGGCGAAGCTCGAGATCCGGCCCGAGCATTTGGAGCTGATCGAGGAGGAGTACTCGACCCCGGCCGACACCGCGCGGGTGGCGGCGCGGCTTGAGGACGGCCAGGACAAGTTCGCCAAGCTGGCGGGTGAGAACCTGATGGGCCAGCCGACGCGCACGGTGGGGGTGTCGCTGGAGCGGTCGGTGCAGACGGCGGTGGCGAACAACCTGAACGCCGAGTTCGCGCGGTACGCCCCGGCGATCAACCAGGCGACCATCGTGGAGGCGGAGGCGGCGTTCGACTGGCTGCTCTTCGGGTCGGCCAGCTACCAGGATTCCTCGATCCCGCAGGCCGGATCGGGCCTTGGGGGCGGGTCGCCCGGCGTGGTCCGCGAGGAGAGCACGGGCTGGAACGCCTCGGCCGGGCTGCGCCGGTCGTTCACCACGGGCGGGTCGCTGGGGCTGACGCACTCGATCGGCTCGACGGATGTGGACAGCTCGTTCTTCGGGTCCACGCCGGAGCCGAACCCGGCCCGCAACGCGAACTTCGAGGTGGAACTCAACCAGCCGCTGCTGCGCGGGTTCGGCGAGACGGTCAACCTGGCGGAGATCCGGCTGGCGCGGAACGCCGAGCGCGGCAGCGTGGCCGACCTGCGGGCCGAGCTGATCTCGACCGTGACCGAGACCGAGCGGGCGTACTGGACGCTGGTGCAGCGGTACCAGGAGCTGGTCATCCTGACCCGGCTGCTGGAGCGCGGCGAGCAGGTGCGCGACGACATCATGGCCCGGCGCGTGCAGGACGCGCGCCAGGCGCAGGTGGCCGACGCCATCGCCCGCACCGAGCGACGCCGGGCTGACCTGCTGCGGGCGCGCCAGTCGCTGCGCCGGGCCAGCGACAACCTCAAGCGTCTGGTGAACGACCCCAACCTGCCCGTGGGTTCCGAGACGCTGCTGGTGCCGCTGGACATGCCCGCGGCCGAGGAGGTCTCGGTGTCGCTGCTGGACGCGATCACCACCGCGGTGGCCGAGCGCCCCGAGCTGGACCGGGCGCTGCTGTCGATCAGCGACTCGCAGATCCGCGAGCAGGTGGCCCGCAACCTGCGCCAGCCGCGTCTGGACATGCAGGCCCGGGCGCGCCTGCTGGGGCTGGACGACTCGCTGGGCGACGCCTACGAGGACTCGGTCTCGAACCGGTTCATCGACGACTGGCTGATCGGGGCGGCGTTCGAGCAGCCGCTGGGCAACCGCGCGGGCGAGGCGGCCTTCCGGCGGGCGCGCTTGCAGCGGATGCAGTCCGTGGTGGGGTATCGGCGCGCGGTGCAGAATGTGGTGCTGGATGTCAAGACCGCGCTGGACGGGGTCATCACCAACCACAGCCTGATCGAGCAGAGCACGCTGTCCCGCATCGCGCAGGGCGAGGCGTTGAGAACGCTGGGCGTCGAGAAGGAACTGACCAACATGGGCTACACCGTGGAACGCCTGAATGTGGAGCTGAACCAGCAGGAATCGCTGGCCCAGGCCCAGATCGCCGAGGTGGCGGCGGTGATCAACTACAACATCGCGCTGGCGGACCTGTACGCGGCGATGGGCACCACGCTGGAGCGGTCCCGCATCGACCTGGTGGTGCCGGACGCCAACCAGTTGGGGCCGGGCGAATCCCCGATGGATTATGTGGTCGATCCGGCCCCCCGCGCGGAATAACCTGATCCGGAACCAATCCGGCAGGCCGCCAGGGGAGCATCATGCACGACATTCTCGTCCGACTCGGTCTCGACAAGCACCCCCGCGTGGTCGCAAACCCCACGGGCCGAGAAACACCCGAGAAGGACGGGGTGGTGGTCTCGTTCAACCCGGCGACCGGCAAGCCGCTGGCGGCGGTCCGCCTGGACACCGCGGAGGATCTTGAAAAAGTCACGGCCCGGGCGGCGGCGGCCTTCGACCGCTGGCGGCGCGTGCCCGCGCCCAAGCGGGGCGAGGTGGTGCGTCGGATCGGCAACGCCTACCGGGAGGTGCTGGACGACCTGGGAGCGCTGATCGCCCTGGAGATGGGCAAGATCCGGGCCGAGGGCGTGGGCGAGGTGCAGGAGACCATCGACATCGCCGACTTCGCGGTGGGCCAGTCCCGCATGTTGTACGGCAAGACGATGCCGTCGGAGCGTCCGCTGCACGCGATGAAGGAGCAGTGGCTGCCGCTCGGGCCGGTGGGGGTCATCACGGCGTTCAACTTCCCCAACGCGGTGTGGGGCTGGAACGCGATGCTGGCCGCGGTGTGCGGGGATGTGTGCGTGTGGAAGCCGTCGCTGCTGACGCCGCTGATCACGATCGCGACCAACGACATCGCCGAGCGCGTGGCGCGGGAGATGGGGCACGCCGATGTGTTCCAGTATGTGATCGGGACGGACGCGGCGGTGGGCGAGGCGATGATCGCGGACAGGCGGTACCCGCTCATCAGCGCGACCGGCTCGTGCCGCATGGGCCGGCGGGTGGCGTCGGTGGTGGGCCAGCGCCTGGGCCGGTCGCTGCTGGAGCTGGGCGGGAATAACGCGGTGATCATCGAGCCGGACGCGGACCTGGATCTGGCGCTCAAGTCCACGGTGTTCGGCTCGGTGGGCACCTGCGGGCAACGATGCACGACCTCGCGCCGGCTGTACCTGCACGAGTCGATCGCGGACGGGTTCGTCGCCCGTTTGGCGAAAGCGTACGAGACGGTTCGGATCGGCGACCCGCTGGCGTCGGGGACGCTGGTCGGCCCGCTGATCAACGCGGGGGCGGTGGAGGCGTTTGAGAAAGCGGTCGCACGCGCGCGGGCGGAGGGCGCATCCCTCATCATCGGGGGGTCCAGAGTGAATCCGAGCGAACTCGGGGAGAATCTCCGCGACGGGCACTTCGTGATG
This sequence comes from uncultured Phycisphaeraceae bacterium, assembly GCA_964577425.1. Taxonomy (GTDB): domain Bacteria; phylum Planctomycetota; class Phycisphaerae; order Phycisphaerales; family UBA1924; genus UBA6054. Next base: position 247,485 of record CAZNZC010000002.1, read on the forward strand.
CCTACCGTTCTGCGGGCGCCGGCGGGCAACCGGCTCCCGATCGCGATGGAGGAGACCTTCGCCCCCATCCTCTATGTATTCACCTACCGCACGCTGGACGAGGCCATCGCCATGCAGAACGGCGTGGACCAGGGCCTCAGCTCGGCGATCTTCACCGGGTCCACCCGCTCGGCCGAGCGGTTCCTGGATCCCTCGGGGGCCGGCAGCGACTGCGGGCTGGCCTATGTGAACCTCGGGACGAGCGGCGCGGAGATCGGCGGCGCGTTCGGAGGGGAGAAAGACACGGGAGGCGGACGCGAGTCCGGCTCGGATTCCTGGAAGGCGTACATGCGACGCCAGACCTGCACGATCAACTTCGGAGAGACCTTTGCTCTGGCACAGGGGATCCGCTTTGAGTGACCAGCCCCCCACCACCGCCCAGGCCGCGTCGGCGGCGGACGCCCTGGCGATCATGGCCGTCGAGCCTGTCGTCTCGGACATGCTCGTGGGGCTGGGTGCCGGACGCACGGCGGCCCGGGCCATCCGCGCCCTGGCCGATCGCGTCCAGCGGGACGGCCTGAAGGTCCAGTGCGTGGCCGCGTCGGAGCGGGCCGACCGCGAGGCCCGGGAACTGGGCCTGCATGTGGTCGACTTCGGCGTGATCGAGGCGGTGGACTACCTGGTCGACGGGGCCGACGAGGTGGACCGGGCGATGCGCCTGATGAAAGGCTCCCGCGGCGCGATGACCCGCGAGCGCATCCTCTGCTGGTCGGCCAAGAAGGCCGTGTTCATGGTCACCGCCGACAAGATCGCCGAGACCCAGATCGGCACACGCTGCCCGTTGCCCATCGCGGTGATGGCCTACGGCCTGGCCTCCACCCGCAACGCCCTGCGCCACATCGGGCTGAACGGGGTGCTCCGCCGCGACATGGACGGCAAGATGTTCATCACGGACAACGGCAACCTGGTGCTCGACGCGACGCTGACCGGCGAGGAAGACCTGCTCGACCTGCACGATTCGCTCAACTCCATTCCCGGCGTGATCGACCACGGCCTGTTCCTGGACGAGGCCGACGAGATCCTGATCGAGCACGCCGACACCGTCGAGCGGCTCGTCCGCTGATCCCATGCCCTCCTCCTCTTCCCCCTCGCCCCCCCCATCCCCCCCTCGCATCCTCGCCGGGCCGGAGGCCATCGCCGCGGGCGTGCGGGAACTGGGCGCGGGCGGCACGGTCGCCTTCCCGACGGAGACGGTCTACGGGCTGGGAGCGAACGCCTTCGATGCCGACGCGGTGGGACGCGTCTTCGCCCTCAAGGGCCGGCCCGCGGCCAACCCGCTGATCGTGCATGTGTCCGGCCCGGAGATGGCCCGGCGCGTCGTGGCCGACTGGACGCCGGATGCGGACCGGCTGGCCCGGGCGTTCTGGCCCGGCCCGCTGACGATCGTGCTGCCGAAAAGCCCCGACCTGCCCGGCGTGGTCACGGCGGACGGGCCGACGGTGGGCGTGCGCTGCCCGGACCATCCGATGGCCCTGGCGTTGATCGAGGCGTCCGGCATGGCCTTGGTCGGGCCGAGCGCGAACCCGTCCGGGCGGGTGTCCCCCACCACCGCCGACCATGTGGGCGATGGGTTCCCCGGATCGGAACTGCTCATCATCGACGGCGGGCCGTGCCGGGCGGGGATCGAGTCCACGGTGCTTGACCTGACGCACGAGCCGCCGCGCGTGCTGCGCCCGGGAGTGGTCGGGGCGGAGGCCATCGCCGGGGTGCTGGGGCGGCCGGTGGCGGCATCGGACGCGCCCGTCGGCCATCCCGCCGAGTCCGGGCCGGTGGCATCACCCGGGTTGCTGGGGGCGCACTACCAGCCGCGCACGCCGGTTCGGCTGATCGTCGGGGCCGGGTCCGCCGACCTGCGGGCGGACGAGGTGCTCGTCGCGTGGTCGGTCGGATCCCACCCGGCCGGAGGACCGTTCGTGGGAATCCCCCGAGAACCTCGGCCGTACGCCGCGGCGTTGTATGCCAGGCTGCATGAAGCGGACCGGCTGCGGGGGTTCGCCATCGCGCTGGAATGCCCGGCGGAGGCGGAGAATCCCTCAGAGAACGCGGTGCGGGCGGCGGTGATGGAGCGCCTCAATCGCGCGGCCGCGAACTGAACGCACTCCGCCCCTTCCGAATCCGTGCAATGATGCTTTTCCGGACCCTCCGGAACGCCGATTGATCCCGCATGACCACCACCATCCGCCCGGCCCACCAGCCCCGCCCGCAGACCCCGGAAACCCCGACCATGTCCACCAAGCTCAAGATCGCCCTGACCCCCGGAGACGGCATCGGCCCCGAGATCATGGAGGCCGTGCTGCACATCTTCACCGCGGCCGGGGTGATGAACCAGATCGAGTTCATCCCCGCGGAGATGGGCGACCGGGAGTTCGCGCGGGGCAACTCGACGGGCATCTCCGACGAGGCGGTGGCCGTCATCGAGCAGACCGGGCTGGTGTTCAAAGGCCCGATGGGCACGCCGATCGGCGGGGGCGGCAAGTCGATCAATGTGACGCTGCGCAAGAAGTTCTCGGCGTTCGCCAACCTGCGCCACTTCCAGAGCCTGCCGGGGGTGGAGACGGTGTTCTCCAAGGCCGGCGTGCCGGTGGACTTCTATGTGGTCCGCGAGAACATCGAGGACACCTACGGCGGCATCGAGCACCGGCTGACCGGCGATGTGGTCGAGTGCAAGCGCCTGATCTCGGCCCCGGGCTGCGACCAGGTCCACCGCTTCGCCTTCGAGACGGCCCGGCGTCTGGGCATCTCCGAGGTGACCTGCTCGCACAAGGCCAACATCATGAAGATGACCGACGGCCTGTTCCTCGAGCGGTTCCGCCACCTGGCCAACGACTACCCCGAGATCACCACCAACGATGTCATCATCGACGCGCTGTGCATGAACCTGGTGCTGCGCCCCGACCGCTACCAGATGATCGTGCTGCCGAATCTGCAAGGGGACATCGTGTCGGACCTGGCGGCGGGGCTGGTGGGCGGGCTGGGCTTCGCGCCGTCGGCCAACATCGGCGACAGCGTGGCGATCTTCGAGGCGGTCCACGGCACCGCGCCGGACATCGCGGGCAAGGGCGTGGCCAACCCCACCTCGCTGCTGCTGTCGGGCCTCATCATGCTGCGCCACATCGGGCTGGCCAAGCAGGCGGCGATCATCAACAACGCGCTGCTGGCCACGCTCGAGGACGGCATCCACACCGGGGATGTGAAGGGCGAGAAGCCGCCGGTCAAGACCATGGAGTTCGCCCAGGCGGTGGCGAACCACCTCGGGCGGATGCCCACCAGATGCACGCCGCGCGTGGTGGGCACGCAGGACACGGTGTCGTTCACGCCGGCGGCCCGGCCGACCAACTACACCCTGCGACGCACCTTCGAGAACCTGACCGGCCAGGTCTGCGGGGCGGACATCTACATCGGCACCACCATGCCGCCCTACGAGCTGGCCCAGAAGCTCCAGCAGGTCACCGAGCACGGGCCGTTCAAGCTCACCCTGCTGTCCAACCGCGGCACGCAGGTGTGGCCGTCGGGATCGGTGTACACCGAGATCGTGGACTACTTCCGCGCCCGCTTCGAGCTGAAGGATGCGTCGATGCTCGGCAAGATCGGGCAGATGCCGACGATCCACCTGCTGACCAAGGTGGCGGAGAAGTTCGAGGTGACGGACTTCCAGCCGCTGAAGATGTTCGACGGCAAGCCGGGGTTCTCGCTGGCGCAGGGGCAGTAGCCCCCCGTGGAGCCGACTTCCAGTCGGCTCTTCCCCTTCTCTCTTCGATATGCCCGCCTGAACGACCTGAATCTGATGCGAAGAGGCCATGAAAATATTTTGCCAGGGCCGCTTGACCCATCTCTAGCCGCGTGCTAGCGTGCCATAATGGGGAATATACCTCGGCAGCCTGAAGCCCCCCCCCCCCAAGCGAGGGGCAGAATGGGCATGTTGGCTGGGTTTGGGCGCACTTTCGGGTATTGAGAATATGCTTGGCCGTTTTGTTTGCTAACGGCATCAAAACCAAGTTGCAGCATCCAGAACAGATTTTGTCCGCATTCCAGGCCGGTTTGCAAGTAAGCGAATCGCTTGCGTACGCCTTGTACATGATGCTGCTATTGGTTCTATGTCTGCTGATCACTTTTCTTGCCCTTGCGCGACCCTATGCCGGCCTGTGGCTTGCGGGGATTTTTTTGATCGGGGGCGCGGCATTCGCTCTTCTACTCAAAACCCGGTTGTACTCTGAGGATTGTGGGTGTGGTCCGGCATTTACTGTGTGTGGCGTGCATCCACTCTGGATCCGATTCTGGCAAAATCTTGCAATCGCAACGATTTGCCTGTCATCAGGTACAATTAATTATTGGAGGTCATGATTATGAGCAAGGCAGTTCGCATCTCGGTCGGGGTTCTGTCGCTTGCTGGTGTCGGCTTCGCCGTGTCCGGCTCGATCATTCCGATTCCTCCGATTCATATCCAGTATTGCCCCGGCACCTTCCTGCTTGTGATTGATCCGGCGACTGGCCAGGGTGTCTCGGTGTCGGTTCCCTCTGGCTACTGCTCGATCTTTGAGCAGTGCCTGCCCGCCGCCGTGGAGAATCCCGACGGAACTTTTACCGGCGTGATGCTTTGCCACCGGCCCGCTTAGTTCAAGATATCAGGAGATCCACCATGTCGAACTCGATGAAACTGTTCTCTGCTATTTCATTTACCGCGATCGCGTCGGTCTGTCTGGCGCAGGTTGCGGACCCGGTTCCCGTGTTCGTTTCGTGCCCGGGCAAGTTTGTCACTCCGGGCTTGTCCATGCAGCAGTACTGGGTGCCTGCCTTTACCTGCCCGTCCGGCAGTACATGCGTTTACACTGTCGCTACGCATCCCGATGGAACATATAGCGGTGTCGGTCTGTGTCATATTCCGGAGTAGTTGTATCGGCATCGTGCGGGCATATAAGCCAGAGGTGATTAAAATGACAAAGCCCCGCCAGGTGGGCATTGCGCTGGCCATTGTTGGCACGATTGTGGTTGTTGGTTTTGGAGTGAGGGCTGTAAGACAGTTTTCAAAGCAACCGTCACGGTTAGTGCAAATCCAAACGCCCACCATCATGATCGAGAACCCGTATTCCCCGGATTTCGTCCCCGTCAGCGAGCTGGAACGCGCCGAACTCCGCCAGACCCTCGAAGCATCCGCCTACCGCGCCCTCCGCGAGATCGAACCGGCCCACCGCCCCCCGGAAGCCGCCGCCCGCGCCATCGCGGTCGTTTTCGCCGATTTCGTCACGGTTGCTCGCGCCGGAACGCCGGAGGATTATGTCGCCTTTGTTCAGGGGCGCGGACGCGAACCTCAGAAAAACCTGATGGACCCTGAGCGCAAGGATCGCGCGTGGAAAACATGCACCAGCTGGGCGCGCGAAGCCCCGCTCGGCGTGAACGGGATCTGGGCCAGGCCCCGGTACATCCGCGGGACCGAGATCCCCGTGGACCCCGCACGCATCCGCGATGGTGGTGGAACAATCCGTTACTTTGCCGACGGCAAATTCATGGCCACCGACACCCACGACCGCACCGTGTTCGAGCTGATTCTTCCGGCCACACTGCCCTCGGCCGATGGCGTGCGGGAGCAAGGCGCGGTCGGCATCCTCATCGCCAACGACGCGCCAAACGGCGGCTGGGATACCCTCGGCACCTTCTCCCTCGGCGTCTCACAGGGCTTCATCATCTTCCTCACGCCCCCCTGAACCATGCGCGACCGCAACCGATCCGGGTTCACGCTCATCGAGATCCTCGTCTCGATCGGGGTCGTCTCGATCCTCATCGCCATCCTCCTGCCCGCCCTCGGCCACGCCCGCACCCGCGCCTGGCGTCTCAAGAGCGAGACCAACCTCCGTTCCCTCGGCCAGTTCTTCGAGATGTATGTCAACGAATCGGCCAACACCTACCCCGCCGCCGTCCCCAACCGTTTCTATGACTACTTCATCGGCCTCTCCGCGACGATGCCCCACTGGCAGGCCGCACAACACTGGCATGTGCTCTTCGGCGAGACCCTCCGCTGGGACACGCACGAATCCATCCTGCTCTCCCCCGGCGCGACCCGCGTCATCAGCGGCCCGGTCATCCCGCTGCCCACCTCCTCATACACCTACTCGGCCTCCTTCCTCGGCAGCCCCGACATCTGGTCCGGCCGCGACCTCTCCGCCCTCGATGAATCGCAGTGGAGACAGCTCCGCCGCCCGGCCCGCTCCCACCAGGTCCGCTCCGCCTCGAGCAAAGTCCTGCTGTGGGAATGGGAACTGCCCTACATCCGCCGTGACCTGACGCACGACGCCTCCTACAACCTCACCGAAAATGTCCCCATGCTCTTCGCCGACGGCCATATCGCCAGCCACCTTCCGTCCGAAGCCGCCTCCGCCGTCCGCAACTTCGATCCCACCGCCCAAGACCCCTTCCAGAACCTCCACAACACCCCCAACGGCGTGCAAGGCGCGGATTACTAACCTGCTCTCGTGGGGCCGGAACCCCACGATTCGTGGACTCATCGTGGGCGTGAACTGCAAGAATGCACAGGCGGGGCGCCTGTGCCACCGGTGCTCCCGGCCGCTCCCTTGCAGTCGCGGCTTGTCGTTTCAATGGCCCGCGGGACGCCCGCCCTTGCGGGGGTCGCTGGCGGCCTGCCACTTCTCGCCCGCCCGCCGGATCACCTGCACATTGCTGCCGGCCGGGCGTTCCAGCACGGTGTGGCCCCGTTCGGCAAGCCCGGCCGCCCAGCCTGAATCCGGCTCGACCTCCACGCGGTCGGGCATCCACTGGTGATGGACCCGCGGCGCGGCCACCGCGGCGCCCGCGTCCGACCCGGACAGCGCGGCCAGCAGCGTCTGCGCCGTGCCCGTGATGATCCGCGGCCCGCCGGAGGCCCCCACCACCACGCTCACCCGTCCGTCCTCCAGCACGATGGTGGGCGACATGCTCGACAGCGGGCGTTTGCCGACCTCGGGCAGGTTGCGGTCGGACTGGGTCAGGCCGAAGGCGTTGGCCCGGCCGCGGGCGGTGGTGAAGTCGTCCATCTCGTTGTTGAGCACGACGCCGTAGCCCGGCACGCCGAGGAGCGAGCCGAACTCCAGGTTGATCGTCTCGGTGCAGGCCACCGCGCCGCCCCAGCGATCGACAGCGGACAGGTGCGAGGTGCCCGAATCGTCGGGCAGGGCATCGTGCGTGCCGTAGGCATCCGGACCGAGGGCGCGATCACCGATCAAATCCGCCATGCGGGCGATGTTGGCGGGGGCGAGCATCGCGTCCACCGGTACCGGGGCGAAGGCGGGGTCCGCCAGCCAGCGCGAGCGGTCGGCGAAGGCGTGGCGGAGGGCCTCGACGAAGCGGTGGCGTTCCTCGTCGGTGTCGATGGGGTCACGGGGGTCCATGCCCAAGGCGACCATGATGCCCAGGGTCTGGGCGATGGTCGTGCCGCCCGAGGAGGGCGGGGGCATGGACAACAGCTCGAAATCCGCCACCCGCACGCGCAGGGGTTCCAGTTCGACGGGGCGGTAGGCCTCCAGAACGCTCAGCGGCATGACGCCGCCGTCGTGCTCCACGGCGTCGCTGATCGCGCGGCGCAGGCTGCTCTCCGCGTCCGAGCCGAGACCCCAGAAGAAGCAGGCGGTCAGCGCGCGGGCCAGCTCCGGGTTGACGATCGTGTCGCCCTCCCGCACGCGCCCCTCGTGCAGGTAGGTCCGCCACACCAGCGGGAAGCGTTGCTTCCATTCGGGGTGGCGCTCGAACTGTTCAATCAGACCCTCGGCGGCCCGGGCGTAGTGGGTGTCGGCCTCGAAGCCATCGACCGCGGCGCGGATCGCCGGGCGCAGGACCACCCGGCGGTCCAGCGTGCCGTAAGCATCCAGCGCGTGCAGCAGGCCGGAGATCGTGCCGGGCACGGCGACGGCGGGGCCGCCGATGGTGCTGGAGCGGTCGCCGGTCTCGAAGTAATCCGGCCCGACGGGGCTGGTCTCGCGGTAGTTGATCGCGGTGGAGACCTTCCCGTGCGTGGGATCATCGGGCAGGTGGACGACCATGAACCCGCCCCCGCCCAGCCCGCAGGAGTACGGGCGGACCACGGCCAGCGTGAACGAGGCCGCTACCGCCGCGTCCACGGCGTTGCCGCCCCTGGCCAGCATCTCGGCCCCGGCGCGGGAAGCGAGGTGGTGGTCGGCCGCCACGGCCCCGTGGGTGAAGACCCCGTGGTGTTCCCGGGCCGTGCGCGCCCCGCCCCCCCCGCCCCCCCCACACCCGACCGACCAAACGGAGAAAAGCCACAGGAGGAGCAGGGCGAGCGGCATGGGGCGATGGAGCATGGGGGGAGCGTACCACGGGACCACGGTTTCGTGCGTCTTGCCGGGAACCGCGGCATCCGAACGGCGAATGGACCCAGGCCCCGGTTCTCGGGGCCTGTGCCCGGCCCTCCTCCTCCCGCCGGGCGCCGCGACTGTTCACCGGCCGATCGGCCCCCAGACCGGAGCCTCGCATGGCACGCCGCACCGCGTTCGTCCTGTCCGTCTGCCTCGCGGCCGGTTCCGCGGTCGGGGCCGAGCCGATCGACATCCTGACGCACACGCCGGCGCGCGTCCACGAGGGCCAGACGGTGGTCCGCGTCACCGCCGATTCCGCCCGTGAGGTGGCGGCCGCGCTCGCGCTGGCCGAGGGCCTCTGGTCGGAGCGGGCGGGCGTCGGCCCGTTCGACATCCAGGTCCGGACCGACCGCGTGCCGGTGCTGATCCAGGCGGGCCTGGAGGTGGAAACCCGGATCGCGGACTTGCAGGCCCACGCGGACCTGGCCTGGTCGCGCGTGCAGGCCGCCGAGCGGATGCTCCGCGCCCGTCCCCCCCTCCCCCCCCGCCCGGCGGGCGCGGCCCGCGGCGCCTCGCCCCACGACGAGACCTGGTTCGAGAACTACAAGCAGCTCGCCCAGATCGAGGCATATGTGGCCGGCCTGCACGGCGCGCGCCCGGACCTGACCAGCCTCGCGGTGGTCGGCCAGTCGCTGCAAGACCGGCCCATCCGGGCCATCACCATCACGGGACCGGACGAGCCGGGCAACGCCGCGGCGGATCGGCCGGTGATCCTCTGGAACGGCTGCCAGCACGCCCGCGAGTGGATCAGCCCGATGACCGTGACCTACATCGCCTCCCGGCTGGTGTCCGACTACGACACGGACCCGGCGGTGCGCTCGCTGGTCGATTCGACCCGGATCGTGATCGTGCCGGTGTCGAACCCTGACGGGTATCTGTACTCGTGGAGCAGCCAGCGGTACTGGCGCAAGAACCGGCGCCCCAACAACGCCATCGACTACGGCGTGGACCTGAACCGCAACTGGGGGTACCAGTGGGGCGGGGCGGGTTCCAGCCCGTCGCCGTCCAGCGACATCTACCGCGGGACTGCCGCCTTCTCCGAGCCGGAGACGCGGGTGCTGCGCGACCTGGCGCTGTCCTACGGGGGCCGGCTGGCGGCGCACATCGACTACCACTCGTTCTCGCAGCTGATCCTGTACCCGTTCGGGTACGCCAACGGCGTGATGGCCCCCGAGCCGGACAACTCGTTCTTCGCTTCGCTGACAACGGACATGGCGAATCTGATCTTCGACCTCTCCGGCGTGGCGTACCGCCCGATCCCCTCGTGGCAGCTCTACGCGGCGGCGGGCGGCGCGACCGACTGGTTCTACGGCGCGGCGGGCGCCAAGAGCCTGACCATCGAGCTGCGCCCCGGCGAGAATGTCACCAGCCTCGAAGGGTTCGACCCGCCGCCCTCGACCATCCTGCCCACCGCGCGGGAGAACTTCGCGGCGGCGATGCTGTTCGCGGACCGCACCACCCAGCCGCTGTCGTTCAGCGTCCACGCGCCGGGCACGGTGCGGGCGGACGAGCCGACCGGCATCACCTTCGTCGTCGCCCCCGGCACGGCGGGGCTGGACAGCGCCAGCGTGCGGGCCTTCGCCGCGGTGGGCGCCGGCGACGCCGTGGAACTGGGCGTGTCACCGGCCGGGCCTGGAACCTACGCCGCCACGCTGCCGCCCGTGCCCTGCGGGCAGAGCGTGGCGTTCTCCTTCCGGGCGACCACCACCGGCGGGGCCGTGATCGATTACCCCCCGCCCCCCGCGGGGCCGTTCATCGCCTCCGCCGTCCGTGTGCTGCTCGAGGACGGCATGGAGACCGATACAGGATGGGTCGTGGGCGCGCCGGGCGACAATGCCGCCAGCGGCATCTGGACGCGCATGGCCCCGCAGGCCACCGCCGCCCAGCCCGGGGCCGACCACTCGCCGGATGGCACGCTGTGCTGGATCACGGACGGGCGCGCCGGCAGCGGGGTCGGCTCGTACGACATCGACGGCGGGACCACCACGCTGACCTCGCCACGCCTGGACGCCTCCGACGCCGGGCCGGACGCCGAGCTGGTCTACTGGCGGTGGTACTCCAACGACCAGGGCGCCAGCCCCAACAGCGACGACATGCCGGTGCTGATCTCCAACGACGACGGCGCGACCTGGACCACGCTGGAAGTCGTCACCGAGAACGCCAACGCCTGGGTCGAGAAACGCTTCCGCATCGCGGACTTCGTCGGGCCGACCGCCGACATCCGCGTCCGCTTCGTCGCCCGCGACCTCGACCCAGGCTCGGTCGTGGAGGCGGGCGTGGACGACCTGAGCATCGTCACGCCCAACTGCCCGGCGCCGGCCCAGACGGCCGACCTGGCCGAACCGTTCGGCGTGTTCAACTTCTTCGATGTGGCGGCCTATCTGGCCCTGTACAACGCGGGCGACCCGGGCGCGGACTACACGGGCGACGGCGAGCTGAACTTCTTCGACCTCAGCGCGTACCTGACCCTGTTCAACGCCGGGATCTGAGCCGGTCCGCGCTCGATTGCCGGGAGTGATCCGTTGGCCGCTGCTTGCGAGCCGCGAGGGGCACGGTGCGTCGCTCGGCCGCTCCCTTGCAGTCGCGGCTTGTCGATCCGGGCGGCCCAGCCGAGCGGTTGACCCCCGGGCCTCTCCGGCATTTGATTGAGAATCAGTCTCAACAAAGGAATCCCCATGCCCGCCACCCTCGACGCCGCCCGTCCCCTGACCGTCCGTCTCAAGGACGACAACTGGAAGCTGCACCAGATCGCGGAACGGGCGGAGGGACCGGCGGCCATGATCAAGGGCAAGATGCCGCGGGACGGGTACGCCGGGCTGCTGGCCCAGCAGTGGCTGATGTCCCGCGCCCTGGACACGGCCCTGAAGCCTCATCTGGAGGCCCGGCCCGATCTGGCGGGCTTCGTGCTCTCCGAGCAGTTCCTCACACCGTACATCGAGGAAGACCTGACTTACTTCGGCGTGTGCCCGGCCCATGTCCGTCCCGAGTCGGGCACCCAGCGGTACATCGACGACATCGCCGCCCGCCGGGACGACGCCCTGCACCTGCTGGGCCTGCACTATGTCCGCCTGGGGGCGTGCAACGGGAACCGGTATGTGGCCCGGTCCGTCCGCAAGACGCTGGACCTGCCCGCTTGCGAGGGCACCCGCTACCTGGACCCCTTCGGCGAGGCGCAGCGGGAGAAGTGGTACGCCTTCAAGGGCGCGCTGGACGCCCTGCCCCTGACGCCGGACGAGGCGGACCGAGTGTTCGGCGGGACCGAGGCGGCGTACCTGCACGCGATCTGCCACGGGCTGGACCGGCACCGCACCAAGGACGAGCTGCTGGCTCACCACGGGGCGACGCTGGACAAGGACGCCTTCGAGCGGGGCCATTCCGTGCATGTGCCCACGCACACGCACTGACGCGAGTTCTACCAGATACCCGGGCGGAATCCGCACCATTTCCGCATCCCGGTGTCCGGGCCACAAACGACGACGAGGCGGATGGGTTTGGAGGGGATCGTGGAGTTTGAAGGGGTTGCGGGCACCGCGCGGGCTGAAGCCCGCGGCTCATAGGCCAGAACCTGTTTATCGGGCGGGGGCGGGTGTGACGCCCGGTCGCCCATCCGCGCCAAGCCGCCCAGCCCGACCTGATCTTTGACCGGGGGCGACTCCCTCACGCGCCGGTCGCTGGCCGCTCCGCGTGTGTTTGTGATGGTTTCACACACCACACACGGAGCCGCCCCGATGCCGCCGCCCACCCGCCGTTTCGTGCCCGCAAGCCTGGCCCTGCTGGGCGCGCCCGCGGCGGCGAGCATCGCCATCGGACCCCAGAGCATGTTCTCACCGTTCGACCAGGCCCTGGTCACGGTGGAATGGGCCGAGCCGGCGCTGCGGTTCAACGGCACGCTGCGCTGGGCCAACCCGACGGACCCGGGCCTCTCGAACACCGGGGTTGATCTCATCAATCTGAGCACCGTGACGCAGGGCACGCGGGCCGTGCTGCCGGAGCTGTTCTCGGCGGGGCAGGAGCTGATCCTGGGGTACGCGGACCACACCGGGACGCTGCTGTTCACGCACAAGGAACCGGACAAGTCGCCGCTTCTGGACATCGTGGCGGTCTCACCAACGGAATACCTCATCTTCGCGCCTGTCTTGCAGTCGCCGCACGGGCCGAGCACGGAGATGGACAACGCGATGGTCATCGTGCGGTTCGCCCAACTGCCCAGCCCCGGCACGGGGGTGTTCATCGGCGTGCTGGGGCTGCTGGCGGCACGGCGCCGGTAGAGCTTACGCCGTCCCCCCCCCCGTCCCCCCAGCATACGATGACCCGTGCGCCGCTCCGTCCGCAGTTCCAGAACCCGGTTTACCGAGTACCTCCGCAAGCGGCAAGCCCGCACCGCCGAGGAGCGCGTTCACGAACGGGTGGACCAGTCCTCCGAGGAGAAACGGGCGGCGCGGGCCAAACGCTCGTTCCGGGGGCTGTTCGCGGCCTTCTGGTCCCTGCTGGCGGGGCACCGGGGGACGGTGATCCTGTCTCTCTGCACGCTGAGCGTGGCCGTGTGGCTCGGGCTGCTGATGCCGCTCTCGACCAAGATCGCCCTGGACTACATCATCACCGACCACCCCGGGCCGACGGGGCTGCCGGCGATGGTGCATGAAACCCTCGGGCCGTTCGGGGCGGAGCGGGCCGATCGGGTCCGCCTGATCTGGATGCTGGGCACGGGCATGTTCGGGGTGACGGCCCTGTCGATCGCGTTCGGCCTGTGGGGGCGGTGGCAGTGCACGCGGATCACCAAGAGGGTGCAGGTGGGGCTGCGCCGACGGGTGTTCGAGCACGCCAGCCGCCTGCCGCTGCACCGCATCCACGCGATGAAGGCGGGGGGCGTGTCGTCCATCCTGCGCGAGGACGCGGGGAACGCGGGCGACCTGATCTTCACGCTGATCTACAACCCGTGGCGGGCCATCACCCAGCTCTTCGGCACGCTGCTCGTGCTGCTGTGGATCGACTGGCGGCTGGTGGTGGGCGCGATCGCCATCGGCCCGCTGGTGTGGGCGACGCACAAGACCTGGATCACCCGCATCCGACCGCTGTACCGCGACATCCGCGAGCGGCGGCAGGGCATCGACGCGATGAGCGCCGAGTCCTTCGGCGGGATGCGCGTGGTGCGGGCGTTCAACCGGCGGCACGCGGAGGTCGCCCGCTTCACCGCCGAGGGCCACCTCCTGGTCCGCCAGGAGCTGCACACCTGGTGGTGGGCGCGCTGCATCGAGATGATCTGGGAACTGATCATCCCGATCGCGTCCATCGGCGTGCTGCTCTACGGCGGAACGGCGGTGATCGACGGACGCCTGACGGTGGGCGACCTGATGGCCTTCACGGCCTACCTGCTCGCCCTGCTGGGGCCGCTGGAGGCGCTGGTCTCCACGGCGACGAATGTGCAGACCAACCTGGCCGCGCTGGACCGCGTGCTGGACCTGCTGGCCGAGCCGAAGGAGTTCGACAAGGCCGCCCCGACCCGGACGGTCACGCCCGGCGCGGTGCAGGGGCGCATCACGCTCGAAGGGGTTGGGTACGCCTACCCGAAGCGGGCGGAGGGGGGCGCACGGCCGGGGGCTTCCGGCCTCGAAGAGCGGGGCGAGCCGGTGCTCCACGGCGTGGACCTGGATGTGCGCCCCGGCGAGGTCATCGCGCTCGTGGGCATGTCCGGCGCGGGCAAGACCACGCTGTGCAACCTGATCGCCCGGTTCGACGACCCCACCCGGGGGCGCATCCTGCTCGACGGGATCGACCTGCGGGACATCCCGGTCGAGCAGTACCGCGCCCTGCTCGGCGTGGTGGAGCAGGATGTGTTCCTGTTCGACGGGTCCGTGGCGGAGAACATCGGCTATGCGCGGCGGAAGACCACGATGGACGAGATCATGGCCGCCGCCCGGGCCGCCAACGCCCACGGCTTCATCACCGAACTGGAGAAGGGCTACGGCACGCTGATCGGCGAGCGCGGCGTGCGCCTCTCCGGCGGGCAGAAGCAACGCCTGGCCATCGCCCGCGCCATACTGGCCGATCCCAAGATCCTGATCCTCGACGAAGCGACCAGCTCGCTGGATTCCGAGTCCGAGCGGCTGATCCAGCGCTCACTCGGCCGGCTGATGAAGGGGCGGACCAGCTTCGTCATCGCCCACCGCCTGAGCACCATCCGCTTCGCCACCCGTATCGTGGTGCTCGAGCACGGGACCGTGCGCGAGGTGGGGACGCATGATGAGCTCCTCGCCCGGGACGGGCGGTACGCGGAGCTGCTCAAGATCCAGTTGGAGGGGAGCGATGCGGGGGGCGGCGAGGCGGTGAGTCGATAGCGGACATCGGGCCTCAGTATGTGAAGTGCTTGATCTGTTCGCCCTGGGTTCCGATGCGGGTCATGGCCTCGATGCCGATGTCCAGGTGCATCTTCACATAGCGTTCGGTGACGGCACGGTCGGAGGCCTCGGTCTTGACGCCCTCGGGGGTGGTGGGCACATCGGAGACGAGCAGCAGCGCGCCGCGGGCGATGCCGTTGTGGTGGCCGACGATGAAGACGGTGGCCGTCTCCATGTCGATGGCCAGGCAGGTCATGCGTTTGAGGCGGCCGAGGAACTTCTTGTCGTGCTCCCAGACGCGCCGGTTGGTGGTGTAGACCACGCCGGTGCGGTACTCCAGGGCGCGCTCGACGATCTTGTCGGAGACGAACTTGTGGAGCTTGAAGCTGGGCAGGGCGGGCACCTCGCGCGGGAAGTAGTCGTCGCTGGTGCCCTCGCCGCGGATGGCGGCGATGGGCAGGACGAAGTGGCCGATCTCGGTGGAGTGCTTCAGCCCGCCGCACTTGCCCAGGAACAGCACGCCCTCGGGCATCCGGGCGCTGAGCAGGTCCATCACCGTGGCGGCGTTGGGCGAGCCGATGCCGAAGTTGATGATGGTCAGGCCGTGGTCGTTGGTGGCGGCCTGCATCGCCCGGCCCTGCCCGTACACATCGCAGCCGAACCGCTCGGCGAAGCGGCCGACATAGTCGGAGAAGTTCGTCAGCAGCACATAGTCCCCGAACCGGTCCAGCGGCATCCCCGTGTACCGCGGCAGCCAGTTCTTCGCGATGTCGAGTTTGGTCTCCACTTCCACTCCGTCTCTTTGTCTCTCCGTCTCTCCGTCTCTTCCCCCCCCAGCATACGAAAACACGCCCCGCCTCACCGGCGGAGCGTGCTTCAGAGTAGGGGATCCCAGACTCGAACTGGAACTAACAGAATCAGAATCTGTCGTGCTACCAATTACACCAATCCCCCGGCCAAGGCCGGTCTGGGCACGCGGCCCAAGAACCAAAGTGTAGCCCCCGCCCCCACGCCCGCCAATCCCGCCCGTTCCCCTCCGTCCCGACCCCCGTGGTACCCTTCCGCCATGACCCGAACCGCCACCAACCTGATCGCTCTCCTGCTGCTCCTGCTGACGGCCGGGGTGGCCGCTGCCGCCGCCTCTCCCCTCTCTCCACCGGTCCCCGCCGGCCGCGACCCGGCCCTCTGGGCGTTCATGTCCCGCTATCTGGAGGCCCTGCACGAGCGCAGCCCGGAGTGGATCGGGCCGACCTTCGGCGATGAGCGACTGAACGACCGGCTGGGCGATGTCTCCGCCGCGGCCAGCCTGGCCTGGGACGAGCGGGTGGTCGCTTTGCGCCTGGATCTCGAACGACTGCCCCGCACGGGATTCATCGAGGCGGACCATCTGGACGCGGACCTGCTGGTCTTCGACCTGGACCGGCAGATCGCCGGCGCGCGGTTCCGGGACTGGCAGACCCCGATCAGCTCTCAGGGTGGGCCGCAGGTCTGGCTGCCGCAGCTCTCGGCCCAGTTGCCGATGCGGACGGACGCGCACCGGCGGGACTATCTGACCCGGCTCAAGCAGGTTCCCATCGTGGTGGGCGACACGATCGAGAACATGCGGCACGGGATGGGGGAGGGCCGGGTGCCGCCGGTCGCTTCCGTGGAGTCCGCGGTGGCGCAGGCGCTGGCGCAGGGATCGGCGGAATACCTTCGCGACCCCGCGACCAGCCCGTTCTATCGCCCGTTCCTGACCATCGACCAGGACTCCCCGCTCGCGCGGGAGGCGCGGGCGGTGATCGTCGAGCGGATCGTGCCCGTGTACCAGGAACTGGCCCTGTTCCTGCGGAACGAGTACCTGCCCGCGTGCCGCGTGTCGGTGGCCATCTCGGACGGGATCGACGGCCCGGCCGCGTACGACTACGCCCTGACCGTCCACACCACGCTGCCGGACATCACCGCCGAGGCGATCCACAAGATCGGGCTGGAGCAGGTGGCCCGCATCCGTGGGGAGATGATGGCGGCGATCGCCCGGACCGACTGGGCGGGCAACCAGTCCGCGTGGGAGTCCGAGCAGGACAAGTTCGCGGCCTTCACCGACTATCTTCGCACCGACCCGCGTTTCTACTTCACCGACCCCGAAGACCTGCTCAACGCGTACAAGATCGCCGGCAAGAACATCGACGGGGAGATGCCCCGGCTGTTCGGGCGCCTGCCCCGGCTTTCCTACGGCGTGGTGCCGATCCCGACCTTCGCCGCCAGGGCCGCGCCCACGGCGTACTACTACCCAGGCTCAGTGGAAGCCGGCATCCCCGGCAACTTTATGGCCAACCTGACCAGCCTGGAACAGCGGCCAAAGTACGACATCGTGGCCCTGACCCTGCACGAGGCCGTGCCGGGGCACCATCACCAGATCGCGCTGGCGCAGGAGCTGGAGGGCCAGCACCCGCTGCGCTCCACCTTCGGGTTCACCGCGTTCGTCGAGGGCTGGGCGCTCTACGCCGAGCGCCTGGGCCTGGAGGTCGGCGGCCCGCCCGGGCAGGGGCTGTACGCGGACCCCTACGACGACTTCGGCCGTCTGAACTTCGAGATGTGGCGGGCCATGCGCCTGGTGGTGGACACCGGCCTGCACGCGCTGGGCTGGACGCGCCAGGAGGCCATCGACTTCATGACGGCCAACAGCGCGCTCTCGGCCCACAACATCGCGTCCGAGGTGGACCGCTACATCGGATGGCCGGGGCAGGCGACGGGCTACATGATGGGCCAGCTCCGCATCCGCGCGATGCGGGCGCGGGCCGAACGGCACCTCGGCGAACGGTTCGACCTGCGGGCCTTCCACGATGCGCTGCTCGACGGGGGCGCGCTGCCGATGCCCGTGCTGGAAGCCAAGATCGACCGATGGATCGCGGCGCAGCGGGACTGATGCGGATTGCCCTTGAATCTCGGGCGATGCCTGATCGACAAGCCGCGACTGCAAGGGAGCGGCCGGGACCGCCAAGCGACGACCTATGCCGGACGATCGGCAACGACCAATGAATCGGCACACTCCGCCGCGGACGCAACCGGGGCCGCTGCCTTGCAGTCGCGGCTTGTCGTGCCGATCAGGTGCCCATCGTGTCGCCGAAGAGGCGGATGTGCAGGCGGTCGCCGTAGCGCCAGCCGCGTTGGCGGCAGGCCTCGACGACCCAGGCGACGGAGGCCGGGTCCGGCACGGTGACGCCCTCGGGCATCAGGATCACATCGTCGGGCTTCCAACCGCGGAGGCGGGCCAGGACGGACTCGATCTCCGGCAGGTCGGCGGGCGAGGCGACCACGAACTTGAGCTGACGGTCGGGGGATGACGCGATGAGTTCGTTCAGGGCCTCGGGGTTGAGGCGGCGTTCGTCGTGGCGTCCGGCCCAGGCTCCGGAGGGATCGCGCGGGTCGCCGGTCGGGGTCGAGTTGGCCAGCTTGGGCGAGATGCTCATCAGGCGACAACGCACGCCGGGGAGGGTGACGGTGCCCGCCGTCTCGACGGTGATGTGCATCCCGCCCGCGTGCAACGCCTGCGTGATGGGGACCAGCTGTGGGAAGATCATCGGCTCGCCGCCGGTGAGCACGGCGTGCGAAACGCCGCTGGCCAGGGCTTCCTCGACCACCCCGGCGACAGTGCGCTTCACCGATTCGGGGTTCCAACTGGCGTAGGGCGTGTCGCACCAGCGGCAGCGCAGGTTGCACCCGGCCAGACGCAGGAACCAGGAGGGCACACCGGTCAGCTTGCCCTCGCCCTGGATGGACACGAAGGTCTCCGACACGGGGACGGTCGCGTCCGCGCCGCGCGCCGGAGCGCGCGGGCTTGAATGGTCCTCGATCGGCAACGGCACATCGCCCATCACGCGGTCCCTGCGTATTTCGTCGGGTCGGGCACGCCAGCACGCTCGAAGCCGAGCCTGCGGAGCCTGCACGAGTCGCACCGCCCGCAGGCCAAAGCCTCGCCCGCCCCTCCCCCCCCCGCCACCACCGGGTCGTAGCACGAGTGCGTCATCGCGTAGTCCAGGCCCAGGGCCGTGCCGGTGCGGATGATGTCGTCCTTGCCCATGCCGATCAGCGGCGTGTGGACGGTGAACCCGTTGTGCTCCACGCCCGCCTTGGTCGCCAGGTTGGCCGTCTGCTGGAAACTGGCGATGAACTCCGGGCGGCAGTCGGGGTAGCCCGAGTAGTCCACCTCGTTGACGCCGATGAACAGGTCGTGCGCCCCCAACGACTCGGCCAGGGCCACGGCGATGGAGAGGAACACCAGGTTCCGCGCGGGCACATAGGTGACGGGGATGTCGTCCACGCCCCGGTCGCCCGCGCGGTCCTTGGGCACGGCCAGGGCGGGGTCGGTCAGCGCGCTGCCGCCGAAGGAGCCGGTGTCGAGCGGGAAGATCCGGAACGACACGGCCCCGAGCGTCTCGGCCACACGGCGGGCGGCGTCCAACTCGTGCCGGTGGCGCTGGGCGTAGTCGAACGCCAGCGCGTGGCAGGCGAAGCCCTGGTTGCGGGCGATGGCCAGCACGGTGGCGCTGTCCAGCCCGCCGGAGAGCAGGACCACGCCCGGGGGACCGGACGAAACCGACTTTGGGCCGTTCGATGGGCACTTCACAGCCTTGGAGGGTACGCAGGCCCCCTCTAAGACCCGCCCCGATCCAGGCCCCCGCCACCCTCCCCTCATCCTGGCCGCGAATTTTCCAACACTTTCCTTCAGATTCGGTTAGACTGACGCCATGCCGATGTCGCTCCTCAGCGCGACGGTGTTGCGGGTCCGCCCGGTGGGCGTGACCAGCGACTTCTGCCCGGTCTGCCGGCAGGAGCGCCGCTTCCGCCTCGGCCTGGCGGAGTACCGGCGGGTGGCCCTGCTGATCGACCGGGGGCGGGTCGGGCACGAGCATCACGAACTCGTCTGCAAGTCCTGCGGCTGCGTCACCGAGCGACCCGCGTCCGAGCGCCCGCTGCGCCACGCGCCGAGCGGGCCGGCGGCCGAGACCTTCGAGCCGGAATGCCTGCCCATCGTCCGCCACCGCATTGAGGACTGCACACGGATGGAAGCGCTCCGGAAAGCGGGCAAGATCAGGCCGGAGATCCGGGAGGAGATGATCCGCCACGCCGTCCACTGCTTCGCCCGCACCTACGACGAGCCGCGGACGGCCCGCGTCACGCCGCTGGCCAGCGCGGCGATCTTCGGGGCCACGCTCGCGCTGGGCGTGCTGGCATACCTCGCGTGGACGCGCCTGGGCCATCCCTGGCTCGCCCTGTCCGCGTTGTTCGGGGCGGTCGCCGTCTGGCTGGGGCTTTGGCACTGGATCAACACGCACTCCCCCCGCGCCCGGGTCCGCACCTGGCTGGCGATGGCCCTGGCCCCGCTGGACCCCACCGAGGCCGAGATCCGCCAGGCGCGGCTGGAACTCCAGACCCACCGCATGGGCGCGGGCTTCAAGATGAGCCCGGCCAAGCTGCGCGGACGCATCGAACGCATCCGGCGCTCGGGGATGGTTCCGGGGTGAGCGGGCGGACGGCTTCCGCCGTACGATCCATCCCGTGCTCATCATCGGAACAAAGGTTGGGAAACGCTGGGTCGGCTTTGCCGCCGAATACTGCATCGTGTGCCGTTCGGCGAGTGTGATGCGTATCCGTGAGTACCGGGCGGGCCGGACGATCTACTTCGTGCCCGTGACGCGGGGCAAGCCTTTCCAGCTCTGGGCCACCTGCCGCGGATGCGACAGCCGCTTCGTGCGTCCCGTGGGGCACTACGCGAGCCTGCTGACGGAAGCATCCCCGCTGGACGACCTGGCCTTCCGAACCAACCCGGGCCTGCGGGCCGAGGTCGAGGCCCGGGAGGAGCATGAGATCACGCTCCTCGATGGCAGCGCCGATCAGCGCGCCAGATTGATCGCCATCGATGAAACCATCCGCTCACTCGAAGCCGATGCCGTCAGCCGCCAGGTGTCGGGGCGTTATGAGAGCGTGACCACGCTGGTCGCGGCGGCGGCGATCGCCCTGACCTGCGCCAGCGCGATCGCCGCCGTCACGGCCCCCCGCTGGGCGTGGCCGGCGGGTGTTGCGGCCGGCCCGTTCTGGGTGTGGCTGATCTATCGGGCGGTCCGGGGCCAGACGCGGGCACGCGGACGCATCGTGGATCAACGCATCGCGCGGGCGATCGCCCACCTCGATCCGACCGACGAGGAACTGCGGATCGTCCGCGACACGCTGGCTCGCGCCGGCAGCTCCGTCGCCAAGGGGCTGGACTTGGCGCGTCTGCGTCGGTTGATCGACGAGCAACTCAACCCGCCCGACTCCGCCGGTTGATCCGCAACCCGGCCACACGCTTGGGGTAGAGTACCGCGTGGCATTCCCCCTCCATGCGTTTGTCGTTGCTGCCCTCGTGCTCCCGGCGGCGGCTCAGATCACGCTCCACGCCGACACTGTGCCGCTTGCACAGGCCCGGGCCGCCCGCGCCGTCGAGATCGCGGCATCCGAAGCCGCCCGGCTCTGGTCGCTCGATCCCGCGGCGGTCACGGCGGACCTGACCCTGCACGCCGGGCAGGGCGGGTATGAGGCCGCCGAGCAGGAGCTGACGGGCGGGCGGTTCCGCCAGAACGGCGCGTTCGCGCTGGGCGCGCAGGCCCATGTGTTGGTCCAGCCCGCGCTCTCCGAGGAGCGGATGCGTGATCTGGGGCCGCCGATGCAGACGCTGCGCCTCGTCGCGCACGAGACGGCCCATCTGGTCCGCAACACGCTGCCCAACCACGCCTCGCACCCGGACTGGCTGGCCGACGCCACGGGCCAGCTCGTGTCCGAGCACACCGTGCGGGAGATGGGCATCGCCCCGGAGCGGGGCGCGGACCCGTGGACCTCCACCCAGATCCACAGGCTGAAGGCCGCCGCCGATGCCGGGCGTCTGCCCGGCGTGGAAGAGCTGCTGTCCGACGGACAGGGGGATCTGACCGCTTCGGAGCGGTACGCCGCACGGTGGGCGATCGGCGCGTGGTTGCTGGACACCGGCACGCTACCGGGCGTGCTGGCCCACGCCCGGCGCACCGGGGGCGGGCGCGGCTTCGCGGAACAGGTCCGCGCGCACACCCTGGATTCCCTGCGTGACGCGGGCATCGACCGGCCCGACGATCACTTCCGCGCGTGGATCGCCGACCGGCCCGCTCTGTGGGACGAGGCCATCCGCTCGCTGGCCGTGGCGGCCGATGACCCGCAACGCTGGACGCAGATCGCCTTCCCGGACGCCAACGCCATCGCCTGGACGACCGCCGCGCAGCCTCTGGAAAACTACACGCTGCGCGGGCGGGTGCGCATCCTGCCGGGGGATCGCCAGCAGATGAACATCCTGCTGGCCCGAAGCGATTCCGGCTTCATCAGCGTGGCACTGACAACGGGCTGGGGCGTGACGGTGTTCCATTACAGTTCGTCCGACAACCGCTGGACACGGCTGGCGGCACAAGAGGCGGCGATCCGCACGGATGAGCCGGTGCCCTTTCGTATTCAAGCCGCGGACGGACGGGTTCTGGTCATGATCGACGGCAAACAAGTCATCGAAGCGGCCAGCCCCGTGCCGCTCGCCGGGGCGTGGGGTGTCGGCGCCCAGTCCGGCTCCGCGGGCGTCTGGCAGGGCGTGGAACTGACGGCCAAACCCTGACCCTCCCTTCCATTCCCCAGAAGCCTGGGAAAACCTAGCATCCGGGCGTGAAGCGGTTCCGTTGGCGAGAGCTTGGTGCGTGCCCGTTCACCTGCCCGGTGTGCCAGGACGCGGTAGTCCACGAGCGCAAGCGGGTGGTGACGGAGGTCAGGCGGCTGTTCCGCGGGCCGGTGGACCTGCCCTATGCCGAGATGGTCCGCTGTCCGCAATGCGGGCACGCGGCGCTGGTGGAGCGCGGGTTCGGCGACGGGTTCCGGCCGCGGGAGGGCGAGGAGCCGTACGACGCGCTGGTGCGCTTCTTCGGTCACGAGCACCGAGAGGTTGCGCTGGCCGACGCCTACCGCAACGCGAGGGTGGACCTGATGTCCAACGACTCGCGGTGGCAGCTGATCCTCAACGCGTTCTCGCACGCCAGTTATGAGCAGTTCGTGCCGCCGGTCGGGTCCATCCCGCGCCGGACGACGCTCAACCGGATCACCGCGCTGCTCGGCGGGCTGCTTGTCGTGATCGCGGGTTCGTCCGCGCTCTTCACCGTGCTCACGGCGGCGCTGCCTCCCGCCCCACACGCGGCGCAGGATGTGCTCAGCCTGGCCATGATGATCGGTGTGGGCGCGGGTGTGGTCGGCGTGGTCGCGGTCAACGGGTGGTGCTTCTGGAAGGAGTGGTCGGTCGAGATCCACCGGCGCCGAGCCACCGGGCGCGTGCACCACTCGCTGGCGCGGATGCTCGCCGGGCTTGACGCCGACGGCTCGACCCTGCGCGACGCCATGAAGACCGCGGCCGAGAACAAGTGGGTCACGGCGACGGTGGACCCGGAGAAAATCCTGGCGTTGATCGCGGCCGGCGACGGCGGCGACAGGCTCCGCGCCGGCCTGGCGACGCACGCTTCGCCCGCGGACGCCGCGGCCAGGAAGCCGCGCACGAAGTAGGACGGATCCCGCTTGAACGCCGGGCGTAGCCTGGATGACAAGGTCGCGCCCACGATGAGTCCTCGAATCGTGAGGTTCCCTCCCCCTCGCTCACGCTCGGGGCTTGTGGAATACGGATCGCGCTTGATTTCCGGGTGTGACTCGTCGGCCGCCGACCCAATACCAGCCGCAACCACAAGGGAGCGGGCTTGCGGCTCGCCGTGGTTTGCAGGCCGCGATGAGCATGTATGTCGCTCGGCCGCTCCCTTGCAGTCGCGGCTTGTCGATCAGACCCGTTTCCTCAGCACGCCCGCGTGGAAGCCGCGGCCTTCCTCGCGGAACTTGCGCTCGAAGTTGGTGCCGACCAGCTCCCCCTCCCGGGCCGAGCCGGGGCGGTCGAAGGCGAGTCGCTCGAACGGCTGGGCGGGCAGGTCGCCCAGTTCGCGCGCCACATCGGGGGGCACGCCGGGGATGTCCTTGGGCGCGTGGCCTTTCAAACCTCCCGGCGTACACCACACGGCGAAGTGCGCCTCGTCCCACGCCCACAGATCGTCGTGGTCGGTGACGACGCGCAGCTCGCCGCCGGGGGCGAGGGCCTTCCAGGCATCGAGCAGGAAGCGGTGCTGGATCACGCGGTTCTTGTGGTGCTTGCGCTTGGGCCACGGGTCGGAGAAGTACAGGTGGATCACCGCGCAGATCCCGGCGGGGCAGCGCCAGCGCAGGAACTCCGTCGCGTCGGCCCGCAGCAGGCGGACATGCAGGAACGAGCCGTCGGCCTCGCGCCGGCGGCGCACCCGGTCGGCCGCGTACGCGCAGAACTCGCCGGCCCACTCGATGCCCAGGAAGTTCGTCCCCGGCTCCAGCTCGGCCTGCTGGACCAGGAAAGTGCCCTTGCCCGAGCCGATCTCCAGCTCGAAGCGGCGCTCGGGGTGCGGGAACCACTGGCGCGGGTCCATCCGCCCGGCGTCCGGATCGGTCAGGATCGAGTCCGGCAGCGTGCCCAGCTCCTCCTGCGAGATCGCCACCACACCGGGTGCGGGGTCGAGCGGGCGGCCGTGTCCGAGTCCGAAAGACATGGGCAAGTGTAGATCGAAGGCACGGGGAGGGGGGGAGTCTTTGTACGCAGAGTTCGCAGAGATCACGCAGAGGACGCGGTGGGAAGATGCCGTGTGCAAAGAATGAGCCGCGGGCTTCAGCCCGCGCGGTCTCAACACCATGCCCTGTGTCCTGCGCCGCGCGTTCCTCCCAATCGTCGATCTTCCCAGCTTGCCCCCGTGCGCACAAGGGAATCGCAACCCCGCGCGGGCTGAAGCCCGCGGCTCATTTCTCTGCGTCCTCTGCGTGATCTCTGCGAACTCTGCGTTC
>CAZNZC010000003.1:0-55109 GCA_964577425.1 uncultured Phycisphaeraceae bacterium
GTCGGCGCGGCTGCCGGGCAGCGGGCCGGTGAACTGGTGGAAGTTGAAGGGGGCCTTGCCGGCGGCGCCGTCGCCGATGTCCTTGGAGAGGGTGGCGTAGTTGGGGCTGAGAGTCGTGGCGCCGACCTCGATATTGCCGAGAAACTGGCCGGAGCCGTTGGCGGTGTTGATGATGAAGTTGCCGGGAAGGCCGTTCGCGGGCAGGGAGAGGATGGCCGTGGGCTGAAAGCTGCCCCAAATCTGACTCGCGGATGTTGTGGACAGCGCGGAGTTGACGGTGATGTCCGCGTCGAAGTCGCCCGCGATGTTCAGATAATCGAGCGAGGCCAGGGTCATGGGCGCCGAGGAGGTGAATCCTCCATGTGTCGTCTGGATGAAATCCAGGTTGGTGAATCCGCTGAAGCCGAAGGTCTGGGAGCCGATACGGACCTCGGACATGGACCGGGCGCGGATGAACCGGATCGCGGTCTTGGCCCAGATCTCGATGGGGTCGAGGGCGGGGCCATCGATGTGTCCCATGACTTGAATATCATCAAACGATCCCACATTGTTGTACATGCCCCCTTCAAGCACATCGCCGTCGATGACCAGCGAGATATTGTGGGCGGCCGCGGTGCCGTTGATCACGAAGTTGGTGTACCAGTCTCCGCCGACCCAGATGTAGTTCGCCCAGTTCACGGTCATCGTGCCGCCGGAACCGGCGACGCCGAGGTCGCCGTTGAACTTGAGATCGTGGAATCCCACCTGGGTGGTCGCAGGATTGCTGACCACGAAGCTCTCGATCCCGGCGAGCGGGTCCTTTCCGGAACCGTCACCGATGGTCAGTCTGACACGGGTGTTTCCTCCGGTACCGTTGTTGATCTGGAGCACCTCGATCACATCGGAAGCGGTTCCATAGATGCGGATCAGAGCAGTTTCGGGGAGGTTGGAGGTGATCGTCACATTCCACTTGCCGGGCGCGGACCCGGGAGTGATGCTCGATGTCGCCCCTCCTCCCGTGATCGTGATGGCCGCGCCGGAGGTGGCGGTCAGGAAGCCGATGGCACACGCGACGGGAACATGCTTGGAAAGTCTCATCTTTGGATTCTCCGATGGGGTGACGCATGGCGAACGCCGCCATGCATGGGATGACATCGATTTACAATCCGGTTGATCAAGCCGCGTGCGGGCCAAAGAGGTCACGGGCACCCCGTGTTGAACGACACAAGATACGCCGCGAGGTCGAAGAAGTTGACCGCGCCGAACGGTTCGGCCAGGTCAGCGCTCGGGTCGGCGGATTGGAACAGATTGAGGTAGGCGTTCAGGTCGTCCCGGTCCAGCACCCCCAGCGGGGGCGCGAGGTCCGCCACGCAGGGCACCGCGCCCGCCAGCCGGAAGCCGGTCCAGGTCAGCGTGGTGTTCAATGTCATCCCGAAGTGCAGTCCGATGACATCACCGTTCTTCGGCTCGGTGTCCGAGTCGTCCATGTACGGCGAACCGCCGAGGAGTCGTGAGTCGGGCCAGAGCGGTGGTCCTTCTTCCAACCACCCTGCTATCCCCCCGGAGGCGTCGAGCAGGCCGAAGGGGCTGCGGACATGCGGGAACGACGCCACATCGATCGGCCAGCCTTCCCAGAACGGCCCGGCGTTGCGTTCGCCGCCCTCTTTGGGCAGCAGTCCGCCCCCGCGTGACCGCTCGTTGCTGCCGTTGGGATACAGCCAGTAGCCCTCCTGACCGGGGCCGTAGCGGTCCGGGTCGTAGTGGGCGGCCTTGGTCCACTCGTCCAGGCTGGGGATCCAGTAGCGAGCGCCCGGCGAGCGGCGGAACTGGTGGTTGGGCGTGCCGTCGGGGTTGAAGGTGAAGGTGGCCGTGTCGTAGGCTCCGGACTCGAAGGCCCATTGCTCGTTGATCTTGCCGTTGTGCAGCCAGTTGCAGTAGCGGGCCGCGTACTCCCAACTCATGTCGGAAGGACGCTGGTGGGAAATATCGCCGTAGATCCACAAGCCAGCGAATGAGTAGTTGATGCTCTGGCCGGTGAAGGCGGGGTCGGCGATGCCGAAGTCGAGGGAGTAGAAGGGGGCGTAGGCGGAGACGAACTCGAACCACTGGCCGACGGTGACCTCGGTGGTGGCCATGCGGAAGATGTAGTCCACGCCGCCGATGGGGACATCGGGACGGAAGGGCGTTTCCTCGGGGATGGTGTGGCGGTTGCCGGGGTGGGTGATGACGGCCCACTCGTAGCCGTTCTCGTCGGGCTGCGCCCAAACAGGGGAGGAAAAAATGCCCAATATGAATGCGAGGGATGCTGTGCGGAGCATCGCGGCTCCTGTACGAGGGATGGAAGCCGGGGCAATGTAGCAGAAAGCGAAGGGGCCTGCGCGGGAGAAGTTTGAAAGGTTGCGCAGGTGGCGCACGGGATTGGATGTTCGGGTTGGTGCGTGCGAAGAGTACTGACCCCGGGAACGGGGTCAGTGGCACGGAGTTCCGACCTACGGGCATCCGGCGTTGAACGAGGCGAGATACGCGGCCAAGTCGAAGAAGTTGAGGGTGCCGAACGGCTCGACCAGGTCCGCGGCGGCGTCTCCCGAGTGATAGCGGCCAAGGTACACCGCGAGGTCGGCGGCGTCGAGCGTGCCGGAGGGTGGGGCGAGGTCGGCGGGGCAAGGGATCGCCGATGCAAGACGCAAACCCACCATGCTGTCTCCGCCGTCTACATATGCGCTGAAGTTGAACTCGATGCGGTCGGGGGAGAACGGGCTGCCGCTATCTTCATACGAGTACGGCGCCCCCCGGGCGGGCATCTGGCCCAGGAACCCAGGCGCGGGCCATTCCAGGAACTCGGACACGCCGCCGGTCAGGTCGAGCAGGCCGAAGGGGCTTCGCACATCGGGGAACGAGCCGACATCCAGCACATGCTCCCACATCCAGCCCGCGTTGCTCTGGCCTCCTTGGTCGGGCGGTAGGCCGCCGATGGCAGGCTCGTCCGAGCCGACGGGGAACAGCCAGTAGCCC
Organism: uncultured Phycisphaeraceae bacterium; assembly: GCA_964577425.1. GTDB lineage: Bacteria > Planctomycetota > Phycisphaerae > Phycisphaerales > UBA1924 > UBA6054. The sequence goes on from CAZNZC010000003.1 coordinate 2,992, forward strand.
TCCTGCCCTTCGCCGTAGCGGTTCGGGTCGTAAAAAGCTGCCTTGACCCACTCGTCCACGGTAGGAATCCAGTAGCGCGCGCCCGGTGCGCGGGTGGTGACATGGTTGGGCGTGCCGTCCGGGTTGAAGGTGAAGGTGGAAGTGTCGTAGACGCCGGACTCGAAGGCCCACTGCTCGTTGACCCTGCCGTTGTGCAGCCAGTTGACATACCGGGCGGCGTACTCCCAGCTCATGTCCGCCGGACGGTTGGGGGAAGCGCTGGGCGAAATATACAGGCCGTCGAACGCATAGTTGATGCTGAAGCCCGTGAAAGCCGGGACCGCGATCCCGCCGGGTCCGAGATCGTAATACGGCGCATACGCCTGAACGAACTCAAACCACTGGCCCACCGTGACTTCGGTGGTGGCGATGCGGTACTCGTAGGCGACGGCCCCGAGGTTGGCGTCGGGACGCATGGGCGTCTCGCTGGCGATGGTGGCACGGTTGCCGGGGTGTGTGATGGTGACCCATGTGCAGCCGTCGGCATCCGGACTCGCCCAAACAGGGGAGGAAAAAATGCCCAGCATGAATGCGAGGGATGCTGTGCGGGGCATCGTGGCTCCTGTGCGAGGGATGGAGGCCGGGGCAATGTAGCGTGAAGCGAAGGGGCGTGCGCGGAAGAAGTTTGAAGGTTGCGCAGGTGGCGCACGGGTTTGGATGTCGGGGTTGAAGCGGGGAATCCGCCGATTGCATCGGCGGTGTCTCGGGGGCCGGGCCGACTGAAAGTCGGCCCCACGGTGCGGTTTACGCAACGGCGGCGGGTTGCTTGTCGGCGATGGGGGCGACGAGGCCGACGGATTCGACCTCGATGCCGGGGACGACCTCGTTGTAGCCGAGCACGGCCAGGCCGGGGACATGGGGGGCGACGATCTGGTGAACGACGGCGCGGACGGGCGGCGAGGCGATGACGACGGGCAGGCGGCCGCGGGCGGCGACGAGCTGGAGCTGGGCGGCGACCTTCTCGGCGATCTGGCGCGCGACGCGGGCGGGCATGTGGAGGCTGGTGCCGTGGCCGCCGCGTTCGATGTAGGCATCGATCTGGTCTTCGAGAGCGGGGTCGAGCGTGACGCAGACGAGGGTGAGCTTTCCGTCGTCGTCCGGGGCGGCGTACTGGGCGCAGATGCCGCGGCGAAGGGCGTTGCGGACATACTCGACGAGGACATCGGCGTCGTTGGTCTTCGCGCCCCAGTCGGCGATGGTCTCGAGGATGGTCTCCATGTCGCGGACGGCGACGCGCTCGCGGAGCAGGGCCTGGAGGATCTTCTGCAGGTCGCCGAGCTTGACGATGGCGGGGACGGTGTCCTCGACCAGCTTCGCGGCCTTGGCCTTGAGGCCCTCGAGCAGGTTGCTGACCTCCTGGCGGGTGAGCAGCTCGTCGGCGTGGGCCTTGACGACCTCGGTGATGTGAGTGGCGAGAACGGAAGTCGGATCGACCACCGTGTAGTTGCGGGCCTCGGCGCGGGCGCGCTGGGATTTTTCGATCCACCAGGCGTCCAGGCCGAAGGCCGGCTCGCGGGTGGGGATGCCGTCGACGGGGCCGGTGGTCAGGCCGGAGTCCATCGCCATGAGCTTGTTGGATTCGACGGAGCCGGAGGCGACGGGGTTGCCGCGGATCTTGACGCGGTACTCGCCCGGGGGGAGCTGCATGTTGTCGCGGATGCGGACGGGCGGCATGACCATGCCCAGTTCGATGGCGAGCTGGCGGCGGACGGCGGTGATGCGCTCGAGCAGGTCGCCGCCCTGGTTGGCGTCGATGAGGGGCACGAGGGCGTAGCCGACCTCCAGTTCGAGCACATCGACCTTGAGCAGGTCCTCGACCGGCGGAGGCTCGGGCTTGGTGGACTGGGCGAGGGCGATGTCGCGCTCCATCTCGTCGGCGGAACGGTCGCGCTGGGTGCGCCGGACGCCGTACGCGACGCCGGCGATGACGGCGGCGGCCGCGAGCAGGGGGGCGGTGGGCAGGGGCGTCATGGCGAGAACGGTCAGGAAGCCGGCGGTGATGTAGAGGCCGGTGGGCTGGCTGGAGAGCTGGCCGGTCAGCTCGTCGCCCAGGTCGGACTTGGAGCCGGAGCGGGTGACGATGAGGGCGGCGGCGATGGAGATGACGAAGGAGGGGATGATGCTGGTCAGGCCGTCGCCGATGGTCAGCTTGGTGAAGGTCTCGGCGACCTGGCCGGCGGGCCAGCCGCGTTCGATGATGCCGACGGCGAAACCGCCCGCGATGTTGATCGCGGTCATGATGATGCCCGCGATGGCGTCGCCCTTGACGAACTTGGAGGCGCCGTCCATCGCGCCGTAGAAGTCGGCCTCGCGGGCGATCTCCTCGCGCCGTTCGCGGGCCTGCTGCTCGGTGAGCATGCCGTTGGTCAGCTCGGCGTCGATGGCCATCTGCTTGCCGGGCATGGCGTCGAGGGTGAAGCGGGCGGCCACCTCGGCGATGCGGCCCGCGCCCTTGGTGACCACCATGAACTGCACGATCATCAGGATCAGGAAGATGATCACGCCGACGAACATGGAGTTGCCCGCGACGAAGGAGCCGAAGGCCATGATGACCTTGCCGGCCGCGCCCATCGCGGCCTCGGGCGTGGGGGCGTCGGCGGTGAGGATCAGGCGGGTGGACGCGATGCTCAGCACGAGGCGGAACAGGGTGGTGGCCAGCAGCAGCGAGGGGAAGACGCTGAACTCGAGCGCCTTGCGCATGTAGAGCGTGGTCAGCAGGATGATGAGCGAGAGGGCGATGTTGAGGCTGATGAGGATGTCGAGCAGCGCGGGGGGCAGCGGGATGAGGATCACCGCCATCAGCAGGACGAAGCCGATGGGCACGATCAGGCCGCGGTAGCGGTCGATGCGGGCGATGATCGCCGTGATCGGGCTGTCGTGGGTTGCGTCTGCCATGCGGGCGTATCGGGTTCAGGAGCGGGCGGGTTCGGGGATTCCGGCGGGGGCGAGGGGGCGGGCGGGCGCGCGGCCCTCGATGCGGTAGACATAGGCGAGGATCTCGGCGACGGCCTCGTAGTGCTCGCTGGCGATCTCCTGCCCGACCTCGACGCCCCAGTAGAGGGCGCGGGCCAGGGGCGGGCGCTCGACGATGGGGACATCGTGCCTGCGGGCAAGCTGGCGGATGCGCAGCGCGATCTCGTCCGCGCCCTTGGCCGTGACCCTGGGGGCGCCCATCGCGGCCGAGTCGTAGCGGACGGCGACGGAGAAGTGCGTGGGGTTGGTGATGATGACATCGGCCTCGGGGACGGCGACGCCGGCGCGCTGCATGGCGATCTCGCGGGCCATCTGGAGGCGCTTGCCCTTGATCTGCGGGTCGCCCTCCATGCTGCGGCGTTCGTCCTTGACCTGCTGCTTGGTCATCTTGAGGTCCTGGGTGTGCTGCCAGCGCTGGTACACGAAGTCCACCAGGGCGATGGCGAACATCAGCGAGAGCAGCACCATGACCAGGATCGTGAGCAGGCGGGCCGCGACGGCCAAGGCCCCCACCGCCGTCAGGGCGGGCAGGGCGGCGATGGTCTGGGCGTTGGCGACGGCGACGAGGTAGCCGATGCCGATGACGATGGCGAGCTTGATCGTGTTGATGCCGGTCTTGACCAGGCCGCGCTTGCCGAAGACCCGCTTGACGCCCTTGATCGGGTCGAGCTTGTCGAGCTTGGGGCGGATCGGCTCGGCGGTGATGTTCCAGCCGACCTGGACGAACTGCGTCAGGAACCCGATGAACGCGGCCACGCCCAGCACCGGGAGCATGACCAGCGCGGCCTCGCCGAACGCCTGGCGGGCGGACTCGGCCATGCTGGGCACGGTCATGGAGGTCCCGCCCGCGTCGGCGGTGAGCATGGCGCGGAGCATCCCCGCGAGCGAGGCGCCGATCGAGCTCCCGAAGAAGATCAGGATGATGAGCGAGCCGAAGAGCGTGCCGACACCGGCCAGGTCCTGGCTCTTGGGCACCTGCCCCTTCTCGCGGGCCTCGGTGCGGCGCTTGCCGGTCGGGGCCTCCGTCCGTTCGCCCAGGTCATCCGCCATGCACGCCTCCCCCCCCCATCCCCCCCGCGCCGTCGAGGCCGCGCAGGCCCAGCGAACGGACCCAGACGCCCAGCGCATCGAGCATGGCGTACAGCTCGTCGGAGGCGATGGCGGCGATGACGGACAGCGAGACGAGCAGGATGGTCAGACCGGCGATGATCTGCGCGGCGAAACCGATGCTCATAATGTTGATCTGCGGCATGGTCTTCATCACGAAACCCATGGAGATCATCAGCATGGCGACGACGAGCATGACGGGGGTCGCAACGCGGACGGCCAGCTCGAAGCCGGAGGACAGCACGGCGAGCAGGGTGTCGAGGGGCAGGTCGCCGGCGGCGAAGAGGCCGATCGGCGCGGTGTGGAAGGACTCGGCGAGCGTGGCGAAGAGGATGTCCAACCCGCCGATGGCGATGAAGATGAACGCGGACAGGTAGAACAGCAGGTCTCCGGTGACGGAGCCGTTGGTGTCCAGCTCGGGGTTGAAGCTCTCCGCGAGGGAGAGGCCGATCTGGTAGCCCATGAGGTAGCCGCCCATCTGCACGGCCAGGAGCGGCAGCGAGGCGATCAGCCCGATGACCGCGCCGATGAGCAGCTCGGCGAAGAGCAGCGGCACGATCTGCACCAGGTCGAGCGAGGCGGTGAAGTGGATCGGGGGGACGAACGGGTAGATCACCAGCGCGAACATGAAGGCGAGCAGGGCGCGGAACTGGAACGGGACGGACCCGCTCGCCAGCAGGGGCGTGAAGATGAACAGGCCCGTCAGCCGGATGACCACCATCATCAGCGGGAGCACATGCGGCAGGATGGGGTCCAGAGTGGGCATGGGGCGGGCATGGGTCAGATCAGCGAGAGCATCCCGTGGGTGAAGGACATGAGCAGCTCGATCATCCACGGCGTCAAGACCACGGCCACGATCACGATGATGATGATCTTGGGGACGAAGGTCAGGGTCTGGTCCTGGATGGAGGTCACGGACTGGAAGAGGCTCACGACCAGACCAACCACCATCCCCGCGATCAGCAGCGGGGCGGCGATCGTCAGCACGATCAGCAGGGTGCTGCGGATCAGTTCGATGGCGGCTTCATCGGTCACGGGTCGGCCTCGAGGATGGGGTGCGCGGGCGGGGCTTTGGAAGGGGGAAGCGGGGATCGCCGCGGAGCGAGCGCTCCGTGGCGGGGTCGCGGCGGATGTTCCAGACGAGGAACAGGCAGAACGCGGCCGGGACCGCGCTGGCGCGGGCGCTATCTCCTTCCACGACGAAACTGTCCAGCAGCGATCCGACGATCAGCGTCCAGCCGTCCACCAGCACGAAGAGCATCAGCTTGAACGGCAGGGAGATCAGCACGGGGGGCAGCATCATCATGCTCATGCTGATGAGCAGGCTGGCGATCACCATGTCGATCACCAGGAAGGGCAGGTAGACGCGAAAACCCATGAGGAACGCGGTCTTGAGTTCGCTGAGCATGTAGGCCGGGATGAGCGAGGTCGTGGAGATCTCCTCCCTGGTCATGCCCTGCGGCTCGGATGTGTCGATGCCCTGGTAGTTGAGGACCATGTAGAGGCTGGACCAGTTGCCCGTGGCCTCGATCTGATCGAACATGAAGTCGCGCACCGGCCGGACGCCGCGCTCCCAGAGGACATCCACCGAGCGGATCTCGCCGTTCTGGTACGGCACGACGGCGTCGGTCCAGATGCGGTCGATGGTGGGCTTCATCACCAGCGCGGTCATGAACATGGCCAGGCCCGTGATGACCTGGGCGGGCGGGAGCGACTGGGTTCCCATCGCCTGACGCAGCAGGGCCAGCACGACCATGATCCGCACGAAGCTGGTGGTCATCAGCATGATCGACGGGACCAGGGCGATCACCGTCAGCAGCAGCATGATGTTGACGGCCACGGACAGACCCGGCGCGTCGGAAGCGCCCTCGGAATCCGCGGCGGCGCCCGGCTGGAGGCGTGCGCCCAGGTCCGACGCCCCGCCGAGCGCGGAGCCGGCGTCGCTCAGGGCGCGCAGCGGGTTGAACGAGGACGCCGGGCCGGCGGGCGAGCGGGCGACCGCCGATTCCGACGGCAGCGGCCCGACCACCTGGGCCGCGGCCGGGGCGGCGAGGAGCGCGAGGATCGACAGCATCACCGCCGCGAACCGGGCCATCAGCGCCGTCCCCCCCCCGCGTTCCAGAGCGACTCCAGCCCGCGCCGGAGCGCGCCTGCCTCATCGACGGCCGCGGGACGGGCATGGGATTGGCCCGCGGCATGGACGCCCGGAGTCACGGACGCCCGAGGGCGGCGGACGCGGACAGGCTCCGGCTCGGCGGCCTCCCGCGTGAACCGCTCCGCGTCGCGCAGCGACCGCTCGAAGGAGCGGGCGAGGGAGTCGCCCGCCTCGTCGCGGGATTTGACCAGCACCGACGCGACATCCTCGGGTTCGTCGAGTTCGCACAGCATGGTCATGCCGGGGCCGCCGGATCGGGAACCGCCGGTCATGGAGCAGAGGAGGACGCGCCGGTCGAAGCGCAGCACCACCAGCGTGTGGCGCGACGCCAGCGGGTAGCGGGCGAGGATCTCGATGACGCCGGCAGGGGCGCGGCCGCCCGCGCCCAGAGAGCCGGGAATCCCACCCGCGGCCCGGGCCGCCCGTTTGTACATCCACGAAAGCCCGACGATCAGCAGGATCACCCCGGTGAGCGCGAGCAGGGTGCGACCGAAGCCGTGGCCAGAAGATGCGGGGCCAGTGTCCGGGCGGATCAGCGCCGTGCCGCGGGATGCTTCGGGGGCGGGGAGAGGGGCGCCCAGCGGCGTTCCGGCGGGCTTCGGCGGCGCGAGCGTCAGCGCGGCGGCGAGTTCCGCGTCCATCGCGGCCAGGTCGCTCTCGACGGCGGCGGCGGGGCGCGGCTCCGGCGGGAGGTCGTGCAGGCCGGGGCCGACCTGCCGGGCCTGGGCCGCTTGGGCCGCCAGCACGCACAAGGCCGCCGGTATCGTGAGAAAAAGCCTGCCGTTCATGCTCGCCATCCTGGCCTGGTGAGGGGGACAGGCTCCGCCGCCCCCGGATCGGGAGAACCGTTCGTGAAGGCCGGGCGGTCAGCCCGCCCGTTCGGCCCCGGGGTCGAGGATCTCGTTGATGCGGACGCAGAAGTTGTCGTTGAGCACCAGCACCTCGCCGCGGGCGACATGGCGGTCGTTGACGAAGACATCGACGGGGTCGCCGGCGAGCTTGTCGAGTTCGACCACCGCGCCGTCGCCGAGCTGGAGGACATCCTCGACATACATGCGGGTGCGTCCCAGCTCGATGCGGACCTGGAGCTGCACATCGGAGAGCAGGTCGAGGGTTTCCTTCTTCACGCCACTGAGCGAGGTCGCCAGGTCGCGCAGCTGGAACGGGACGGCGTCGGCGCCGTCGGGCCTGGACGGGGCGACGGCCGCCGCGGCGCCGTCGCGGACCGTGCCTGCGGTCCGCATGGCGGCCGCGAGGGCCTCGGCGGCCTCGGCATCGGGCGTGGGATCGCCCTCGATCCCCTCCGCGGCCTTGCCGGCCGCGTCGCGGGCGCGACCGACGGCCTCCTCGGGGTCCGGGCGCTGCGGATCTGACTGGTTGGGCTTCTCGGCCATGGCGCTCTCCCGGCTTCCTGCTCGGCGCACAAAGACACAGCGGCCGATCCTCGGCCGTGGTGCTTATCGGTCGGGAGGGGCACGGAGGCTCCAACTTTGCGCGGGGACGCGCGGGAAGGGACCACCAGCGCAAAAAATGCCGGTCAATAGTCCGCCGGGAAGCCCTTGCACACCGGGATGATGACCCGATCGATGCGCGAGATGCCGTCCGGATCGCTGCCGAAGACCTCGTTGAGGTAGGCGGTCACCTGACGCTGGATGGTCTCCAGGCCCGGCTCCTTGAGGTGGCGGTCGTGCGCCCGCCGGAAGATCAGGGCGACGCCCTCCCGGATGGTCGCCTTGTCCCGTTCGTGGATCCGCTGGATCTCGGCGGCGTTCTTCTGGCGGACGCGCAGGTAAATCTCGACATGCCACTCCCACACGCGCCCCGTCTGCATGTTCTGGAACTTGTCGGTGATGAGGAGGATCTCGACCGGTGCCTGCTCGCCGGCCATCTCTTCGCCCACGAGCTGGGCCTGGGCGTCGGACGGACCCGCGCCGAGAACCTTCACAAGGCCGAAGACCGCGACGCCCTCCGCCAGCATGATCCCCGCCACGATGATGGGCAGCTTCTTCCCGCTCTTGGAAGCGGGCTGCTGGCTCTCGGTGCTCTTCTCGTCCTCAGCCATCGGTTGAGTCTCCGGGGGAACGCCCCGCGCCGGTGAAGTTGGGGTCCGGGTGGACCTGGTCGGTCGTGCGACCGGACTGATAGACCTGAACTCGGCGATTCACGCCGTCGTCTTGCCCGGCCCCGGCGGAGATGGCCATCGGCTCGTGCGTGCCCGCCGATTCAGGCCGCAGGATGGACTCCTCGACGCCACATTCTCGGACGAGGTAGTCGCGCACCGCCATGGCCCTGCGCCAGCCGAGTTCCTCGAACGACAGCCCGGAGCGGCGGTCCGCGTCCCCCCATGCGTGGCCGACGATGCGGCAGATGTACTTGAGTCCCGAGATCTTCGGAGCCACCTGCGTGCGGAGGATCTCCTTGCCGTCGCGGCCGAGTTCATGGCCGCCCGGCTCGAAGAGGATCGAAGCCCCGATCGAACGCAAGGCTCCCTCCTGGATAAGGGCTGATCTCTCGTGGCTGCCGGGCACGGCGGGTTCGACGCTCTCGTTCATGTTCCTGGCGTCGCTGTCCCACCTGGCCCGCTCGCGGAAGTGGTTGATCCTGGAGTTGCTCTGGGAGCCGCGGGTCGGCCTGATGCCGATGCTGCTGCCCGAGCCGAAGGTCTGCTGGAAGGCCTCGACGACCTCCTCATACTCCTTGGGCTTCTTGATCTCGGAGAACGACATCAGCAGCACGAAGAAGCAGAGCAGCAGCGCCATCAGGTCGCCGAAGGTCACGACCCATTCGGGCACCAGGGCTTTCGGGGGCGGTTTCCGCTTGGCCACGGGCCACTCCTTACGCGGCCTGCGCGGCGAGGATCTCCGCCCGGCGGGCCGGGGGCAGATAGGTCAGCAGCTTGCTCTCGACCACGCGGGGGTTGTCGCCGGACTGGATCGCCATGACCCCGGCGATGATGATGGTCTTGAGCAGGACCTCTTCCTGGTCCTTCAGGTACAGCTTGTCGGAGAGCGGGCCGGCGAAGCAGTTGGCGATCAGCGACCCGTACAGGGTGGTGATGAGCGTGACCGCCATCGCCGCGCCCAGGTTGGCCGGGTCGTCCATCGAGCCGAGCATGAAGACCAGGCCGACCAGCGTCCCGATCATGCCGTACGCCGGCGCGTACTTGGCCAGCTGGTCCAGGAACATCTTGCCCTGCGCGTGGCGCTCCATCAAGCCCTCAAGCTCGGTCTCCATGATGACCTTGATGAGTTCGGGGTCGGTCCCGTCGATGGCCATCTTCACGCCTCGGACGATGAACTCGTCCTTCATGTCCTGGACATGATTCTCCAGGCTGAGGATGCCCTCGCGCCGGGCGATCTCGGCGTACTTGACCAGGTCCTGGATAGCCAGGCTCGGGTCGGTGCTGGTGTTGAGCATCGCCTTCATGACCAGTTTGGGCATCGACAGCGTCCGGGCCAGCGGGAACGCGGCGATCACCGCGCCGGTCGCGCCGCCGAAGACAAGCAGAATGGAAGGGATGTCGATCAACGCCAGCGGGTTGCCGCCCGTGAACACGATCGCGGCGCCGACAGCCAGTGCGGCGATGACCATTCCCAGAACGGTGGCGATATCCACGGCACGACCTCCGCGCCCCGCCCGGGAATCCCGAGCGCGGCCCGGGGTCTATCGACGATCGGCAAGGTCCGCTTGACGCCGGGAGGCCGGTTCTTCCAACAGAACCCCCCCGCCGGGCTAGGTCGGGGGCAGGATGCCGCGCAACCAGCGCCCGTACTCGATCACCCTTGCGACCACCTCTTTCGATGATTCTCGGACGAGCAGGTGCTCCCCGGTGACGAGCGTGATGATGGTGTCCGGGTTCTCCTCGATGGTCCGGATCAGCTCGGCGTTGAGCACGAAGGGCTGGTTGTTGAGTCGGGTCACGCTGATCATCGGCTCGCCCCGGGGGATTCTTGCAAGGGGTTATCGGCCGAGGACGAGCAGCTGCTGGATGAGTTCGTCGGCCGTGCGGATCACGCGGGACGACGCCGAGTAGCCGGTCGAGGTCAGGATCATCTGCGTGAACTCCTCCCCGAGATCGACATTGGACATCTCCAGCGCGCCCGCCACGATCAGGCCGGAGCCGAGCGTGCCGGGGTTGGCGATGATGGCCGGGCCGGCGTTGGGTCCGCTCCCGAACAGGTTCCCGCCCGCATCGATGAGGCCGCCCGGGTTGGTGAAGCTGGCCACGACCACCCGGCCGAGCGTGCGGATCGCGCCGTTGGAGAACCGGCCGAAGATGGTGCCGTCATCACCGACCCCGAAGGTGGACAGCGTGCCGGGGGGCAGGCCGTCCCAGTAGACGCCCTGCATCGCGCTGCCGGTGGCGGTGGATGTGAGCTGGCCCGCGCTGTCCATGAAGCTGAGCGTGAAACTCAGCGGCTGGCCGGCGCCGGTGTTGTTCCGGTCGATGGTGACGGAGATCTCGGAGTTGTCCGGGTTGAGCCGCCCCTGGGTGTCGAACTGGAGCGTGCCGGTGCCCAGCGCGATCGCCAGGTCCGTGTCGTCGCCTGACTCGAGGTAATACCGCCAGACGGGGCCGGTGTTCGGCGTTTCCTCCAGCACCATCGTCACATCGAACGACACGGAAGCGCCCAGCGAGTCGTAGATGACCATGGTGGTGCGGACGGACTCGCCGTCGGCGGACTCGACCTTGTCCGTGTTGAGCAGCTGCCCGCGGGAGACGCCGGCGGCGTCGAGGATCACCAGGTCGCCGGGACGCAGCACCAGGTCGTTCTGCGTGCCCGTGTTGCCGATGATGGAGATGATCCCCGTCGCGCCGTCCACGGTCACGCCGGGCATGGAGCCGTCCGGGTTGGGCGAACCCGTCTGCTGGATTCCCAGGGCCGCGGCGAGAAAGTCCATCAGGTCCTGCACCGTGGTCCCCGCCGTGATGCTCAGCTCGGCCTCCGGCACGCGGGCGCCGCCCTTGGTGGCCCCGCCGAGACGCAGCGTCTCCCCGACCGCCAGCGCGGGGACGCCCGATCCGGGCGCGGCGGGGTCTTCGATGGATGTCAGCGGCGTGCCGGCCCCGATGAACCCGCCGCCGACCGCCAGAAGCCCGTCCGTCGCGTTGGCCAGCAGATTGATCAGTGAACCCTGGGTGGCGATGACGCCGTCGGAGTTCAGGTTTCCGGAGATCACGGCGTTCTGCGTGGCCTCCGCGATGGTCCGCTTGCCGATGGGGATGTTGACCGGGACGAGCCGGCCTTCCTGGATGTTGAAGCTGTCGTCGGCCATGTAGCCCATCAGCCGCTCGCCGCCGATGGTGACCAGGTTGTCCTGCGGGTCCTGGCGGAAGCTGCCGGCGCGGGTGTAGAACTGCTGGCCGTCGCGCTCGACGATGAAGAACCCGCTGCCGTCGATCGAAAGATCCCGGAGATCCCCGGTCGCGCTGAAGGACCCGTTGCCGAAGTTGCGCTGGATGCCGCCGATGCCGACGCCGTTGCCGACCTGCCGGGGGTTCGTGCCGCCGATGGACTCCGACGGGGCGGAGCCGAACGAGAAGTTCCGGTAGAACAACGACTCGAACATCATCTTCGAGCTTTTGAACGCGGTGGTGTTGACATTGGCGATGTTGTTGCCGATGACATCCAACCTGCGTGCGTTGGCGTTCAGGCCGGAAAGACCCGTGAAGAGCGCGGTGGTCGAGGCCATGAGTGATCTTCCTCCGTCAGACCGAGCGCTCCGGCTGATCCGCCAGCGCCCGGAGCAGGGATGCGTTTCGCACAACGCGTGCCGGGCCGGGGCGCCGATCGGACGCCGCCGGTCCGGCGGATGAACCGCCCGCCCGGACCACGCCGTCGATGTCCCCCACCGCCCGGCTTTGCGCACCCGGCGCGTCAATGACCGAACGGGACGCGACATCCACGCGGAACATGCGCCCCCCGACGAGCACCAGCGCGCGCCGGATGCCCTCCGAAGCGGCCAGGTCCGCCGCCTCGGAGATCCGCGGGCGAAGCTCCGGATCGACCCGCTCCTCCAACGCCGCGGGGATGCGCACGGGCAGGTCCGACCGCAGCTCGCCGCGGGACGCGCTTTCGAGCATGGCGCCGAAGCCCGCCGCCCCCGGGTTCCCGGCCGGCTCACGCGAGGGCGTGTCGAACCCGAGCACGCCGCCCGCGAGCATCCGCAGCAGGCTGACCGAGCCGTCGTTCATGTCACCGCGCCGCGGGGCTGAAAAGACGCTCGGTCATCGGGTCGGACAAGTCGGCGGGGTCCGTGGGCGCCGCCCCGTCCGGCTGTGTCAGGCCAGAGACATCCGGCAGCCGCAGCCCGTTCCCGTTCGGCGGCGGAGGCTCGTTGGTGTCGTCGTCATCGTCCGGGGGATCGACCGGCGGGGGGGTGGTGTTCAACGGGCCGACCACCTCGTCCACCTTCGAGAAGAACATGCGCGAGCCGTCGAACAGGTTGAGCACCGGACCGTCCTGCGTCATCGAGACGGAGATCACCAGGTCCGCGACCCGCCGGTTGTCGAGGCTGATGCCGGAGACCAGGCTCCCGATCAGGCCCGACGCGGCCGCGAACTCGCTCTGGCGGACCAGCGCCGAGAGCTTGGTGGAAAGCTGCGTGTCCGACTCGATCGACCGGATCGTGGCGAGCTGCTGGAGCATGGCCTGCGAGTCGTTCGGCTCGAAGGGGTCCTGGTTCGCCAGCTCGGTGAAGATGATCTGGAGGAACTGGCCGCTGGTCAGCTCGCTGAAAGCATTGGTGCCGGTCGTGCTGAACGAACTGGCCGACGGGTATCCGGATATCGCGCTCATGAGAAACCTCCCGACGGATCACGCGACCGCGTCGATCCCGATCTCCGTCCAGATGCCTTGCCTTGACGCCGGTGCCGTCTCGCGCGCGGCGCCGTCCGCCCGCCCGCGTTCCGCACCGCCGCGGTCCGATTCATGCTGGTGGTTCCGGCGGTCGCCGCCGCGCCCGTCGGCGTCCGCGCGGGCCTGCCCATCCCCCGTGTCGATCTCCAGGGATTCCACCCGGACGCCGCGGCTTTCCAGCGCGGCGCGCAGCGAATCCAGCCCGGCTTCGAGCGTCCGGCGGGCGACCTCGGTGCTCGCGGACATCCTGGCGCTCACCACGCCGCCCCTGGCCTCCATCCGGACGCGCACCTCGCCCAGCCGCTCTGGGCGCAGCACGACGGTCATGCGTCCGCCGCCCTGCGTCAGCACCGAGGCGAGGCCGCGCTGCACGCTGGCGAGAACCTGCTCCCTCGCGCCCCGCCCGGCCGCGCCCGCCGGCACGCGGCCCGCACGGGCCGCGTGCGCGTCACGCGCTCCGGCCGAACCTCCAGCGCCGCCCACCCCCTCGATCGCGCCGCGGGCCGCCTCCACGGAACCCGTCAGCCTGGTCAGCAGTTCCACGCTCCCGCCGACCGCGGGCCGGGCCGCGTCGTCCGGCCGGACGCCCGCCTGCGCCCGGACGGCCTCGGCCCGCCCGGGGTCGGCCTGGCTCGCCATGCCCGCGTCCGGGGTCGCCGAACGAACCGGCTCGGACTCGGGCGCGGCACGGACGCTCGGCCTTCCCGCATCGGCGACGCTTGCATCGGAATCCGTGCCCGGACGAGGCGGAACGCCCCCTTCGCCGGAACCGGAAAGGTTGGGGTGCGCGGGCGCCGCCGTCAGCGGCGCGCTCGGCCCGCCCGGATGCTTCCCGGGTATCTTCGGTGGTGGTTTGGCAGGCTCGGCGGAGACCAGCTCATCGCGGGCCAGCTCCGCGAGATCGACGGCGGCCGCGTGGGTCAGTTCCCGCGTGATGCCGTGGATACCGGCCACCCCGGACTCCCAGTCGCCCGCGGCCGATGGCTCGGCCGCGCCCGCATGATCCGGGTCGGCAGGCACGGGCTGCGAGATGTCCGCTCCATCCGGCAGGGCCGAGACCGCGTCATCCGGCGCGGGATTCTCCGATGGTTCCGGGCTGTCCGACACGGGAGCCGCCTCTGCTTCCCGCGGTTCGTCGGCGGCTTCTCGGGATGCCTGATCGGGCGTGCGCGGCGGATCGGATGCCTCGGGGCCGGCCCGCTCGGCGAGCATGTCCGCGAACGACAGCGCACTTTCCGCGCGGATCAGGCGCGGGACCGGCGCGGCTTCCGCCCTGGCTTGCGCGGTCCGGGATGGGATGTCGGGCGCTGTGGTCGCGTTCATCCGCCGTTCACTCCGGCCACGACGGGTTCCAGCCCGCGTGTCCGGAGTGATTCGAGCAAATTCGCTGCCAGATCGACCTCGCCCCCCTTGACGAACTCGGTCACCACCTTCGCCCGGTGCCGCTCGTCGAACGCCGCCAGGTAGGAGATGACCTCCTCGGACCTGCCCTCCCGCAGCATCGAGTTGAACACCGGGCGGATATCCGCCGGCTTCATCCCGTTGAGAACCTCCAGCGACTTCATGAAGTATTCCGCCCCATCGATCGCGGTGAGCCGCTCCCGCATGGCATGGAACGCCGCCTTCTCCCGCTCGAACTCGGCCCGCTCGCGTTCGAGCATCTGGCTCTGCTGGCGGAGCTGGGCCTGCAAGCCCCGCACCTCGCGCTGGAGCCGCTCCAGGCGTTCGCGGTCGATCATGGTCATCTCGACGCGGGCCTCGTTCCGCCGGTCCGCGGTCAAGGTGTCCCCATCGGCGAGCGGGCGCGGGGCGTTGGCGGCCTCCGCCTCCAGACGCGCCGCCTCGACCCGCTCGGCGCGAGCCTGCGGACTTTCTCCCACGATGGCCGTCAGTTCGAGCACCCGCTCGCGGTCCAGCCGGCCCTCCATGAACAGCCAGCCCCCCAGGGCGAGCACGGCCAGCAGGTTCAGCACGGCCACCGCACCGACGATCCGAATCAGCGTTCTCATGATCGACTCCCGTGACGCATCACCACAAGATCGTCCAGATCCACGGTTTCCCTGCGGTTCTCCTCGGCGCGGAAGCGTTCGAGGTCGCGGTCGCGCAGCAGCTCGATCGCCCGACGCCGGGTCGCCGCGGCGGCCAGCTCCGCGCGGGCCGATCCCAGCCGCTTGTGGACCCCCGCCAGCTCGAGCACGGCCCGGCGGGCCTCCTGATCGTCGCGCAGGGTCGCGCCCGCCTGCATCCGGGCCGCGCCCAGATCGACCCGCCCGCCGCTCAGGGCCGAGGTGATGTCCGAACGACCCGCGGCGATCCGCCCCTGGCAGGCCCGGATGCGCTCCTCCAACGCCACACGCTCGCGCTCCAGCGCGGCGACCGCCACCATGCGGTCCCGCTCCTCGCGTTCACGCTGGGCGAGCACGGGCTGAAGCCGGAATCGGAAGCGGGCCATCGTTCAGTCCCTCACGCCGTTCATCGCGCCCGCCCCCGTGCCGGGGCCGGCGGCTGGCCCGCGCCCCGCATCGCCCGGCGCTGCTGGATCATCTCGCCCGACTGGAACGCGAGCCTGACCATCATGTCCAGGGCCTGCTCGAACCGGCCGGGTTCGTCCGACCGCTGCCGGAGCAGCTCGTTGAGCGGTTCGATCAGGTCGATGGCGGTGTCGGCCTCGGGGTCCGCCCCCGATGCGTACGCGCCGATCTGGACGAGTTCCTCGATCTCCCGGTGCTTGGCCAGCAGGCGCAGCACCTGCTGACGGCTCGCGGCGTGCTTCTGGTCCATGATGTGCCCCGCCACGCGGGACACCGAATCGAGCACATCGACCGCCGGGTAATGCCCTCGCTGCACGAGCCTGCGGGACAGGATCACATGCCCGTCGAGGATGCCGCGGGCCGCGTCGGCCACCGGCTCGGTCATGTCGTCGCCCTCGACCAGGATCGTGTACAGGCCGGTGATCGAACCGCCGCCGGACCCGTCGCGCTGCTCGACCGCCCCCGCCCGCTCCAGCAGCACGGCCATGCCCGTGAACACGCTGGGGGTGTAGCCCTTCGAGGCCGGCGGCTCGCCCACCGAAAGCCCGATCTGCCGGGCCGCGTGCGCGAAGCGCGTCACCGAGTCCATCATCAGCAGCACATCGCGCCCGGCGTCGCGGAAATACTCCGCCGCGGCGCACGCGAACCGGGCCGCCCGCACCCGCATCAGCGGCGACTCGTCGCCCGTCGAGACCACCACCACCGCCCTGGCCAGCCCCTCCGGGCCGAGGGCGTCGTCAATGAACTCGCGCACCTCGCGCCCGCGCTCGCCGATCAGGGCGATCACCGAGATGTCCGCGTCCGTGCCGCGGGCGATCTGGCCCAGCACGGTGCTCTTGCCCACGCCGGGGCCGGCGAAGACGCCCAGGCGCTGGCCGCGCCCGACCGGCGTCATCAGGTCGATGGCGCGCACGCCGGTGCGCAAGGGTTCGGTGATGCGCCGGCGCTCCATCGCCCGGGTCGGCTCCGGGTCGAGCGGGCGGAGGACCGTCTCGCTGACCGGACCCAGCCCGTCGATCGGCCGGCCCAGCCCGTCCACCACGCGCCCGAGCAGGCGCGGCCCCACGCCCGCGGACTGGTGGACCCGTTCCAGCTCCACCGGCGCGCCCGGGACGATGCCCGCCGTCGCGCCGAGCACCATGACCACCGCGTGGTCCCGGTCGAACCCGACGATCTCGCCCTGCACGCTCCCCGCGTCGGTCAGGCCGATGCGCACCAGCGACCCCACCGGCGCGGGCAGCTCCCCGGCCAGCACGGTCAGCCCGCGCACCTCGCGCACCCTTCCCGTCAGCCCGAGCGGCTGCGTCTTGGCGACCGCGTCGAACTCGGGCGCGAACAGTCTCACGCCGCGTCGCCCCGCGCGGAGCGTTCAATCCGAATGCTCGGCTCGCCGGGCATGAGCGCGGAAAGGATCCGTTCGAGCTGCGTGCCGATCCCCGCGTCGATCCGCCCGCCCTGGTCCGTCGTGGCCACGCACGACCCGTGGTCCAGCGAGGCGTCCGGCGTCACCTCGGCGTGGCGGCACAGGTCGAACCGGGCCATCAGGGCGGGCAGCTCGGCCCGGGCCAGCGCCAGATCATCCGGATGCACCCGCACCGTCAGGCTCGACGGACGCACCACCGCGCCCAGCACCGCCTCGATCTGCGGCAGCACCGCCCCAGGGTCCAGCTCCACCGCCCGGCGCGTGACGCGCGACGCGATCTCGGCCGCCAGGCGCACCACCTCGGCCCGCGCTGCCCGCAGCATGTCCTCACGCACCGACTCGAACCCGTCCAGCGCGCCCGCCCAGGCGTCCGTGATCCCCGCGATCGCCCCCGACTTGGCGGTCCGCGCCTCGGCGATTCCCTGCTCAAGCCCCTCCGCGCGCCCCTGGGCGGACCCCGCCGCGTGCCCGGCGCGGAACCCCTCCTCCCGCGCGGTGGACAGCAGACGGTCCCGCTCCGCGTGCGCCTCGCGCAGGATCTGCTCGGCCCGGGCGTTCGCCTCCCGGACCAGCGCCTCCCCCCGCGCGTTCAGGTCGCCCAGGTCCATCACCAGCGCGTTCCGTGCGGCGTCCCCGAGATCGGCCCGTCTGATCATCCCCATCGCGCACTCCCCGGCCGGTCAGACCAGCATCTCCGATTCGCCCCCGCGGCCCTCGATGATCACATCGCCCGCCTCCTCCAGACGGCGCACGATATCGACGATCCGCTGCTGCGAAGCCTCGACATCGGACACCCGCACCGGCCCCATGAACTCCATGTCCTCCTTGATGAGGCTGCTCGCCCGCTCGGACATGTTGTTGAAGATCTTCTGCCTGAGTTCGTCGGATGCCGTCTTGAGCGCCAGCGCCAGCTTGTCGTTCTCGACCTCCTTGAGCACCGCCTGGATGCCCTTGTCGTTGACCAGCTTGATGTCCTCGAAGACGAACATCAGGCGCCGGATCTCCTCGACCAGGTCGGGGTCGTCCGCCTCCAGGCCCTCCATGATGCCCTTCTCGGTGGCGCGGTCGGTCAGGTTGAGGATCTCGGCCACGGTGGGCACGCCGCCGGCCTTCTCGGTCGCCTGCATCAGCATGCTCGACAGCCGGCTCTCCAGGCCCTGCTCGACCTCGCGGATCACCTCCGGGTTGGTCTGCTCCATGTTGGCGATGCGCTTGATGACCTCCAGCTGCTTCTGCATGGGCAGCCCGATCATGATCTCCGAGGCCTTGTGGTGGGACAGGTGGCACAGGATCAGCGCGATGGTCTGCGGGTGCTCGTCCTGGATGAATGTCAGCAGGTTCTCGCTCTCCGCCCGCTGGAGGAACGAGAAGGGCGTCTTCTGGACCTGGGTCTGGATCTGCCCGAGCACCCGCTCGGCCACGCCCGGATCGAGCGAGGCCATCAGCAGCTCCTTGGCGTAGCCCAGGTTGCCCTCGTTGGCGTACTGGGTGGCGATCGAGATGTCGTAGAACTCGCCGACGACCTCGTTCTGGAGCGTGTCGCGCACCCGCCCGAGGCCCGCCAGCTCGCGCGTCACCTCCTCGACCTGCGACGGACGCATGTGCTTGAGCATCTTGCTCGCGTTCGCCGGCCCGATCGCCAGCATGAGCACTGCCGCCTTGGAGACCCCCTCCAGGTCCTTGGCTCGATCGGGGATGGGTTGGTTCGGTTTGCGCGCCATCGGTTCCGCTCACTCGTCCTCGCTGATCCACCGGCTCACCAGCGACGCCGCCGCCTCGGGGTTCGTGCTGATCAGCTCGCCGACCAGCTCCCGCATCTTCTGGATCTTCATCTCGTCCTCCGAGATCTCGATGCCCGCCATCGCCGCGTCCGATTCGTCCGCCTCGCCCACCAGGTCCCCCGCCACTTCCAGCGCGGGGGGCACGCCCACCAGCTCCTCCGCGCTGGGAAGCTCGGACTTGCGCCCCGCCCGCCTGACCATGCCGAACATCATCACGACCGAGACCAGGCCCAGCGTCCCCAGCACGATCACCTCGACCATGCCCGAGGCCGAGAACACCCGGCCCGTCCCGCCGCCGAGAACCCCCGCGGACGAGCCGAACAGCCCGGCCTGCGAGAACCCGGCCACCGTGCCGGTCGGCATCGGAGCCATCGCCAGCTCGACCTCGCCGTCACGCTCCTGCCCGTCCGCACCGACCGTCCGCAGCCGGGTGAGGATGGATCGTTTGAGCACGGGCGCGAGGTTCGTGAAGAACTCCTCCGCCTCGGCGAAGGCCACCGGCTCCCTGGCCTTGTCCTCGGGCCGGGCCTGACGAACGAGCGCCTCGACGAAGCCCTGCGGGATCACCACCGACGCGCTCAGGCGCGTCGGCATGCCGCGCGGATCGACCACCGAGGTCGTCTCCGACCCCACCTGCACGGTGAACTCGGAATCCTCCGTCGTCTTCGAGCTGGAGGTGCCCGAGGCGTTGCCCCCGAGGTTGATGTCCGCCGTGGCGAACGACCGCGTGCCCGGCTCGGCCGCCCGCGACGCCTGCGACACCGTGTCGTCGGTCGACTGCCGCCTGCGGGCGACCGCGACCGTGCCCTGTTTTTCCGGCAGGAACTGCTGCCTCGTGCTCGCCACGCGGGTCACATCGACGACCGCGTTGACCGACACCACCACGCCCGGGATGTGCGCCAGCAGCCGCTCGATCTCCCGCTGGATGTGCCGCTCCACCTGCACCTGGTGCTCGAGATACCGCCCCACCGACACCGCGTCCTCGTCGGAGACCTGGTGCTGCCGCCCCGTGGTCGCGTCGATCACCATCACGCGCGACGCCGCCAGCCCCGCCCGCGAGCCGGCCACCAGCCCGGCGATCGCATCCACCGTCTGCTGCGGCAGCCCGTTGCCGCCCACGCTCTCGACCGACACCGACGCGCTCGGCTCGCGCACCGCCCGCCCCAGCCCCATCGGCTCGGGGATGTCCAGGATCACCGTGGCCCGGCGCACCCCGCGGAACTGGCCGATCACCCGGCCCAGCTCGTTCTGCAACGCGATGACGGCCTGCTGGCGGTGCTGCTCGCGCGACGCCTTCCAGTCCTGCGACTGGATCAGGTTGTTGAAAAGGATCTCGGTGTTGCCCGGCAGCAGCCCCGCCTCGCCCAGAAGCCCGAGCGCGACATGCTCGCTGCCCTTGGGGACCATCACCTTGCCGTCCACCAGCTTCGCGTCGATCCCGGCCGCCTGCAACGCCCGCAGCGCGCCGGTGTCCGACTCCATCGACATGAAGTCCACCATCGTGGGCTTGGCCGCGTACTGCGAAACGAGGAACAGCGTCATGGCGGCGATCACCGCCAGGGAGCCGAAGAGCATCTTGTGGGTGGCGTTCAGCCGCCCCATGCTCTGCTGAATGTTCGCCAGTGCGCGGCGAATCTGTTCCATGGCGACCCCGGCTTCCTGCCGCGTGTGACGCGCAGTCCTCGCGCGTGCCGGCACGGATCATGCCGGCAAGCGGCAAGATCGGCCGATGCCCCCGGATTCCTGCACAACCGGCCCAAACTCCGCCGCCGCCGCGTCCCGGGAGGCATTTCCTGCGCTCCCCCGCCCAGCCCGATCCGTGTGGATGAACCGTGGAAAACCGCGCCGATCAGCGTCGCCGCATCAGACCCGCATCTGCTTGATCTCGTCGTACGCCTGCATCACCTGGTTGCGCATCGACTGGAGCATTTTGAAGGCCACATCCGCCTTCTCCGTCGCCAGGATCACGCCCTCGACATCGTCCCGACGCCCCGTCATCAGGTCCTCGGTCGCCCGGTTCGCGTCCTGCTGCAAAGCGTTGACCTCGGAGAGGTTCTTCATCAGCACGGCCTTGAAATCAGGCCCCTGGCCCTGACCCTGGCCCGACACATTGGCGCGGGCGGGCAGCATCCCGCCCTTCCCGGCCAAACCAGCGAGTCCGATGGGATCCGTCATGACCTGCCCTCGGAACCTTCCTCCCGGCGCACGCCGGGCCGTGCCATCCTAGCCCAGACTCACGCGATCAGCCGCAACGCCTGCGCCATCATGCTCTTGGTGGTCTCCGCCGCGGCCACATTGGCCTCGTACGCCCGCGACGCCTGCATGGCGTTGACCCACTCCATCGTCGGGTCGATGTCCGGCACCATCACATACCCGTCCGCATCCGCGAACTTGTGGTCCGGCCGGTACTCGGCCCGCAGCGCGTCCCGCTGGATGTCGATCCCCGCGACATGCACGCCCATGGACCGCCCGGAGGAACCCGCGGCGTTGGGGTCGCCCGGCGCGAACATCGCCGCCCGGCGCAGGTACGGCTCGTACTCGCCCCGGGCGTTCTGCAACGAATGGGCGTTGGCGATGTTCGACGCGATCACGGACATGCGCGTCCGCTGGGCGATCATGCCGCTGGTCGAGATGTCGAGCGATCCGTACACCGTCCACCCCCTTCATTCACCCGGCCCGCTGCGAGATCGCGGCCGTCACCGTGCCCCGCTGGGTGCGGTACAGGTCCGCCGCCACCCGGAAGACCGAGGCGTTCTCCACCATGTCCTGCATCAGCCGTTCGGGGTCGGAAGCGTTGCGGTCGTGCGCCAGCACCCCCCCGTGCGCCGCCCGAGGCCGCAGCCGCAGGGAACCCGGCTCCCCCCCCGCCCGCATCTCTCGCGTCTCCTGCCACTCCAGGGCGCCGAACGCCCCGCCGGTCTTCTCCCGCCTGCGGTCCACGGCCTCCCCCAGCATCCGCTGGAACGACCGGGGATTGACATCGGTGGCCACGAAGTTGGGCGTGTCGATGTTGGCGATGTTGTGCGCCAGCAGCCGCTGGCGCGCGCCGGCGAATCGCATGGTCAGCTCCAGCGTCGGCATGGCCCCGGATGTGGAAAGGTCGCGGATCTGCACGGTGTTCCTCCGCAAGCGGCGTGCCGCCCGCCGCCCTGCTCACAGACTGGCCGCAACCAGGCTCTCGTCCTTCCACTTCTTCAACTTCAGTCCCAGCGTGCGGACCCCGATCCCCAGGGCCTTGGCCGTGCGCTGCCGGTGGCCGTTGAACCGCTGGAGCGTGGCCACGATGGTGTCGCGCTCGATCTCCTCCAGGGTCCGGTCCCCCGGCATGTCGAACGGCTTGACCTCCGCGAAGCCCGCCGCGGGATACCCGAAGGCCTGGCCGTTGCCGTTGCCATTGCCGTTCACCCCCCCGTTCATCCCCGGCGTGTGCGTGTGGCCGTTGGCCCCCGTCCCCAGAGCACCCCCGCCCATCGCCGGCGCGACGCCCAGCGGACCAGCCCGCAGCGGGACCGCCTTGACCGGCGCCCGATGGCTGAGCAGCCACGGCTCGACCAGATCCCGCGTGACGGCCCCGTCCTTCGCGCCGGAGAGCACCACCGCCCGCTCGCAGATGTTCGCCAGTTCCCGCACATTGCCCGGCCACTGGTACGCGCCGAGCAGCTCCATGGCCCCCGGCTCGATCACCGGCCGCCGTCGCCCCTCGCGGGCCGCGAACACACCCATGAAGTGCTCGGCCAGCACCGGCACATCCTCCAGACGGTCACGCAGCGGGGGCACCTGGATCGGCAGCACATTCAGCCGGAAGAACAGATCCTGCCGGAACTCGCCCATCGACGCCGCCCGCGGCAGGTCCCGGTTGCTGGTCGCCACCACCCGCACATCCACCCCGATGGTCTGGCTGGACCCGACCCGCTCGAACGCTCGTTCCTGCAAGACGCGCAGCAGCTTGGCCTGGACCTGCGGCGAAACCTCCGAAACCTCGTCCAGCAGCAGCGTGCCCTGGTCCGCCAGCTCGAAACGCCCCTTGCGCAGCTTCTCCGCCCCCGTGAACGCGCCCCGCTCGTGCCCGAACAGCTCGCTCTCCAGCAGCGACTCGTTCAACGCCGCGCAGTTCACCGCCAGGAACGCCCCGCCCGACCGCGGTGACATCTCATGCACCGCACGCGCCACGACCTCCTTGCCCGACCCGGACTCCCCCGTGATGAGAACGGTCCCGTGGGAGGCGGCCACCGCCCGCACCTGCTCGCGCACCTTTCGCATCACCGCCGATTCGCCGACGATCCGCTCAAGCCCGCGCCCGGACGCGGTCTCCGCCCGCGCCTGCTGGGCCTTCAGCACCGCGTTCTCCTTCACCACCCCCGCGTGCTGGACCGCCCGCTTGACCGTGATGACCAGCTCATCGCCCTCGAACGGCTTGGTCAGATAGTCGAACGCCCCCCGTTTCATCGCCTCCACCGCCGTCTGCACCGTGCCGAACGCCGTCATCAGCACCACCGGCAGCTCCTCGTCGAACTGACGGATCTCCCCGACCAGGTCCACGCCCGACATGCCGGGCATGCTCAGGTCCGTCACCACCGCGTCGGGCCGGCGGGCCGCGATCTCGCGCAGCGCGGCACGCCCGTCGGACGCCGTCCGAACCGTGAAGCCGGCCCGGGTCAGCGTCGAGCCGACCGAATCACGCATCATTTCCTTGTCGTCCACGACCAATACCGTGCAGGCCATCAGCGGCTCCCCTCGGCGACCAGACCAACCCCGCGACGGACCACGACTTCCGCCGACGGACGCGCCGCGCGCAGCGGCAGACGAAACTCCACCGTCGCGCCGACCGCGCCCGGCTCCGAATCACTGTTGTTCATCACCACCACCCGCCCCGCGTGCGCGTCGATGATGCGGTGCACGATCGGCAGCCCCAGGCCGGTCCCCGCGGCCCGGGTGGTGAAGAACGGGTTGAACATCCGCTCGATCACCCCGGGCGCGACCCCGTCCCCCTCGTCGCGCACGCGTAAGACCGCCCCGGGCACGGGGTCCGGGTCCGCCGGATCGACCGCCCCGCACGCCGCCGACACGCGGACCACCGACCGGCCCGCCGCCCGGTTCGCCTCGCCCGCGTTGCGCAGCACATTGACCAGCGCCCGGTGCATCATGCCCGCGTCGCACTCGAACGCGACCGGCCCGCACGCGCGGTCCTCGCGGACCACCTCGCCCAGCTCGGCGCGGCAGGCGTCGATCGCGCGGTCCAGCGCCTCCGACGCCTCGACGGGCGCCGCGCACGGGCGGACCTCCCGCGAGAAGGTCAGCACATCCCCCACCACCGCGTCCAGCCCCCGCACCGCCGACCCGATCTTGACCGCCACGCCCCGACACTCCGGCCGATCCGCCAGATCCTCCTCCAGCATCCGCGCGTACAGCCCGATCGAGCCGAGCGGGTTTCGCACCTCGTGCGCGATCCCCGCGGCCATCTCCCCCAACGCGGCCAGCCGCTTGGACCGCTGCAGAGCCTCGTTCGCGTCCCGCAGCTCGGTGCTCAGGCGACGCACCTCGGCCCGCAACTGCGCGTGGGTCCGCTCCAGTTTCGCCGTCACCTCGTTGAAGGCCGACATCAGCTCCGCCAGGTCCGTGGCCGACAACGAGCCGGCCTGCGGGACGGCCGCCGATCCCGGCGACGCATCGGCCTGGTCAACCCGGGATGGTGCCGTCAGCACGCTCATCCGCGTGAGTCCTGCACGGTCGGCTGCACGCTCCTGCCCGAACCCGAGTACGCCCGGTTCGCCGCGCCCGCGGCATTGGCCGTCACCAGACGGCCCGCCAGCTCATCACGCCGACGCTGCAAATCCGCCCGCGCCTTGCGATCCCGCTCACGAATCCGGGCCATGACCTGCTCGAGCTGCGCCAGGCGTTCGCGGATCTGCGCGTGCTCGTCCTGCCCCAGCGAGCGGGCCGACGCGGGATCGTCGAGGATGGCCGCCAGCTCGTCCCCCAGCCGGGCCAGCTCGGACACCAGCGGCTCCCGCTCGCCCAGCAACGCGACGACCGCGTCCGGCTCCTCCGAGACCACGCAGGTGGACAGCGCCGCGCTCAGATCATCCAGACGCAGGCACCGGTCCCGCATCCGCAGGGCCAGCGCACGCACGCGAACCGCGGGGGCCGTTGCCGCCCCCTCCCCGCCGCCCGCACCATGTCCACGACACATCTCGGCCATTCCATGACCCCTGTCTCGGGGCTCCGCCCCGGTCTGGACATGGTTATCGGCAGTTCTTGCCGACGGCTCCAATCTCCGCGCGATTTCAGCCGCCCTGGGCCAGCAGGCGGGTCGAGGCGTCCAGCCAGGCCTGCCAGTCCCGCCGGTTCATGGGCAGCGTCGGATCATCCCAGGTCTGGTCGGGCAGCGACAGGAAGAACCGGCGGGCGCGCTCGTTGGCCGTCCGCGCCCGGCGCAGGTCGCCCTGGGCCATGTGCATGTTGACGATCTGGATCAACGCCACCAGCGTCGCCGGCTCCTCGCCGTAGCGGTCCCGGGCGAGGTCGTACGCCCGGATCGCCTCGTCGTACCGCCCCAGGTCGCCCAGCAGGTCCCCGATGTAGAAATGGGCGTTGCGGAAAGACAGGTCTTCCAGCCCGGTCCGGTCCGCCTCCCGCTTGGCGTGCAGCCGCTCGATCGCTTCCGTGTAATGGCCGATCGCTTCCTCCCGATGGCGGACCACCTGGGCCGACCGCTCCATCCGTGTCGTCGGAGGCAGCGATTCCACCAGGGACGCCTCGATCTCCTCCGCCAGCCGCCGGTTCGCCTCGCCCAGCCGGTACCGGAACAGCCCGACCTGCGCGTCCTGGGGGTACCGCTCGATCAGCTCCTCAAGCCGCTCGATCGCCCGCGCCGAACGCCCCGTCCGGTCATACAGAAAGGCCAGCTCCGCCAACGCATCCCGGAACATCCGCGTCGATGTCCCGGACATCGTCCCATCGACCGCCCGCGTCAGCAGACGCTCGGCCTCCGCGTCGTTGCCCGGGTCCTCATCATACAGATACGCCTGCGCCAGCGGCACATGGCTCGCGTCCGCCCACGACCCGATGTCCGCCCCCGCCGTCGTCTCCCGCGCCGCGATCAGATCCCGGTACGCCTCCGCCGCCGCACGAAACTCCCCGCGCGCCCGCAACGCCTCCCCCATGCGGAACCACGCCTCCGCGTGCCGCGGGTCGCTCGCCAGCGACTCCGCGAAAGTCTTGTACGCCTGCACCGCCTCGCGCTGGTCCCCCGCCCGATCGAACAGATCCGCCGACCGCCACAGCGATTCCGCGTACCGGTCCGTGTCCGACAGCACGAACCGCTCGGCGTGCAGGCGCCGGTTGACCGCCGCCGCGATCAGGTGCCGCTGCACCTCCGCGCGGGTCGATGGGTCCAGCCCGACCAGCGGGTCGGCCCGCGTCGTCGCGCCCGCGGCCAGCTCCTCCGCCATGCGCTCGTGCGCCACGCCCACCATCTCGATCAGCCCGGTCGGCAGCTCACGCCCGCGCATCAACCGCTCGGCCAGGCCGGTGTACCGCAGCGCGGCGACGGGGCTTTCGACGGTCAACCGCTCTCCGGCCCGCTCCAGCAGGCTCGCCACGACCCGCTCGCGCGTCGGCTCTCCGGTGATCCCCATCGTCTCGTACTGATCGATGAGCGCGGCATAGGCGTCCAGACTGGCCTCCACCGACCCGAGCGCCGCCTCCGATTCGCCCAGGCCGATCAACGCCCAGGGGTAAGCGCCCGAGTCCGCGTGCCGAGCCAGAATGTCGGAGTAGGTATCCCGGGCCGCCGCGGCGTCGCCGGCGCGCTGCCCGAGTCTGGCCCGCTCCAGCAGCACCATCGGGTAGTGCGGGTCGCCCGCCGCGCTGAGCGTCTCGGCGTGCCGCACCTGGCTCATCGCCTCCCGATCCGCGTTGAGCATCCGGTACGCCCGCGCCAGGATCAGGTGCAGCCGGGCGCGCCCGTCGTTGCCGGCTCCGGTCAGCCGCGGGATCTCACGCAGCAGGCGCGTGATCGTTTCATCGATGTACCCCTGGTCCAGCCGGACCCCGGCCTGCGTCTCCACCGCCCACACACGCTGGTCCGTGCTGATCTCGGCGTCCGCCAGCACATCGGCCAGCAGCGCCAGCGCCCGCGTCCGGTCCGGCGTCGGCGGACGCAGCAGCAGCGACACCGCCCGACGCACCACCGGCTCCTTCAACGCGTTCGCCCCCGCCGGCAGCGCGGCGATCCGACGCAGCGCGGCGTCCAGCTCCCCCCGCGACAGATGAGTATCCGCCAGCGCCGCCACATCCCTCGGCCCGAGCGTCAGCCCCTGCCGCTCGGCCTCCAGGTACTCGCGCACAATGCTCACATGGTTGCGGTCGTCGCTGATCTCCAGCTGCCGCTGGCCCCAGTAGATCGCCCGGGCCTTGGCCGCGTGGTACCGCTGCAGGTCCGCCCGCTCCAGCCCCCCGCCGTCGCCGGTGAACGGGTGGACCTTCGCGTTCAGCAACGAGATGGCGTCCTGGTACTCCTCCCGCTCGATCATCCGCTCGGCCTGTGTCAGCACCGGCCCGAACTCCGGGTCGGGCGTCGTCGCCACCGAGAACGCCACTCCCAGCAGCAGCACGCCCGCCGCCGCCAGCAGCGTCGGCGCCTGCCAGAAGTCCCGCCAGCCCGTGCGCACCCGCTCGACCGGATCGGTCGGGTGCTCGGCCTCCGCCGGCATATCGGGATGTGGCGCTTCGTCGGGCATGGCGGTCGGGTTCCCGGCCAGGGCGTGCGAACACCGCTCGCCCCTCCGGGTCCAGACCCGGTTATCGGCCAGATCCGGCCCCCGATCCACACAACAACCGCACCCTTCACATCAGGAAGGCTCGTCCGCCCGCATCACCACCACCGCCCGGGCCGCGGCATCCCCCCGGTGCCGCCCCTCCCGATCCAATAACCCCAGCGCGGCCACCGGCGGGACCATCCACTTCATGGTCGCCCGCACCAGCCCCCAGAACACCCCCAGCTTGCGAAACGCCCCCGCCTGCGCCCGGTACACCCGCAGCCCCACCACCAACTTCCCCGGCGAAAAACCCAACAACCCCTCCCACACGCCCATCGCCAGCGCGCCCCCCAGCATGACCGCCGGGATCACCATCCATGCGTGCCCCTCGATCATCAGCACTTGCAGCGTGAGCACCTCCCGCACGCCGACCCCGAACGCGGGCGACACCACCCAGACCATCAGCACGACATCCAGGATCGTCGCGACCACGCGCCGCCCAGGCTCGCTGAGCACGAACCCGTCGGGCACGGTCCAGGCCGTGTGCGGCGTCGGACGCACGATCACCAGCAGGGCCGCCACCATCACCGTGAGCAGCATCGCGACGATCAGGCGGAACTCCCCCGCCGACACCGCCGCCCGGTGCCGCACCGGACCGTCGTGCAGCACCCGCCCCGTGACCAGCGACATCTCGGCCGCGTGGACCGCGCCGCCGTCCCGGCGTTCCGTCACCACCAGCCGGTGCGTCGAGGCCAGCACCACCGGCACGCCCTGCGACCCGGCGTCCACGCGCCCCACCCGCCACGCCCCGTCCTCACCGATGGTCCACACCGCGGTCCCGCCGCCCTCGGCCGTCCCCACGACCACGGAGCGCCCCATCCCGCGCCGCCAGTCCGCCGCCCAGAACCGGTCCCAATCCATCAGCCGGACGCGGCGCCAGACCCCGTCCGACCCCAGAGTCCAGCCCAGGGAAGTGCCGCCCTCGCGCATCGCCAGCAGCACGCCCCGCCCGAACGACACCAGGGCCGCATCCGCGGGGTCCACCGCCTGCTCGAACGGAAGCTCGACCGGCGCCCACGCATCGTCCTCCAGGCGCAGCAGCGAGATCGACCCATCCCCCACGAGCATCGCGTGCAGGCGTCCGTTGCTCCCCGATGACACCGCCAGATCGACCAGACGACCGCTCCCCGGCAGGCTCGGCGCCAGGTCGAACACGCCGGACGGCGCATCCGTCCACAGCCCGGACACCCCCGCCGGCAACGACCGCAGAGTCAGCACCCGCCGGATGCGTTCCGCACCCCCACCGCCCCCCTCGGTCTGCGTCGGCCCGAAGACCGCGTAGACCCGATCTCCCAGGCCCGCCATGGCCTCCGGCGTCTCGCGCAGCGACCGGACCATCCGCACCAGCCCCGCGCCGGACTCCCCCCGCCCGACCGACTCGCGCGGCGGCACATGCGCCATGACCAGCCCGTCCTCCCCGACCACCGTCAGCCAGGCGTGGCTCGGCCCGCCCGACTCGGCCGGCCCCACCGAGCCGACCTGCGCCGACCCCGCGCACGCGAACAACGCCACCAACAGCACGCCGGCACGCACCCACCCGTTCATCACTCCGACTCCCAGTCCAGCGCGTCCAGATCGACCGTCTCCGCCACGCGGTACGCCCGGCGCAGGCGCTCGGGATCGAACACCGTCGCGTTGATCGCCCGCACCCGCGGCTCGCCCAGCTGCACCCGCACGAACCCGTCGAAGCCGGGAACCCGGATCTCCACCCGCTGCGGCACGCGCCCGACCGCCGAGATCCCCTGCCCGTCCGTCACCGGCCCGTGCAGCCCGAGCGTCGCCTCCGCCACCACACCCCCGTCCGCGTCGAACGCGGTCGCCCCGACCAGTTCGAGCGTGCGCGCGTCATACCGCAACGCCGCCGTGCCCCAGCGGGACGCGACCGTCAGCACGGCCCGGCCCTGGCCATCCCACGCGGGCGGCGGCGTGGTCGCGGCGTCCAGCGGCATCAGGCCCATCAGCAGCGGCAGGTCACGCGGATGCACCGGCAGGCCGAGCGCCTCGGCCTTGGCCGGCGTGGCCCGGTCCTGCTCGCCGATGAGCATCACGCGCCGCTCGTTGTCCGACACATCCACCAGCCAGTATTGCGACTCGTTCGCGCCCAGCGCGAAGTACACCTCGCCCAGCTTGCCCACCGTCACCGCGACGCGGTCGGGACGCTCCACCTGCAAGTGCCCCTCGCCCTGCTCGGAGAACTTGGACCCCTCCGCGTCCCGCCCCTCCACGCGCACGCTGGTCCGCGCCCAGAGCCGGTCCAGCCCGCCGACCCGCGCGTTGTGCGCATCCACGATGCGCTCCAGCGCGGGCAGCTCCTTCGGGCGCTTCGGGGCCGAACACGCCGCGGTCCACAGCAGGCACAGGCTCAGCAGAAAACCCAGCGTGCGGCTCACGCGCCGTCCTCGTCGATCCGCATGATCCGGCTGAGTTCCTCGGTCGCCTCGGCGATGGCCCGCTCGTCCATGCCGGGGTCGGCCACCAGGTGTTCCTCGCCGCCGGGGCGTCCTTTCAGGCGCAGCACATGGGGCCGGTCCGGCAACGCACCGTCGTAGATCAGCCGGCGCTTGCGCATCAGCAGCAACGCGATCAGATACCGGAAGGCGACCTGCTTCGGCTGGTCGGCCTCGCCCAGCTGCTCGAACAGGTCGAACAACTCCTCCGGCGACACGATCGGCGCTCTCGCCCTGTTCTCCTCCCCGGCGACCCGCTTCCAATAGCCGAACACCCGGGCGGGCGCGTCGGGCCGGGCGCCGCCCTCCCAGGCCTCCACCGAGTACAGCACCCGCGCCAGCGCCTCGTCCCCCGGCGACTCGACCAGCACCGCCATGTGCTTCTCGCCGGGCGTGAACACGCGCCCCGTGGCGGCGCACGCCTCTTCCCTGCGAACAATGTCGTACGGCGCGGACGAACCGATCATGCGCTCAGTGTACGGCCCACACCGCGCCCGCGCCACCCTGCCCCAATCCAACCCCCCCCACCCCACTCAGCACGAGACCTCGAAGAACCGCTGGTCCGTGCCCCCGGAACCCACCCGGAACCGGACCCGCTTGCCGCAGCGCGGGCACGCGGCCAGATACCCCGTGCCTTCTTTATTGCGGGCGACCCGGATGTACGCCCCCGCGCACAGGAACCGCACCCCGATCCAGGGGCGTTGCCCGTCCTGGCCTCCCCCGTCGCCCCCGGGGGGCTGAGGGTTCGCCTGGAGCAGCGAGATGGTCCGACCGGGCTGATTTATCACCATCCCTTTTTCGGCTGATCGGCCCTCGGTCCTTTGTGTTCCACATGGAACAAAACCCAAACCAGAAATCACCCGATTCCTTGTCAGTCCCCGCCTTTGGAGAGCGGAACCCGTTCGGGCCGAGTGATTTGAGAGTATCATCCCCTTCCCGGCGGAGCCTCCCCCCCCCCCCCCCCCCCCCCCCCCCCCCCCCCCCCCCCCCCCCGCCCCCGCGCGTGGCTCCGTTTCCGCACGACCCGACTCATGGCATCCAACCTGACCATTCTTCCCGACCCTCCCCTGCCGCCCGCGCCGATCGGCCTGATCGCCGGGGGCGGTCGCCTGCCGATCTTCGTCGCGCGGGGCCTGACCGACATGGGCTACACCGTCCACGCCGTGGGCCTGCACCGCCAGTACGACCCCGACCTGCCCGCCTGCTGCAACTCCTTCAAGGATGTGGGTCTGCTGCGGATCGGCGCGTGGGGACGCACCCTGCGCGGCCACGGCGTCCGCCACGCCATCATGGTCGGCAAGGTCGACAAGGCCAACCTGATGCACGACAAGTGGCGGGTGTTCAGAAACATCCCCGACCTGGCCACCGCCCTGATGTGGTACCGCAGGCTCCGGCACGACCGCCGGTCCCACGCGGTGCTCAAGGCCGTGGCCGATGTCCTCGACCGCAAGGGGGTCCAGTTGATCGATTCGACCGTGCCCATCCCCGACCAGCTCGCCGCCCCCGGCGTGATGACCGCCGCCCAGCCCACCCGCGAACAACGCGCCGACATCGAACTCGTCTGGCCCATGCTCGCCGAGCTGCTCCGCCTGGACATCGGCCAGTCCATCACCGTCCGCGACCGCGATGTCATCTCCGTCGAGGCCGTCGAGGGCACCGACCGCATGATCGAACGCACCGGCGAACTCTGCAAACGCGGCGGCTGGACCCTGGTCAAGGGCGCACGCGCCCAGCACGACCGACGCAGCGATGTGCCCACCGTCGGCGTGCGCACCATCGAGCACATGGCCCGCCACGGCGGGCGCTGCCTCGCCATCGCCGCCGGCGATGTCATCATGCTCGACCGCGAACAGATGGTCCGCCGGGCCGACGAACTCGGCGTGGCCATCATCGGCGTGCCCATGGCGCACGCCACCGCCGCCTTCCGCCCGACCCCCCCCCGCCCCGAGGCCGTCGGCGAGGTCGAGTCCAAGCCGTCCGTCGGCGCCGTCGCGCCGGGCGCTGCCAAGGCCCCGACCCCCCGCAACCCCAACGCCGCGGGCGCGGCCCGCTGAGCCGGTGTTCATCAACCCCGAACCCGCCTTCGTCTCCCGCGGCGGCCTCAAACTCCACCACGCCTTCACCGAGTTCGCCCTCGACATCACCGGCCTCGTCTGCGCCGACCTGGGCTGCTCCACCGGCGGCTTCACCGACTGCCTCCTCCAGCACGGCGCATCCCGCGTCCACAGCGTCGATACCGCCTACGGCGAGTTCGCCTGGAAACTCCGCAACGACCCGCGCGTCGCCCTCCACGAACGCTCCAACGCCCTGCACCTCGAACCCGCCGAGCCGGTGGACCTCGTCGTCATCGACCTCGGCTGGACCCCGCAGCGCCTCGCCCTGCCCGCCGCGGCGAAGTGGCTCAAGCCCGGGGGCAGGATCATCACGCTCGTCAAGCCCCACTACGAGGCCGACAAATCGGAACTCGGTGACAAGGGGGTGCTCGACCCCGCCCCCGCCGAACGGATCGCCGAACAGGTCCGCGACGGGCTGCCCACGCTCGGATTCACCGTGGAAAACTGGACCCGAAGCCCAGTCCTCGGCGGCGCGACCGGCAAGAAAAAGAAGGGCGCGGGCAACCCGGAGTGGCTCGCGCTGGTCCGGCCTCGCTTTGAAGACTGAACGCGGAGTTCGCGGAGATCACGCAGAGGACGCGGAGAGAAGAGAAGAAGTTTTCAACGCGAAGATCCGAAGATCGCGAAGAACTGGTTGAGGAGATTCCGATTTTTTCCTGTGCTGTCATACGGATCACCGTTGAATCTCGGGCGCGACCCGGAACGAACCGAGAGTCATGTTCTCAAAACGCCCCGGAGGGGCGCGCGTTTGTTGCCACGGGTGGAGCGCAGCGCAACCCGTGGAAATGTGCGGCTTTCACGGCCTGACCCCGAAGGGGTCATGGAAGTTCGAGGATCCCATCCACTCTTCGGAGCACGAGCGGCTCCCTACGAATCACGCCCGAGATTCAAAGACAATCCGTATGATACGGATCCCACTTGATTTCCGGGCATGGTTTGGATGAGAAGGTCACGCCCACGATGAGTCCTCGAATCGTGGGGTTCTCCTCCCCCCTCGCTCACGCTCAGGGCTTGTAGAACACCCCGCCCCCCGCTCGCTGACGCTCCGGGCTCGTCGTGCAAGAGTCGTCACGCCCGAAACTTAAGCGGGATCGGTATAACGCACGCGGTTGTCGTGCATCCACCGAGGCAGCACGACGCGCAGGCGCTTGGCCATTGCAAACAACCGCTTGGCTTCTGGGCACACAGAGTCAAACTCAGAAAAATATCGCTCGTTCTCCGCCAACTCATCGGCTCCGATTGCTTCGCGGTATTGCTCGTTCAGCAGCGAGATCGTCAGGGTCGTTGCGGGATGAACATGCGGTCGCCAGATATCCGACTTTGTTTGCAGCCTGACATCGGCATAGTGCATCGGGAACTCATACATCACCTCGACGGCGAGGCCTTGGCCCGCAAACTCCGCGAACCGCCAGATATTGGTGGTCTTGTATTCCGAAAGCTCGAATCCGATCTCGCTCAAGAAAGGAGCGAACACCTCATCGATCAACGCCCGAAAGTCTGTTTCACTGAGATACTCGTGCATAACAGCGTCTATCGCCTTTTCTAAGCACACTTGTGAGCGAGACCGGATCCCTTCGCGTCCTTCGGATCTTCGCGTTGAAAACTTCTTCTCTTCTCTCCGCGTCCTCTGCGTGATCTCCGCGAACTCCGCGTTCAGTCTTCCCCGCTCAAGCCTTGAGCTTCGGCCACCCCTCCACCGTCTCCTCGGCCTTGTGCAGCATGGTCCAGAGTTTGTCGAGCAGCTCCCGCGTCCCCACCCCGACGCCGCCGGACATGCCCACGATCTCCTGGCGGGCGTCCAGTTTCAACTCGGCCCGCAGCGCCTTGACCGCGCCCTCCCACTCGTCCTCGCCGCCGAGCATGTCCAGCTTGTTGAGCGCGATGATCTCCGGCTTCTCGGCCAGTTCGTGCGAGTAGTCCATCAGCTCCTTGCGGATGGCCCGGTAGTTCTCCGCCGGCGTGGAGCCGTCGGGCGGCTGGATGTCCAGCACATGCACGATCACCCGGGTCCGCTCGATGTGGCGCAGGAAGTCGTGCCCCAGGCCCGCGCCCCCGGCCGCGCCCTCGATCAGGCCCGGGATGTCCGCGATGACGATGCGCCGTTCCGCATCCACCTGCGCGATGCCCAGTTGCGGCGACAGCGTGGTGAACGGATAGTCCGCGATCTTCGGGTCCGCCCGCGTCACCGTCTTGAGCAGGCTGGACTTGCCCGCGTTGGGCAGCCCCACCAGCCCGACCTCGGCGATGACCTTCAACTCCAGGCGCAGCGCCCGCTCCTCGCCCGGCTCGCCCGGCGTCGCGTGGCGCGGCGCCTGGTTGACCGAGGTCTTGAAGTGGTCGTTGCCGAACCCGCCCCGCCCGCCTTGCGCGATCACCACCGACTCGCCCGGCCCGATGTCGGCCAGCAGTTCGCCGGATTCCTCGTCGTACACCATCGTGCCCGCGGGCACGCGGATGGTCAGGTGATCGGCGTTCGCCCCGGTGCAGTTCTTGGAGCCGCCCGGCTCGCCCGGATCGGCCTTCCACTCATAGATGCCCCGGAAGTCGATCAGGGTGTTGATCCCATCATCCGCGGCCAGGATGACATCGCCCCCCCGCCCGCCGTCCCCGCCGTCGGGGCCGCCCTTGGGGTTGTACTTGACCCGGCGGAAGGACAGTTTCCCGTCCCCGCCCTTGCCAGCCTTGACCATGATGCGCGCGCGATCGACAAACACACCCCAAGCCTAGGGGCCTGGGGCGCATGTTCCTTGCGGTCAACCGGATTGTTTCACGCCGCCCGCAGGTACCGCCCGGCGGTCAACGCGCGGATGAGGCGTTCTCGATCCCCCGCGCGGTCGAACCGGGTGATGGCCACCGCCATGCGCGACGCCCCCGGCTCGTCCAGGTCGCACCACACCACATTGCCCGTGACGAACACCGCCCCCCCCGACCCCCCCGATCCGTCATCGAACAGACGCCCCGGCAGCTCGATCTTCAGCGACACGCTGCTGCCTGGCGGGATCGGCTCATCCAGCTCGAAGCACACGCCGCTCTCCGAAATGTCGTAGATGTGCCCCTCCAGCCCGGATTCGTCGTCGGGGTGCAGGCGCAGCTCCACCGGGGTGTAGCCCGGGTTCATGCGGAACCGGGCGTGCTCGCGCCGGTCGATGGGGTTCAGGCTGGTCGGGTTTGCGGGCATGGGTCGCCTTTCCGAAAGGCCATAGAAAGTCAAAGGCCCTTCGGGAGATCACATCGGCCGGTTCATCGTGCGGCTTGATTCTCGGTCCCTGAATCGCCGGTGCCCGGCCTACTCGCCCTGCATGTCGATATGAACACCCGAAACACGCTCCGGAGAGATCCCCAGATCGGAAAGCCCAGGTGCCTTCAGCGCGTTCAGGATCGCCTCGGACACGCCGTGCGGCGCGTCCATCACCCGGCCGTCGGGCATCGTCAGATGCACATGGGGACGCAGGTCCGCGTCGTACCGGCACGGCCCCCCCGCGGCCCGGGAGGGCAGACGCCGGGCCAGGCCGCGGCCGGTCAGGGTTTCCAGGGTGTTGTAGACCGTGGCCTGGGACACGCTGGCATCCTCCAGCCGGACGGCGGTGAGCAGCTCGTCGGCCGTCGGATGGGTATCGGTGCGGGCGAGGGTGAGGTAGACGAGTTCGCGCTGGCGGGTGGGACGCACGCCGTGGTCGCGCAGACGGCCGCGGGCGGTTTCAAGGCCGATGACGGGCGGGGCGGCATGAGTCTGGAATGATTCCAAGATCCTGAAGTATTGCCGGGGCGGGGGCTTGGGACCACCGGCGGCCCCAGCGGAGAAAGGCCGACTGAAAGTCGGCCCCACGAGACCCCCCACCCCCCCACGCTGGTCAGTCCAGCTCGAACTCCAGTTCAGGGTCCAGCGTTCCCAGGCTGGGGTCCGGGGCCAGGATCTCCATCCGCTTGTGCTTGATGCCCGCCTCCAGGAAGGTGTCCGAGCTGATGTGCCAGCCGATCTTCTCATAGAACGGGATGGCGACCAGTTGGGCGTGGCAATACAGCCCCGGCAGCCCCAGCTCGCCGAAGGCACGGGCCTCGATGGCGATCATCAGCTTCTGGCCGATCCCCTCGTTCTGGCGTTGGGGGTCCACGCAGACCTGGGAAATCTTTCCGAAGGGGTCGTCGGCGTCGGGGGGGGGTGGGGGGGCGTACAGCGTGGCCGTGCCCAGCACCCGCTCACCCTGGGGGTGGTCGAACACGGCCACGAAGTGCTCGCAGCGTTCCTCCCGGCCCGGAGCGAGGTTGCAGAAGTCCTGGATGGAGTACCCGATGGGAGCCAGCAGCACACGGGTGCGCAGGTCCACCTCCTGGGCGTACAGCGGGTCGGACATCGAGATGCGTCGGATACGGATCACGGGATTCCCTCGGGTGGCAATGTAGCACGGATCCGCCGCCTTGGCGACCCCCTTGGCGACCCCCTGCCCCCCTCCCCTCCCACGCCCTTGCCACCCCCCCCACCCCACTCCTCTTCCTGATTTGCCTTTTTCCGCTTTGCCATCTCCCGCTTTTTCCCTCTCCCCCCGCCCCGGTTAGGCTTGGGCATGGCCGGCAGCCGAACATGGCAGGACGAGTACACGCTGCTCTGCGAGCGGTGCGGGTATGTCGTCGAGGGCCTGCCCGCCGACGGGGCCTGCCCCGAGTGCGGCAAGGCCATCGCCGAGAGCCTGCCGGAACGCCGGGTGGGAACGCCGTGGCAGCGACGGCAGACCCGTTCCAGCCTCGTTCATACCTGGATTGTGACGCTGCTCAAACCCGCTCGCACGCTCGACCGGATGCGTGCCGACGAACCGGCGACCTGGCTGCGTGCTTGGTCGTTCCTGGCGTCGGCGGCGATCATCGCCGTCGGTCTGCTCGTCTTCCTCGGCCTCGTTCTCTCGGTCGATGATGGCAAGTTTCTGGACGGTTGGTTCATCAACGCGGTCATAAGCGCCCTCGTGGCGGGCTGCTTCATCCATGTCTGCCTTTATCTGTTGGTCTTCATTGAACAGTACGGGATTCGGATGATCGCGCGGAATCGTCGCTACAGGCTCCGCTCCGACACATGCGCGGCGATTTGCTCGCACGGGTGTGTCGGCTGGGTCATCGGCGCTTTGCTCGGATCGATCAGTCTCATCGCGCTCGCCCCCTTCGAGGCTCGGCCGATGGCGGCCCTGCCGTGGCCCTGGTATCTCCTCCCGGTCGCCGGGATGCTCGCCGGCTTCCTCTTCTTCGAGACCTTCGCCTGGCTCGGCCTACGCCGCCTCAAGTACGCCAACCGCGTCCGCCCCGGCGGCACCCCCCCTCCCCCCGAAAGGATGGCCCGACCTTGACCGCCGCCGACCGACCACGCGACGGCTCCACCCCGCTCTGCGAGCGGTGCGGCTATGTCATCGAGGGCCTGCCCATCGAGAACGCCTGCCCGGAGTGCAGCCGCCCGATCCACCTCAGCCTCCCCGAACGCCGCTCCGGCACGCCGTGGCAGAACCGCAGGTCGCTCCGCACGCTCCTTCAAACATGGTGGCGGACGGCGCGCCACCCGCTCCATACATTCGACACCCTGCGGCTCGACGGCATCCGCCTCTTCGGGATGGCCGTGCCCACGCTGCTGCTTTGCAGCGTGGTCTGCTGGCTAGTCGCCTGCCTTCTGGAGATCCCGACCATCGAACCGCTCTACCGGCTTCTTTTTCCGATCGTCTTCTATGCCGTCTTCGCGTTGGTCTTCGCCGTCGCCCTGTTCATGGTTTCCGGGGTCGTCGGGCTGGGGCTGCAAATCCTCTCGAAGATCCTCGGCACGCGGCTCACGCCCGACATTGCCTGGCACATCGTCGGCGTGGCCTCCGTCGGCTGGGTGCTGACCTACGGCATCTGGTTGACCGCCTGGTCCGCCACGGAACTCTACAAGATCATCGACCCGCCGCAGACCGACTTTGAACTGCGGCAGCGGATGTACTTTGAAGATACTTACATCCTGTTCCCCGCGTTCTTCGGCGGGTTCGGCGCGGGGTTTTTCGTCTTCCTCGGCTTCGCACTGCTCGGCGCGTACCGGCTCCGCTACGCCAACCCGCCCGCTTTGTAGCCGCGCACGAAGTAAGCGGACTCTTCCGTCACGCTCCAACGCCGCCCACGACGCAAGCCAACCCATAGGGCAAAAATCCGCTTACTTCGTGCGCGGCTACGAATTTTGTGCGCGGCTGGTCGGACGCTAGGATTGCCCCATGCAGACCCGCCGCCCGTCACGACAGATCCGACTCGGCAACGAACGAACCGGCATCGTCCGCATCGGGGGGGGGCTGGCCGCCGACCATCCCATGTCCGGCGGGTCCGACGGCTCCCCCCCCGCCCCCGTCTCCGTCCAGACCATGACCGCGGGGTACACCTGGGACATCGACAGGTGCGTGGCCGAGATCCACAAGCTGCACGCCGCGGGGGCGCATGTGGTGCGGGTGGCCGTGCCGGAGAAGAAGGACACCGCCGCCCTGAAGGAGATCCTGGCCCAGACCAGCGTCCCCATCGTGGCCGATGTCCACTTCCACTTCCAGCGGGCCATCGAGGCGGTCGAGGCCGGGGTCCACAAGATCCGGCTCAACCCCGGCAACATCACCGACCGGGCGCAGGTCGAGGATGTCATCCGGGCGTGCAAGAACGCCGGCATCCCCATCCGCGTCGGCGTGAACGAAGGCTCGATCATCGAGCGCAAGGACAAGCAGAAGCGAGCCAAGGAACTCGGCGCGGTCTTCAGCCACCAGAAGCACGGCTACATGCTGGCCATCATGATCGCCAAGCTCGAGGAATACCTCGACATCTTCTACGACAACGACTTCTTCGACATCGCCATCTCCGCCAAGTCGATGGACGCGACGGTGGTCATCGACGCCTACACCGAGATCGCCCAGCGCTTCCCCCACCCCCTGCACCTGGGCGTGACGCACGCGGGGCCGAAGGAGACCGGCTGCATCCGCTCCGTCGTCGCGCTCGGCACGCTGCTGGCCAACGGCATCGGCGACACCATCCGCATCTCGTACGCGAACGACCCGATCTACGAGGTGCAGGACGGGCTGGAGCTGCTCTGGACGCTGGGGCTGCGCGAGCGGGTCGGTGCGGAACTGATCGCCTGCCCCACCTGCGGGCGCATCCAGGTGGACCTGTTCACGCTCGTGCAGGATGTCAACAAGAAGCTCGCCGCCGACATCCGCGTGCCGATGAAGGTGGCCGTGATGGGCTGCGTCGTCAACGGCCCCGGCGAGGCCGAGGGCGCGGATGTGGCCGTGTTCGCGGGCGACCGCAAGGGCATCATCTATGTGCAGGGCGAGCGCGTCGCCACCGTGCCCGAGGAGGAGATCCTCGACCGCCTGCTGGCCGAGTGCCAGGCCTTCCAGACGCGGGTCGAATCCGGCCAGGCCAGACTGGGCGAGAAGAAGGTGGACATCGTGCCGCCGGATCCCCTGGGCGAGCTCGGCAGCGGGTGGGAGAAGATGGCCGCCGAAAAGATCCGGGGGAAGGGCGCGACCGACCTGACCATCGGACGCACCTGACCATCGGGGCTGCCCGACGAAACTTTCCTTCCTGAAGACTGGCCACCGACCCGGTCTGGGTCCGATATGCTGTGGTTCGCTCACGGAGGAGTGGCCATGCAGGCGATCCCGAGGCGCGCCACGGTCGGCGCAGTGTTCCTGTTTTCAGCCGTCGCGTCCGCCCAGTACCTCGACCAGCCCCGGTCGCGCTGCGCCATCGACTTGGCCGAGCCGTTCGGCGTGGTCAACTTCTTCGACCTGGCCCGCTTCGTCCAGATGCACGCCGCGGGCGACCCGCGGGCGGACATCGCGCCGCCTTGGGGAACGGAGGGGGTCGGGGGGATCGACTTCTTCGACCTGGCCGCGTATCTGAACTTTTATCTCCAGGGCTGCGCCGTCGACAGCGACGGCGACGGCATCCCCGACTGGGCCGAGACCAACGACGGCGTGTACCGCGGTCCCTTCGCCACCGGCACCGACCCCTTCAACCCCGACACCGACGCCGACGGCCTCAGCGACGGTGACGAGATCTTCGGCACCGAGGACGGCCTCGACCTGCCCGCCCTGGGGGCCGACCCCCTGCGCAAGGACATCTTCATCGAGTGCGACTGGTTCGCCGGCGTGTTCGAGGGCGTGTACCGCGATTTCCGGCCCCGCGCCCTGGCCGTGGAGCGCGTCGTCCGGGCCTTCGCCGACGCGCCCGTGCCCAACCCCTACGGCGCGCCCGACGGGATCAGCATCCACCTGGACTACGGCCAGAGCGGCGTGTTCACGGGCGGCAACCAGTTGCCCGGCACGCCCGTGTTCATCATGTTCCCGGCGGACTTCGCGGTCTACAAGGGGGCGCACTTCGACACTCGCCGTGTCGGGTACTTCCACTACGCCGTCTTCGCCAACCGCTACGACTCGCCCACCAACCGCTCCTCGGGCGTGGCCGAGATCATCGGCGACGACTTCATGGTGACGATGGTCGATTACCTCTCCAGCTTCAACCAGTCCCAGACCATCATGCACGAGCTGGGCCACAACCTGGGCCTGCGCCACGGCGGGTTCGAGAACCGCAACTGGAAGCCCAACTACAACTCCGTGATGAACTACCGCCACCAGTTCACCGGCGTGGACACCGACGGTGACACATTCGGGAACGGTGCGCTGGACTATTCCTGGGGCATCAACAACTCCCTCGACGAGAACGCGGTGCACGAGCCGCTCGGCGTGCTGGGCTTCCCCGTGGACTTCAACCGCGACGGCATGATCCAGACCTCCCCCTACGCGCGCAACCTCAACTGCGCGACCGGCTCGGCCCCCTGCGGCGTGCTCGCCGACTGCGCCGACGCGGTCTGCACCGTCCTCCACGACCACGACGACTGGGGGACCATCGTGTGGACGAGGCTGCAACAGGCCGAATCGTCGGAGCCTGCCGAGATCGCCGCGTGCGAGCACGAGCCTCCGCCTGTTCCGCCTCATGCCGATCATCCTTGAGTTTCGAGCATGATACGGATCCCCGTTGAAGCACCGTCATCATGCTCGGAAACGCCCCGAAGGGGCGTGTCGGCGCATCTCACGCACAAGGTTCAAGCGGAACTCGCATGACCGCGTTTCGAGCCTGCGAGCACCGTGGCAGTCAGGCTCTGGCTGAGCGCAAGACCCACCGGCGAATCCAGCCCCAGCCCGGCCGCCGCGCGGCGCAGCACGCGCACCTGGGAGCGTGACCAGCCCCGGGCGTGGACCAGCCGTCGGAACGCCAGCTCCCGCGGGTCCGTGCGCCGTCGGCGACGCCCGTTCAGCCCGGCCCACGCCCCCGCGATCAGGACGACGGGCAGCAGCGCCCACAGCGCGGGCACGCCGAGGCCGGTCGGGGCCGCCGCGGGGTCGGTCCGGCCGGGGACAATCAGGATGCTCGCCTCGCCGCTCATGCCGCCGCCCCCCCAATGCCGGCGGATTCGAGACGGCGCGCGCAGCGGGCGGCCCGCAGGCGGACCCGCGCGTCGTGGTCGTGCTCGGCCGCGTCCAGCACCCGCCGCACCGCCGGACGCCACCCCGCGCCCAGCACGGCGCGCCGTTCGGGCAGCAGCACCCGCTCGGCCGCCCACGCGCCGGACAGGCGGTGCTCGGTCCGGTCGTCGCCGAGCATCCGGGCCAGCGCTTCGGCCGCGAACTCTCGGGCGCGCCCCCCCGCCTCTTCAACGGGCCGGTTCAGCACCCGGCGCACCGCGCTGGCCCGCACCCGGTGGCTCCGGTCGTCCTTGTATTCCAGCAGCACCGCGTCGTCCGCCGCCACCGCCTCCACCGCGTTGGAACGCACGCGCTGGTCCGGGGCGTTGAGCGACGCCCGCACGATCCTTCGCGCCGGCTCGGAATCCACCGACCCCAGCGCGGCCACCGCCGTCGCGCGCACCCGGTCGTCCGGGTCCGTCGTGGCCAACGCTGCAAGATCCATCTCGAACCGCGCGGCCAGCCCCATCGCCCGCACCAGCATCACCGCGTCGAGCACCCGCGACGCATCCCCGAGACGCTCCCGCGCCGCCCGCACGAAGCCCACGGGATCTCGCTCGTAAAAACGCCGCGCGGCCACCCGCCCCGCGGGCGTACACGCGAACGGGTCCAGCCGGTCCCGCTCGGCCGCGCCCAGCTCGCGCACCGCCGCGTGGGGAGACCGCCCGAGCAACGCCGCGACCTCGGCGCGATGCTTCCACGCCCCGGATGCGAACTGCGGCCCGCCCACGCCCAGCGTGGACCACCGCAGCGCGGCCGAGCGGGCCACCGATGCGTCCGGGTCGAAGGCGTAATCGCTCAGATCGGCCGGATGGGCCGCGTGCGCGCCCCACAGCCGGACCAGCGGATCAGGATCGGCCAGCGTGGGCTCAAGGACCGACCGCCGGGCCTGCTCGTCCAGACCGATGAGGCGGACGAATCGCACCATCCCGCGCCGCGCCCCGGGCGAGAGCCGGGCGAGCGTGCGAGCGTCGGGCACGGCGGCCCGCTCACGATCGGAACCCCCCGCTCCCCCCGCCCCCCCCGGCCGCACCGCGCGCAGCCGGTCGGCCCGCCTGGGGCGCACGCCCAGCGTGGCCCGGCGCAGCACGACCTCGTGCTCATGGACCGAGTCCGCCGAGGAAAGCCGGTCCACGCAGGTCGAACGCACCGGGTCGAGCACGATCCACCGCAGCGCACGCTCGCGCAGCATCGGCGAGGGGGTGCTCCGCAGCACGGTGCGGATCGGCGCGTGGGCCGGGTGGCCCGATTCGTTGAGCAACCGCCGGATGCGCGCCGCCACCGCCCGCTCCATCGTGCCGCCGGGCAGACGGTCGAGGACCAGCAACGCCGCGATCAGCGGCGCGCGGCAGCGGTGCTCCGCGAACGCCCAGCAGGCGTCGGCGATGTGCCGGCACAGCTCCACCCGTTCCAGGGCCGTCACCGCCGGGTCGGCCGTCAGCGTCACCACCGGGCGGTCGGCGATGGCCCCGAAGTCCGTCCCGAGCAGGTCGTCGGGCAGGTGGGTGAGCATGGTCATCGCCAGACGCAGCAGGGCGCGGTCGGCGTGCAGACGGACGCTCTGATGCCCGTCCCGCAGCAGGGCGCAGACGATCGGACCAAGGCCCGGATCGGCGGTGTCCTCCGCGAAGCGGGCCACCCCGGCCCGCGTCCGCGGGTCGGGCGAGCCGGCGGCCAACCCCGCCACCCGCAGCCACCGATCCCGCGACAGCCCGCACGCCAGGGGACGGGCCTCCGCCGGAACGGCGTCCCACGCGCCCAGAATCCCGAGCATCGCCGTCTCGGCCTGACGGACCCGCGCCCGCTCCGGCCACCGCGTCAGCAGCTCGACCGGGCCGAGGGCGTGGCTCCGTTCGGGCGCCTGGGCCGCCGCGGCCGCCTCGAAGAGACGGAGCACGATCGGCTCCCGTTCGGGTTCCGGCGCGACCCGCAGGGCCTCGCCCAACGCCGCGATCCGTTCCCGCGCCGGGGCCTTATCGAGCACCTCCAGCGGATGGGCGGATTGTGTTCGTGGGTATGTCACCGGGTTTTGCCTGTCGAATGAGTCAATATGGGTCAAGTTTCTGACGAATCCGTCTAATGGTTGTGGATCAAGCCTGCACGCTGCGGATATGTTGTGGTGGTCTCGCGTGAAACTTCTTTCAGGCCGATCCGCAACCCGGACCCAGGCTGGTCCGAAAAACCGATGCGACGGATCTGGCATCGGCCAACTCGGCGTTCTGCCGAGAGTTTCACCCGGGCGATGGCCAAGCCCCCTCTCTCCGGGGGCTTCAACACGGGAAGGAATCTCTGATGGCCCCCACCCGAACCGCACCCCCGCCGCCCAGCGCGCTGCAGACCTACCAGTCCATCACCTACAACCGGGGCGTTCACCCCGAACTGTTCGACATCCGCGAACGCCGCACCGTCAGCCACGCCCGCTACGAGTTCGAGGCCTGGCTCATGCCCGGGCGTCACACCCTCCGCTTCGAGCACAACGGCCACGCCCTGACCGAACTGGTCACCGACCAGGAACGCGGCCTGCCCGACTGCGGCGTGATCGAAGCCTTCCTCTGCGCGGGTGAGCGCGAACTCGACCGCCAGTTCGAGGACATGGGCATCGGCTACATGACCAGCGTCCAGACCGAGCAGCTCGGCGAGAACCTCTACCACGCCACCTACGAGGAACTCGACGAACTCGCCCGCGACACCCGCGCCCTCGTCCACCGCTGGACCGACGACGCCGGGGCGTGCATGTCCATCATCGACACCCAGCGCTTCGCCCGCGAGGTCCACATCCAGGCCTACCACATGATCGCCCGCGAGGGCCTGGTCCTGCGCACGCAGACCATCTTCGAGCACAAATAATCCTACCCCCCCACGCAGCACACACCCTCATCCAAAGCCCAGGGATTCAATCCCTGGGCTTTCTTCGTGGGATCGAATACGCTTGGGCATGCGCACGAAGACCGATCCGGACGCCTTCATGGACGCCCTCGACCACCCCCTCAAGGACGACATCCAGTACCTCCGCGCCGTGATCCGCAAGGTCGCCCCCGGCATCAC
The DNA here is from genome assembly GCA_964577425.1 of uncultured Phycisphaeraceae bacterium. Lineage (GTDB taxonomy): Bacteria > Planctomycetota > Phycisphaerae > Phycisphaerales > UBA1924 > UBA6054. Next base: position 47,792 of record CAZNZC010000003.1, read on the forward strand.
CGAGGGCGTCAAGTGGAACGCCCCGAGCTTCCGCCTCGCCGACGACTTCGCAACCTTCCACCTCCGAACGACGGACTCGGTGTGCGTCATCCTGCACACCGGGGCGAAGAAGCGGGCGTCCGTGCCGGACATGGGCGTGCCCGACCCCGCCGGGTTGCTCGAATGGCTCGCCAAGGACCGCTGCATGGCGCGCCTGGGCAGTGGCAAGACGCTCCGGGCCAACCGCAAGGCGTTCGAGGCGGTGCTGCGGGCGTGGGTCGCCAGACTTCCAGAATGACATTCCAATGCCCAGGGATTCAATCCCCGGGCCTCTTTCATCGATATACTGGGTGCATGACGACGGACGCCGGCAATCCCGGGGCGGTGCAGAGCCGCCGAATTCCCTTGCCCCGCTGAGGGGCGAGCCGGGAATCCGGCCCGATCCGCTCGCGGGGCCGCCGAAGGGGACACCCTCGGCCGACCAACCATCCCCCCCACCCCCCCGTCCGTCATCCCAATGATCCTGCCTTCCGAATCCCCCACCCCCGCGGTCCTGCCCGCGGGCCGAGGTCACCAAGCCATGTCCGACACCGCCGAAAAACCCAACTACAAGAAGACCCTCAACCTGCCCAAGACCGCCTTCGCCATGAAGGCCAACCTCGTCCAGAACGAGCCGGCCACGCTCCAGCGCTGGGCCGGCCTGGGCGGGGGCCGGGGCCTGTACGCCGCCATGCGGGACAGGGCCGCGGGCTTCGACCAGCGCTTCGTCTTCCACGACGGCCCCCCCTACGCCAACGGATCGATCCACCTCGGCCACCTGATGAACAAGTGCCTCAAGGACTTCGTGGTCCGCTCCCGTTTCATGATGGGCCAGGACTGCCCCTTCGTCCCCGGCTGGGACTGCCACGGCCTGCCCATCGAGCACAAGGTCATGACCGACCTCGTCGAATCCGGCAAGGCCAAAAAGCTCGACTCCCTCGACGAGGACACCCGGCGCATGGCCGTCCGGCGTGAGTGCAAGGCCTACGCCGACAAGCAGATCGACCTCCAGCGCGGCCAGATGCAGCGCCTGCTCACCGTGGGCGACTACGAAGACCCGTACCTGACGATGGCCCCCGCCTACGAGGCCGCCGTGCTGGAAGTGCTCGCCGGGCTGTGCGCGCAGGGCCTCGTCTACAAGGCCCTCAAGCCCGTCCACTGGTCCATCGCCAACGAGACCGCCCTGGCCGACGCCGAACTCGAATACGAGGACCGCGAGGATCTGTCGGTCTATGTCGATTTCGAGGGGGCCGACGCGGCCGCGATCTACGCCGCTTTCGGCGTGAGCGAGGACGACCGGGACGAAAAAGACCTGCACGCCACGCCCAGCTTCATGATCTGGACCACCACGCCGTGGACCCTCCCGGCCAACCTGGCCATCGCCGTCCATGAGAAGTCCGAGTACGCCCTGGCCAAGATCGACGGCAACCTGACCGTCCTCGCGGCCGAACTGCTCCCCAAGGTCGCCAAAAGCGCCAAGGCGGAGGATGTCGCCGTCGTCGCCACCACCACCGGCGACCGGCTCGTCGGCCTGCGCTACAAGCACCCCTTCCGTGATACCCCGCCCCAGTTCGGCGACACCTCGAAGTGCTACACCGTCGTCTCCGCCGACTATGTGACTCTGGAGGACGGCACCGGCCTCGTCCACACCGCCCCCGGCCACGGCACCGAGGACTACCAGACCGGCCTGCGCGTCGGCCTGCCCGTCTACTGCCCCGTCAGGGCTGACGGCTCCTACGACGACACCGTCCCCGACTGGCTCCGCGGCGTGAACATCTGGACCGCCAACGACATGGTCGCCAAACGCCTGACCGACTCCGGCCACATGTTCTTCTCGCACAAGTTCACCCACTCCTACCCGCACGATTGGCGCAGCAAGACGCCGGTGATCTTCCGCTGCACGGAGCAGTGGTTCGTGGGCGTGGACGCACCGACCAAACGCGACGGCAGGTCGATGCGCGACCTGGCGCTCGCTGCCACGGGAGAGGGCGGCACGGTGTCGTTCGTGCCCGCGTGGGGCCGCAACCGCATGCGCGGCATGTTGGAGTCCCGCCCCGACTGGTGCATCAGCCGCCAGCGGGCGTGGGGCCTGCCGATCCCCGGCTTCACCATGCCCGACGGCTCCGCCTTCATGACCACGAAATCGGTCCAGGCCGTGGCCGATGTGGTGCGCGCCAAAGGCTCGGACGCGTGGTTCACCATGTCCCCCGCCGAGCTGCTGGCCGCCTACGACCCCAAGGCCGATGCCGACGCCCCCGAGGCCCTGCGCTCCGGCGCGGTGCCCTTCGCCGATCTGCGCAAGGGCCACGACATCCTCGATGTCTGGTTCGAGTCCGGCTCGTCGTGGAACGCCGTCATGCGCCAGCGCTTCGGCGATGCGGCGTATCCCGTGGACCTGTACCTCGAAGGCTCCGACCAGCACCGCGGCTGGTTCCAGCTCTCCCTCCTCCCCGCCCTGGGCGTGACCGGGCAGGCCCCCTTCAAGACCCTGCTCACCCACGGCTTCATGGTGGACAAGGACGGCAAGAAGCTCTCCAAATCCAAGGGCGCGGCCCTCAAGGACCTCTTCGACCGCTACGGCGCGGATGTCCTCCGCTGGTGGGTCTGCTCCATCGCCTACGAGAACGATGTCAAGGTGGACGAGGAGTTCTTCGCCAACGCCGGGCAGAGCTATGTGAAGGTCCGCAACACGCTGCGCTTCATGCTCAGCAACCTGGGCGACTACCGGCACACCCCGGTCTCCCACGCCCCCACCTCGCTCGAAGCCTGGGTGCTCTCCGAGTTCGACGCCCTTGCGGCCAAGGTCCGGGCATCGTTCGAGCGCTACGCCTTCCACGAGGCCCACAAGCTCCTCTACAACTTCTGCAACACCACGCTGAGCAGCGAGTACCTCTCCGCCGTCAAGGACCGCCTGTACTGCGACGCGCCGTCCTCCGAACGCCGCGTCCGCACGCAAGCCTGCCTGTGGACGCTGACCGAGGGCCTCTGCCGTCTGCTCGCGCCGGTGCTCTGCCACACCGCCGACGAGGCCTTCCGCGCCCTGCATCCCGCCAACGAGGCCGCCTGCATCCACCTGACCGGCTTCCCCGATCCGACAGGAGCCGCGCCCGACGCCCGCTGGCCCCAAGTCATGGCCCTCCTCGCCGAGGCGTCCAAAGCCCTCGAACAGGCCCGCTCCGCCCGCGGCATCGACAACCCCCTCGACGCCGGCCTCCGCCTCCCCAACACGGACGGCACGCTCGCCGACTTCGACCCCATCGACCTCGCCGACTTCTGCGGCGTCTCCCGCGTCGAGACGGGCGGAAACGCCCTCGAAGTCCTCGACCTCCGCGACGAACCCCGCTGCGAACGCTCCTGGAAACGCGACGGCACCGTCAAACGCCGCTCCGACGGCGGCGAACTCTCCGACCGCGACGCCCGGGCGGTGGGTGTCGCCTGACCGACGCGGGCCGACCCGAAATCGCTGGGCGGAGTTCCCCAATCACCAGCCCGGGGCTGATATGATCGGTCTCACCGCGTCGGCACGGGCCGGCGCGTCGCACCGCAACCGCACGGGAGGGTTTCATGGCCATTCTCATCACGCTGGGCGTCATCGCCGCGATCGTCGTCGTACTCGCTCTGATCGTCATCGGCATCTACAACAAGCTCGTCGCCTTCAAGAACCGCTACGAGAACGCCTTCGCCCAGATCGAGGTGCAGCTCAAGCGCCGCTACGACCTGATCCCCAACCTCGTCGAAACGGCCAAGGGCTACATGGCCCACGAGAAGGGGACGCTGGAAGCCGTCATCGCCGCCCGCAACGCCGCCGCCGGCGGCCTCGGCAACGCCGCCAAGAACCCCGGCGACCCGGACGCGATGCGCCAGCTCGGCAACGCCGAGGGCGCGCTGACCGGCGCGATGGGCCGCCTGTTCGCCGTCATGGAGGCCTACCCCGACCTCAAGGCCAACCAGAACATGATGGCCCTGCAGGAAGAGATCACCGCCACCGAGAACAAGGTCGCCTTCAGCCGCCAGGCCTTCAACGACGCGGTGACCAGCTACAACACCTACCGCCAGTCCTTCCCCCCGGTCATCGTCGCGCCCATGTTCGGCCACGCCAAGAACGCCGCCCTGCTGGAGTTCGCCGATTCCGCCCAGTTCCAGGAAGCCCCCAAGGTCAGCTTCTCCTGATCGGCTGATTGGGAGCGAACATGGACGCCGCACGGAAGAACAGGCCGACTGCAAGTCGGCCCCACGCGCAGACGATGGACTTCTTCGGCCACCAGGACCGCGCCCGCGCCCGGTCGCGCAAGCTGGTGGTCATGTACATCATCGCCGTCCTGGTCATCTGCGCCGCGGTCTCCGCCGTGGCCGCCTTCGTCGTCGCGGCGGTCGGCGGAGGGGAGCAGCCCGTCCGCGCGTCGGACATCGCCCTCGTGGCCGCCGCCACCGCGGGCTTCACCGCCCTCATCATCGCCGGCGGCAGCCTCTACCGCATCGCCGAACTCCGCGGGGGAGGACAAACGGTCGCCCGCGCCCTCGGCGGCCGCCTCATCGACCCCTCCACCCGTGACCCCGACGAGCGCCGCGTCCTCAATGTCGTGGAGGAGATGGCCATCGCCTCCGGCGTGCCCGTGCCACCGGTTTACATGATGCCGAACGAGAAAGGCATCAACGCCTTCGCCGCGGGCTACTCGACCGGCGACGCCGTCATCGGCGTCACCCGCGGCTGCGTCGAGGGCCTCACCCGCGACGAACTCCAGGGCGTGATGGCCCACGAGTTCAGCCACATCTTGAACGGCGACATGCGCCTGAACATCCGGCTCATCGGCCTGCTCAACGGCATCGTGCTCATCTCCCTGATCGGGCACATGCTCCTGCGCATCGCGCCCCACAGCTCCGGCGGGCGGAGCAAGGAGGGGGGCGGGGCGATCATGCTGGTCCTGGCCGTGGCGGTGGCCATGCTGGTGATCGGCTCGCTGGGCGCGCTGGCGGCCCGCATCATCCAGGCGGCCGTCAGCCGCCAGCGCGAGTTCCTGGCCGACGCCGCCGCCGTCCAGTTCACCCGCAACCCCAACGGCATCCGCGACGCCCTCCGGCGCATCGGCGGAGCGAGCAACCGCGCCCGCGTCCAGCACCCCCGCGCCCAGGAGGCCGGGCACATGTTCTTCGGCGAGGCGCTCGCCTCGTCCTCCTTCGGCGGCTCGCTCGCCTCCCACCCGCCCCTCAAGGCCCGCATCAAAAGGGTGGACCCGTCGTGGGACGGCTCCATGCTCACCCCCCTCACCCCGCGCGACGACCACGGCCCCGAATCCGCCCGGCCGCTCACCCCCCGCGAGCGCCTGCAACGCGCCATGCCCGCCGGCATCGGGACAGCCGCGGGAGGCATGTCGCAGGCGGCCATGCTCCTCCCCCTGCTCGCCCTGGCCGGACAGGCCACACCCGCCCATGTCGAGCACGCCCGCTCGCTCATCGCCGCGATCCCGCAGTCGCTGCGCGACGCCGCCCACGAGACCTCCACCGGCCGCGCCGTCGTCTACGCCCTGCTGCTCGACGCCAGGCCCGACATCCGCGAAGCCCAGATCCGCCGCCTCGAATCCAGCGGCGACCCCGCCGTAGCCGCCGAGGTCCGCCGCCTCGCCCCGGACGCCGTCGCCCTGGCCCGCGAACTCCGCCTGCCGCTGCTCGACATGACGCTCGGGTCGCTCGCCCACCTGTCCGACGCCCAGCACCGGACATTCCGCGCGAACATCAGGGCATTGATCGAGATGGACAAGTCCGTCGGCCTGTTCGAGTGGGTCACGCTCGGCGTGCTCACGCGCCACCTGGACGAACGCTTCGGGCGGGCCGTGCCGAAGGTCACGCAGTACTACGCCCTGGGCAAGCTCGGCGACGAGGTCAGCACGCTCCTGTCCGCCGTCGCCTACGCCGGCGCGAAGGACGACGCCGCGGCCGAATCCGCCTTCCGCCTCGGCGCGGGCGCGATCACCGGCACACAACCCCGCCTGCTGCCCAAGAGCGACGCCACCCTCAACCGCCTCGACACCGCCCTGACCACCCTGTCCGACTGCACCGCCCGGCTCAAGGGCGATCTGCTCAAGGCCTGCGCCCTGACCGCCGCCGCCGACCACGACATCACCACGGCCGAGGCCGAACTCATCCGCGCCATCGCCGACACCCTGGGCGTACCCACCCCCCCGCTCCTCCCCGGCCAGCGCCTCGCGTAGGTCGGCACTCCGTGCCGACTCTCCCGTTTCATGGAGCGGGGGGCTTCCAGCCCCCCGTCGGCCCGAAGGGCCGAGCCGGTATTGTGGCACACATACTGGTGGCACAGGCGGGATGTCCGTGCCACCTTCACACCCTCCCAATTCCTACCATCCCCCATGCTTCCCAGCCCCACCCTCCCCACCTCCCCCACAGTCGACGCCGTCATGGCCGACCGCCGCGCCGCCTCCTTCACCACCCGCTCGATCAAGAACGAGTCCAAGATGGCCGCCCTGCGCCTGGCCCTCTCGATGGTCGATCTGACCACCCTCGAAGGCAAGGACTCTCCCGAGAAAGTCCGCTCCCTCTGCCGCAAGGCCCTGCGCCCGTGGGAGCGCGATGAAGAAATCCTCGGCGAGCGCCTCCCCACGGTGGCCGCCGTCTGCGTCTACCCCAGCATGGTCCCCCACGCCGCCGAGATCCTCGCGGGCACGCCCGTCAAGGTCGCCTCCGTCGCCACCGGCTTCCCCAGCGGCCAGTACCCCCTGCCCATCCGCCTCACCGATGTCCGCGCCGCCGTCCACGACGGCGCGGACGAGATCGACATGGTCATCAACCGCGGGGCCTTCCTCGCGGGCCGTTATCAGGAGGTCGCCGACGAGATCGCCGCCGTCGCCGACGCCTGCGGCCGCGCCCACCTCAAGGTCATCCTCGAGACCGGCGAACTCGAAACCTACGACCAGGTCCGCCGCGCCGGCGACATCGCCATCGCCGCCGTCCGCCCCGGCGACTTCATCAAGACCAGCACCGGCAAGGTGACACCCGCCGCCACCATGCCCGTCACCCTCGTCATGCTCGAGGCCATCCGCGACGCCTACCTCAACACCAATGTCAAGATCGGCATGAAGCCCGCCGGCGGCATCCGCACCGCCAAACAAGCCTGGCACTACCTCTGCATGGTCAACGAAACCCTCGGCGAAGGCTGGCTCTCTCCGGAGTGGTTCCGCTTCGGCGCCAGCACCCTGCTCAACGACCTGCTCCGCTCGATGCAGAAACTCAAGACCGGCACCTACGCCGCCAACCACGACTTCTCCGACGCCTGACTCTCCCCCCTCCC